>JANXZO010000048.1 GCA_025355465.1 Bacteroidales bacterium
TCACTAGCGTTGCGTTATAGTTACAACAATATCAGCTGATTACAATTTTGTTCTTTGACATCTTGAATATTTTCGTATAAAAAGAAATTTGTTAATGGTGTTTTATCAAATGCTGAAAGGCTTATCAGTTGCAGGATTTCATACAATTTCTGGGGTAGTTTGAGTTTCTTTTTTGTAATTACTACAAGCACATAAGTTGCAATAGCGATCCAAACCTGCGTCCTTACAGCATTTTCACTGTGTCCCCAAAATGTTTGAATTTTGAGATGCTGTTTGATCCATTTGAAAAATATCTCAATACCCCAGCGATTTCTATATAAAGCGGCAACTGTGAGAGCAGATAATTTGAAATTGTTTGTAAGGAAAATAAGAGTGTTCCCAGTTTCAGCATCAAAATACCGTATTCTTCTCAGCCGTTCTGGATACTTTTTTGAAGTTGCAGTACCAGTAAGGACAATGGTTTGATCGCAAATTACCCCTGTCTCTTTTTTTGTTGTTTTTCGTTTGATCACTCGGTACTTCATATTATCTTTCGCTGTCACCACAAAATTGGTTCTTTCACTTGTAAGCCGCCACAGTCGTGCAAAATCGATATATGCTTTATCCATTACTAAATAGCTGCCAGCAGGGAAGGAAATATAGTCCAATGTGTTTATCTCGTGAACTGAACCATCTGTGATGAAAATGTACTCTGGTATTGCGGTTTTCAAGTCAAGCAGAGTGTGAAGCTTTATCGCTGCTTTCTTTTTGCGAAACTTAGCCCACCAAAAAACATCCAGGCATAGATCAATGACAGTGGCATCCAAAGCATATACTTTCAAATACCTAAATGATAGAGTTTATCCCTATGGAGACGCAGACAGAGTGCTGTATCAGAAAGGCTTTCTCGGTGGGTCAGTTGCCCGAATGCCATACAAAGAAACTGTTTCCAACAGGTGAGTCCTTTGTTGTTGTAATCGCCGTTGTATCGTTTAGCACACCCCTTAAAGACGTCATCAGATGCAAACTGGATCAATTGGGTAAACACCATCTTTCCTTTGTTCATACTGAAAAATTTGCACAAAGGAAACCAAAATCAAATTCAAATCACCGCCGTCAAAAAACCTTGGCAAACGAAGATATATCAAGACTTTCAAAGAACATTTAACAATTTATACGCAACGCTACTGTTACAATATTAGTAAATCGCGCTACGCGTTTTCACGTGAGTACGCGATTTTTTTGTTGAACCATCAATTTTCGCCCACTTGGAATCCCCGGAAATGTCAAAATTAAAAAAAAATTCAAATTTTATTATATTCATTTTCAGCTACATGTAACCTTCAGTCTAATTTATTAATAAATTTTCGGTCTTCCGGCCCACCCTTTGCATAAGCCTGGTCTACGAGAAAAGAGGTAAACCGTCCCTCATGTAAAGCACGGTCATCATTAATCAAATATAGGAGATTAAAAAAATGGCAGTAGAAAAGACAATCGGGTCAAGCAGCCTCGTTGAGGTTATCGACCGTATCCTTGACAAAGGTGTTGTAGTTGATGCATGGGTAAGAGTTTCGCTGGTTGGTATCGAACTGCTTGCAATTGAAGCAAGAGTTGTGGTAGCCTCTGTTGAAACGTACCTGAAGTATGCAGAAGCAATCGGATTAACTGCAAAAGCCGCATAAGGCACCTTGCAGTAGTGCAGTTATTCTTGCTAAACATCCTTCCCTGTGAAAAAGCGGAAGCATGATTTACCAGGAATTTCTCTTTTCAAAAAGAATGCAAAGAATTCAACAATTCAACAATTCAGCAATTATGAACACCCGGCCTGCAGTAAACATAGATGGTTTTTTTGTTAATATTATAACCTCCTACGAATCCCGGATACATAAAATACAAACCGCCTTCCAGTCCTCAGAAAATATTACAGAATCCTCCCATTTCCTGTTCGACAATGTGCATCATTCCCTCAACGAACTGAAACGGGAACGGGACATACTCAATTCCAGGCTGTGCGAGAACCTCGCGAAAAATGGCTCCCTGCGAAAAAAAGATTACAATACCATGATGTCGGGCATCCTTGGATTGCTCGACGAGAAAGAAAAAGAGGCTGAAACACAGTTCCTGAATTTCATAGAAGCGCAGAAAGCCACTGCGCAATCGCTTAAAAACAGCCTGCTGGGCATCAAGGATATCACCTCACAGGACAACTGCGAAAAAATTTCAATCATCAAGGAGCAACTCTCGCGTATTTCCAAGCTACAGGAGATTCGCAAGGAATCGGTGATGAAGACATTTTTGGATTTTCAGAAAATGCATAACAAGATGATGGCATGCCTTGAAAGCCTGCTTGAAAAGGGTGACCACATTTTGGTAAAGGATATTAAGCAGGTTAAAAATCAGATAATCAATGAAATGAATTAATCAAGGTAACGAAACAATTAATTAAAAATAGGAGATAAAAAAATGGGACTAGCATCAGAAATGAAAAATTTGACAGAAGAGTTACTCTCTTCATTCAAACAACGGATCAAAGAAAACGAAGAGCTTGTAAATGATGTACAGAATACCCTTGATGGTTTCCGCAAAGATCAGATGGAAATGGCTGCATCGTTAAACGCAAGCGCTGCCGCTCTGAGAAAAGGACTGGCGCGAGGAGAAAAGGAGCGGCTGACTAACTTCAACGGACTGATGTCAGGAATACACAGTTCAATTGCAGCCATTCAGAAAGAGGTTGTGGGAATCCAGTCTTCCACGATAGACATGATCAAAGAGTTTTCCGGCGACCGGGAGCAAATGTCGGTTGAACTGGATAAATCATTTGCACAGGGCAGGGCTGACAGGAAACAAAATGAGAAAACCAGAATGCAGGAATTTGATAACCTCATGAAAAACATCAGCAGTGACATTAAAAGCATCAATGATGAGGTTGCGGCTGTTTTCAAGAACACAAACGATATGCTCGACCGGTTTGAAAAAGAGCACCAGGATATGTCGGACGGACTCAAAGCAAAACTTGGAAAAAATCTTGCTGAAAGAGTGGAATTTACCCGAACTCTGCTGAAAGGATTCCAGAAAAGGTTATCGGAAATCAGCAAGGAAAACCAGAAGATGGCACTGACCCTGAGGAAAGATCTCGACAACGGGGAAGTTGACAGGATTAAGGAATACAATGGAATTATGAAAGGTATTCACACCTCCATCAAGGATATCCGAACCGATGTTAAAAACATTAAGAAGTATACGGGAAACATGCTTGATGATTTATTGCAAAACAGGGTTGATGCTTCGGCCGATTGGAACAAGATGCTCGAAGCCATGGCCACTATCAGAAAAACAGGCGTTGTAAAGCAACCAAAGCCGGCGGTAAAGAAAACCGAAAAGAAAGAGGTGAAGGTGGCGGCAATTACTGAAGTTGTAAAAGAGGTGCCGGTTAAAAAAGCAGAGCCCGTGGCTCCTGTCGTTGTAAAAGAACCGATGACACTCGAAGAAAAGGTACTGGATTATATCAACAGACATCCCAAGGGCGTGAAAATTTCCGAAATGGAAGAACCACTGGGCCAGACAAGGATGAAGCTTGGATTTATTGCAAAATCCCTGCTTGACGAAGGTAAGGTGTTAAAAGTTGAGAACATTTACTATCCTACGCTAAAATGACAACAACGCTGAAGTGTGCATTTTGCAGCGGAACGGGTAAAGATCCCTTCGATCTGCTCTCACAGTTCGCTCACTGCCTGGTCTGTAACGGTACAGGCCAGGTCGAAACTGAGGAGCCGATGAAAAAATGTGTCTTCTGCTCAGGAACAGGCAGAAACCCGCTTGGCGCCAGGATTTCATGCATCGTTTGCGGAGGGAAGGGGTTTAATCACTGCTCCTGCGAAACAAAATGCACCCAGTGCAAAGGAACCGGAAAATCAAGCGATGGACTACCCTGCACACGGTGCAGCGGGAAAGGGCTCAGCTAAGAATGACCAGTTACAAATGGCAAATGGCAAATGACGAGTGACCAATGACGAATGCAGGGAGTAGCATCAGGAACAGCATAGCCAAGAGACAGGAGGCAATAGAAAAATTCCAGGCCAGGAAGAGGGAGTTTTTGATCATGAAGGAACAGATCACAAAGGGCATAAACGAGGCCCGCACCATTTGGCGAAACACTTTAAAGCAATTGCCCGAACAGCCTTTTAACCAATAATCAATCAATCACTCAATCACTCAATCAACTCGCAAATGAGCAACAACAATGAAATGAACACCGTTCTTGAATTGAGGCCGATGTCGAATTTTGTGGAAACTGATTACATCAAAGACATCACGCATCGTGGCCTTACCTATGTAAAAGCAGGATTTCCGGTACATTTCAGGGGTCCGTCGGGAACTGGGAAAACAACTGTGGCCATGCACCTGGCGAGCAAGATCGGCAGACCGGTGGTCATCATTCACGGGGATGCCGAATACAAAACCTCCGATCTGATCGGCAGCGAACAGGGTTATAAGTACAAAAAGCTCGACGACAAATTTATTCATTCCGTTCACAAGTATGAAGAGGACATGAGTAAACAATGGGTAAACAACCGCTTGACCATTGCCGTCAAAAACGGATTCACCCTTATTTATGACGAGTTTACCCGATCAAGGCCTGAAGCGAACAATATCCTCCTGCCAATCCTCCAGGAACGCATGCTGAGCACTTCAGCAGCCAAAGAGGAGGATTATTATATGAAGGTTCATCCCGAATTCCGGGCTATCTTTACCTCAAACCCTGAAGAGTACGCAGGAGTTAACCGTACCCAGGATGCGCTGCGCGATCGCATGGTGACCATGGACCTCGACCATTTCGATTATGAAACTGAACTGAAAATTACCATGGCAAAATCGGACCTCTCCCTTAAAGATACTGAGGTGATCGTTAAAATTGTCAGGGGTCTGCGCGAATCGGGTAAAACTGAGTTTGACCCAACCATCCGTGGTTCAATTATGATTGCGAAAACGATGGCAACACTAAAAACAACGCCCGGTAAATCAAAGGAGATGTTCAGAAAAATTTGTCAGGACATTCTTACATCCGAAACGAGTCGCATTGGCTCAAAAACAAACCAGGAAAAGGTAAAGTTCATCGTGGATGAATTGATCGATCAGTATTCGAAGTAGAAAGCATGAAGTAACCGCTCAATCATTATTTAACCATTCAACAATTCATGATATGCCAATCTCAACTGCAATCAAAGGACTTCAGAGCATAAAGAGCATGCAAAGTGTTGTCAAGTCGGGCATTCCCAACAAGGAAGATTCCGATTTCATTAAATTGTACATGCTTGAAAAAGAGCGAACCCGGCTGAAGAGTGAAGAGATCAGGATACAGCAGCGGCTCGAGATCATCCAGGGCAGATTAAAGGAGATCCAGCTATACTACGATGAAAAAGCAGGTGAAATGCATACCCCTGCCCCACCCCAAAAGGTTAAAAAGGCAGGCAAGGAGGAAAAACAGGATTGGAAAACCATGTCAATAGATTACTAAAACCAAAAGCATTATGGCTGAAATGACCCATGCTCTGCAGGCTACTAATCTGGCCGACATCCTCGAACGTGTGCTCGACAAAGGGATTGTGATTGCAGGGGATATAAAAATTCAGATTGCAGATATCGACTTGTTAACAATTAAGATCAGGTTACTTGTCGCATCCGTCGACAAAGCGATGGAAATGGGTATTAACTGGTGGCAGGAGGACACCTATCTTTCAACCAAAGCTAGGGAAAAAGAGCTGATGCAACAACAGGAGGCATTGGAAGCAAGACTGGAAAAGCTGGAGGCAATGAATAAACCGCAATAACTACTGAAATGGAAAAAGATAATAACAAAAAGAAAAATGAGGATGCCGATTTTGATCTTTTCGGACTAGGTGGTCTGTTCAAGGGCATTGAAAAACTGGTTGACCTTGCCGGTAAACTTGAAGAAAAAGGAGGTGTAAGTAAAGAAGGGGAGATCAATCTGGATCACCTCAGGAAAGGCATGAAAGGAGTTTATGGCTTTACAATCAATACTGCATCAGGAGGGATTCCAAAGGTGGAAACGTTCGGGAACATAAAAAAGACACCTGAAGGGCCTAAAGTGAATGAGGAGCGGGAGCCGATCACCGATGTTTTTGATGAGAAAAATGAGATCGTTATCATCGCAGAAATGCCAGGTATCGAGGAAAATGACCTCAAAATTGACCTGAAGGGAGATATTCTTGAATTTGGCGCTGCAGGAAAAACCAGAATTTACCGCAAAGAGCTGTTGCTGCCGGTAAAAGCGATCAAGAAAAATCTGAAGCACAAATTCACAAATGGCATCCTTGAAATCAGGATAAAAAAATAATGCAATGGCACTCTCGGGCTTAGAAAACAGCGACCTGAAGCTAATCATCTTCGGCGGAAAAGGCGGTGTCGGTAAAACCAGTTGTGCCATTGCCACTGCGCTTGCATTATCTGAAAATTTCAAGACCCTGATCATATCTACTGATCCTGCTCACTCTCTTGCTGATTGCCTTGAACAACAAATCGGATTTAACGTCGTAAAGGTTGATGGTGCGGTTAACCTTTCAGCATTTGAGGTGGTGGCCGATGAGGCGCTATCAGGGTTCAAGACGAACCATCTCAGCGAACTTAAAAAACTTCTTGAAACCTCTACAAATCTTGACAATCAGGATATAGAAGAACTGTTAACCTTGTCAATTCCCGGAATTGATGAAGTGATGAGCTTCAAGACCATCATTGACTTTATGGAGGAGGGGCAATACGACAAATATGTTGTGGATACTGCACCCACCGGGCATGCACTGCGACTGATCTCTTCCCCGAAATTACTGGATGAATGGATAAAGGTTGCCTCCCGCATGAGATGGAAATACCGCTATATGATCACCAGCTTTTCAGGATCTTATCAACCGGATGAGGTGGATGCATTTTTACTCAGCCTGAAAAAAACGGTAAAAAGGATCGAAAACATCCTGAGGGACAATACAAAATGTGAATTTATCCCGGTATGCATCCCTGAATCAATGGCGATTATGGAAACCGGCAGACTTCTTTCAGAACTGGGCAGATCCCAGATTATTCCACGGCAGATCATTGTGAACAATGTGATGGTATCGGAGGAATGTGATTTTTGTAAAAAAAGAAAGTCTTCACAGTTACCCTATCTAAAAGAGATCGGAGAAAAGTTCACCGGTCTGGCTAAAGTTGAGGTGCCGATGTTTGCTGAACAGATCAAGGGACTGGAAGCATTGGATAAATTGAAGTCGTTTTTATTTCGTGGATAAATCACTCACTCAACAATTCAATAATTCAACAATTCAATAAATCATTAATTCGACAATTACCTTAGCCATGACCAAAATCAAAGACGAAATATCCCTGAGAGCAAAGGAAGCCCTGGTGAAGGATGTTGGACGGGCTATTGCACGGATCGATCCTAAAGATATGAAGTTGCTCGGTCTCGAAAGTGGCGATATAATCGTCATTGAAGGTAAGCGTGCCACACCCGTCAAGATCATGCCGTGTTATCCCGACGACAGGGATAAAAGTATCATTCAGATCGACGGGATCACCAGGGAGAACGCCCTAGCAGGGATCGACGAAAAGGTAAAAATCATTAAAACCACCTGCCGTCAGGCTGCCAAGATAAAACTCCGGCCCGAAACTAAAACCGGTTCAATGAAGGCAGATGACGCCAGATATATTGGTTCACTCATCAATGGCCTCCCGGTGACAAAGGGTGATAAGGTGAGAGCCAGTCTGTTTGGATCACGCTCGGTCGATTATACCGTAACCGGCACCAATCCTGATGGCGTGGTGTTGATACACCCAAATACTTCATTTCAGCTTGAATTGACCAAACAGGATGGAGAGCGCAAAACCAAGGTTTCATACGAAGACATCGGGGGACTTGGAAACCAGGTTCAACGCATCAGGGAGATGATAGAACTGCCACTGAAGTACCCTGAAATTTTTGAACGTCTTGGTGTCCAGCCGCCCAAGGGAGTTTTCCTTTATGGTCCTCCGGGTACGGGAAAAACGCTTATCGTCAGGGCGGTGGCACATGAAACAGATGCCTATTTCATCAATATCTCCGGACCCGAGATCATGGGAAAGTTTTATGGTGAAAGCGAAGGAAGAATACGTAAGCTTTTTGAAGAGGCCCAGGCTCATGCGCCTTCAATTATCTTCATAGATGAAATTGATGCCATTGCCCCCAAAAGAGAAGACATGGGTGGCGAAAAACAGGTGGAGAAAAGGGTTGTCGCCCAACTTTTGTCGCTGATGGATGGTTTGGAATCGAGGGGGAAGGTTATCGTAATCGGCGCCACCAACATACCCAATTCCATAGATCCGGCGCTGAGAAGGCCGGGAAGGTTCGACCGCGAAATTTCGATCTCAATTCCTGATAAAAAGGGCAGGCTGGAAATTCTTCACATCCATACCAGGGGCATTCCCTTATCAATGGATGTGGATATGGAAAAACTGGCAGAAATTACCCACGGGTTTGTGGGAGCTGATCTTGAGGCGCTTGCCCGTGAAGCTGCAATGACTGCACTACGGAAAATCCTGCCGCAGATCGATTTCCAGATGGCTGAAATCCCATACGAACTGTTGATGTCTCTTGAGGTAACCATGGATAACTTCCTGGATGCGATGAAGGAGGTGGAACCCTCGGCCATCAGGGAAGTTTTCGTTGAGGTGCCCGATGTGAAATGGGATGATGTGGGCGGACTTGATGAGATCAAGGAGGCCCTGATGGAGACGGTTGAATGGCCGTTGAAATATGCCGAACTCTTCAAAAAGGGCGATACTAAACCTCCCAAGGGAATAATTCTTCACGGACGACCCGGAACCGGGAAAACCTACCTTGCAAAAGCGCTTGCAAGTGAAAGCGGTGTGAATTTTATCTCAGTAAAAGGTCCGCAGATCCTGAGTCGTTATATTGGAGAATCTGAAAAAGGGGTGCGGGAACTCTTCAGGATGGCTAAACAGGCATCACCTTGCATCCTGTTCCTGGATGAAATTGACAGTCTGACACCCAGACGAAGCAACGATAGCTCAGGGTCCGGTGTCATCGAACGGGTGATTGGTCAATTTCTTACCGAAATGGATGGTATCGAAGATCTGAAGGGAGTTATCGTACTGGCTGCAACCAACCGCATCGATTTAATTGACCCCGCATTGCTGAGAAGCGGCCGGTTCGACCTGATTTTCGAACTGCCATTGCCCGATGTAAAAACCAGGGAAAAAATATTCGGAATTCATTCGAAGAATAAACCCCTTGGCAAAAAGGTAAACCTTACAAATCTGGCTCAGAAGACCGATACGCTGACAGGGTCCGACATTGAATTTATTTGCCGGAAAGCCGCAATGCTCGCCATTCGAAGCCTGATTGAAAAGCATCGCGGTAAGCCGGGTGAAATTACAGGGGAGATGGTTGTGACGGAGAATCATTTCGACGAAGCAATCGGGTTGGTGCTGAAGCAGAATGCAATCAAGAAGTGACAATTTAAAAATCAATCACTCAATCTACAACCGCATGCCGACAAAAGGATTATATATTTATGGGATTGTACCAAACTTCTATGGACCGACACAATTTCAGTTACTGGAAAATTCAGGGGTTTTTGCCATTACATTTCAGAACATCTCTGCCATCGTTTCGGAACGGGATAGTGTGCAAATCGATTTTTTAGACCGGGAATCGCTGGGATATTTACTGGTTCATCATCAGAAAACAATTGAAGATCTGCAGGGTAAGGGATTCAATATGATTATTCCCATGAAGCTGGGCACCATTGCCGGCTCCACGGATGAGGTTATTCAGGTACTTGCAAACGGACATGATTTAATCATAGAAACCCTTACGAAAATTGAATATCTCACAGAAATTGACCTGGTGGTGATGTGGGCAAATTTCACGGAGGTGCTTAAAGATATCTCAGAATTTCCTGATGTGACGGAATTGAAAGATGAGTTGATGAAAAACGTTGCCAGCGTCACGAAGGTGGATCAATATAAAATGGGGATGTTGATCCAGGAAAAAATAGATTCAAAAAATAAAACCATTGAAATAAACCTTCTGGATACATTATCATCTTTTGGTAATGATATAAAGATGCATGAGGTGATGAATGACGAAATGATAACAAATTCAGCCTTTTTGATAAACCGGAACCGGCAGGAGAAGTTTGAACAGGTCATTGAACGGCTCGATGAAGAATACAATGGCAAGCTGAATTTCAAACTTGTGGGTCCGCTGCCATGTTACAGCTTTTATACCCTGGAGGTTGTCACCATGAATCCAGAGTTGGTGGAACAGGCGAGAAAAGAGCTTGGGATCAAAGAAAAAATCACGGATAATGATATTAAGAAAGCATACCTGGATAAGGCAAAACTGTTCCATCCCGACAACAGCCAGGATAATGGTGACTCGGTGAACTTCAATATAATCCAAAAAGCATATCACACCATGCTTGATTATGCAGCAGCTGTGCGACAAACAGATAAAGAGGAGACCATCTGCCTGACAAAGGAAAAAGTAAAGGAAAATTTGATACTTGTAAAAATAAAGGAATAATATGCAGCGTGACGGAAAATATATATATTGCATCATCGCATCTGATTATGATGTCAATCTTGGGCCGATAGGAGTGGGTGGACGGGGAGACCTTGTATCAACCATTGGTTTCGATGGCCTGTGCATGGTAGTGAGTGACCACCCGCTGAGCCGGTTTGTCGTCAACCCCGAAAATATGCTTGCACATCAGAAGGTGATTGAAGAGGTAATGAAGGAATTCAGAAGTATACTCCCGATCAGGTTTGGCACCATCGCGGCAACCCCCGATGAAATACGCAACCTGCTTAACAGGCGCTACAGCGAGTTCATGGAATTGCTCAAACAATTTGAAAATAAAGTGGAGCTCAATGTGAGGGGAAATTGGAAAAATATGAGCATGATCTACAAGGAGATCGACCGGGAACATGTCGAACTTCAAAAAATCAGGGCGGAAATCGAGAAACTGCCGGATCCGGTGGCCAGAAATGGCAAGATCAAAGAGGCAGGAAAACTGGTGGAAGTTGCCCTGATTGAAAAAAAGGAAGAGGAGGCCGGGAAAATAATAGATGAATTCAGGAAATCAGTTTTTGAATATAAACACAACAAACTGACCGGTGATTCGATGTTCATAAATACAGCATTTTTGGTGAACAGCGGGAGGGAGATTGAATTTGATAACATCATGGCCGACATCGGCGCTAAATACCATGATCGCAGCGACTTTGTATATACGGCACCGTTGCCGATCTTTAATTTTATCGACCTGAAAATTTTCCCCGAAAAATGGGAAATGTAAATCGTAAATCGTAAATCGTAAATATTGTTGAGTTATATGAGCAACGCACCAGAATTTCCCGAAGAAGGAAAGTACATTTATGGGATCATCAGGCATACTGGCCCAATTGAATTCGGACCAATTGGGATCGGAAAGCGGGCCGACCTGGTTTATGGTATCAATTACAAGGGCATAACCGCCATCGTAAGTAATTCGCCCATCATAATTTATGAAGCCCGCAGGGTCAACATGATCGCCCATGAAAAAGTACTGGAGGAGATGATGAAACAGTATACGGTACTTCCGGTAAGGTTTTCAACCATTTCTGAGCATAACGACGACTCGGGCATCCTGAGAATCCTTGAAAATGATTATAAAAAATTCGATGATTTGCTAACGAAGATGGATGGGAAGAAGGAGCTGGGACTCAAAATTCTTGCCCATGAAGCCGCGATTTATGAGAATATCATTGAGAAATATGATGAAATCAGGAATATGCGCGGAAAACTGATGAATCTGCCTGCCGATAAGACCCATTACCAGCGAATGAAAATTGGCGAAATGGTGGCTGAAGCGCTAAAGAAGGAGACAGAATTACATAAAAACAATATACTTTCGGTATTAACGCCATTGTCTGAAGATGTGAAGGTGAACGATAATTACGGAGAAATGATGATCCTCAATGCGGCATTCCTCATCAAAAATACAATGGAACCTGAGTTTGATAAGGCTGTAAACGAGCTTGACGAAAAATACGGTGGGATGATGACATTCAAATACGTCGGAACGTTGCCTCCCTATAACTTTGTCAATCTGGTCATTAACACGAAAGGAATTTAAAATGTTTTTAATAGACGACATACTGCTGGCACCTTTAAAAGGGGTGATTTTTATCGCGGAAAAGATCAATGAGATGATCGAAAAAGAGATGTCTGATGAGGGCGCCTTGAAAGAACGACTCATGGCGTTGCAGTTGAAGTTCGAGATGGATGAAATTGATGAAGAGGAATACGATAAGCGGGAAGATGAATTGTTGAAATTACTTCAAAATATCAGGGAAGAAAAACAAAAGTAAACAAGCAAAAAATCGGAGGACGGAAAATGAGTAATATTATTGATGTAAAAAAAGCGGTGGTTAAGTTCCTGAAAGAGAATATTAGCTGTTATGATGTAACGGTCATAAAAATTGAGAAGGTGCAGGAAAGCTGGAATTCTGTGGCGGAAGTATACGAGGATGATTCATTTTTAAAGTCGATGAACCTGCCGCCAAAGCAAGTGAGGCTTTTCTATTCGGTTAAGATGGACGAAAAACTTGAAATTACATCATTTGAACGGCTGAATTCCTTTGAGGGAACAGATGTAACTTCTCAGTAACGCTAATCAAGGGACCAATTATCATGGTCAATGATCTGATATATGTTTATTGCATTTCTGACAGTCCGCTCGGTCAGGGTCCCGGAATGGATTTCAAGGATCTGCAATCGTTGATGTTCGATGATCTTTTCGTCATCGTTAAACACGTAAGTGAAACCGAATTCTCTGAGGATAACTTCAAACAGAATTTATCGGATATTCAATGGGTTGAAATAAATGCAAGAGAACATATCCATGTGGTCAGCACGATCATGAAATTCACAACTGTCATCCCGTTTAAGTTTGGCACAATTTATCATACGCATGCCGGGTTGCAAAAATTTATGCTGGATTATTCCAAATCATTGCATGAAAATTTTCAGGCTATCCGTGGAAAGGAGGAATGGGCTGTGAAGGTTTTTTGCAGCCGTAAGTCACTTTGCGAACAGATAGATCAGTTTAGTGAGAAGGCAGCAGAACTTGAAAAGCAGATTATGGCAAGCTCACCGGGAAAAGCATTCCTGTTGGGAAGAAAAAAAACAGATTTGGTTGACAAAGAAATAGACCGGCTCTGCAAGGAGTTTGGCCAGAAATATTTTGATGCATTTAAATCACTCAGCGTATCAACCTCCCTGAACAACCTGTTGCCGAAGGAATATACCGGCCGGAAGGAGACCATGATCCTCAATGCAACCTTTCTGATCAGAAAGGACCATGTTCCGGATTTTAAGGAAACCTTCGACAGGCTTAAAAAACGGGATGAAAATTCCGGGTTCATCCTTGAAGCAACAGGACCCTGGCCACCATTTAGTTTCATTTCAATAAAAGAGCAACAGGATGGAGGATAATGTCATTGACCGATCTAAAGATATTACCATCCTTGAGTTACTCGACAGGGTGTTGAACAAAGGGGTTATCCTCACGGGCGACCTGGTTATTTCCGTAGCGGACATTGACCTGGTGTATCTTGGAATAAAATTAATGCTCAGCTCAGTTGAGACGATGGAACAGTTGAAGTCGGGAAAGCAAATTGTTGAGAAATAAACCATAACTATTGAATCCCGATGGAAAAGATGATTTACGCATTGTCGTCAGCTAAGGGAAATGCTAAAAGATTGCAGGGGCTGCTGGCTGGTATGAAAGGTGTAGCAGGTACTGATTTATATACTTTGTCTTCTGAGGAAATCACAGCAATTGTGTGCGATGTGGACCGGTCCGGACTGATCGCCGATAGATCAACTGCTGTGGAATTTGCCGCGGTGATCGATCTCCTTTCGCAACAATTCACCTTACTTCCTGTAAGATTTGCATCCATTATGGAATCAGCAGAAGCAGTCATTAATATGGTCGAAAGAAACACGCATGACATTCTGCAGAACCTTCATAAAGTTGACAACAAGTTCGAATATGGGTTAAAAATATTTTGTGAACCTGAAATGTTGTTATCGGAACTGAAGGCCAAATCACAAGCAACGGTTAAAATAGAGCAAACCCATGCAAGGGAAGTCAACCATTCCGTGTACAGAGAATGGGTGAATAAAAAGCTGGAGGAGCATCGGTCGGAGGAATTGATTATAAAATATGTTGATTCGGTCGTCACAGAGATTACAATACATCTTGGCCGGCTGAATGCGACCAGTAAATTAAAGAAAATGACATCGGCATCAACAATCATCGAGGCTCTTTTTTTGCTGGATAAAGCGAGCAAAGAAGCATTGGTTGCCTCGGTTGAAGAGTTGCAAAAAACGCACACAAGCCTGACTTTCGTGTTGACGGGGCCCTGGCCACCTTACAATTTTGTTGATTTTACCGTGAAATAATCAGAAGGCACTTATGAGTGAAAATAAAATTCTGTTCAATACCGGTTCATTTGATGGGATTTCCAGTGAGATCGAAAAACTTACTACTAATGCCGAGGAGTCCAAACTGAAACTTTCTCCTGACAATGCGGATTCAGGACTTGCAAAACTTGTACTTACCCTGGTTGACCTCATTCGGAGATTAGTTGAGAAGCAGGCCATGCGCAGGGTTGATGGAGGTTCACTGACTGACGATGAAATCGAACGGCTGGGTGAAACCCTGATGAAACTTGAGCTGAAAATGGAAGAATTGAAAAAGCATTTCAACCTTACAGACCGGGATCTGAACATAAACCTTGGTCCGCTGGGAGACCTTATGTAACAGTCACTTCACCCAATGTCTGACCAACGGGTCATCAATGTTTCACTACACGGCGTGTTTCCGATTGCCGGCCATCGGTAAGGGTTACAAGATACATCCCCGCCGGTTGCCCTGAAAGGTCAATGGGGTAATCTGTTTCGGGCTGCATCCCTGCCCGGAAATATAGCTGTTGTCCGATAAAATTCCGAACCATTATCTTCAACCCTGTGGCAGGGGTATTGCCTGTATCCTGGTAACGAAAGACGAATGTTCCGGAGGTCGGATTGGGATACAGACTGAGTGTTCCAACCGCCAGCGAAAAATCATTCACACCCAGGGTAGAGGCGACAATGATCTGGCCTTTCATTCCAAGGGAAGCATGCGGGGAACAAACAAAATAATGCGTTCCCACAGCCAATCCGGTTACCTGGCCGCCGCCAAATGGAACAGAAAAGCCAGGCAAAGGGGTATTCCCGTTTGCAGCCCATGTGGCTTCACTTACCTCAACGGCATCGTGGGCCCCTGCCAATGTAAACACAACCGTATCGCCTGTCTTGATATTGACGACATTGGGCGAAAAGGTAAACCCTGAGTTAACAATGGTTACCTTGCCGGCCAGGGCAACACTCGACCAAAATATAACTGCTGATAAAAGAGAAATCGTTTTCATACTGTCGTTATTTAGACTATTTTTAAACAAAGATAGTCTAAACGCCTCCCCTGAGTCAAGTGAAGTATGAAATAATTTTAGCCACCCTGCATTTTCTTCCGGTTTGCCGGGCTTGCGGGTCTTTTTTCAGTGTGGTGTGTAAGGCATTAAAATGGAGTTTCACTTCCCGAATAGCAGGCGACTCCGGCCGACCTGAAGGCTGCTTCTACACGGCCCATCTGTTCAACGGTGGGTATGCGAATCTCTCCCCATGGATATTCCCTGTTAAGGTTGCTGTATTTCTGACGCCCCAGGTGGTGCAGCGGAAGGATATTTATCTCATTCCTGCCCGTGGTTTTTAAAAAGGAGATCAGCGACCGGATTGCTTCTTCCCCGTCGTTGTAACCGGGAATGACCGGTAGCCTGAATACCAGTCTACCTTCAAAAGTATGGGCCAGTTTTAGGGCATTCTCCAGGATAAGTTCGTTGCCTGCCGTGGTACCCCTCCGGTGTTCTCCCGAAGAGGGGTGTTTGAGGTCGAAAAAAATCCAGTCCGTTACAGGTAATATTACCTCAAAGTTTTTCCAGGGCACATTTCCGCAGGTTTCGATCGCTGTATGGATGTCGGCATGGTAACAATGGGCCAGGAGATCCTTCACAAAAGCAGGTTGAAGCAAGGGTTCTCCTCCGGTGAGTGTAATACCTCCCTGGCTGCCCCAATACTGCCTGTCGCGCCGGATGATCGACATTAGCGCGGAAACAGAAATCCTGTAACCAACTACTTTTAATGCATCGGTGTAACACTCCTCGACACAACTGTGTGAATCACAGATACTGCACTGAATCCTTGAAATTTCAGGTTTGCCATCCACCATGTGGATGGCATCGTGTATGCATTTTCGCATGCAGTTTCCGCAGCCAATGCAACGTGACGTAAAATGCATGAGCGAAGGAGCGGTACTGATTCCTTCGGGATTTGAGCACCATGCGCAATTCAGGGTACAGCCGTTTAGAAATATCAGGGTACGGCATCCGGGACCGTCGTGTACTGACAACCCCTGGATATCAAAAATGGCACCTGTCTGTTCCGGGCTAATTCCAGCTGAAGTCATGACAGGTAACGGCGTTCATTTCGGGATAAGCGTCGAATTTACCCCGGCAGATTCCCATTTCGTTGCCGGTCGGGGTAAACCCTCCGCAATGTTTGCATTTCTGCGCTTTTTCGAAGTATTCGCACGCTGCATCATCGGCATTGATCATGCCCTTATCTCTTTTACACAAACCTTTAAAGACATCCGTATTCAGGTAATATTTGCAGTCGTAATGTGTCATGGGGGTAAATTTATCCGATCTGTTCATACTCTGTGCGTGCAATTACTTCGTCCTGGATCTGTTTGCCCAGCTCCACCCAGTACTGCGTAAAACCGGCTACCCTCACCATCAGTCCCCGGTAATTTTCAGGATTTTTCTGGGCATCTTTAAGCATCCTGGAATCGACCACATTGAACTGTGCATGGAAAGCTCCGCGACGAAGATAAGCTTTAATCATCTCGAGGAATTTCCGGGAACCTTCGCGGCCTTTGACCACGGAGGGATGTATTTTCATGTTCAGCTGGGAGTTCTGCGAAAGGGAGTGGTCGTAACAGGTGGCTGAATTAAAAAGGGCATAGGGACCATTTACATCCGTTCCCGGGTAAGCAGAAACCGATCCGTCGGCAAAGGTCGTTCCGCACAGCCGTCCGTCAGGGGAAGCCAGGGTTACCGCCCCCATGGGTGCATGGGTTGATACGGAGATCTGGCAGGAGTACAAGGGCTCATCATAGAGCGAACGATAGTTTTCGCATTCTTTACTGAACCAAATCTGCCATTCCCGGAAAATATTGTCCACAAAGGGATCATCGTTTCCGTATTTGGGGGCATCCAGACAACGTTTATGAATCTTCAGCCAGTCCATGTAACGGTCGGTTTTTACCTGCTCGATCAGGCTGTAGGAGCCGGTTTCCAGGGCAGAGAGATACCCGAAGTTGGCTTCGATGGCGGCCCTTAAATCCGACATTGAGAACGCTTTCTCCCCGTAAACATTTTTCTTAACCGAGGCCAGTGAATTCACCAGGTTAACCCCTCCGCAGATCTCCACATTGAAGGTGCGGTTAAAGCGAGAACCCTTATGACTGATATCCCGGCCGGTCTCCAGGCAGTCGGGTTTCAGCATGCTGTTAACAATGGAGGGTGAGACCTTTCCCCAGATGTCGTGCTGAATATTATTGGTGAGGGTAAGAACTTTTACGGTAAGACTGAAATACTCTTTAAACACCTGCCAAAGCTCCTCGTACGTTTCCAGTTTTGATCCATGTGCCGGATAGACACGCCGGCCGGTGCGCAGATCCAGTCCGTTGAACAAAACGGCTTCGAGCACCTTGGGCAATGAGATAAAATGCACGCCAACGCTCGTTGCAGGCGCCGAACCGCCGGGGATGTACCATGTGTTCCCCGCAAAATCAAGCGGCATCCAGCTACCAGGTGATGTTTCAAGACAACCCCCGATCGACCATGCCCTGGCTTCTTCGGGTTGCATTCCTTCGTGACCGAAATTGTTGAGGAGGAATTCCATGGCAACCCGGTTACTCACCCAGGCAGGATACCCTGTACCAACTTTGGTACATTCTATCCCTTTCATCAAAAATTCTTCCGGTAGTTTCTCATCAAAAAGAAGACTCAACGTAGGTTGCGGAGTATCGCACGACATGGCCGATTCGAGGATCAGCATCTCCAGCTCATTGGCTGCACTTTTACCCTCTTTATCCAGTCCGCCGATGCAAAGGTTGTTGAACGTATTTCCGCTCAGCACCCCTCCTACTACGCCCATGGAGGCAAAGCAGTCGAGCTCCGTGAATTTCATACGCATGCATTCGAGCAGTTCGATGGTGCTCTCCCGGGAGATAATTCCCTGCTCCATATCGTGTTTCCAGTAGGGATAGAGCACCTGCCCGAGCCTGCCCGGCGACAACCCCGAGATGGCATCTTCATTCAGGACTGCCACATGGAAGATCCACACCAGCTGCAAGGCATCGTGGAACGACCTGGGTTTGTTCTCTGAGAGCCATTCCAGTCGTTCGGCTATTGCAAGATATTCCTCATTTTGTTTCTTCTCTGTCTCCAGCGAAGCCATCAGCCGGGCCTCCGCGGCATAATTCATGATCCAGGCCTGGATCCCCTCCAGCATGGTGTGAACGGCTTTGTAAAAGTAGAGCCTGTCCATCCCGGGATATCCGGCCGACTGTTCCTGTTTTTCCCTGCAGATGTTCTTTATCCCTTCAATGCCGTACTGCAACGGATAGTAGTAATTCATCACCTCTCGCCCCTGTGGAAGGGTGTAACCCGAGTCGAACATGCATATCACGGCTCGCATGATCTCCTCTTTGGTGTTATAGCCAGGTACCAGTTGTTCGTATTTGTGGCCCACATCGTCGACCGATTTGTTGAACCACCTCTTCGCAATGTTCAGCAGGATTGGCATCTCGGCTTTACGAAGTCCGAATTTTCCGGCAATAGAGATGACATTACCGGCGCTTTTCGTCACATTTCCGCCGCCCTGCCCCATGGTGGTCACCTCATCGGCGCTGTTCTTTCCCGATTTCTGTGCCTCCTGATAAAGTTCATCCTCCTTGGCAAGAAAAAAAGCCTCCGACAGCCAGGGCATAGGATAGGAACCACGCAGGTACGAGGCTTTGCGCATGGCCAGCAGTTCGCCCGGCAGAACAGCCGGTATCAAATGTTGAAACCCAGCCTTCAGGGCTTCCGCTCTTCTGATGACCGGTACCTCACCTTCCAACTCCTCCCAGCGACGGGTGTACCAGTAAGGGAACTCGACGGAGGCCGAGGATTTTGTAGAAAAATAGAGCTGGCGTGATTTTTCAACGCGTGGCGTGGGGGACTTTTTAACCTCCCGGGTTTGTATCTCCCCTTCAGGCCGGGTGCCATAATAGTTATAAATATCGGTGGTGCATTGAAGCGGATCCTGCGTTGGGGACATGGGGTAGTTATCTGTTTGATTTCATGGTTCGGAAAGATATTGCAAAGGTAACGTTACGGGAAAGAATAAACAAATCCTTAAGGAACGTTCCATGCCGCATCAGAATGGACTTTTCCGGAACAAACCATAAATTTCATGGCCCACATTCAGTTCCGGATTGATCCGGATGACTGAACTGTGGTGAAAGGCAGCATAAAGTCGGGTGATCCATTTTGCACGCTTCTGAATGTACCACTGGCGCAGGATGTCGGATTTACGGAATTCAACATTGGCGATTTCACCAGCTTTTGTGCTGATCAGCAAGCGGGCATCCTTGTCTGTGGAGACAGGACTTTTCAACTTTGGATCCATCTTCCAACCGGCTCCGCGCAAAGTAGTTTTCATTTGAAATGTGTAATAGTCAACCGGTGTGAAACCATTATCGTTTAGTACCTGTTTTAATCCTTTGCCGTCGAAATAGTTTACGTGGTTGATGAGGAGTTCGGAGTGAGCATTGGTGAGCCGGGAAGTCAGATAATGTTTCCACACATCTTCATGTCCGTTGGGCGTAATGAAATGAAAAAGACCGTCGGGAAGGAGATAGCGGTTTACATTAACCAGCACCTTCGAAATGTCGGTGACATGTTCAAGGATATCGCGGGCGATTACAAGGTCGAATTTACCAGCATATTCCGTCAGTAAATTATCCGGAATTCCTTCGATGATTTTGTAACCGTGATGTTCGCGATTAAAGCGTAGGACCTCACTATTCACATCCATTACAGTTACCATTACCTCCGGAAATACATACTGAATTCCGGCCGAAAAATATCCTGAACCAGGACCCAGTTCAAGCACGGATTCCAGGTCTACATTTCGCTTCCTGAGTGAATACCCGAAAAGCACACCGCGTCGGAAATTTCTTACACAGTTTCTAACCTGTTCTTCGTGGCTTGTGCGAAGCGCCTCATCAAGGTAATAAGCATAGCAACCTTCGGCTGTTTCTTTATCATTCAGCATGGGGTCGAGCTGGATATGGTTGCACCCGGGGCATTTTACCAACCTTGATGTTTTGATGTTCCAGTAATCGACCATGGCAAACTGCTCCCCGCGCTGCATATTACAAACCCTGCAGGGCTCAACCCTTTCAATAAGGGTACCTCTGATCACTACCGGGATTTTGCTTAACGGGTTTTTCATTGTTACATTTTCATTGAAATATGGGTGTTGTTGTTACCATGTCAACATTCCGGAACTATCGGATTTGACCGTATCGGCCTTCTGGAGCAGCAGTCTGGCCGGTCCTTTCAGGTCAACGTCGGGAACCAGCTTTTCGGCGTCGCGCAGGGTAATCCAGCCTTTATTCAGCATCTTGCCTGCCACCAACCGGTAAAATCCTGCGTTGGAAACATTCAGGTGCCCGTTCTGATCGAAGGAGTAGCGGAACCATTTAGGCCTCGGAATAATGGAGGCCAGATAGATGGCTTCGGCCAGGGTAAGGCGCGAAGGTTCTTTGTTAAAATAAAAGTGTGATGCTTCACCTGCACCGTAAACCATCGGTCCCCACTCGATGATGTTCAGGTAAACTTCGAACATCCTGTCTTTTGTGCATAATCCCTGGTTCTCGATAAGCCATACGATGAGCGCCTCCTCAAGCTTCCTGGCAACATTTTTAGTTCGGTTGAGGTAAACGTTTTTAACCAGTTGCATCGAAATAGTGCTTCCTCCCCTGGCAAATCTTCCCTCCTTTATATTTGTGATGATCGATTCGCGGAAGGCATCGGCCAGGAACCCACGGTGAAGGTAAAATCCGCCATCCTCTGCGGTCATTACAGCAGCCCGCAGGTAGGGTGATATGCGTTCCAGCGGACGGAAATCCGGATTTTCGGGACCCACCATGAAGGTTCGAACCGGTGTGTCATGTTCATAGGCCGTGTAGGCAAACGGACTGTTGATCCGGGTAAGATCAGAACTGCCATAGGAGGTTACGCTGAACTGGTGACGAACCAAGTCGGTTGCGAACTGAAGTGAATCGGGCTGTGCAAGGTCTACGAAGAAGTTGAGGTACCACGACAGATTGCCTTTAGTCTTCAGCCCCTGCAAGGTGGTGAAGAGGGCCGGCGGCAGCGATTCAAAAAGGTCCTGTGCCGGAAACTCCGGTTTGTGGATGCGCAGGGTGATCTGCTTTGAAGGCGAAGGACGGTACCGCACGTAGGGGTGCAGGTCAATCCTGTTGAATGTCACTGTTGTGGAGCTGTCGAGTTCAATGTAATCGTTCCCGATAATGATGGTGTAATCGGCCGC
The DNA here is from genome assembly GCA_025355465.1 of Bacteroidales bacterium. Lineage (GTDB taxonomy): Bacteria > Bacteroidota > Bacteroidia > Bacteroidales > FEN-979 > JANXZO01. The sequence continues at coordinate 21,809 of JANXZO010000048.1, forward strand.
CAGCTTGTCGAAGGTAACCGGCTGTGAAGCAATCATCGCATGGTTGACGGTAAGTCCGCGAATGGCAGCAAAACCACGGATCATGGTGCGGCCGTCATCGCTGGTCTCTTCGGCCAGGCTAAAGGCGATGGTGTCGAATTTCACCTTTGCCTGCCAGCGGAAGTCGATATAAGGCACAGAAACCGGGAGGGGGCCCTTCGAATAGATTCGAAATGCAGCCAGCCTTTTGTGGTTGTCGAGTTTACCGGTCAGCGTCCATAGGGCACTTGCCGAATCCTCCTCTACCTGCATCCCGGCATGGAAAAAATGGTCTTGTATGTCAAACTTGTCGAGATGAAAATGCACCCGGTGTCCATCGGCATGGGTGGTAACATCAAGTCCTGAAACCTTTAACGAATGAGGGATCCTGTCGAAAACAAATCTTCCGAGCCGGTCGGCCATGATGCCATAATCACCAGGTGCTGCAACAGAATCCGACTTCTCCGGAAGGGTGGCTTCCGGTCTGTATTTTGCCTTGCCAAGCAAAAACATATAGTTGGTTACCGAATCCTGCCGCATCATCGTCAGCCGGATATTCCGCAGCTCCAGCTCATCAACTACAAGGCGGCCGGTGACGAGTTTCCATGGACTAATGGTGATCTGCAGGGTATCGATCCGCAGCAACGAATCGCCATCAGCCGGCTTCAGGGTAATGCCTTCAAGGCAGGCGGTCGAAATACCACGAAATGTTACTTTTCTGATCACCAGGTCGGCATGCCATGCAGCATTGAAATTTTTCACCCGCGCATTGATCGCCAAACGCAGCAGCGGGCTTTTGAGCAGAAGGCCGGCGAGCATGAGAAACAGAAGAAGAGCCAATATCCAGAGGGAGGGCTTTCTGTAGTTCAGAATTTTGCGATATTTTGATTTTTCTGCCACAAAGGTTGTTATCAAATCGTCAAATTCTTCCTTTTATTGTTGTTTCCGGCTATTAAAAGATATTGCCTATTCCAATATACAGCCCGCTGTTACCATCCTGTTTGCTCAGGGCGAAGCCATAATCGAGCGCAATAATGAAGTTCTCGTTGATTGCAATGCGCAGTCCCATTCCGGTGCAAAGGTGCAGGCGGTCGGCGCTTTTGTTAAAATAGAAGCTTTGTTTCTCAACCGGTACCGAGTTGATGTTTACAGGATGATCCTGCACCACCATCCCACCATCCAGGAAACCTGTGAGTCCAAGATAGATATTTTGTTTCAGGATCGTGCTTCGCAGAAATTTCCACCGGAGTTCCACATTGCCGAATACCACCCCGTCGCCCACCACCCTGTTGCGCATCATGCCACGAATGGTGCGTGCACCGCCCAGTCCGTCGGGTTTGGTGGTGAGTGAATAGGAACTGTAGATGTAAGGCATGATGTAATACGGCGTAGTGCCCCCGATGGTGCCCTGGTAGCTCAGCTGATAGGCCGCAACCAGCTTCTTTTTCACCAGCGGGATGTATTGACGCTGGGTAAGTACCAGTTTTACAAAGGCATAGGGGTTGTTTCCGAGGAATGTGGGTGCCATGAGAAGCATGGCCTCAGACCAGAAACCTTTGTCGGGTGCGGCTTCACTGTTACGGGTGTCGTAAACGAGTCCTACCTTCAGATACACAGTCGTTCCGCCGTTTACCTCGTCGGGTTTGATGAGTTGATAGCCTACATAATCATCATAGAGCAAGGCCGTATCCGGAAGCTTGTTTTCGTCGCTCTTTCCTTTATTGATACGGTTGATATCCACAGTAGCTGTACGGATATCAATGACATTTATCCCGGCCAGCCAGCGAAGTTTCTGCCCGGCAAGGGGACCCTGAAAGTCGACCAATGCACGAAGCATCTTTCGTTCCTGCTTGTAAAACACCCGCGAAATATAATCCGCTGCACCTTGTTGTGTGATTGAGTTGATGTAATTTGCCTCTGCGCCATTAAAGCCATAAAAATCGAGTGCTCTTTCGGTAAGGTAATCCACATCGGCCGTAACCCTGATCCTGCCGGGAATGAGGTATTTCGAATCGTAGAAGAGCTGGTAAACCGCGCTCCCCTTGGTAAACCAGGAGGCTTCGGCATAGATGGTGTGTTTGTATTCGGGGTAGGTGGAGCCGTCGCCGTAATTGAATACCTGTCCGAGGGCTCCAAGCTGCAACCCCTGATCGGCATCGTAGGCTACTACAGGCAGGGCAGCCCAGGTCCACCCTTTCCGCTTCTTTTCCCGGGTAGGCAACGAGGCGGAATCTGCCTGCGAAAACAGTGAAAGGGTAAAACTCAGCGCGGTAAATAACAGGAGGTATCTTTTCATTGCTTCCGTATTATTTCTCATCCGGCTTACCCGGGAACATCTGGAATATGAATAAAAAGAGGGTAGATATGCCAATGGAAATGATAGCCAGGTCGGCATTGTCCTTGAAAAATTCAAAGGGATGCGGCTGGAAGGTGGCAATGATCAGCAAAACCAGAATATAGGCTGTTCCGCTGATGAAACTGGCGAGGGCGGCCACCGGTTTTATTTTCCAGTGAAAAGAGGCCACTGCTGCAGGGATAATGGTAAACCCCACACCGGTAATAAAGACGATCACCGCCACCAGGTCGCGCAGGAAATAGGCTCCCAGAAAGCTCAATAAAGTGAAGGCGACGATGCCAATACGGGTGATCTTCATCCGTCGTTTGTCGTCGGACTTCTTTCCGGAGAGTTTGTCGAACCAGTCAACAGCCACAGAAGAGGCAAGCACAAAGATCTGGGTATCAGCAGAGCTCATGATGGCCGCAAAGATCAGGATCAGCGCGGCGCCAAGCAGCTTGTCGGGCATCAGCAGGGTCAGTCCTTCGGCAAAGGCATCTTTGGCCTCGATACCCTGAACGTGCACATGGGCTGCCAGTCCCACCATGGTAATGGCAATACCCGTGATGACCGTAAATATTGCTGCGCCGATAAAACCCTTATGTACCACCTGGTCTGACTCTGCACCATATACACGCTGCCAGTATTCGGCACTCTGGAAGATGATCAGGATTCCGAAGAGCGTGAAGGCAATGGTCATCCCTACATTCATCCGCGAGAAATCGACCAGTTCGGCCGCAAATGACCGCCGGTCGCCCATCATAACCACCCCAAGCAATACCACCATCACGAGGATCACAAGGTACTGAAAGATGTCGGTGCGGATCACGCTGCGGAAACCTCCGGCCAAAAGGTAGGTGGCGATGATGGAGCTGGAGATAAGCAGTCCGGTTTCATACGACCAGCCGCTGATGTTGGCCAGGATTGAGCTCCCGGCGATGAACTGGTTGAGCAGCATTCCCGAATAAACGAAAAGCAGGATTACCGCCGAAGCCAGCCCCACCTGCTTGCTGATCCTGAAGTTAAACCAGTCGGAGAGTGTATAGAATTGCTTTTCGCCGCTGAATTTCCGGAGTTTCATTGCATACGGGATGAAAATGATAAAGCCGATAGCGGTTCCTGCAAAAACGGCAATAGCCGAGATTCCGAAGCGGTAAACATACGCTGTATAAGCCACCAAAGCCGCTCCCCCGATATAACTGGCCACCACCGAAGTTACGAATCCGATGATTCCGATCTTTCTCCCGGCGATCATGAAATCGGAGTCGGTCTTCCGCCGTGAGGCATAAAGTCCGATACCGAGGCAGGTTAGTGCATACAGGACCAGCAGGATGATGTCAAACGGGCAGAGCCGGCTGTCTGGAAGATCGATAAAGAGTTTGTCCATCGATTCTGAAGGCATCTTTAAAGTCGTTTTCGTATGAGGAAGAGGATCATGGCGGAGATCACAGAACTTACGAGGATCACAGACAAGTTGTCGGAGGCACCAAAATTCTCATAATTCCCGATGAACAGGTTATGCTGGGCAAGGTAGGCGAAGATGATGACCGATCCGTTGTTGATGAGGTGAGCCCAGATGGGGAGCCAGAGCGATCCCGACCAGTAGAAAAGATAGCCGAAAAACATGCCCAGTATCATGCGCGGAAGGAATCCATAGAACTGCATATGCATGGCGGAGAATAAGAAGGCAGACAGGAAAATGGCGGTGTGCGCATTCCCGAGCCAGTCGCGGAGCAGTCGTTGCAGTACACCGCGGAAAAGCAGCTCCTCTCCTACAGAGGGCAATATGGCGATCATGAAAAAATTGAACAGGAAAATACCGAAGCTGTCCATTTTCATGAAGGCCTCCGTTAGTTTTGCTGCCTCTGCTTCCGTCGTCTTCATCCACTCCTCAACGCCGTGAAGGGCAGCCGGCAGCTTCATCATTTCATTCACGGAAACCATCCAGTTGATCAGGGGCAATGCCGTGAACAGGAGGGTTAACACCAGCAGGTAAACCAGGGGCCGGGTGGGCTTTTCAAGTCCCAGGAAGGAACGGCTGCTTCCTCCGAAGAGGTATCCGGCGAGCAGGGCGGGGAGGATGAAAAGGCCGAACGCCTGGATCACCTGAAGGTACCTGAGCAGGTTCATGGTATGCGGGTCGCCATAATTTGAGAAACTACCTGTCAGGTCATTGAACCCTTTTCCGAAAAGCGGTACTGCCAGTAGCAGACCGATGATAAAGATGATCGAAAAGACGGCGATAATCAGCAGGATGGTAAAGAGTAAACGACTAACCGGGGTCAGTCCGCTGAGCATTGGTGTTTTGGCAACGTGCACGTATTTTGGCTATTTTTGCTGCTAAATTAGCACAATTTGGCAAAGATTGAAAATATCGATGTGGGTACTTTTCCACTCTTCCTGGCCCCGATGGAAGACATTTCCGACTCACCGTTCCGCGCCATCTGTAAGGATTACGGTGCCGATGTACTCATCAGTGAATTCATCTCTGCCGAGGGCCTTATTCGCGATGCACTGAAAAGCAAACTGAAGATGGGTTATGAGCCAAAGGAGCGTCCCATCGGGATCCAGATCTTTGGCAGCAATGTAGCGTCCATGATGCGGGCTGCTGAGGTGGCGGAGGCGGCCATGCCTGATTTCATCGATCTGAACTTTGGTTGCCCGGTGCGCAAGATCGTGATGAAGGGCGGTGGAGCAGCGCTGTTACAGGATATTCCAAAAATGATCTGCATGGCCGAATCGGTGGTGAAAACCATCCGCCTTCCGGTTACCGTTAAAACCCGTCTGGGGTGGGACGATGCGCACAAGGACATTGTGGACATTGCCGAACGGTTACAGGATGCGGGGATTTCAGCCATCGGAATTCATGGTCGAACGAGGGCACAGCTCTATGGCGGTGCGGCCGACTGGACACTCATTGGCGAGGTTAAGAACAATCCGCGAATGACCATTCCGGTGTGGGGTAACGGCGACATTGATTCAGGGAGCAAGGCGCTGGAGATGAAAAACCGTTTCGGTGTTGATGGCATTATGATTGGTCGCGCGGCAACCGGTAATCCATGGATTTTCGGTGAGGTGAAACGGGCTATTGCACAACTTGAACCCCCACCGGCCCCGCCTATGTCGGAGCGTCTTGCGGTGGTTCGCCGGCACATCGCCAACTCCATAATCTACAAAGGCGAACGCACTACGCTGTATGAGCTGCGACGTTTTTATGCCCCCTATTTCCGCGGCGTTCCCGACTTTAAAAAATACCGTATGCGGCTGGTAACGGCCAACGATTTTGAAATAGTGGAGGCTGTTTTGGCTGAGATTGAGAGAGAGAATTGTTGAATCAGAACCTGCGTTCGACAAGCTCCTTCAACTTTGTAAATGCCACCGATCCTGTATCCCAGAAATTTTTGCGTTTGACCAGATCGAGGAATTCACCAGCCTGGCCGAGGGTGCGGAAGCCATTGAGTGTTTCGATGGTTTCGTTGTATTCACGCAGGTTGCCTTCGAAAAGCTCATTGATGAACATGAACTTATCGTTGATGGTAATGGCAGTTTTCAGGTTGTCGATCCGTTGCGCGGGGATTTTGGGTTCGAATGTTTTGTTGCGGGCCTCTTTGAGTTTAATATTGAAAGTCGGCTCCTCCACGGCAAAAAGGTCCATCGTTTCAGGTTTTTGTACCCGCTTTACAGGCGCCTCCTTTTTTATCTCCCGTGAAACAGGTTTAAATGGCAGATCTGCCGGAACAACCGGAGCAGCGGGTGGATCTTCCTTTTCCGAATCAGGTCCGGCAGGTTTGTCGAACCTGATGGTCACGCCGGTGCCTGTGGTTTTGGCAGATATTCCGGCCATTGATCTTGTGCCGTCAGACGCCTCATTTCTCATCTCGGCACGTCCACCGGTACGCAGATCAACAGGCACCACATCATTGAGCCGTTCCAGTACCCGCATGCTTTCATACATTTTGCGTACGTTTTCCATGAGGATGTCGAATTCGATCTGGGGGATCTTCGTGTCGTATTTCCGGATGGCTTCGAACTGCTCATTGATTGCTTCCAGCAGCCAGCGAAGCTCATCTTTAATGATTTCCTTATTCATGTGCCGTTGATTATCGGGAAGGCGGAAAAAGTTGTATTTTTGCGATCAACCCAGCCATAAAGATACATCATTTGCAAGGTGTCCTGGTTGCGCACCGCCATAAAAGTTATCCACAGGATGCTCCTGGAAAAAAATAAATCAGTTAACCGCCTTGGGTGGATCGAAGTGATCTGCGGCTCCATGTTCTCAGGCAAAACCGAAGAGCTGATACGTCGGCTGAAACGGGCCCGTATCGCCAGACAGAAGGTTGAGATTTTCAAGCCTGCCATCGACACCCGTTACGACGATGTAAACGTGGTGTCGCACGACACCAACTCCATCCTGTCGACCCCGGTCGAAGCTTCCTCCCAGATCCTGCTACTCACCAACGATGTGGATGTGGTAGGCATAGACGAGGCACAATTTTTCGACAACGAGCTCGCCTCCGTGTGCAACACCCTTGCCAACCAAGGCATCCGCGTTATCGTGGCCGGTCTCGATATGGATTACCTGGGCAAACCTTTCGGTCCTATGCCGTCGCTCATTGCCATCGCCGAAGAGGTGATCAAGGTGCACGCTATTTGCATGAACTGTGGCGACATTTCACAATACACTCACCGGAAGGTGAATGACGACCACCTCGTCATGCTCGGCGAAACCGACAGCTACGAGCCGCTGTGCCGACGGTGTTACCTCGAAAAAACGAGTTAATGTAGTAATGTGGTGATGTGGTAATGTGATGATGTGGTAATTGAGAAGACTGTTGGGATTATTTAATTGTTGATTTTACAGTAGCAATAATTTTTGATAATACTTTTTTAATAGCAACTACTTTCTCTTGCAGTATCATTGGGGAGGGATAGGCTTTTGATTCATTACAAAGCAAAAGCCAATATTCCGTCTCGCTGGCTTCCTTGGCAGCAATTTTCATTTTATGAATAAAGTCGGCCTTACTTTCAGAATTTTGTGCCTCCCTGACATTTGCCCCAATCGATGTTCCTGATTTTAATAGTTGACTGGCAATAACATATTTCCTTCTCACCTCAAGAATTTCACAATAAGCTATAATTTCAACCGAAAACTCAAAAGAGAGTTCTTGTATTACATTCCTGCTTTCCATTTCAGATGATTTTGATTAAGAAATAAACTGAAAACTGATATTTACTTAATCAGAAAAATGGAAAAAGGTAAACCTGATTTTCAAAATAAAATCATTTTACCCCATCAACACATTACCACACTACCACATTTTCACATTGGCACATTGGCATATTGGCACATTTTTTTTAACTTTGCATACGCTAAAAACCATACGTCCTATGAAAAAAATTGCCATCCTGTTATTTGCAACTATATTAGTCAGTAACCTATCCTTGTTTTCTCAAACCAAAACCCAGCCAAAAGTGGTAAAATTCGTGATTCATACCGATTTAGGTGACATGAAGGGACAGCTCTACAACGAGACTCCGCAGCACCGTGATAATTTTGTTAAACTGGCCAAGTCGGGTTTCTACGACGGGACACTGTTCCACCGTGTGATCATGGGGTTCATGATCCAGGGCGGCGACCCCGATTCGAAGAATGCAAAACCCGGACAGGCGCTGGGCATGGGCGGACCAGGATATACGGTTCCGGCGGAAATCAAGCCCACCATCACCCACAAACGGGGAGCGCTTGCCGCAGCCCGCATCGGGGGGCCGTCAAATCCGCAGAAAGCCTCTTCCGGCTCGCAATTCTACATCGTGCAACCTCAACAGGGTACCCATTTCCTCGATAATGATTACACTGTTTACGGTGAAATCACAGAGGGTTTCGATGTGATCGACAAGATTGCAGCAGCCCAGAAAGATGAAAGGGACCGCCCGCTGAAAGATATCAAAATGACGATCAAAATTGTTGAATAACCAGATCCATGAACGATAAAATCCAGCACCTTCTTGATGAGATCCGTAAGGCTTCTGCGTTGAATGCCGACGAGGTGGAACAGATCCGCCTGAAATTTCTCAGCAAGAAGGGGCTGATTTCAGTTCTCTTCGATGAATTCAAAACCGTTCCCGCTGAGAAGAAACGGGAGGTGGGATTGCTTCTCAACGACTTAAAGAGCAAGGCCCAGGAGCGTATTGACGAACTGAAAGCACGGTTTGATGGTGTGGAGGAGAAAGCTGCTGCCGGCCTTGATCTCACCCGTCCGGTGGTGAACTCACAACCTGGAACGCGGCACCCGCTTTCGGTGGTACGCAACCAGATCATCGACATTTTTGCGCGCATCGGATTTACCGTTGCGGAGGGACCTGAGATCGAGGATGACTGGCACAATTTCGGTGCCCTTAATTTCGCTGCCGACCACCCTGCCCGCGACATGCAGGATACCTTTTTTATCTCCACCAATCCCGAGATCCTGCTGCGTACCCATACCTCGTCGGTGCAAATACGCACCATGGAAGAGAGCTCACCTCCGCTGCGGATGATCTTCCCCGGAAGGGTGTTCCGGAACGAAGCCATATCGGCTCGTGCCCATTGCATTTTTCACCAGGTGGAAGGACTTTATATCGCCAGGAACGTATCCTTTGCAGACCTGAAGCAAACACTCTTGTATTTTGCCAAGGAGATGTTCGGAGAGCAAACTCAGATCCGCCTGCGCCCTTCTTATTTTCCATTTACCGAACCCTCGGGCGAGATGGATGTAAGCTGCCTGATATGCGGAGGCAAAGGGTGCAATATCTGCAAATATTCAGGATGGGTGGAGATTCTTGGCTGCGGCATGGTAAACCCGGCCGTTCTCGAAAACTGTGGCATCGACCCTGACGAATACACCGGTTTCGCCTTCGGTATGGGAATTGAACGCATTACCATGCTCAAGTATCAGATCAAAGACCTGAGGCTCTTCTTCGAGAATGATGTGAGGTTCCTGAAACAGTTTACAGGAGCCCTCTAAAATGGCGAAATAGCGAAATAGCGAAGCGGAGTTCGGCGGAGTCAACTGGTAAGATCGCGAGTTGGGAGTTACATCAGCACATTAAAACTTATTCCTGCGCAATAGCTTCACCACCAGCCAGAAGCCAACCACCCCGGCGAGGCTGAACACGATGCCGCCGATCCAGCGGATCTGTTCCCACTGAGAGATGATGGAGGCGCCGATGATGAGTGCGGCGAGAACGATGGCGATGGATATGCGGTTGCTGGCACTGTCGATATGCTCCATCATGGGCTCCAGCCCTTTCACCTCGATCTGTGTCTTGAAGCGCCCCTCTTTGATCTTGAAGATGATCTCGTTGAGGTCGGAGGGGAACTCCTTTACCAGTTTGTAATACTCCTTCAGCGATTCAAACACCTCCAGGGCAATGGTTTTGGGATCGAACTGCCGGGCGAGAAGCTGAATGGCGTAGGGCTGCATTTCGCGGGCAAAGTCGATGTGTGGATTCAGTTCAACTGCCACCCGTTCGATCGACATCAGCGCTTTAACCAACAGGTATATTCCCGGCGGGATACGCAATCCGAATCTGACAAGGATATCCACTGATTCGTTCATGACCTTGCCAAAATCCATCTCATCGATGGAGAGATACTTGTAATGTGCCAGCATCTCCCCGATCTGGAACTCCAGATCTTTGTACCGGGCCGGATTTCGTTTCCCGGAAACCAGCACCAGGGCTTCTGTCATAGAATGTGCATCGCGGTCGAGATAGCCGAGAACATACTTCCCCAGGAACTGTAAATGCTCGGGACGCAAGGAACCCATCATCCCGAAATCGATAAAGGAGAGTACATCCCCTTTCATGGCAAAAAGGTTACCGGGATGGGGGTCGGCATGGAAAAACCCGTGGTTGAAAATCTGGTCGAAAACCAGTCGTACCGCACGCCGTGCCAGGAGTTCCAGATCGTTACCTTCCTGCAGCAGATGTTCCAGGTCGCTTACCTTTATTCCGTCAATAAACTCCTCCACCAGGATCCGTTTGGAGGTATATTGCTGGTAAACTCTGGGGACTTTGATATCCGGATCGTTCGCAAAACTATGTCCGAACCGGATAAGGTTCGCCGCTTCATGACGGAAATCGAGTTCGAACCGGATCGTTTTGCCAAACTCTCTCACCACACCCAGGATGTTAATAGCTTCCAGTTCGGGGTTGTTCTTCTGGATGCGGCCGGCAAAATAATTCATCAGGTGAAGGTCGAGTTCAATCTTGCGGTCGATACCCGGACGTTGAATTTTTACGCACACCGCATCTCCATTGAGCAGGGTGGCCTTGTAGGTCTGTGCCATCGATGCAGAGGCGAGCCTGCTTTTGTCGAAATCGCGGAAAATCTCACCGACGGGCCGTCCGAGCTCCTTTTCGATCTCGTGCAGGGCCAGATCATCGGGCATCGGCTGGGCTTCGTCCTGCAACTTCTTAAGTTCGGCTCTGAGCTCTTCCGACACAACGTCGGGGCGGTCGGCAAGGATCTGACCGAATTTCACATATGTTGGACCCAGTTCCTCCACCGCCATGCGGATTCTTTCCCACTGGTTGAATTTTCCGATTCGTGCCAGCCGCTTTTTCGAAACAAGGTACTTGCCTAAACCGCCTTTGCTGACCCAATCGCTGAGTCCATACTTTACAACAATACCAAGCATCTCGCGTGCCCGACCAATTTCGTGCACGGCGAGGCCGATTTTAGATAACCTCACAGGGTGGAGTTTTAATTGCCCGAAAACGGGTTACTAAACAGCTTTCTTTTTCGCGTTCGGTGAGCCTGCCTTCTTTACCACTTTGGCTTTAGCCGGTGTTTTACCGGTACCTTCCAGCTTCTTGATCCGGTCTTCCAGCTTCTTCATGTCCGCGGCAGTAGGAATGTTCATTTTTTTCATCGAATTCTGCACAAACACATGAAGATCAGCCTCCACGGTTTTGCGGGTCTCCTCCGATTTCTTTATCAGATGTTCGTACAATTTTTTAGCCTCCTCTTTGGTCAGCTTATTTTCTTTTGCCAGATCCTGGGCAGCCTTGGCAATTTTTTCGGTAGTCGCAAAAGCATAATCTATGCCTTTATCGATCGATTTCTTTAATTCTTCGAGCATGGTAGTACCTCCTATTTTTTAAGGGGTGAATATTTAACTTTTGAATCACGGGTGAGGGTCATAAAATGAATCTCCAGGTCCGTGAGAAAATTTTCGTAGTTACGAATAGTTTCAAAACGGATCTCAAAGGCGGTTAGTACATTCGGTATCGATTTTATTGTTGTGAGGAATCGATCTTTCTGTGCCTTTTTGCAAGGACCTTCCATCAGCAGCAGGAAGTCTGTTTGCCTAAGTTCGGGCAGCAGCACGGATTCTTCTCCCCGGTTGGCCAGCAGGTAGTAAGCATTGAAGCGGTCTTCGTCGCGGTAAAAATAGAATGAGAAGCCATCTGGTTCCTTCTTCGGGGCGATTGCAGTGCGAAAATCCTCCATTTTGATGAACTCCAGGTCAAGGATCTGGTTAAGCAGGTACGAAAGGCGGTAATCCTTCAGGTGGCAGGAGATGCCAAAGAGTGTGTAGAGGGCAGGTTCAGACCTTGTTTCGAGAATGATCTTTCGGGCCATTGCGGATCCGCTTTGTTAATTCAAACAAAGTTAATCGTTTCACAGGCAAAGGTCAACTGTTTTCGCCAATTATTTTTTTCCAGGCCTTCTCTGCTGCATTCTGTTCCGCGCCTTTGATGGAATAATCCTGACCTGTGGCAAGTGTAGTCTCCTCAATATTCAGCTCCACCACATATTGCTTTTTAAAACCCGACCCGGTCTCCTCCAGCATCCTGAAATTCAGTTGCTTTCGTTCGCGCTGCGCCCATTCGATCATCTTGCTTTTGAAGTTCATCTCCTGGCTCACCAGTTCATCCATGTCGAAGTAGTTCCGGAAGATGCGATCGAGGATTATTTTGCGGGTAAAATCATAGCCTTTGTCGAGGTAAAGCGCTCCGATGAGGGCTTCGAAAGCATCTCCTTTAAAAGAGCGCAACTGTCCGCCAGAGGTTCCATTGAGTTGAATAAAATGGTCGATCCCCATTTTCTGCGAAAGCTGGTTAAGCTGCTTCCGGCTGACGAGCTTGGAGCGCATTTCGGTGAGAAAGCCTTCGTCTTTGGCCGGGAACGTTCGGAAGAGGTAGTCGGCGGCTACAGCGTCGAGGATGGCATCCCCCAGAAATTCGAGGCGTTCGTTGTTAACATGCACACCCTTTACGGTTTCCTGGGTGGCCGATTTATGGAGAAAGGCAAGCCGGTACAAAAAAATATTTCCGGGCTTGTACCCGAAAATATTTTTAATCGCATGTCTAAGCTGTTTATCGGACGAAAAATCTGGTTGATCCGGTTTGTAAGGTCTCAGCCTCAATGGATTACTATTCCTTAAATTTTTTGAAGATGATGGAGGCGTTGTGGCCGCCAAATCCAAAGGTATTGCTAAGGGCATAGTTTACCTCGCGCTCCTGAGCCTCATTAAAGGTGAAGTTCAGGGCTGGGATTTCGGGGTCATCGGTAAAATGGTTGATGGTTGGGGGTACGATGTTGTTCTTCGTGGCGAGCAGGGTGGCAATGGCTTCGATAGCGCCGGTGGCACCCAGCAAGTGGCCGGTCATGGATTTTGTTGAGTTGATGTTCATCTTAAAGGCGTTATCGCCAAAAAGGCTTACGATGGCTTTGGGTTCTGCAATGTCGCCGGCGGGTGTGGAGGTTCCATGGGTGTTGATATGATCCACCATGTCGGTCGAAATCCCGGCATCCTCTACAGCCATTTTCATGGAGAGGATGGCCCCCAATCCTTCGGGGTGGGGGGCTGTGATGTGATGGGCATCGGCCGATAAGCCGGCACCAACCACCTCACCATAAATTTTGGCACCCCGTTTCAAGGCGTGACCGAGTTCTTCGAAGATGAGTGCGCCGGCACCTTCACCCATTACAAAACCATCGCGATCCATGTCGTAGGGTCGTGAAGCGGTGGTTGGATCGTCATTCCGGGTAGAGAGTGCGTGCATGGCAATAAACCCGCCCATTCCGGCTGTTGTAATAGAGGCTTCCGAGCCACCCGTAACAAAAATATCGGCCTTACCCAACCTGATGTACATCAGCGCATCGGCGAGGGCATTGGTGGAGGAGGCGCAAGCTGAAACAGTGGCGAAGTTTGGACCGCGAAAGTTGTATTTCATGGAAATATGGCCTGCGGTAATGTCGGAGATCATCTTGGGGATAAAGAACGGGTTGAAGCGCGGTGTTCCGTCGCCCGAAGCAAAAGCGGAAACCTCCGTGATGAAGGTCTCTAGTCCGCCGATACCGGAAGCCCAGATGACCCCAACCCTGTTAACATCCACTCCGTCTATTTCAATGCCGGCATCCTTCACGGCCTGGTCGGCGCAAACAATCCCATATTGAGAGCAACGGTCGAACTTCCGGGCCTCTTTGCGGTCGAAATAGTCCTCCGCATTGAAATTTTTCAGTTCACAGGCAAACTGTGTCTTGAATTTGGAAGTATCAAACCGGGTTATCGGACCGGCACCACTGACTCCGCGGATGAGGTTGTTCCAGTATTCTGTGACTGAATTCCCCAAAGGAGTAAGTGCGCCAAGACCAGTTACAACAACTCGCCTTAATTCCACTTGCTACAGATTTTATGGTTCATCGATTAACAGAGAACCCCGCAATAGTGCGGGGTTGTAATGTAAAATTCAAACGATAGCGTAAGATTTTTACTTTGTATTATTCTCGATGTAAGCGATCGCTTCGCCTACGGTGCTGATCTTTTCTGCCTGATCGTCGGGAATGGCAATATCGAATTCCTTTTCGAATTCCATGATCAGTTCAACGGTGTCAAGAGAGTCAGCACCAAGATCATTGGTGAAGCTTGCTTCAGGCGTAACTTCACTTTCATCAACACCAAGCTTATCAACGATGATAGCTTTAACTTTTGCTGCAATGTCAGACATGTTTTACTTTTTTTTGGTTAAACGGACTGCAAAGGAAAGAATTTTATAATTACCCACCAACACAATTTAAGAAATTTTAACATTATTAAATTTTTAAGCATTGAATATCTGATAGTTGCAAAATGTGTTAGGGTTAAGCCTATTAAATTTCACTATTTCTTCCCCCTTAATTTCAGGGGAATGAGCCGATTTGAAGTTAGGTTCAGCCGGAATCGGCAGCACTTTTGTATTTTTGCCGTTCAGCACCTCAAAACATGCATCGTATAGCCATACTTGCCTCCGGCAACGGATCAAATGCCCAGCGCATCATCGAATATTTCGAGAACAGTAAACTTGTTGACATTACGCTTGTTTTGTGTAACAAACCCGGGGCCTATGTAATCACGCGTGCCAAAAATCTCGGTATTCCTGCAATCACCTTCAACCGTGATGCATTTTATGAAAACGGCACCGTGGTAAAAACGCTTGCCGATCATCAGATCGATTTTCTCGTACTCGCCGGTTTTCTCTGGCTGATTCCGCAAAACATACTGAAACTATATCCCGGCAGGATCATCAACCTTCATCCGGCGCTCTTACCCAAATACGGTGGAAAAGGGATGTACGGGATGAAGGTTCACGAGGCTGTTATTGCAGCCGGCGAACGTGAGTCGGGGATCACCATTCATTTTGTGAACGAATTCTACGACGAAGGGCAGATCATCTTCCAGTCCCGGTGCCCGGTATTGCCATCTGATACGCCGGAACTGTTGGCCGATAAGATACACGCGTTGGAGTACCGGTATTTTGCAGAGGTTGTGGAGAAGGTCGTGGCAGGGTAGCAAAAAAAATCAGGGGTAACCTTTCCGGTTACCCCTGACACTAATCAATAAACAAATGATATTTCACTCAAACCTCAATTACTGTCGTCTGCTTATAACGAAGTATTTTATTTCATTAATCTTTGAAAAACTCGCAGGGCAAAGGTAATCGTAAGATGGTGCGGGAAATGTTAAGGAAAATTAATTTACGTTAAAATTTGTTAAAAGTCTCATTTCAATTTATGGTAACTTTGCGTAAATGAACCGCAGGATAATAATATTCACCATCATTGCCATGACCCTTGCCCTGGTGGGGCTTATGGTAATCCAGATCTACTGGATCAAGAATGCTTCGTCGGTGAAGGAGGCGAATTTCCGGCGCAGCGTAAATGAGGCGATGACCAAGGTGGTGATGAAAGTTGAGCGGTTGGAAAAGAAGAAGGCGCTGACGGTTTATCAGTACGAAAGCATGCTGAATTTCAACCGTCACCTGCCCTACGCTGAGTTCATCACCAAGGCTGCCCTGGATTCCCTTATATCACTGGAGCTCAATATTCGCGGTGTCGATACACGTTTTGAATTCGGGGTGTACAAGCCGGAGGGAAATGAGTTTCTGATAGAAAAATCGATCAATTACAGCAAGGAGCTGATCGAGAAAGGTTATGCGTACATCCTGTTCCCGACCGACATTTACACCAGCCCGGAATACATTTGTATTTATTTCCCGCATGAAAAGCAGTTTCTGCTCACTGAACTCTGGGGGATGCTGCTAATCTCCATCATCCTGATCATTGTGGTGGTCTATTCATTTTCGTACATGGTGACGACGATATTCAGGCAGAAGCGGCTTTCGGAGATGAAAAACGACTTCATCAATAACATGACCCACGAATTCAAGACGCCGATCTCGACCATTTCGCTGGCATGCGAGGCACTGAGTGATGCAGATATGCGGAAATCGGAGGATACGGCCCGCGGATATGTGAATATGATCATGGATGAAAACAAAAGGCTGGCGGGAATGGCCGAGAAGATCCTGCAAACAGCGGTGATCGACAAGGGGCAGCTCACCATGCGGAAAGAGGCGATCGACATGCATGAGGTCATCTCCGATGTGATCAAAAACCTGCGCATCCAGGTGGAGATCAAAGACGGGGAGTTCATACGCAGGTTCGGCGCGGCCAATCCCCGAATCGAGGGAGATCGTGTACATCTTACAAACCTTGTATATAACCTCCTCGACAATGCCAACAAGTATACCCCCAAAAGGCCCATGATCAGGGTAAGTACCGAAAACACCGGCAACGGTATCCTTCTCATCATCGAGGACAACGGCATTGGCATCAGCAAGGCCGAGCAGAAGAAGGTTTTCGATAAACTATACCGCGTTCCTACAGGCAACATCCACGAAGTTCGCGGTTTCGGACTGGGGCTGAGTTATGTAAAAGCGATCGTTGAAGAGCACCGCGGAAAGATCAGCATTGAGAGTGAAGTAGGCAAAGGGAGCAAGTTCAAAGTCTTCCTTCCGTTTGTGATCAAAGAATAAATAGCGTAATTTTCACGTTTGAAAGTTAAAAAGCCGATGGAGAAAAATACGATCCGCATTCTGCTGGCCGAGGACGACCGGAACCTGGGCAACATTCTGAAGAATTACCTGGATGCCAAAGGCTATGCCACCACACTCTGCGTAAACGGTCAGGAAGCGACGGATACCTTTGCCAAAAAGGAGTTCGATTTTTGTATCCTCGACATCATGATGCCTGTTAAAGATGGCTTTGCCGTAGCTACCGAGATCAGGGCTGCAAACAGGAGGCTTCCCATCCTCTTCCTCACCGCCAAGGCCTTTCAGGAGGACAAACTGAAGGGGTTCGAGATCGGTGCGGATGATTACATCACGAAACCGTTCAGTATGGAGGAGCTGTTGCTCCGGATACAGGCCATCCTTCGCCGCACGGATGAAAACAAGGCGGGAACCCCGGACAACAGCTACAACATCGGCCAGTATACCTTTGATTACAACCGCCAGGTGCTCACCATTCGCGGTAAAGAGCAGAAGCTTACCTCCAAGGAGGCCGGACTGCTCAAGTTGCTCTGCACCCACTCCAACGAAGTGCTCGACCGCAGCACTGCGCTCAATCAGATATGGAACGACGACAGCTATTTCAATGCCCGCAGCATGGATGTTTATATTGTGAAGCTTCGCAAATACCTCAGAGACGACCCCAAAGTGGAGCTCATCAATGTGCACGGTGTTGGGTTTAAACTGGTAATGAACCATTAGCCGTTTGCGATGGAAACACAACTCTTCATCGTACCCACACCCATTGGCAACCTCGAAGACATCACCCTCCGCGGGCTGCGCATTCTCCGCGAGGTTGATTTTATTCTTGCTGAAGACACCCGTACCACGGGCCACCTGCTGAAGCATTACGACATTGTAAAAAAACTGGTACCGCATCACCAGTTTAACGAACACAAAGCGATTGTGAACGTTATCAGCAGGCTGAAGGAGGGTGCAAAGGCAGCCCTTGTGAGCGATGCCGGCACCCCGGCCATCTCCGATCCGGGTTACCTCCTGGTGCGGGAGTGCATCAAGGAGGGAATTCAGGTTGAATGTCTGCCGGGTCCCACAGCCTTTGTTCCTGCACTGGTAAATTCGGGCATTGCTGCCGACCACTTTGTTTTTGAAGGATTTCTGCCGCATAAAAAAGGGAGGCATACCCGTCTTAGCGTCCTGGCGGAGGAGGAGAAAACGATGATCTTCTACGAATCACCCCACCGGCTTGTAAAGACCCTGTTGCAGCTTGCCGACTACCTTGGAGCGGATCGCTATGCCAGTATTTCGCGTGAGCTCACCAAGCTCTTCGAAGAGAATGTTCGTGGCAGTTTAACCGAACTCGCTGCCCATTTCGATAAAAAACCGGTGAAGGGAGAAATTGTGATCGTTGTGGAAGGGAAGATGAATGTTAAGGCCTGACCGTCTTGTGATGACGGCTGTGCCGCCGGTGCAACCGATGTGAGTCGCGACTGAAAAGGTGCCTGATTTTGGAATAAAAGAAAGAGATCACCAGGGTAGCCGTTCCAAGAACAAATAACAAGGCGATCCTGCCGGACCCTTCCAGCGAGCGCATATCGGTATAAAGCACTTTTAGCAGTGTACCTGCCATGATAACCAGTGCGATGGTCCGGAGGAATCTGAGGCGAAGCAGCAGTCCGGCAGCCAGGAGGGTTAAAGAATAGCCCATCAACAGCAGGGTATATGGAAGCTTTTTGTCGGCGTTGGCAATATCCTCGATCCTGACCCCTCGTTTCAATCCGTTTACAATCATCAGGTGATCAAATTCGGAGAGTAGCAGAAATAGTCCCATCAGGATGAAATAGCCCCAGATGACCTTCACCAGGAGTTTGTTTTCACCGAAGATACGTGGTATGAAAAGACCTGTTACAACCAGGTTAAGAACAAGCAGAAAAACCGCCACGTAGTGAAAATAAAATCCCGTGGAGGTGAAGGACTGATGGGTAAGAAACTCATTCCGGAGTTCAACAACAAAGAGGTGAACGATTAGCGGGTAGGCTAAAGTGAGAATCAGGGAGAACCAAACCATCGGTTGCAACAATGAAGATTTCCGGAGGCCGATGACAGGAATGGAGATGATGAAAAAGAGGGCGGAACAGGCAAACCAGCTGAGGTATTTGGCATCGTCGTTGGCAAACAGGTTCATGAGCGGGTAATTTACCATCCAGAAAGTGCTCAGATAAATTACGAGCAGCAGCACACCTTTCAATAATCGTTGGTAGGTGCGGCGTGTGAACCATTTTTTGGAAAGGGTGATCTCTACCTTTTTCAGCAGATAGATGTTGGCGGCGAGGGCCGGAATGATCACCAGGCTGGCAATAAGTCCCTTTTTCACAAGGACCGCCTGCAAGGTTATATCGCCCAGAAAACTGGCCGGGAAATACTGAAATATCCAGTTTTGGCAATAGGCAAGAAACATGATGGTCATGGAAACCAGCGAGATAATGACAGCTACCTGGTCTTTGGAAAACTTTGCATAAAGCATGAGGAAGACCGACAGCACGGCGAAGAACAGGATGATGAAGTTGAGCGGAACGAGCAGGGGCAGTGCAAGGCTGACCAGAACGATGCCTGAAAAAAGGTAAGGCTTCCTGTTGTAGCCAAGCTGCGAACCGTCGGTGAGGGCAATCACTGCGAGGATCAAGAGGCCAAGGAGAAGTGTAAACAGCCACAGATACTCCTGCAGACCGAATTTAATAAACACCACACAATTCAGTGCAAAGAACAGGAGGATATTAAGGACGGCAACAATGACCTCGGTATATTCCGACGATTTGTGATGGCCCTTAAACCCTTTGTGAACGCCGGTGCCAAGAAAAGCGATGAAGAAAAGTCCGGAGTAAACGAAAAATTGTGGCAGCAGTTTCCACTCACCGCCCAAAACAATTTTCAGCAGCCACCACACCCCGAAAACCGTCCAGGCGAGCAGCACATTTGCTTTGATTACCAGGGTGGAGTGCAACTTCACGCCATTCATGTAAAGGAGTGCGGAGAAAAGCAGGATGAGCGGAAACAGTATATTTATCTGCCACCCGGATTGTTTGGCTAACATCAGCACGGCAGCATAAAAGGCAGGCAGCAGGATTCTGGGCATCTCGCGCCAGCGGAACCTGACAGAGAGGTATAAGGATATGAGTACAAGAACCCCGGCCATGGCAGCCCATAAGATCGTGGTAATTGTTTCAGCCGGTGGAATCACCACGGCCGGTGCAGCTTGCATACCCGCGGCGGGGGCGGGTGCCAGAACCTTCTCCGACGACTTCAGTCCTTTTGCCAGTCCGATCAGCTTATCGGCAGAACTTACAGCATAAAACAGACTTGCAAGGATAAACAGCACCCCGAAAATGCGGAGAAGCCTTTTAATAATGACCGATTCAACCTTATTCATGAGGTCGGACTTATTGGCATCCTCGAGCCTTATTTTTTTCCGGGGTTGCCGGCGACGTGTATTCCGTTCGTCCATTACGAATCAGGTAAATCTGGTTTTCAAAAGTAATAAGAAAAAAACAACTTATCTTTATCCGATCAAAGTTCATATTATGTGCGGCAGATATTCTTTTGCAGTTGAGGATGCGCTGATCAGGGAAAGGTTCGGACTGCGTGTTGGTACGGCCATTTACAAAGCCCGGTATAATTGTGCTCCCGGGCAGATGCTGGCCGTGATCGCGAATGATGCACCGGACGACCTGAGTTATTTCCGCTGGGGGCTGATCCCCGCCTGGGCCAAAGATCCGGCCATCGGTAACAAACTGATCAATGCCAGGGCGGAGACCGTTTCGGAAAAACCCTCCTTTCGGAGTTCCTTCAAATCGCGACGTTGCCTGGTGCCGGCCGATAGTTTTTTTGAATGGAAAAAAGATCGTGAAAAAACGCCTTACCGGATCCTTATTAAAGACAGAAATCTCTTTTGTATGGCGGGGATCTGGGATCGCTGGACAACGCCGGCCGGCGAGCAGATATGTACTTTTTCGATCCTCACCACCCAGCCGAATGAGATGATGGCTCCCCTGCACGACAGGATGCCGGTGATCTTAGAACCTGAAGCAGAAAAGCGTTGGTTAACGGCAACTTCAGCGCCTGAATTGCTCGAACTGCTCAAACCTTATCCTGCAGCAGCGATGGATGCCTACGCAATCTCTAAAAAGGTGAACTATCCTGCGAATGACACACCGGATATTTTCTCACCCGATCATTAGCGAACACCCTCTGACATCGCTGAAGTCAAATCTACCCAGAACCTCAAAACGGCCATCGGGATGAAGACGGCCAAGGTCCTGTGTTGCGATGAAAGAGCAGGAGTGAATGTTGGCAAGGTCGATGATGTTGATCCCGCCATTTTTTCCCGGGCCGATATAGGTAAACGGATCATTTGCATCACGCACAAGGATCCGCATCCAGGGCGGGCTGGAGAAAAGCCCATCGCCAGGTGAATAGGCCTGTGACAGGAGTTCTGTCATGCCATATTCCGAATGGATCTTTTCGATGCGGAAGGCTGGGCAAAGTGTAGCATGCAACTCCTCGCGTGTCATCTCCTTGCGTTTTCCTTTCATCCCGCCGGTTTCCATCACGATCAGGGGTCCGTATGCGCCCGGGTAAGCCTCTGCAAAATCGAGCAGGGCGTAAGTGAGACCCAGGAGAAAGACTTTGCGTCCGGTAGAGCGGGCCTGGATGAGCCTGGCGTGCAACCCGGTGAAGCTGCTGAGGAAATACCCGCTTTCGGCACTCTGACTAAGATCCATGAGCCGCTGCACCATAAACACGAGGGATGAATCGGGACTTTGTTCAGGCGTTGGTGTAAGTGCCAGAAACTGGTAGTCGTCAGGTGACCCATAGCATCGTTCAAATCCCTTCTGCAGAGAATTCCGGTAAAGGTTAAGATCGCTGATGAGGTGGCGGCTTCGTTCTGCTCCTGTTGTTCCGCTACTGCGAAACGTCCGCTGGGTGGGCTTCTCACCGCATACCACATCCTGGGTTTTGAACAATGATATCGGCAGAAACGGGATTTCGTTTATTGATTTTACCGTTTCGGGCCTGACTTTGCGCAAATCAACATATTCGCGGTAAACCGGATTCATCTGATACTGAAACTTGAAAATGGCCAGGGCCTGGGTTCTGAATTCTTCTTCGGTAGCTATATTGAAGGGGGAATGTAGTATTTCCATCTGCTGTTTTTCAATGGTATATGCCGAAAATTTCCTAATTTTGCGACCTTTCAAAGATAGTGCTTTTTACCCTTGATTCCGGTCCTATGTTCCGCAAACTTCCAATATTAATGCGCATCACACTGGCATTGGGACTGTTCCCGGGAATTTTTTCAGTTTCATCATGTATGAAAAAGGAGAGCTATCCCGACACCCCGCAAATCGCCTTCGAAGGATTTTACCTGGCGTTTGATACCGGCAAGGTTGCCAAACGGGGAATTCTCACCATCTCTTTCAAAGACGGCAACGGGGATATCGGCTTACGTGCAGCCGATACACTGCCACCGTATAACCGCAACGGAGACTACTATTATAATTACGTGATCCGGTATTACGAAAAACAGATGGGCCGGTTTGTGCTGGTGCCGCTCGACCCCCCGTTCAGTGCGAGGATACCCTATCTGACCCCGGAGGATCCTGGCCGTGCAATCAAAGGAATAATCGTGGATACCCTCTTGTTAAATCCGCAACCCGTTTTCGACACGGTTAAGTTCATCTTTTTCATTTACGACCGGGCGTTGAACAAAAGCAACGTAGATTCCACACCCCCGATCATTCTCAGGAGACCCTAAACGCGGATGGAAAGGTTATATTCTGATCGTAAATACATCATCATCGTTTTCTTTCTCGTGATCGGACTGCTTTACATTGCCCGTCTGTTTTATGTACAGATCCTTGTGGACAAATACATCCTTTCGGCCAACAACAACGTGCTAAGGTATATGACCCAATATCCAGCTCGAGGGCTGGTCTTTGACCGGAAAGGAAAGTTGCTGGTTTACAACGAAGCTGCCTACGATCTGATGGTTATTCCGAGGCAGGTGAAGAGTCCCGACACTGCTGCACTGTGCGAACTCATCGGCATCGACCGCCAGGAATTTACCGACCGGTTAAAACGGGCCCGGAACTATTCGCCTTACCGTCCTTCCATTTTTGAGGCACAGATTACCCGCGAAAACTACGGTTTTCTTGAAGAAAAGTTGTTCCGGTTCCCTGGGTTTTTCGTTCAGTCGCGAACCCTCCGCAAGTACACCTATCCGGTTGCTGCGCATACCCTGGGTTATATCGGCGAGGCAAGTCCGGAGGTTGTTGCGAAGAGTTCATATTACCGTCCGGGCGACTACATCGGTATTAGCGGCATCGAGAAGTCCTATGAGGAGATCCTTCGTGGGAAAAAGGGGATGAAAATCCGGGTGGTGGATGTATTCAACCGGGATAAGGGAAGCTTTCAGGAGGGGAAGTACGATACCACCTCAATAGCGGGAACGGACCTTTACGCTTCGCTCGATGCCGACCTCCAGGCTTACGGGGAGATGCTGATGGTAAATAAGAAAGGGAGTATTGTGGCCATTGAGCCGCAGACCGGCGAGATCCTCTGCATTGTTTCCAGTCCTTCGTATAACCCGAACCTCCTGGTTGGAAACATCCGCAAGAAAAATTACGGGATGCTGCTTGCCGACAGCGTTCTTGTACCTCTTTTCAACCGGGCAGAAATGGCAAGTTATCCTCCGGGTTCTACCTTCAAACTTGTGGATGCCCTTGTAGGTCAGCAGGAAGGGGTGATCACCTCCGACACCCGTTACGCCTGTGGGGGAGGGTTCAGTCTGGGTAACGGAAAAGTAGTGGCCTGCCATCCGCATCCATCGCCACTCGACCTGGTGGGTGCGATCCAGGTATCCTGCAATACCTATTTCTGCAGGGTATTCAGGGCGATCATCGATAAAAAATCGGCGCTTAGCGTAAGACAATCCTTTGAGGGGTGGCGCAAATACATGCTCAGTTTCGGGTTCGGGCGGAAACTGGGCATCGACCTTCCGGGGGAACTCAACGGGAACATCCCAACCGCCGCTTATTACGACAAATATCACGGAAGAGACCGTTGGAAATCGATGACCATTATTTCGCTCGGGATCGGGCAGGGTGAAATTGGCATCACCCCCATTCAGCTGGCCAATATGGCTGCCATCATCTCGAACCGGGGATGGTTTTACACCCCGCACATCGTGCGGGCGATCGGGAAGCGGGACAGTCTTAACCAGGCTTTTGTCCAGAAAAGAGCCTGCGGCGTGGATCCGAAATATTTTGATGTGGTGATTGAAGGCATGGCCAATGTGGTGACCGGAGGAACCGCACGCGCTGTGCAGATCGACAGTGTGACCATGTGTGGAAAAACGGGCACAGCGCAGAATCCACACGGCAAGAACCACTCTATATTTATTGCCTTTGCCCCGCGTGAAAACACGAAGATCGCCATCTCGGTGGTGGTTGAAAACGCCGGGTTCGGAGCTGCCTGGGCTGCACCTATCGCCAGTTTGATGATTGAAAAATACCTCAAGGGAAAAGTAACGCGCAAAGACCTTGAAGAGTGGATGATCCGCGGAGATATTATACACGGCATAACCTTACCTGATGCGGGAAGAACGGAGCATATTTTACAAGATTGACTGGGTGCTTGTCGGACTGTACCTGGCGCTGGTCCTGATCGGCTGGCTCAATATCTATGCCGCCGTGTATGACGAGAACTACAACCACATCATTGATCTCAGCCAGAAGTACGGCAAGCAGATGATCTTTATCGTGGCTGCTTTGCTATTGGCGATGGGAACCCTGATCATCGACCCCAAGTTCTTCTCGCAGTTTGCCTATTTCATTTACGGCACGTTTCTCATCATGCTGATCCTCGTTATTTTCGGGGGCCGTGAGATTTCAGGCTCGAAAGGGTGGTTTGCCATCGGGGGCTTCGGGGTGCAACCGGCCGAATTCGCCAAAATGGCAACCTGTCTGGCCCTGGCCAAGTATCTCAGCACCCTGGATGTGGATATCCGCAGGTTCAGAACGCTCATCATCGCCTCGGTCATTATCCTGGCTCCGGCCGTGATTGTGCTGCTTCAGCATGATACCGGCTCTGCGATCGTATTTTTCGCCCTCATCATTGTTTTGTACCGTGCCGGACTGACCGGGTTTGTACCCCTGGCGTTCATTGTATTGCCAGTGCTCGGGATCCTTTCCTTGTTGCTGCCCAAGATGATTCTGGCCGCCATTCTCCTGGCCGTTGCAGGAATTTTCTACCTCTACAGCAACAGAAAAATCCGCGTCATCATCATCATTGCTGTGGTTTTTATCGGTTCCGTTGGCTTTGTTTTTTCCGTTGATTACAGCGTAAACAACATTCTTGAGCCTCACCAGCGAAACCGGATCCATGTGCTGCTTGGCCAGGATACCGATCTTAAGGGGGCAGGATACAACGTCAACCAGTCGCTGATCGCCATTGGTTCGGGGAAATTTTTCGGCAAAGGGTTTCTGCAGGGCACCCAGACCAAATACAATTTCGTTCCCGAACAAAGTACCGACTTCATATTCTGCACCGTGGGCGAAGAGCAGGGATTTTTAGGTTCCTCGCTGCTGGTGATCCTCTATACCAGTTTGTTTGTGCGCGTTCTGTTAACTGCAGAGCGGCAGCGGTCGCGCTTCAGCCGGTTTTACGGATACGGTGTGGCTTCCATTCTGTTCTTCCACTTTGCCATTAATGTCGGGATGACCCTCGGGTTGGTACCTGTTATCGGCATCCCGCTGCCATTCGTCAGTTATGGCGGTTCGTCGCTTTGGGCGTTCACCTTATTATTGTTTATCTTTATCCGGCAGGATTCCTACCGTTACGATCTGATTTGATTCCCATGCCAGAGAAGAAAAAATCAGCTTGGCTAAAAAAGACCATCCATGTGAAGAACATGGTTTGTAACTGTTGCATACGGCTCCTGAAGAAGGAGCTCGATATTGACGGGATCAGGGTAAATAGCATTAAGCTGGGCACTGTTGAAATTTCCTACGCACCGGAGAAAGTTACCCTGAAAATGGTTGAGGCGATGCTGGAGGAGTTTGGGTTCGAGATCATTAGCGATAAGGAGAAGATACTTGTAGAGCAGATCAAGCTGGCCATGATCGAGCTGATCCATAACTCCACCTATAATGCAATGGTTCGCAATTCCGACTTCCTGGTAGAGCGTTTTAACATGTCATACCCATACATCTCGGCTCTTTTCTCAAAACATGAGAAGACCACCCTGGAGAAATTCACCATCCTTCATAAAATCGAAAAAGTAAAGGAGCTCATCCATTACGGAGAGCTTACCCTGAGCGAGATTGCTTACATCATGGGTTACAGCAGCGTTCAGTACCTCAGCACGCAGTTTAAATCGGTAACCGGCATCTCCGTCACCGATTTCAAAGCCAATCCCGTGATCAAGCGCAAATCACTGGAAAACCTGTAAGCAGGTTGAAAATAAACCCCTCAGAAAAGCGTAAGATTAACCCAGGCACCTCAACCCCCGGCCCCTTCTCCTTAAGGAGCAGGGGTGAAGGGGATGAGGTGGGTAAATTAAAATCTTATACAACTAAAAAATAATATCGTAACGGCCGGGCCCTTTTATCATCCTAATATTGCACGGCAGATATTTCGTAAAGCCGCACAGCAGTGCGTCTCAACCAAAAGAAAAAATATGAAACTGAACAAAAACGTCGCCGTCAGCGAATCCGGGCTGCTCTTCAACCCGGTAACCGGTGAATCCTTCTCGGTAAACCCGATCGGGATTGAGATCCTGAATCTTATCCGGGATGAAAAACCGGAAGAGGAGATCGCCGAGGCCATCATGGCAAAATACAACACAGATAAACCCACCTTCGAAAAGGACTACCAGGATTTTATCGGTATCCTTTCACACAATAACCTCGTGGAAAGCCATGAAAAAACCAAAGCTTAATATTGCCGTAACCGGTCTGAATGCCATTGACAGCCCTGGTCCGGGTGTTTCGGTGATCAGGGGGCTGCGCGAGGCTGCCTCCTTCGATGTCCGCATTATCGGCATGTCGTATGAGTCGCTTGAACCCGGCATCTTCATGCACGACCTGATTGACCGCACGTATTCAATACCCTATCCAACGGCAGGTACCAACACCCTGTTGGAGCGAATTGAATATATCCACAGCCGGGAAAAACTCGACGTGATCATTCCCAACTTCGATGCGGAACTCTACCCTTTTATCAAACTGGAGCCGAAGCTGAAGACGATGGGGATCCATATGTTCCTGCCAACGATGCATCAGTTTGAGGAGCGACACAAGGTGAATCTCAACGATTTTGGCAAGAAATATGGCATCAGCGTTCCGAAAAGCAAGGTGCTTTACGACCTCAACACGGTTCACAGCCTGGTTTCCGAATTTTCTTTCCCGATGATTGTGAAGGGAAAATTCTATGATGCATCGATTGCCTACAGCATTGAGCAGGTGAAGAGCTACTTCAACAAGATCAGCGCCAAGTGGGGGCTTCCGATCATCATCCAGGAGTTCGTTCACGGTACGGAGTTCAACGTAACCGGACTGGGCGACGGCAAGGGCAATATGATGGCCGCGGTTCCGATGCGCAAGCAGTATATCACGGATAAAGGCAAAGCCTGGGGCGGCATCAGCATCTCTGATGAAAAGATGCTCGACATGACGCGGAAATTTCTCCGCAACACCAAGTGGCGTGGTGGTTTTGAGCTGGAGCTGATGAAAAACAAGGATGGCGAACTCTACCTGCTTGAGATCAATCCCCGTTTGCCAGCCTGGATCTACCTGGCTGTTGGTGTAGGGCAAAACATTCCCGAAGCGCTGGTCAACCTGGCACTCGGAAAAAAGGTAAAACCCTACTCCGAATATGCTGTAGGCAAGATGTTCGTGCGCTATTCGTGGGACATGATCGTGGACCGTGCGGAGTTTGAGCAGATCAGCCTTTATGGGGAACTCTGAACCAATGCACGAATGGACGAATGCACGAAAAAATAAATATTAATTGTCAATGATTAATTAGCAGGCGATGACCAAATTAAGATATGAACGTCCGGTGATCAAGAAGCTTGAGACCGGGATGCCCAATAAATTCGGAACCAGAACAGAATACCAGCCTCTGAC
This sequence comes from Bacteroidales bacterium, assembly GCA_025355465.1. Taxonomy (GTDB): domain Bacteria; phylum Bacteroidota; class Bacteroidia; order Bacteroidales; family FEN-979; genus JANXZO01. Next base: position 49,685 of record JANXZO010000048.1, read on the forward strand.
CCACATTGATGGCGTGGCTGTGGCAAAGCTGATCAAAGATTACGGTTCACCACTCTTCGTGATCTCCGAGAAGACCATCAGGACCACTATCCGCAAGGCAAAGAAAGCCTTTGAAACCCGATACCCGCGGGTTCAGTTTGCCTGGTCGTACAAGACCAACTACCTGAACGCCGTTTGCAGCATTTTCCACCAGGAGGGCTCCTGGGCCGAGGTGGTGTCGGGATTTGAATACGATAAGGCGATCAGCCTGGGGGTGGATGGAAAAAAGATCATCTTCAACGGACCCGAAAAAAGTACGGAAGATCTGACCAAGGCCATTTCCAACGACTCGCTCATCCATATCGACCACCTTGATGAACTCTATTCGATCACCGATCTGGCAACAGAACTGAAAAAACGTCCGCGTGTTGCCATCAGGGTGAACATGGATACCGGCATTTACCCCATGTGGGACCGGTTCGGTTTTAATTATGAGAACGGTCAGGCCTGGGATGCGATCAACAAGATCATGCATTCGGGGAAGATGGAACTGGTTGGCTTACATTGCCACATCGGGACCTTCATGTTATCTCCGTTCGCCTATGGTATCGCAGCAACCAAACTGGCAGAACTTGCACTTTCGGTGGAGCAGAAATTCAAACACGAATTAAAATACATTGATCTGGGTGGCGGATTTGCCTCCAAGAACACACTAAAAGGCTCCTATCTACCGGGTTCCGACACCAACCCCACCTTCGATGATTTTGCCGAAGCGATCTCCTCCGCCCTTTTGAACAGCAACTTCAAACAGGATAAATTGCCTCTCCTCATCCTGGAGACCGGCCGTGCCATGATCGATGAAGCAGGATACCTGCTGGGATCTGTTATTTCGAACAAACGTTCCAGCACCGGCCGCCGCAATACCATCCTCGACATTGGTGTAAACATTCTCTTCACCTCCTTTTGGTACGACCACAAGATCACGCCGGCGCAACCCTTTACCCAATATGCAGAAGACACCTGTGTTTATGGTCCGTTGTGCATGAACATCGATGTGATCCGTGAAAGTACCAGTTTACCATTGCTCAACCGGGGCGACCAGGTAGTTATCCACAATGTAGGGGCTTACAACATGACCCAATGGATGCAGTTTATTGCCCTGCGGCCTCATGTAGTGCTCATTGACACAGAGGAAAAGCCGCATGTGATCCGGCTTAGGGAGACACTCGACAACATGAACAGCATGGAAAAGGTTCCCGGGCACCTGCATAAATTTAATTTATAAATTTACAAGCCTAATTTATTTCTTGTGTTGAAGCTGAAGTCCCTCTTTCCATCATTCCTTTCGGGCATCATTAACAGCTATACCCAGATCTTTTTTTCGAACAGCAGAATATTTGCGCTGATCCTTGTCGGGGTAACGTTTTTTGATGTGTGGGCCGGGCTGAGTGGGCTTATTGCCGTGATGGTTACCAACATTCTGGCCTACCTCATTGGCTTTAACCGGGCGAATATAAAGAAAGGGTATTACGGGTTTAACAGTTTGCTGGTTGGACTGGGGTTCGGGGTTTATTACCAGCCCGGTACCGTATTTTTCATCGTTCTTGCCTTTGCCGCCATACTCACGCTGTTTCTCACACTCTGGTTCGAAGGGGTGATCGGGAAATACGGGCTCCCGTTTCTAAGCCTCTCCTTTCTCGCCGGCACCTGGCTGGTAAGTCTGGCTACCCGCCAGTTTACCGCGCTGCAAGTGAGTGAACGGGGCATCTATATGACCAACGAAATGTTCACCCTTGGCGGGCACAGTATGGTGCAATCCTACAACTGGCTCACCAACCTGGGCATTCCCGACTCGGTGAGGCTTTACTTCACTTCGCTGGGAGCCATCTTTTTTCAGTATCATCTCTTTGCCGGATTCCTTGTGGCTGCCGGACTCCTGATCTATTCGCGGATCGCCTTCATCCTATCGCTGGCAGGTTTCTTTTCAGCCTACGCTTACTATCATTTTATCGGAGCCGATATCCATGAACTCAGCTACAGTTATATCGGTTTCAATTTTATCCTTACATCCATCGCCGTCGGCGGTTTTTTTATCATTCCGTCGCGCTGGTCATTCCTGTGGGTCATCCTGCTCACACCGCTGGTTTCTATCATTCTTACCAGCACACAGGTAATCTTCGCCATGTTCCAGCTATCGGTCTATTCACTGCCATTCAACATGGTGGTGCTGATGTTTCTCTATGCGCTAAAGTTCCGAGAGCGGTTTTTCGACAAACCCGAGCTGGTGACCTATCAGCAGTTCTCTCCGGAACTTAATCTTTATGCACACCTGAATTATCGTTCCCGTTTTGGCAAGGCACGCTATTTCCCTTTCATTCTGCCCTTCTGGGGCGAGTGGAAAGTGACTCAGGGCCACAGCGGAAAACTTACCCACCAGGGCGACTGGCAGCATGCCTGGGATTTTGAGGTGGTTGACGAAAAGGGGAAGACATTCAGCGGTACCGGCGGGGTGTGTGAAGATTATTTCTGTTATAATAAACCTGTGATCGCACCGGCTGATGGGCGGATCGAAGAGATCGTGGACAACGTGGAAGATAATGAGGTCGGAAAGGTTGATCTCGAAAATAATTGGGGCAACACCCTGATTATCCGGCATGGAGATCTGCTCTTCTCTAAGCTCTCCCACCTGAAAAAGGGGAGTTTTAAAGTTGCTCCGGGCGAAACCGTAAAGAGAGGTCAGGTGGTGGCTGCGAGCGGAAATTCAGGCAGGTCGCCGGTTCCCCACATCCATTTCCAGTTGCAGTCGACCCCGTATATCGGATCGAAAACCCTCGATTACCCGATCAGCCATTATATCCGGCACAAAAATGGCCTTTTTGAGCTCACCTCGTACGAAAATCCCGAAAACGGAAACCTGGTCTCCAACATCAACAAGAATAATTCACTGGAAAAAGCGTTTCAGTTTATCCCGGGTCAGAAACTCGTCCTCCTCGTGGCTCCGGCGGGAGAAACTCCGTATAAACTAACCTGGGAAATAGAACTGAGTGCTGTGAACACGACCTGTATCTTCTGCCAGAAGACAAACTCGCGGGCCTGGTTCCGGAACGATGGCGACATCCATTATTTTACCTTTTTTGAAGGAGACAAATCCTCCATACTTTTCCGCTTTTTCCTCGGGGCATACAAAATAATGATGGGCTACTATCCCGGGCTTCTTGTGAAGGACACCTTCCCGGTTTATACCTTCAGCAACAGGCTTTTGGGTCTGCTCCAGGACTTCACAGCACCCTTCTTCATTTTTCTGAGGTCGGAATATAGACTGAATTACCTCGGGATGGATGATGACTTGCAGCAATCAGGCATCAGGCTGAAGTCGGTTACCAGCGCAAGCATTGGCCGACAGGAGGTGAAAAGAATGGAGTGTGAAATGTTTATCGGGGCAAACGGACTTGAACAATTCATAATCCGTGAGAAGCAGCAAATCACGGAAATAAGACTGGCGTGAGAGAAATGATAAAGAGACTTGCATTGATAATTTTACTGATCGCTACAGCAAGTGGCTTTTCGGCGCAGGGTGCCACAACCCTTGATTTTGCCACGGTGGACAGACTCACCTACAACTGTTATAACCAGCAGAAGTGGGACAGTGTGATCCTGGTCGGCAAACAGGCGCTGAGGCAGGATATTGACTACTACTACCTAAGGGTCAGAATGGGTATTTCCTATTTCGAAAAGCAGCAGTATTATCAGTCATCAGCACATCTTGAAATGGCAAGAAAATTCAACTCCGGTGATCCTTATGTAGCCGATTACCTTTACCGGGCATATCTTTTTACCAACCGCGAAGATGAGGCGCACAGGCTCCGGTCGTCCCTGCCCCGGGAGGATCAGGAGATACCGGGTATATTGAAGGAGGCGGGCGACGGGTTTCTCAAAAGTGTCCACTTCGAGAGCGGATATACCCTGAGCAGTGATGCCAGGCCAGACAACCTTTCCACCCTGATAGGCCACGACAGTGTTTACGGCGAACAGGATCTTTATGGGAACAACATTTATGAGAACCTCGGGTTACAACTCAGGATCGCCAAAGGGTTCTCGGTTACCCTGGCTTACAATTATCTTAATTTTCAGAAAACAAAATATATCCAGTACGGAATGGGAGAGGCGCAGCGCGATACCATCATCGAGAATGGTGCCAGCCGGGATTATTACTACTCCTTTCCCTTCAAAATCCATGATACTTCGTTCAGATACAATGTGCACCAGCATGAAGCCTATCTCAGCGCCACCGTTTCACTTCCCTGGGGGATCAAACTGATTCCCGCTTTCCACTGGATCCATGCGGGTTATACCAAAGTAAGCGCCGACACAGGAATGGTAACCAAAAGCGATACCGCCTATTACTCTTATATCGACAATACCTATCACACCTTCACCTATCGGCAGCTCGCCTACAACTTCAGCCAGACCGACACCAGTTTTAACAATTACCTGGCATCGCTGCGGATCTCGAAAGATTGGGGGATATTTAACATTGCGTTAACAGGAAGCTGGTCAAAACTGAATGGAAAACAACAAAAACAGATCGGTGTTTCGTTAACCTACTATCCGCTGGGAAATCTTAACCTATACGGAACCACCACGGTAACCGGCTTTTTCCAGGGAAAATCAAACCGGCTTCTGCTCAGCCAGGTGGTTGGGGCGAGGATCACACCCTGGATGTGGGCCGAGGGAAATTTTTACTACGGCGATTACACCAATTCCAATATTTTCAACGGAGCGATCGTTTATAACAACAGCGACAAGATCGATTACCGCGCTGGGGCCACCCTGTTGTTTCTGGTGGGCAAACATATCCAGCTATCCCTGATCTACCAATATTTCAGAAAAGAGAGCCTGCAAACGAATTACATCAAGGTCGAAGATCCTTCTTCACATAATATCAAAGAAACACCCCAAACAATCTACAATCCATACAATACAAATTCAATCATCGGAGGAATCACATGGAAGCTATAAAGAGTCACAGAGTCACAGAGTCACAGGGGCACAGGGTCACAAATATTTTTTCACTATTTCGCCATTTCGCCATTTCGCTATCTCTTTTAACTGCATTTACTGCCTTTGGCCAAACAAACTATGCGCAACAACAAGATGCATTTTCAAAAAGCTATGCCTTCGAATCGCGGGGTAATTTTTCGGATGCCATCACATCCATGAAGAGCATTTACCAAGAGGATTCCTATGAGATCAACCTGCGACTTGGATGGGTTACCTACCTGGCCGGGCTTTTTACCGAATCCTCTGCATATTATCAAAAGGCCATTAAACTGAAACCCTACGCCATTGAAGCCCGGATCGGGTTTGCCAACCCGGCCTCCGCCCTGGGTAATTGGGATCAGGTAGTGGCAGTATACAATGAAGTACTGGCCATCGACCCCCAGAACACGACGGTGAATTATCGCCTGGGGTCGATCTATTACGGGAGAAAGGATTACGCGAAAGCTGAAAAATATCTTGAAAAGGTGATTAACCTATACCCGTTTGATTTCGACAGCATGTTACTCTTTGCATGGACCAATTACCGTCTTGGAAAAATGCGCGAAGCCCAGGTGTTGTTCAACAAGGCCCTGCTTTCAAGGCCCAACGATACCTCGGCCAAAGAGGGACTGGGACTGATCAAATAGCACCTCCCTGCGCCACGGTCATTTTCAGGAGCAAAATCACCTGCCGGAGTTGAGCAGGGAGTAGACCGGATATGGCTCCTGGCTCTGAAGGAAATAGATACTCAACGGATCGTCGGGCTTCACCTGCTGAAATTCGCGGTACAGTCCGTCGGAATTGGTGAAGTTTGGTCTCGGAACAACGCCCTGCATCAGTCCGGCAAAGCCCAGAAAGAGAGACAGATCCCTGGGTGTCGGAAAGGAGATTCTTGCAAAATAGATATCGGCAACCGGAGCCGGAAGAATAATAGAATACATGGAAAAATTGATGCCGATAAACAGATCCTGCCAGGGGAACAGGCTGTTTTGAACCCCGATGGGTCCTTCGGCAAAGATCAGGTTCTTCCGGCTGGCCTTCATTCGGGGAGTGTCGAATGGTTCGGGTAATCGGAGTGACTTTCCGGGATTTTTCGTCATCACTTTCTGTGCCAATGGACAGTACTGCCGGATGGCGAATTCAGAACCCGTTTCGCTGGTAATATTAATGTAGAGGTTACCGTAGGCCGTCTGGTACTGGTATCTGCTGGTACAGTCGTAAGGATTCATTGTATCGCGAACAATGCACTGAACGGTTGACAGCGAATAGAGCCCGAAAGCAGCTTCGGGTGAGTTCATGCCATAAACCTCCAGTTTCAGCCGGTCGTCGGGGAAAGAAATTTCCTGTACAAGTAAACTCCCGAATCCTAATTCAATGCAAAGATCGGATCCTCCACCACTCAGGTAGGTAAAGAGCCCCTGCTGATCGTAATTATCGGTGCGTGTGATGGCTGCACCGGCGATGTCACCGGCAGCCAGGGGGAACAGACCCTGTGATCTCAGTGGCAGCGGCAGAAGCAGAAGGAGTAAAACAGATCCGGACAAGATTCTGATCATCCTGGATAATTCAAGGGAATAACCTTGTGTCATGGGAAAAGTATTTGGAACGGAGAGTAAAAATAAAAATAAATAATAATATTGCAGGAAAAACTATGGAGACTCCTGTTGCCGCAATCATCCTTTCCGCAGGCAATTCAAGCCGGATGGGGCGCGAAAAAGCTTTGCTCCCCTACGGGAACGGGTTGACATTTGCGGGCCAACTTATCAGAACCTATACGGGCTTTGGTTGCCGTCCGGTCACCATCGTGGTGAATGAAAGCTACAATCAACCGATGGCCGGGGACGGGGTGGTTAATTTTATACTCAACTGTAATGTGGATATGGGCCGGTCCCACTCGATCCATCTCGGATTACAGGAGATCCCGGCTGGCCTCCCATGTTTCATTCAGAATATCGACAACCCCTTTACAGACGGACTTCTTCTACAGGAGATGATTGTTAACTTAACCACAGAAGGCTATGTAGTTCCTGAATACAACGGCAAAGGCGGACATCCTGTTCTGCTGAGCAGCCGGATCACAGACCATTTGCGAAAAATGGACGACATCGGGAACCTCCGCGAGGAACTCCGCCATTTTTCACGTACGGCGATTGCCTCGAAAGATGAACGGATCCTCCGGAATATAAATACCCCCGGAGATTACCTCAAATTTGTTAACTTTACCCATCCATCGGAGGAGGTTCATTAAATATATTCCGTTACCATGCAAAGTATTTTTTCAAAAGCCGAGGAGCTCAAAAACTCACCGCAGCGGGCAGCACTCTGCATCGTTGTTGCAACGAAAGGGTCTACTCCCCGCAAAGAGGGATCAAAAATGATCGTTTTCGCCGATGGAACTATTTACGGTAGCATTGGCGGGGGTTCAGTGGAAAAAAAGGTGACTGAAAAAACAGTGGAGCTCATTGCCCAGGGAAAGCCAGCCAAATGCTCCTTCAACCTCGAAGATGACCTCGGCATGCACTGCGGCGGATTTATGGAGGTTTACATCGAACCCATCAATCCTTCCCAGAAGCTCTTCATTTTCGGTGCAGGTCATATCGGAAAAGCATTGGCACGTTATGCCCGGGAATTTGATTTTTCCGTCACGGTTTTCGATCCCCGCGAAGGGATCTTTGCTGATCCTGAATTCGCGGCATACACCTGTATAGGCAAGGATTATTTCGAGGCTATCGGCGAGGCGGTTTTCGATGAGAACACCTACATCGTGATCGTAACCCCGAAACATAGCTATGACGAGGAGGTGCTTGTGAAGGTGGCTCGAAAACCCCACGCCTACGTTGGCATGGTGGGCAGCACGCGCAAGGTGGAGCAGGCCAGGAAACGTTTCCTGGAGGAGGATCTGCTCACAACCGAAGAGATAGATAAAATAGATATGCCGGTCGGTATTAAATTCCAGGCGCAGACTCCGCAGGAGATCGCCATCAGTATACTTGCCAAGCTGATCGACGTACGCAACAGTATCTTGAATAACAACAGCTAAATTCATGTCGCAACAGACTATCCGGTTCCTCCTTGATGAAAGGGCAGTGGAGGTCGGTTTTAATGATTCTCCTGAGCTAAGCCCCACAACTACCCTGCTCAAATACCTCCGTTCGCTGCCCGGTCATAAAGGGGTTAAAGAGGGCTGCGCCGAAGGGGATTGCGGAGCCTGCACTGTTGTAGTGGCCGAATCAGGTGAAGATGGCAAACTTGTTTACAAGGCCCTCGACTCGTGCCTTGTCTTCCTTCCCATGATCCATGGGAAACAGGTCATCACCGTCGAAAATCTTGCCGTGCGAAAAAACAATCAGGTAATACTTCACCCGGTACAGCAGATGCTGGTCGAGACCAACGGAACCCAGTGCGGATACTGCACCCCGGGTATCGTCATGTCACTCTTCGCACTTTATAAAAATCATCACGAACCATCCCGTGAGGTAATTGAAGATGCGCTTACCGGTAACCTTTGCCGCTGTACGGGCTATCAACCCATCGTGGAAGCCGCCCTGAAGGCTTGCACCAATCATGGGAAAGATCAGTTTTCTGACAAGGAGAAAGAGACTTCGGATCAGCTTTCCGCCATCTGCCGCAACAAGTCGACCCTTACGTTAAAAACACCCACCCATACCTACCTGAAGCCCTTCACCCTGGCGGAGGCCCTCAGTTTGCGGGGTCTTCATCCGGGAGCCCTCGTGATCAACGGCGCTACCGACATTGCGATGAGGCAGACCAAAAGCAGGGAGCTGCTCACAGAGATCCTGGACCTGTCGGCCGTTGATGAACTGAAAACCTGGAATGCCGGACCGGATGGCTTCATTTTTGGAGCAGGTCTGTCGATGGAACAATTGAAAAAATTTGCAGCCGGTAAACTCCCTGCGTTGTACGATATTTTATCCGTTTTTGGCTCCCTGCAAATCCGCAACCTGGCTACGCTCGGTGGCAATATCTGCTCAGCCTCACCCATCGGCGACCTTCTTCCGCTGTTTTATGTATTGGATGTAGGTGTGGTTTTAAAGTCAGCAGAAGCAGAAAGAGTGGTTCCCATTTCCGGATTCATCACTGGCTACCACCAAACCGTTCTGCAGCCCGACGAACTCATCACCGCCCTTACAGGACCCAGGCATTCGGTCGGGACCCTGCTGAAAACCTACAAGATATCCAAGCGGAAGAACCTGGATATCGCCACAGTAAGCGCTGCCTTCAGGCTGAACCTGAACGATGGAATGGTTGCCGGCATAGCCCTTGCCTATGGCGGCATGGCAGAAACCACGAAGCGGGCTACGTTAACTGAACAATACCTGAGCGGCAAAAAATGGTCGAGGGTGGTGGTGGAAAATGCGATGAAAATTATCGAATCAGAGTTCAGTCCCATTTCTGATGTCAGGTCTGGAGCGGAGTTCCGGAAAATAGTGGCAAGAAACCTTTTATTGAAATTCTATGTCGAAACCGCTTAGTCATGACAGCGCCACAGGCCACGTAACCGGCGAATCGATCTATATAAACGATATGCCGGTGAACGGACAACTGCTTACAGGAAGGGTTGTGACGAGTTGCCATGCCCATGCCCGAATCATCCGGATCGACATCTCCGAAGCCCTGAAAACAGCGGGTGTTCATACGATCCTTACGGCCCGAGATATCCCCGGTGAAAACCAGATGGGACCGGTCATTCACGACGAACTCTGCCTTGCCGAAACAGAAACAACCTTTATCGGGCAGGCGATTGCCCTGATTGCCGCCGAAAGTGAGGAGGCCGCCATTATAGCCGAAAAGCTGATCAGAATTGAGTATGAGCCGCTGGAGTCCATCCTCAGCATCGAGTCGGCCATGGCCGCTAACAACATCATTGCACCCGTCAGGAGGATTACACGGGGCGAGGTTGAACCGGCCCTCCGGAAAGCACCTCACAGGCTGAGTGGTGAAATGAGAACCGGGGCCCAGGAGCATTGGTACCTCGAAACCCAGACAGCACTGGCCATTCCCGGTGAAGGCAGGGAGATGAAGGTTTTTGCCTCGAGCCAGAATCCTGCCGAAACGCTGGCCATCGTAGCCGAAGTACTCGGCCTGCAGAAAAACGAGGTAGAGGTTGAAGTAAAACGCATCGGTGGCGCTTTCGGGGGCAAAGAGACCCAGGGAAACCACGTGGCAGCCTGGGCGGCGCTGCTGGCTGATGCCACCCGGCGGCCTGTAAAGATCCACCTCTTCCGCGACGACGATCAGGTGATGACGGGGAAGCGTCACCGCTTCTTATCAAAGTACGAGATCGGTTTCGATGACCAGGGAATGATCCTTGCCTATAAGGTGGAACTGAACTCCGATGCAGGTTCCGCAACTGACCTCTCCCGGGCGATCCTGGAAAGATCTATGCTGCACGCCGAAAATTGCTACTACCTTCCGGTTGTCAGCATCACAGGACAGGCCTGGAAAACAAACCTTCCCTCCAATACAGCTTTCCGCGGTTTCGGCGGGCCGCAGGGGATGGCTGTCATCGAGAACGCCATCGACCGCATTGCCCGCTTCGTGAAAAAGGATGCCGCCTCGATCCGCTTCCTGAACTTCTACCGGCATGAGGAGAATAACGTCACCCCCTACGGACAGAAGATCGGAAACAACCGCCTTTTTCTCTTATATGAACGGTTGATGAACTCATCGGAATACTTAGGGCGGCGGGCCTTGGTTGATGAATTCAATGCCACCAATGAATTTTATAAGAAAGGGCTGGCGTTGATGCCCGTAAAATTCGGGATATCCTTCACGACAGCCTTTCTCAACCAGGCCGGAGCCCTGGTAAATGTTTACACCGACGGCACTGTTCTGGTCAACCACGGCGGTACTGAAATGGGACAGGGACTGCATACCAAGATCAAACAGGTGGCTGCTTCTGAGCTCGGCATCTCACCAGACCGGGTCAGGGTTAATGCGACCAACACCTCAAAAGTTCCCAACACATCTCCAACAGCCGCCTCCTCGGGCAGCGACCTCAACGGGATGGCGGTGAAAAATGCCATCGATACCATCAAATCGAGGCTGGCTGAACTTGCCCGAAAAGAGGACATTCCGGCTGACACCCCCTTTGAAGAATTATGCCGGCTGGCCCATCTGAACCGGGTTAGCCTGAGTGCAACCGGTTTCTATAAAACACCGGGCATTTACTTCGACCGTGAAACCGGGCAGGGGAACCCGTTTCATTACTTCGCCTATGGAATGGCCGTGTCGGAGGTGATGATCGACACGCTTACGGGTAGCCATTCCCTTTTACGAAGCGACATTCTGCAGGATGTGGGAGATTCCATCAATGCAAGTCTTGACCGCGGACAGGTAGAAGGGGGATTCATTCAGGGCGTTGGTTGGTGCACCACAGAGGAGATCAAATGGGACAGCCGCGGAAACCTCCTCACCCACTCACCCGACACCTATAAAATTCCAACCATTAACGATATACCGGCCGATTTCAGGATTGAGCTTTTGCCCAACGTGCCCAACGACGGGACCATCCGCAGAAGCAAAGCGGTTGGCGAGCCGCCCTTCATGCTGGGAATATCAGTCTGGCTGGCCATAAAAGATGCCATTTCGGCTGCCGGCAATCATCTTTCAGAACCCGCATTAAAAATCCCGGCAACCCACGAGGATATCCTCCTGGCGGTCAACTCATTACCACTAAAACAACCACTATTGTGAAAGATTTGTTATTGAAGATCCACCAGCTGGCGGAAAAGTACACGGATTATACTGCCGTTAACCTCTCGGAACTCGTAAAAATAACTTCGCTGAGCACGAAGGAGAAGGCGGTGGCCGAAAAGCTGCAGCATCAGATGCTGGAAGCCGGCTTCGACGAGGCCCGCATCGACGGGCTCGGCAACGTGATCGGCCGCATCGGGAATGGCAGCAAAACCCTTGTATTCGACGGACACATCGACACGGTGGATGTTGGAAATATTGCCAACTGGAGCAGCGAACCCTTTTCGGGTGAGATCAGCAACGGCTTTGTGCATGGCCGGGGCACGGTGGACCAGAAGGGCGGACCCGCAGCATTTGTCACGGCAGGCAGGATTCTCAAGGAGCTGGCCTTCGACCGCGATTTGACAATTTACTTTACCGGAACAGTGATCGAAGAGGACTGTGACGGTCTTTGCTGGAAATACCTCATTGAGGAGGAGAAGATAAAACCCGATTTTGTTGTCATTACCGAACCCACAAACCTTAATATTTACCGGGGTCACCGCGGCAGGATGGAGATCGAGGTCACTTTCCGCGGACTCTCTTCGCACGGATCTGCTCCGGAGCGCGGGAAAAACGCCATCTACATGGCCTCATTCTTCTGTCTTGAGGTAGAGGACCTCAACGAACGCCTGAAGCGCGATGACTTTCTGGGAAAAGGGAGCGTAACAGTGACCGAATTTGTATCCGGAAGTCCCTCCCTGTGTGCTGTAGCCGATTATGCAAAAGTTCACCTCGACCGGCGGCTTACCTGGGGTGAAACCAAAGAATCGGCCGTGAACGAGATCCGCGGAATCCTGCACGGGATGGATGCTGAGGTGGTTGTGCTGCATTACGAAGAGACCGCCTGGACAGGAATCCGGTATGGCATGGAGAAGTACTATCCCACCTGGAAAATTGAGGAGCATGAGCCCCTTCTGGTAAAAGCCCAGGCTGCATTCACAGCGCTTTTTGGGAAAACGCCCGTCACCGACAAGTGGACCTTCTCAACCAACGGGGTTACCATAAATGGCTTCTATAAAATTCCCTGCATTGGATTTGGCCCGGGGAATGAAGTACTTGCTCACGCCCCCGACGAAAAGGTACCGGTAGGCGACCTGGTGGCCGCATCCGCATTTTACGCAGCATTGGCATATTATATTTCCGAATAAATCCGAAAAAAAATCCCATGAACGCAACATTCAACAACCTGCTCTCTCTGCTCGACAACACCGAATCCGGACTTTACGGAAAAGATTTTCTACTCACCTGGGAAAAGACCCACAACGAGATTGAAACCATTTTGGCTGTTGCGGAGGCCCTGAAAAACCTGCGCGACCGCAACATCTCCGCCCGCTGCTTCGACTCCGGACTGGCCATTTCGCAGTTCCGCGACAATTCAACACGAACCCGTTTCTCCTTTGCCTCGGCGGCCAACCTTCTCGGGCTGGCTGTTCAGGATCTCGATGAGGGAAAATCGCAGATCGCCCATGGCGAAACCGTGCGTGAAACCTCTGCCATGATCTCCTTCCTGAGTGATGTGATCGGCATCCGCGACGACATGTTCCTCGGGGCCGGGAATGCATACATGCGCGAGGTGGGAGCCGCACTCGATGAGGCCTGTGCCGACGGGGTCCTGCCACAGCGCCCGGGCATTGTCAATCTGCAGTGCGATATTGACCATCCAACACAGTCGATGGCCGACCTGCTCCACCTGAAAACCCTCTTTGGCTCACTCGAAAACCTGAAGGGAAAAAAGATTGCCATGACCTGGGCCTATTCTCCCAGCTACGGCAAACCCCTCTCCGTTCCCCAGGGCATCATCGGCCTGATGACACGCCTCGGCATGAAGGTTGATCTAGCCTACCCCGAGGGTTACGGGCTCATCCCCGAAGTGGTTGAACTGGCCGGCATCCAGACTAAAGGGAGTGGCGGTGCGTTCCGGGTTGTCAATTCCATGGAGGAGGCATTTAAGGATGCCGACATCGTCTATCCCAAAAGCTGGGCCCCTTACCATGTCATGCAGCGCCGTACTGAACTTCTGCGAAGCAATGACCACGGAGGGCTGAAGGATCTCGAAAAGGAGGGCCTTGCCAACAATGCAAAATTTAAAAACTGGGAGTGCACCGAGGAGAAGATGAAACTGACAAAGGATGGAAAAGCACTCTACATGCATTGCCTCCCGGCCGACATCTCAGGTGTTTCGTGCGATGAGGGTGAAGTGGCTGCCACCGTTTTCGAACGTTACCGGATACCGCTTTATAAACAGGCAGGATTCAAGCCCTATATCATCGCTGCCATGATCCTCACCAACCGGTTTGAAAATCCTGCCAAGGAGCTGAGAAACCTGGAACACCGAGGGAAAGAACGGGTTATCTGATTACTAAATCCGCCTTTCCTATAATTTTTACACCTTGGTAAATTTCAGAATCACACTGTTGTTTGTGATTCTTCACCGAAATTGTCGATTCATATTCCGGATCCCATATCACGATATCTGCATCGTAGCCGGGTTCAAGCTTCCCTTTACAGGTGCCCATGCCGAAGATCTCAGCCGGTTTTGTTGAGACAAGGCGTACAAACTGATTGACCGAAATCCTTTTCTCCAGCACACCATAAGTATAAAGCAGTGGCAACCTGTGTTCGATGCCCCCCACTCCGCTGGGGATTTTCGTAAAATCATCGCTCCCTTGGTCCTTTTGTCCGAAAAGATTAAACGGACAATGATCTGTGGCCACCACGTCAAAGGTCCCGTCGCAAAGCCCCTCCCACAATCGCTGCTGATCATACAGGGTGCGCAGCGGAGGCGACATGATATAAGGCAACACCGATTCATTGCTGAGGTTCAGGCCGTACCTTGACTCATCGAGTAGCAGGTAATGAGGACATGTCTCCGCAAATATTTTTATCCCTGATCTTTTTGCAGCGACAATGGCATTTACACCGCCCCTTGTGGATATGTGAACAACATAGGTGGCACATCCTGTCTGCGCGGCCAGCCCGATGACCTTTTCTATGGCGACCACTTCTGTTTCCGCCGGACGGGAAATGGCGTGATAGGCCGGTTTTGTCTTCCCCTCTTTAAGGAGTCTTTGCTGCAAACTGTTTATCATCTCTCCCTCCTCGCAGTGGACCATCACCACAACGCCGGATCTGGCAGCCACCTCCATCAGCTCTTTCAGGGCCGGGTAGTCTATCCCGATCGAATCCCGGTATGCCAGATAGGCCTTCACAGAGCGGATCCCAAAGGTGCTGATGCATTGCTGAAGCTCCGTCCGAACCCCGGGGCTCCACTCACTGATTCCCAGGTGAAGCCGGCAGTTAACCACACTTGCTGCCGATTCCGCAAGACGCAGCAGGTAAGCCTCAGCAAGTGGCTGACCGCGGCGGGGCGTGACAAAATCGATGATGGTGGTGGTACCCCCGGCCAGTGCGGCCCTGCTGCCGGAGAGAAAATCGTCGCACGAATTACCTGCAGGAACAGGCAATGCAAGGTGTACATGGGGATCAACGGCCCCTGGAAAAACAAGCTTACCCGAAGCATCAATGACCTCGTAACCGGGAAACAGTTGCGGATCAAAGTTGCCGATTGACCTGATCTTTCCATCAACAAGCTCAAGATCGGCGACTGTGGTTGAATCCGGTCCGACAAGCGTGCCGTTGATAATGAGTGTCGCGTTCATAAGGGTAATTAATGCATCCGTGCCCAGAGTATCCTGGCCTGCCGTCTGGCCTCCGAAAGAATCTCATCCTCGTCGACGGTGAGGATTTGTCCGTTTTCAACAATCAGTCTCCCCCCGGAAATCACATGGCTGATATGACGTGAATCAAGCCCGAAAAGAAAGTGCCCGTAAAAATTTGCCTCACCAAACGGGGTGGGTGTATCGTAATCCAGCACCACGAGGTTGTTCTCACCGTCGCCCGAAAATTCATTGCCCGCAAGGTAATGGTGCACATTGCGGAATCGCTGATGGGCTCCAGGGTAGTCGATGGCATCGCTGCTGTGTCCCGCAAAAAACGCCGCCTTCGCACTTCTCAGCAGATCGCTGTGCATGCCATCGGTACCAAGCATGACGTTCTTTCCAAACCCTTTTGAATTGAAAATTCCTACAGAATTATTGAGGTTGCTCTCCATGTTCTCAACCACCCATGCCGGTGATGCACCAACAAGACTTCTCTCCTGGTCATCGAGGTGCAGACAGTGTGCAAGAATGCTCTTCGGAAATTGCAAAACGCCTGCCTTGTCGAGCCTTTCGGCAACCCTCATGCCATGAGCCTGAAGGCATAGCTCCTGGTCGCACAGGTCTTCGGCCACATGCATATGAATTCCCGAATTTGCACTGGCTGCGATCTCCACGGCGCGCTTCAGGGTATCGTCGCCAACAGTAAAAGAGGCATGCAGACCCACCAGTCCCTGGTAGTTCAAAAGATAGGCAGCTGTTTCATCAAGCCCCTGTCGGGCGATATCGGCACCGTCGCGGTCGGAAATCTCATAACATAACAGGTGGCTAATCCCCACTGAAGCAAATGCTTTTGCAATGATCTCAAGACTGCCCGCAACCGCAAATGGCGAAGCATGGTGGTCGATTACGAAGGTGACCCCGCTTTTGGCGCATGCCATGGCGGTAACCAGGGCACTGTACCGAATGATCTCATAATTGAGTGCCTTGTCGAGCGGCCACCAGACATACTGCAGAATTTCAGCAAAGTTCGCCGGACTCTTTTTCGGGGCATGCATCCCCCTTGCCAGCGCCGAGTAGGCATGATGATGTCCGTTGGCAAAGGATTTGGTGATGAACTTCCCGGTACAGTCGATTTCCTTCATTATTTCCGGGGAGGGATTTTCACCGCTCACGTGGGAAGAGGAGCTGGCCGTAAGTGGCTCGATAAATTTAATAACACCATTTACACCCTCCTCCACAAGAAGGTCGGTTTGCCTGAATTCAAGGGTTTGCCAGTCGATAAAAGTGCCGTTTTTCAGAAGGAGCATAGTAAACAGATTCAGATACCAGACAAATATAAGGCTAATTCTTCCACCTGGATGCGGGAATTCAGACAAACCACAGGATACTACGCTATGGACAGTGGCCCGGTTTGCTGAAGAGGTTGCCCAGGTGAGATCGGCACTTGATTTGAAAAGGGTAATTATTCTCGGACAATCGTGGGGTGGCGCGCTGGCGCTGGGTGACTATTCGGCACGGGCTTTTGGGAAACTGTCGACAACATTTTACGGTTATATGTGGGGCCCCAGTGAGTTTACCGTCACAGGCACGCTGAAAAATTACGACCGCAGCAACCAGCTTGCCGGGATCACCGTGCCAACTTTGTTTACCTGTGGTGAATTTGATGAGGCAACACCGGCTGCAAACAACTATTACAAGAGCTTGATTCCAGGCTCAGAAATCCATGTTTTTTCCGGGGCTTCCCACGCACATCATCTTGAAAAAAGTGCAGAATTTTTATCCGTGGTGCGTGATTTCATGCACCGTTGTGAAGCCGGGAAAAAGTGACCCGCATCTTCTCAATCACCCCGATGGTTATTGGGTTTCATGGGAAGCCTGGTCCGTCTGACACCATCAAAAGTATATAAGGCATTGGCCACGGCAGCCGCGGTGGGAACCAGTCCGATCTCTCCGATTCCCTTAGCTCCGTATGGACCCACAGGATCGGCCTCTTCAATTCCGATCACCACAATCTCCGGAGTTTGTGCGGCTTTTAACACACCACAGTCGCGGAGGTTGGTACTGATCAAACGACCCTCCTGCATTGGCAGATCCTCAGTAAGCGCATATCCCAACCCCATATGAACCGCCCCTTCAATCTGTCCCTCAAACAGGATCGGGTTCATAATTTTCCCGGCATCGTGCGCAGCATACACTTTATCGATTTCACCCCGATCGTTCAGAACCACCAGTTGGGCAGCATATCCGTAGGAGTAGTGGGTGATGATCTTTTCAACTTCGGCCCCGGGTTTGGTGGTCCAGTCACAATAATATTTTCCCGTATAGGTGTTGCCTCCCAGGTGATAAAGGGCAACCTGCAAAGCCTTTCCGTTCAGGTCCAGGCATCCGGGGGTGTTCTGATCGAGGTCCTCGCGGATGGCCTTTGATGCATCAATGATGGCATTTCCCAGCAGGGCTGTGGCACGCGAAGAGGTGGTCATGCCGGTCGGGAGTTCCGCATTGGTATCTACAACAACATCGATCAGCGAGGCATCGATCCCCGTCTCCTGGTGCAGGGTCTGAATCGCCATGTTCTGAACCCCCTGCCCCATTTCGGTCCAGCCATGCTCAATCAGCACCCGCCCGTTCTTTAGAATATTGATCTTTACATCACAGAAGTCGGTCATGCCGTTTCCGACACCCGAATTTTTTATCCCGGTGGCGATGCCTGCATATTGTGCCGCATAAAAATGATCCTTCAGGGCGAGCAGACAGGCTTTGATTCCAACCCCGTGGCCCAGGATCTGCCCCGTGGCAGTCATCTTCCCCTCGTCGAGCGCATTGTCGAAACGGAACTTCCAGCGGTCGAAATGGCCCTTTTCACAGAGTTCATCAACGCAGCTCTCAAGGGCAAATGCCGCCTGGTTGGCCCCGAAGCCACGCATGGCGCCAGACGGAATGTTGTTTGTGTATACAGCAAGCGACTCAATGTCGGCATGGGGAACATGGTAACCGCCGCTGGCATGACCGGCCACGCGCTCCATCACCTTGGCTCCCACAGAAGCATAAGCCCCCGTGTCGCCGATGGCACGCAACTTAAGTCCTGTAAGCATTCCCGCAGCATCGCAGGCCAGCGAAATATCCATTATTACCGGATGGCGCTTCGGGTGCATGATGATACTCTCTTCACGGGATAAATGCACCTTTACAGGGCGCTTCATGAGCCAGGCAAAAAGCGAGGTATGCCCCTGGACAGTCATGTCCTCACGGCCGCCAAACCCGCCCCCGCAGGGAACAAGGGTAACCCTCACCTGATCCTCATTCAGCCCAAGCAGCGAAGCCACCTGCCGCTGGTCAACATAGATCCCCTGCCCCTGCGAATAGAGATGGATCCCCTCCCCCTCCGGGAGCGCTACAGCTGCCTCGGTTTCAAGAAAGGCATGCTCGATTCGTTGGGTCTCGTATCGTCCGGAAACGACGAATGCCGACGTGTTAAAAACAGTGTCTATATAATCCCCGCGACGGACCACGCACTTTTCAAGGAGGTTGTCGCGGCCGGGGTGAACCTCCGCAGCACCTCGCTCCAGTGCCTTTTCAGGATCCGAAACAGGAGGCATAACTTCATATTCCACCCTGATCATGCAGGTTGCCTTACGTGCGGTATCTTCATCCCGGGCCACCACGCCGGCCAGCACGTCACCGATATAGCGGGTTACCTCACCCTCCGCGATCATCAATGGCCAGTCGCTGACGATTAACCCCGTAAACCGTTCACCGGGAATATCCCTGGCAGTAAAGACCTGCTCAACGCCATCAATTTTCAAAGCTTCTGAAGTATGAATCGCAATCACCCTGGCCCGCGGATGATCACTGAACCGGAGAGCACCGTACAGCATCCCTTCAAACTGCAGATCGTTCACAAAATGGCGCTTTCCGATAGCCGTCTCAAACGCCTGGTACTTACTCAATGAATCGCCTACCCCTGCTTTATCCGAATGAATAACTTTATCTCCATGTCCCGCATCCTGCATCCTGCATCTTTTGGCCGCCTCCTCAATGGCATCCACGATTTTAACATAACCAGTGCACCGGCAAAGATTGAGGTTGATGGCCTTCCTGATCTGATCGCGGGTGGGATCCGGGTTTTCGGTAAAGAGAATCCTGGTTCGCATAATGAGCCCCGGCGTGCAGAAACCGCACTGAACTGCCCCCTTCTCAACATAAGCCCTGGCTATCACATCACGAACCTCCCCGGGGATTCCCTCCAGGGTAATGACCTCCGCCTGATCCAGGAATTTCATCTTCTGTGTACACGCGAGCTTTGCCTTGCCGTTGATCTCCACCATGCAGGCTCCGCAGGCACCCTGCCCCGAACAGCCATCTTTTACCGAGGTGATTCCCTCCCCTTCACGCAGAAAATCCAGCAGTGTCCGGTTTTCATCTCCGGTATATTTGATCGCCCGATGGTTAAGGTTAAATCTGATCATGAATGAATATTTCTTACCTGGATTTATGGGGAATGTCACTGAACAGGAGCTCAAGCGACCGGGTGTCCGGATCGATGGGCCCTGGCATTATGATGGATGATTGCACCGACTTAAGATCCTTCAGCCCGCTGCCTGTAAGCATCACGACATTTTTAGTACGGGGTTTCATTTTGTTCTCTGCTGCATACTTCAGCATGCCGGCGTATGCGGCAACAGCTGCAGGTTCGGAGAAGATCCCGGTGCTTTTGGAAAGTGCGACACTGGCGGTAAGAATCTCTGCGTCACTCACCGTAATCCACTCGCCGGCATACCGGGTGAGGTAATCAACCGACATGTAAAAATTCTGCGGAACATCCACCGAAATCGAGTCTGCTATGGTTTTCGAGGGGATAGCACTAAAATTTCCCGCCCCGATATTTCTTACAAGATTGTCGCTACCGGCCGACTGCACTGCAACAATGACCGGCATCCGGTCTGTAATTCCAAGTTCCATCAAATCCTCGAACCCTTTGTAAACACCGGCAAGGATCACACCGTCACCGGTAGGCACAAAAACCCGGTCGGGCAACTGCTCATCAAGTTGTGCATAGAGTTCAAATGCCACCGTCTTCTTTCCTTCGATGGTAAAGGGGTTATAACCCGTGTTGCGGTTATAAAAGCCGAACATTTCGGTTGCCTTAACGCTCAGGGCGAAGGCCTGGTCGTAGTTGCCCCGCACCGGCACGATCCGCGCACCGTACATCAGGATTTGCGTGAGTTTTGCAAGCGGTGCGGCAGCAGGAACGAAGATCACTGCCTGTTGTCCCTGTGCGGCACAAATCCCCGCAAGCGAACAGCCGGCATTCCCCGTGGAGGCGGCAATGATAGTATCGATCCCCTGCTCTTTCGCCCAGGCCGAAACCAGCGCCGAAGCCCGGTCCTTGAATGAGAATGTCGGATTCTGCGAATCATCCTTGAGATACACTTCAAACTCCATCCTTCCCGCCAATCCGGTCACTCCTTCACTCGTCAACCTGCTCACCTGATACAGCGGCGTATCCCCGATTCTCAACTGTGGCCAGCTGTTCATACCCGCTATCGGCAAAAGCTGAAGGAAACCTTCCGACTCCAGCCGGCTGAAAAGTGAGGAGGGGGTGGCGCTCTCTCTTATTTTTCCATACGGGTATACGGTCTTCAATACCCCTCTTGGCGGCTGTCCCGCTACATTGCCTGGGCCGCATGCCGGACAGAGGTACTGCGCTCCGTCCGCTTCATAACCGGCACCGCAATCAATACAGAGAAAATGAAATTTGTCAGTCATGATGATCTATTTCCCGGGTGGTTCAACAGGCTACTTCAATAACCCGGTGCGTTCATTGAATTCATTGATTAGCTGATCCCAGATAACAGGCTGACTGAAAATCGTGGGCCATATTGTATGGTCGTCCCACAACTGCCTGAGGTCTTCAACATCTTTGGCCTGCTGCTCTACCCAGGTAAAATATTTCAGGTTGTGGATCTCTTTCTGATCATTGTAAGTGAGCTCCTTCATGCAGTCTGTTGTGGTTCCCAACATGCATTTCTCAAAGTCCTTCACAGCCTGAACCGTTGAGTAGGCGCCACGTTCCGCTGTGAGCTCCTCCAGCCGCGAACCGTACATCTCCGCCGAATCGGTGGCAATGGTCATGACCACATCATCGCCATCCATGTCGAAATGCTTTGCCGTTTTGATGGCCGAAAGGATGTTGGCAATACCGGAAATGCCTATCATTCCAAGTTGCGCGATGAGCTCCTTTTCAACCCCGCACGATGCCAGGTATTCCCTCCCCTCCTTTTCATTGAAGAGACGGAAAAGCCGCATGCAGTATTCGTCGTCGATGGCAGTGACCACATTGGTGTTTTTCACATTGTGCACCCAGGGAACATGTTTGTCGCCGATGCCCTCAATGCGGTGACCGCCAAACCCGTTGCGAAGCAGGGTGGGACATTGCAGCGCTTCTGAGGCGACAACTTTCAGATGGGGAAACTTCGTACGCAGGTAATCCCCGGCGGCAATGGTTCCGGCCGATCCGGTGGCGGAGACATAGCCCGACAGGCGGGAACTCTTCCCGGCAACAAGCCGGTACACCTCTTCCAGCGCATGGCCTGTCACCTCGTAATGCCAGCATGAATTTCCGAACTCGTCGAACTGGTTAAATATCATGCAATCCTTACGGGTTCTGCGAATCTCCCAGCACTTGTCATAAATCTCTTTTACGTTTGATTCACAGCCGGGTGTGGCGATTACCTCCGCTCCGATCTCCTTCAGCCATTCAAACCTTTCACGGCTCATCTCCTCGGGGAGGATGGCCACCGCTGTAACACCCATCAGGTAGGAATCAAAAGCCCCGCCCCGACAGTAGTTCCCGGTAGATGGCCATACGGCCTTGTGATAGGTCGGATCGAACTGCCCGGTGATGATGCGCGGTGCAAGGCATCCGTAAGCTGCACCTACCTTGTGTGCCCCGGTCGGAAACCATTTCCCCAGCATCACTACGATGCGGGTATCTATTCCGGTCAGCGATTTGGGCAGTTCCAGAAAGTTCGGATGGCCGTACAGCCCACCCGATTTTTTAGGTTCGTTCTTCCACGTAATGCGGAAAAGGTTGAGGGGATGCAAATCCCACAAGCCAATTCCCTTCAACTTCTCGCTGATCTTATCCGGCACCAGCTCCGGGTTCTGCATCTGGGCAAATGTCGGGAGAACAACCCCCTTCTCACGGAAACGTTCCACTGCCTTTTGCAGCACTGTCTGGTCAACAATCTTATCTGTAATCGGAATCATTATCTTGTCAGTTATTAATTGTTAATTCTCAGTTGCATCGCCCCCTCCATAATAACCCGCATCTCCGCAGCAAAGGTAAAGCGAAACTCCTTTACACACGGGGTTTTAAAGGCGACCTCACGGAGCCTGAATGTTTCGGGATCCAGTACAGCCCTTACCTGCGCTGTTTCATAAATATATTGTCCGCCCTCCATCTCAAGGGTTTTGATAACCCCTTTCGCCTTGCAGATAAGTATGGTTTTCCCGGCAAGAACGCTGAGGTAATAACCCTCTTCCTCGCGGTTGAAGGATTCGATCGACAGGCAGAGGCCTGGCTTGTCGGCAAAGGGCCTGCCGCTGCCCGGACAGAAGGTGGTACAATTTCCGCATTCGTTACAGAGGTCGCGGATGTTGAGCACCTGGAATTTCTGTTCCACGCTGAAATCCTGGTCTTCCTCAAATCCTAAAGATCCATCCTCCCTCCTCATGGCTTTCTGCAGTTGGAACGACTTCGGTTCTGTCTGATAGGAAAAGTTAGCCAGGTTAGGACAAACCGTAACACAAATATTGCAGATCTCATCGCAGTAAAGACATCGGGAGGCCTCCTCTTTGGCCTCATCAGGCGAGTAGGAAGCCATCACCAGGTTGAAATTCTTCCGGTCATCCAGGGCCGTTTCCCGGGGCTTGTGACCATACTTCCGGATCGATTTGCGGCGCATCAGTTCAGCCTCACCAATCGACTTCACGACTTTTATGGATGGTGTCAGGGGCGGACAGCCCAGATCCGACAGCATCTCCGCTGCTGCTTTACGGCCATCGCCAATGGCGTTGATTGCCGTTGAGGCGCCACGCATGGCATCACCGCCTGTATAGACCTTTTCAATCCTGGTTTTATAACTGCCCGGATCGGTATTCATCTCCTCACGGGAGATAAAGTCAAATCCCAACACCTGTCCGATGGCAGGAATGACAGTATCGAAGGCTATTTCAAATTCAGAATTTTCCACCTTCACCGGTGCAGGGCGGCCATCGGAACCTTTACCTGTCAGTGTGTTTCTCGAGAAGAGAACTGAGGTTACCCTTCCCCCGTTTGATAAAATTCGCTCCGGATTTACCAATTCAATGATCGCAATACCCTCTTTGCAAATGGCATCGATTTCTCCCCTGTCGGCCGGCATTTCATGTATGGTACGACGGTAAGCGACAGTCACCTTTCCCTCCTCGCCGACAAGGCGGAAAGCAGTACGGGCGGCATCCATGGCGGTATTGCCGCCGCCGATAATCAGTACATTCATCCCGATCCCGCAGGCAGGGTTCTCTTTAACCCTGAATAAAAATTCCAGCGGATCGAGAACCCCTTCCGAATCAACCCCCTCAATTTTCAGGGGCATCGATTTTTGTGCTCCGGCAGCCAGGAAAACCACATCGTGCTCATCCTTTATCGCTCCGAAATTGTCACCGGTAACCGCGAAATTATCGCGGAGCTTTACGCCGGAATCCAGGATCCTGCTTATGTCGCGTTCGATGGCCTCACCCGTAAGACGGAACGAGGGGATGGCTGCGGAAACCATGCCGCCGGTTACAGGTCTCGCTTCGTAAACATCCACTGTAAGCCCGGCCTTGTTAAGAAACCATGCACAGGATAACCCCGCCGGACCCGCACCAACAATGGCAGCCCTTGGAATTCTCCCCTCCCCACCCAGGGGAGGGGCCGGGGGTGGGGTACCAAAACATCCGGCCGGAGGTGAGGTATTTGCAACAAACCGCTTCACCTCCCTGATGTGCAGCGCTTCATCATAGTTGATACGGGTGCACTTCAGCTGGCAAAGATGATCGCACACCATACCTGTTACCGAAGGGAATGGATTGGTATTAAAGATTGTCTCAAAAGCTGCATCTGGCCGGCCATTGGCGGTTTGGTACAGGTATTCCGGAATATCCTGGTTCGTGGGACAGGTATCGGTACAGGGGGCATGAATGCAGTCGAAAAAGCCGAGGGGACGGCTTGTCTTGATGCCTGAACCGGTCAGTAAATTCTTATGATAGGCAACATTATCCGCCACTATGTCTGCATAATTTTCCAGGTACTGCTTTGCAGATGGAGGGTCAGGGTGGTAATTTTTTTCAGCAGCCTTCTGTCTCAGGATGTCAATATACTGCCACAACCGCCCGTATCCACCGGGTTTCAACAAATCGCTGCAAACGGTCACAGGTTTTAATCCGCACTGCAGCACCTCTGCTATATTGAAGCAATCAACCCCGGCCGAAAACGAAATGTCCGGCTTCTCTCCCAGGTCGGCCCTGAGTTTTGCAGCCAGCCGGATGCTGATAGGATGAAGCGCTCGTCCGCTCATGTACATCATGGTCTCCCTCTTCCCGAAAACATCACGGTGGTTGTGACTCTCCAAGGTGTTGGTCAGCTTGATCGCAAAATGAAGCCCCTGGCTTGCAGAAGCCTCAGAAAGTCTCCTGATAAGGTTCAGGGCATCGGGATATTTCAGGTCGTGCTCGAATGCGAGGTCGGGAACTACAGTGTCAAAGCCAAGCTTATCGTTAAGCAAAGTCCGAAGTTCATCAGGTCCGAGCAAGGTTGGATTGAGCTTGATGGTCGTGTGCAACCTCTTCTCCTGAATGAGGTAAAGTCCGATCTTTTCAATCTCTTCCGGCGGACAACCGTGCATTGTGCTGAGGGTGATATTGTTCGAAATGCAGGAGGGAATATCAATATCCTTTATGGCAGGATAATAGAAACCGAGCTCCTCCTTTGCAGCAACAAGTTCAGCTGAACAATCCGCCATCTTTGAAAAAAACCACTGGATGTTCTCCTTCAGGATACCCTCCATATTGTAACCGACACTCATGTTGAAGAGGGTTCCCGGAGTGCCGGCAAACTTAAGCTCCCTGTGAAGGATGTGAATCATGATCCACGCGTGGAGGTATTCCCGGAATGATTCATGAAGCTTCAGCTCTTGCGACCATTCACAATTATACCCTTCATCCTCCATGTCAATACAGGGTTTTGAAACCTCCAGCTCATCGAGGGTTTGCACGGTCTTGAGCTCTATATAGCGGGCGCCGCAAAGCCAGGCTGCTACAATGTTCTGCGCAAGTTGTGTGTGCGGACCGGCAGCTACCCCGATGGGTGTCGACAGAATTTGCCCATACCGCTCCATGCAGAAGGGGTCACGATTGTCCGGCCTGAAAAAAAGCGATGACGGGATACCCATGAATTTGCCGGTCCTGACGCCCGACAGGGTCAGTTGCAGAAGATGGGAAAGCGGAAGTGGAGAGAAGCCCTTAGACAATGCACGCTACTTTTAATAAGCAGGTAAGTAACACCTACTTGGAAGTCCCCTGAAATTTCAGCAGGTTGTTTTTCTGCCAGTCAGCATAAACCTGCTGTGCAATTGAATTCGCAGCCTGATCAACATAATTCGGATCGGTAACCGTGACATCGGCAGTCCACACAGCCCCTTCGGCTTGCTTAACATAAAGACTGGCCTTGAGGTTTACCACCGATGTGGTGGTCCAGTAGCCCCCTGTAGCCACGCCACCACCATAGTAACCGCCACCCCAGTAGCCGCCACCCCAGTAACCTCCGCCCCAGCCACCACCATAATAGGTAGGGGGTATATAATTTTGCGTTTTATCGGTTCCCTTATAGTTGAAAACCAGAACTCCGTCGGCACCCACACTGTCGACAAGCCTTTTTACTTCATCGATCGGATACTTTACGGAAGGATTCAGGAAATCAAGCGATCCGAGTGCCTTCAGCCCCTGTGTTGCAAAATAAGCAACCATCGACTGCTCAAAGGGCTTTGTATATTCAAGTTTATCGAACAAAGGCATCACGACTACCTTCGAAATCTGGGATGTGTTCTTGGGGTTCGTCCAACTGGTGAGTGTTACCGGCGAACTGCAGGAGGCGATGAAAAAGATTGCCAGGAGAAAAAATAACGCGGGGAGAAGGTTACGCTTTTTCATAGTTGGAGATTTTGGATGAGGTGAATGGTAGTGTGTTTTTTCAGAAGCTAAAGATAGTTAGATTTGAAAGATTTTATTTATCTTTAACATTAAATTTCGTGGTATGAAATCACCGCTCCTGCTATTTCTGTTAATCCTGACAGGTTTCTTTTCAGCATCCGGACAAAAACCTCAATCGGAGGAACTTACAAATGCACAACACGCCAGAAATTTTATCGACCGGATTGCCCCTAAAATGGAAATTACCAAAAGCCAGAAGGATTCCCTGACGACGATCTTCTGTCAGTTTATGGATGATGTTGAGAAATACCGTGCCGGCAATAACGCAAAGATCATTAACTACCTGATGAAGGCCAGGGATGAGAAAGTTAAAAGCCTGCTGCACGATGATGCAAAGTTTGACAAATACCTGCTCGCGATGGCCGACCTTCAGAAGCAGCGAGAGACGCAGCAAAAACAGGCACAGCAACAACAACAATTGGGTGGACAGCAAAGCCCGCAGGGGCCCGGCAGGATGCAATAGTTTTCAAGGCTATGATGGCTGCTAGGCCGTAAGAACTTTCAGGAAAAGGATATTCCTCCCGTCTTCATATTGATAGTCCACCCTGCTGCAGCAACCGCGGATCAGCTTTAATCCGATCTCATGCTCGTCCAGGTTTTCATTCAGCAGATCAACAGGTGCTCCTTTACTGGAACAGAGAACCTCTTCGGTAATGAGAGCCACGAATCCCGAAACCCTTTTTGTAAGCAGATGCTTTTCACAAAATACCTCCATCTCTCCCTGCATAGCATACAGGTCAAAATCCCGGCTGGAGATATTTCGGGCAAATTCCATTTCGTGGGTTACAATGATCATCGTCATGCCCTCCCTCGAAAGCCGTCTGATCACCGCCAGAACCTCACTCACCATGGTGGGGTCGAGTGCAGAGGTGGACTCGTCGAAAAGCAGAATTTCAGGCTCCATGGCCATGCAGCGGGCAATGGCTACACGCTGCTTCTGTCCACCGGATAACTCATCCGGAAAACTGTTGACCTTTTCTGCCAGTCCGACAAGTTTCAGCAGTTCACGGGCCTTTCGCTTTGCCTCATCTTCTTTCCATCCCAGGAGTTTTACCGGGCCAATGGTCAGGTTCTCAAGTACGGAAAGGTGTGCGTAGAGGTTAAACGATTGGAAGACCATGCCCATCTTTCGACGGAGTTTCGGCACGTTTGTATGTTTGTCAAGCAGCGGAATGCCTTTGATAACGATGCTTCCGCCGGTGGGTGTCTCCAGCAGGTTCAGACACCGCAGAAGGGTGCTTTTTCCCGTTCCAGACGGCCCGATGACCGAAATAACTTCACCTTTGTGAATATCCGCACTGATATCTCTGAGAACCACAAGAGAGCCAAAATGCTTAGAAAGATTTCTTATGCTGATCATCTCATCCCCTCCTCTTTACGGTTTTTGCGCTTTCTTTTCGGGTCAACAGAAACTTCAATAAAACCAAGGGCCCAGGTGAACAACCCTGCGATCAGCAGATAGAGCACCGCCACCATCAGGAGTGGAAAAAACGCATCGAAGGTGCGGCTGCGGATAATATCGCTGGCTTTGGTGAGATCCTGCACGGCAATATACCCTACAATGGAGGTCATTTTGATGAGTGAAATAAATTCCCCCTTGTAAACAGGTAAGATGTGTCGGAGCGCCTGGGGTAAAATGATATAAATAAAGGTCTGGATCTTCGTAAATCCACTGGCCGTTGCGGCTTCACGCTGTCCGTTGTCGATACTTTCCACCGAGGTTCTGAACATCTCGGAAACATAGGCCCCAAAATTCAATCCGAAAGCCACCACCGCCACCGATCAACGTTCCCAGCATGGCCGCAAACACCGAGATAAGGAGGGTTACCTTTAACCCCTCCAGAATATGCAGATACCTTTTTTCGAGAATGATGTTGTTGTAAAAACTGTTGGATATCTTTTTAAAAAGAGAGAGGTTGCCTGCTCCGGAGATGGTACCGGAAGAATTTGCCAGACTTGCTTTCCGCGCCAGGACGCTTACCACACCGGCCTTCAGTAAACCCCTGGCGTTAATGGCTTTGATGGCCGGCATCTCCTCCAGCCCTTTGCCCATCCAACGGGTCACCATATCCTGGTAAACCCCGTTCTGCCTGATCTCCTTAAGAAAGGTGTTAAACTGCTCACGCAGGACATCGTCCTCCTGTGATGTCTGATCAAAATAGCCCACATCCACTTTATCTGAACTCAGCGCGAACAGCAGGTCCGACAAATTCTGATACTGCAGAATTTTCGCCATGGGATAAGTCTTGGTCACATAGGAATCATGAATGCTTCCCAACAGAACCCCGATCCGTTTGTCGCAGCCGTCCCAAACTTCAATACTCCGTCTTTTCCGGGAAATTCCATTTGAGGCATGGGCGAAGGAGCTCCCTTATCAGGAAACCATCGCCTCTCCATTTCAGCATACCGCCCATTTGATTTTATCTCAGCCAGAACATCATCCATGGCCCTTTTCAGCAAGGTGTCCTGGAGCCTGACCGCAAACCCGTACTGGTCATCAACAAGCAGCTCCGGCAGGAACAGCAAAGGTTTTTCCGCCCTCAAGCATTCGGAGATTGATGATTCTGAGCTCCCTGTTCCCACATCCCAAAAGGCTGATGAGGGTGCAAAGAGCAAGTATTTTTAAGCTGAACTTCATTTGTTATCCGGTTACTTGTGATACAAATATAGATTCTTTCAAAAGAATGGTAATTGCGCAATGGTAAACATCTTTATGAATTTGGGTGAATCATATTATTTATATTTAGTCTATCTTTGCATAAAACAATCATCTAAAACAACCAGCGATGCGAAACTCATTTTTTTATCTGGCTTCGTCATTGACCCTGCTCAGTGTTTCCTGCAAAAAAGAGTCGACCGACAACAACAACAATAATAATAATGGCAATACCCCCTGTGTTCGGACGGTAGTTGAAATAAACACCGACATAACCACACCAACCACGTGGGAGGACTGCCACACCTACATCATTTCTGTCAACCAGATCAGCGTGACCAGCAACCTGACAATTCAGCCGGGGGCAATTATTAAGTTTAAGGATGTTGTCAGCGACAATGCCATTATCGTTACCAACTCGGGAACTATCAATGCCATAGGGACCAAGTTGAAACCCATTGTATTCACCTCTTTCAGGGATGATGCCAATGGCGGCGACAATAACGGCGACGGTACCAATTCATTTCCGGCCCGGTTCGACTGGGGAGGGATCATTATCAACTCCAACAACTGCGTATTCAAAAACTGCAGCTTCCTCTATGGGGGCAAGGGTCCTGGTGGTGGAGCCGGACAACCGACGCTTGAATTCTCATACTATTATGGTATCATTGATTCCTGCCTGTTTGCCCATTGTGGAGGCGAAACTACCTACAGCGGTTATGGCGTGGTTGATGCCGTATCGTGTCATGATCCGCGATTCAGTATCACCAATTCCACGTTTTACGGCTGCGTCAAACCGTTGTTCATCAATCCGTTTATCAGCATCGACAACAGCAACACCTTTCACAATCCCGCCAATCCTTCCGAGAAAAATGAGTTGAACGGCATTTTTATCACCAGCGAATCCAATGAAGCTACCAGCAATGTGAGCTGGCTGGAAACCGAAGTTCCGTTTGTACTCACCGGGTCTCTCTATGTTGGCGATGGACACAGCCTTGTCCTGGCGCCGAACGTGATCATCAAAGTTGCCACGCTCCCATCGCCGGGATATAATAAAATATCTATCCGTGAGGGATCTTCATTCATCGAAGGCCACGACCAGGGCGGCGTATTTTTCACCAGCTACCTGGATGACAGCAAGGGTGGAGATACAAACGGCGACGGCACGGCTTCTGCACCATCGCAGGGAGACTGGTATGGGATTCAGGATATCTCAGCCACGATAACCACAAACAATTCCTGCTACGCCTGGAGTAATATCCTCTATGCCAAATATCCGTGAAATGCTGAAAGAACACACGTATAGATTCAATCCTCATTTCTGACGAGGGCCGAATCAATTAAGGATTTTCCATGCCTTTTCGATAAGGGGTTTTCACCAGCTGATCTTCCGTCAGGATATAACATATTCCATGGCAATGATAGAAATGCAAAAACCCTCCTCACAAACCTGAATGTGGGAGCCGATATCGGCAGCAAGATCGCCCTGCCTGCCTTTTCCGGATACCAGATGGAAAAGATAAGCCAGATAGTTTATTGCGAAGCCGATGAGAATTATACGAAAATATATACCATCAGGGGAGAAATGATCCTGGTTTCACGTACGCTTAAGGTGGTGGAGGAGATGCTGCCTGTCTCCCACTTCTTCAGAATTCACAAGTCCTTTCTGGTGAACATGAATTATGTGAAAAGTTTTAACCGTACCGAGGGACATAAGATCATGCTCGAAACCGGAGTCGAACTTGAAATCGCTACCCGCCGCAATGAGGAATTTGTCAAAGCGCTTACTCAGGCCAGGAGTTAAAACGGGTAACGTTTTCCTTCTTTGCCTTTTCCTGTTTTTATTCCTGCAGCCCTGTGCCATCAAGGCTCAGGTGATCCATGGCAAAAATTTTACCATGGACGACGGGCTCCCTTCAAATACCGTAAGATCAATTTTTAAAGATTCCCGCTGCATCATGTGGATCGGAACCTCGGCCGGACTCTGCCGTTTCGATGGAAAGAATTTCACAATATACAACGGCCGAACCTTCATCAATTACACTACAAAGAACGGACTGGTATGCGATGAAGTTCGCCGCGTCTGGTGGTCCCGCAAGTTCCACTGTCTGATCATCGGTACCAATAAAGGTGTGAGCGTGTTTGACAACAGGAAATTCTATTCCTGTTCAGCCAAACAGCTGGGTTCGCCCTCGGGTGAATTGATCGGGATCAGTTACCTTGAGCAAAAAAACTGCATTGATATTCATATTTACGGCTGGTCAAAGGTAATTCACTATTACCCTTCAATCCATAAGTTCGGAGAACGACCGGCATCCATCTCCGATAACATAAACCCCGCCTGGGCCGAAGCGCCTTCCTACCCGGAAATGCCCGGCGGACTTTACAGTTACAATGGTAAAACCGTGGAGCGGATGAGCGAAAAGTTCGGGATCACCGACCCTTCCGTGTGGACTGTTTTTTATGATTCCGTTTTCCACACCCTGTTTGTTGGCACCCTCCGCCAGGGAATGTTCAGGATCCCATCGCCGGTGTTTGAGTGGTTTGAACCTGCATATTATGGTTTGAGATTACCGACCTGGAAGACTCGAACGGTAAGGCGCTTGGCACGAGAGTGGTGCTGGTGTTTCCAAGGTAGATGACAGCCCATAACCCGCCGCCCGGAATTCCATGTCGCTGAAAAATATCACTGCTTTCGGTAATACCTTTGACATTGACATCATAAGAAAGGAAAACAGTTACCTGGTTGGCGGTGTACCGTAGTTCTGTATTTTTGTCTGCATGGCAGGTGACAGTTGTTTGACAAGCTCTGCGTTATAGGCACCAGAAGGCGCATAGGGTATCTGATAGTTGAACAACTGGTAAGCAGCAATAGCATAAGTCCGCGCTAATGCGGGCAAAGACCCGGGGTTGGCAATCGGATCGACATCGGTAGCAAAGATTGAAATTGTATTGTCGGTGTTGCGGGCTATATCGAAGGTGCGGAACTGCTGAGGATAATCCTTTAATGATGGGGTCTCAACGACCCAAAACCCAAGTTCAGGATGGGCGGGCTCAGGTGATGGTTGTACCGTCACCTGGCTGATATGCCGGTGTCCCGAGATCCACAAGATGAGATTGGGGTAACGATGAAGTGTAGCCAACAGCGTATCTTCGGTAACCGGAGCATCAGAATTCCACAAACCGGGGCCAATTCCAACCGGTATGTGGGCTGCAATGATCATGAGCAATCCTTCGTTCTGCCCCTTGTCAAGTTCAGCAACCAGCCAATGAAAACGTTCCAGGTCGAGAGAACTGTGTGCATAGCCGCCCACATTGGGATCATCCTCCCGCTGGGTGTCATCAAGCACAATCATCCTGATGGGAATGTCCATCTTAGGTTCGAAGGTATAGCAAGCGAATCCGGAGCTTACATTAGCCTGGCTGAACCCATGTCCCACAGGATTTGAAGATGTCGTGAAAAATTCACTGATCCATTCCTCTCTTATCAATGAGCGGCGGTTTGCATCGGCGGCAAGAACCTGCGGAGGACTCGGGAAACTATCCGTAGCCCCTACCCCGATAATGTTACCGTAACGGGTTCGTCCATCAATCGATCCCATATAAAAACCCCTGCCTTCAAGGCCGGTCAGAGGATCGTCTAAATTTATGATATTCAACCCGGTATAATTTGGTCGAAAGTTATCGGTGACAGGATATGAACCCTTCCAGAAATGATCGTGATTGCCGAGTGTCTGGTACCAGGGGATTGAAGTATTAAGCCCTTCCGCCTGAAATGGATCCTGATAATCATTACCCGGTCCCGGGATTGGATCATCCTTAACCCCGGAATCGGGGTCGATCATCTTGCCGTCAAGAATGTCGATGAACCATCTTAATTCATTGTACTGCGTGTTGTCGCAATCATCACCCAGGGAGATGCCAAAATCAAACTGGCTTTGCTTATTCAGGACGTTGACCGTTTGCACCGCGGCATTGAGCATCTGCGTTGTCAAAAGCATTGACGGATTGTATCCTGAGGGAGAGCCACCTCCCTTATATGAGTAATAAATGGCTGATGTGGGTGTCTCTTCGTCGACAAGATGGATGTCCGACATGGTGAAGAACCTCAAAAGTTTTGCTGCGTTTGTTACCGAGGCCCCGGAGTATGTTTTTGGCATCAGGTCTAACCTTTTCTGGCAAGCCAATCCTGGTCCGTATTGCCATCCCCCATAACCATATACTGGGTATTCTGCTATCTGGTATGGGTAAATGGGGGCGGGAAACGGAGAAATGGTATTCGGGATTATCGTTTTATCAATGGTTGTGTTCGCAGTTGGAACTACGGGAACATAATTGCTATCATCCTTCTTGCAGCCATTGCTCAACAACAGGATAAATCCCACCGCTATCAAAGGAAAAATCCAGATTTTGAGTTTAGTACTCATAAGTCAACTTGATTAAGGGTTCGTATTATAATACAAATATAAAATCAATTTGATTCAGGAACAAAAGTTTGGAAAATACGCCCATATTGACCCCCACCGTACGTCTCTTAACTCTTAACTAATTTTCCTCCCAAAGCGGCTTACCTTGTGCCCCTGTACCCCTGTGACCTTGTGACTTTTTTGCAATCGTCAATGGTTACTTTCTTCCTGAAACCCTTATTGTTATAGCTGTGTAAGGGGGTTATTTTAATTACGTTTAAGTTGTATCAGATGTGATTATCAGGTTGTTATGTTTTTGCCATAACATGAAAAAATGTGAAAAAAAGTTTGACATTGTAAAAAATTTGTGAGTACATTTGTTACTCGAATCAAATTGCGCAACTTGATAGAACCTATGCTTGATACCAATAATGCACAGAGGCACAGAGGCACAGAGGCACAAGGGCACATTGCCACATTATCACATTATCACATTACCACATTACCTTCCCCTCAGTGGTTAGCCCTTTACACCAAGTCAAGACAGGAAAAGATTGTCATGAAGCGGCTCATCGAGGATGGGATTGAGGCGTTTGTTCCGTTGCACCGTGTGGTGCGGCAGTGGAGCGACCGGAGGAAGCTGGTGGAGGAGCCTTTGATCCGCTCCTACTGCTTTGTGCATGTGATCCCAACGAAGCAGCACCAGGTGCTGAATACGCCGGGTGCCGTTCGTTACGTATGGTTCAGCGGCCGGCCGGCTGCCATACCGGCGAAGCAGATCGACCTTTTGAAGATATTAACGGGGTATAATATCCCTGTAGAGTGCATACCGGGCACCATCAAGCCGGGCAGCCTGGTGAAGATCACGGCAGGACCTATGGCCGGTTATACCGGAGAACTGGTTTCGGTACTGGGAAAAAGCCGGGTAATTGTGCGGCTGACGGAGCTGGAAACGGCGATTTCGCTGACGATTTCGCCGATGCTACTGGAAAAAATTAGGAGTTAGGAGTTAAAAGTTAAGAGTTAAGAGTTAAGAGCTAGGCTAGGTCTATTGGGACTGAAAGGGCGAAGCTGTGGGAGTTAGTAACCCGGTTTCTCTAAGAAGTTTGATCCAAAAACTCGTTTCACGGGTTTCTTTATAGACAATCGTCATTTTAGCTATAACATCACGTTTTGAACATGCACCCAAGGCCTCTTCCATATTAGCGCCAATAGATGTTCCTGATTTTAAAACCTGCTTAGAGATTACAAACTCCTTCCTCTTCTGCAAATACTCAGAAAGTTTGACTATTCTCACAACAAACAGAAAAGCTTTCTTTTGAATAATACTGTCAGCCAGAAACCCTTTTATGCTTAATCGGGAAAAAAGCAAAAAGTAAACTCCCAACTCTTAACTCTTAACTCTTAACTCTTAACTCTTAACTCTTAACTCTTAACTCTTAACTTTTGTTAGATACCCTCATCACCAACAAAACCCGCGTCAAACTGCTGCTCCGGTTCTTTCTGAACCCCGAAGCGAAGGCTTATCTTCGCGGACTGGAGGAGGAATTCGGCGAATCGACCAACGCCATCCGGATCGAACTCAACCGCTTTGAAGCGGCGGGTTTGCTGGTAAGCTGGGAGGACAAAAACAAGAAAATGTTTTCGGCGAATCAGCAGCACCCGCTGTTTACCGACGTCAGCAGCATCCTGCGACCCGATCGACAAGGAATATCTTATGTCCCTCACCAATAAAGCAACAGGCCTCATCAAGCGCAACATCAATTGTACCGCCCTTCCCGGAGCAGATGAAACGGCATTTCTGAAAAATAACCGGGATGCAATGCTGGTGTGGAAAAAATGAGACCTGAAACGAAAAATGAATAGTGTTTTCGCGTGAATTATATCACATTGAAGTTCATGAATGAATTGGAACGACATACACTTTTAAAACAGATTCTCTGGGATTACGACATTCCCGTTGATAGTATTGAGGATGTTTTAAAAGGAGAAAAAAGTATGGCCGGGCATTATACCCGTGAAATGATCTTTCAAAAAATGATCGAATCTTTCTCATGGTTCACAATTGTCAATTTTTTTACACCCGGAGAGATTCGACAACTGCTCACCCACAAGGTGATTAACAACCTCAGAGCTCCTTCATTAAGGAAAAATTATGAATTCGTCCGGAAAAGATTACAGGAAATTATACCTGCTGCAGGATAAATTTCTTGCCTGGTGGGTTTCCCTTGAACTTCCTTTCTATCTGACAGGAGGTACTGCGCTTGGGCGATTTTATCTGAATCACCGGTACAGTGAAGATCTTGATTTTTTCGTCAATGCCAACAATCAATATCCCAGGTATATTTCAGAGATAAAAAAAAAACTTGGAACCGCGTTTTCATTCGATCTGCAACGATCACTCTTTGCGGAAGAATTCACCAGGCTCTTTATTTCCGAAAATGAAATCGACCTAAAAATAGATTTGGTGAATGATGTTGATTATTATCCCGGTAATCCAGCGAGTTATCAATTTGGCACGATTGACACACCCCTCAGCATCCTGTCCAATAAACTTGCAGCCATCATTGGACGTGATGAGCCAAAAGCTGTCTATGACATTGTTCATATTTCGTTGAATTATTCGTTTAACTGGCAGGAGATATTTTACCATTCCAAGCAAAAAACAGTCATTAATGAGTTGGATGTTGAACAACGGATGTGCACTTTTCCTGTATCCTGGCTTGAAAACATCAATTGGCTGAACGCCGAGACTGACCTTGTTTTTTTTGATAAAATGCTGCATCAGATTGCAGATGACTTCATTCTGGGCAAAGACAATTCTCTTGGAATTGACAAAATGCCAATCGAACAAGCCAGACCCAATCAAAATCTATTCGCGTTTTAGCGCCTTCACGTTGAAACCAACCATTCAAAATCAACATTATATTGAATCTTGCCATTTAACTTTTCACTTTTCACTATTCACTATTCACTTTCCCCATGTCCATCTACGAATCGCTTCTCCAAAAACAGACCTCCCTCTCCGTGATCGGACTGGGTTACGTCGGACTGCCCATCGCGCTGGAATTTGCACGTAAAATCAAAGTGGTTGGCTTCGATATCAAACCCGACCGGGTGGAGATGATGAAAAACAGCATCGATCCAAGCGGGGAGCTGCCTTCAGAAGCATTTCAGGGAACTGATATCCTGATCACGGCCAACCCGGATGATCTGAAATCATGTGCTTTCCATATTGTCGCAGTCCCGACCCCGGTTGATAAACACAACCTCCCCGATCTCACGCCGCTGCTGGCTGCTACGCGCACCGTGGGCAAGGTATTGAAAAAGGGTGATTATGTTTTGTATGAATCAACGGTATATCCCGGCGCTACGGAGGAAGATTGTGTTCCC
>JANXZO010000049.1 GCA_025355465.1 Bacteroidales bacterium
TCCAGGCTGCTAAAGCAAAAGCCCGGGGTTATCGAAGATCTGACACCATCAAAGCAATTATTTACCTGCTCACCGGAAAACTCGACTTTTCTAAAATCAATCCTCATTATGTTACCCACTCAAAGTGATAAAGAACCAAAAAAATAATCATTTCGCAGGACCGGGGCCTAAAATTTCCAGGAAGGAGATGTAGCGCTGCTGATAGAGCATGGCAAGAAATTTTGTGACCCGTTCGGGAGTCTCCTCTGCCGGCTCCAGCTTTTCCGGGGGTTCCCTGTTCAGTTGTTCGGCAATACCGCCAACATTGGTTTTTCCATCAATCAGCCTCCATGTTTGAGATCCAAACTGATCGAGTTTGATCCTGATAAAAAGATCTTTGGACCGTGGCTGGAACATAGCCGAGGTGTACCTGTTCTTAAACCTTGGCATTAAAAGGCTGATACGGCTTTCATCCAATGGTTCATCCCCGATCCTACGTACTGGAGTGAGATCGAGGAAGTTGGCTTTTTTAAGGATTCTTCTGCGTTGAAAAAAATTCATCAGCTAAAAATTACCCTCCTCTGGCCCCTCCCAATTGAAAGGGAAGGGCCAAAGGGGTGGGCATTACATTCCGGATGCAGGAGGTGCCGGTTCGTCGGGTTTGCCTGCATTCTTGAGCGGTATCTGAATCAGCACATAGGCGATGATCGCCAGGATGATAAAACTGATGTAGAAGGTAGGGGTCTGGAAAAAGCTGAAATAGTTGTACAGGAAAATGTTGAACACGGCAAAAATGGCAATGAGGAGCCCCATGAGCGCCTCCCCTGCAATCATGCCGGAGGCCAGAAGTACCCCGGTATTTTCTACACGAACCTTCTGTGCGTCATTGTGTTTACGCTTTTCAGAGTACATTTCAACCGCTCCTTTTATCAGTCCGCCAACAAAAATGGCAAAGGTTGTTTCGATTGGCAGGTACATTCCGACGCTTACGAGCATGGGGCTTTTAACCTGCATCAGGATGAAGGCAACACCCATTAACATCCCGGCAATGATGAGGGGCCAAGCCATCTGGCCCTGAACGATGCCACGGGAAAGAATGGCCATGAGACTGGCTTGTGGTGCAGAGAGGTTTTTACTCCCGAAGCCACCCTGGTAGCCAAGGTTTTTACCGCTGGCTATATCACCATCGTTA
Organism: Bacteroidales bacterium; assembly: GCA_025355465.1. Taxonomy (GTDB): domain Bacteria; phylum Bacteroidota; class Bacteroidia; order Bacteroidales; family FEN-979; genus JANXZO01. The sequence continues at coordinate 1,172 of JANXZO010000049.1, forward strand.
AGGAATGCAAGTACGACGAACATAACAGAACCGGCAAGGATGACGCCAAGGATGTCGCCGATCTGCATGCGCCATGGGGTACCGCCAAGAATATGCCCGGCTTTCAGGTCCTGTAGCATCTCGCCTGCAACGGCTGCCGAAACACAAACGATGGCTGCCACGCCGAGCACTGTTGCAACGCCTGCATCACCCTGAACGCCAAGGGCAACCAGAATAAGTGCTGTGACCACGAGCGCGGTGAGTGTCAATCCGCTGATGGGGTTGTTGCTGGATCCCATGATCCCTACCAGGTAGCCGGAAACGGAAGCAAAAAAGAAGGCGAGGATGATCATCACAGTAGAAGCTACTACGGCGATGAGGATATTGGTCTGGAAAATGAAGTAGGTAATACAGAAGGTGAGCACAGCAACGGCTGCGATACCAGTCATGATCCATCCGAAACTGATGTCTTTTTCATTTCTGGGAACATTTTGTTCCATTCCGGTGGCGGCTTTTTTAACGTCCTTTACAGAACGTGCAATTCCCGTTGGGAGGCTTTTACGCATTTTAAACAGGGTAAAGGCAGCGCTTACCAGCATTCCTCCGATGGCAATGGGGCGGATAATATACTTCCATATCTGGTTGATCTGGTAAGTAGGATCATTTACTTTGGCCAGGGCTGCGTCCAGCGCCAGGGTAGGGTCTTTGCTCATGAGGAATGCAGCCCAGTCCTGGAAGTTGACACTTGGCAGAAGGAAGTACATGATCATGGGGGCCATGAGTCCCCAGGCAAGGATACCCCCGCTGAAGTTCAGGGCGCCGAGTTTCGGGCCGATGATATAGCCAACACCCATATAGGCGGGGCTCACTCCCGGAGAACTCAGCAACATGCCACCTTTACCGGTGAAAACGGTTCCGGTGATGGTTTGCTGACCAAAGACCACGAATTTTTCCCACAGGTATTGGAACAGTTTTAATTCACCCAGTATTTTTATCAAACCGCCAAGTCCCATCGACCAGAAGAGGAACTTCGACCCGCCTGAGCCACCCTGACCGGCTTTGTGTATTTCTGCCGCGGCAACGGATTCAGGAAAGGGCAGTTCGGCATCTTCCACCATGACCCTACGAAGCAATGCTACGAACATGATGCCAAGGATACCGCCGGCAATAAGAATCAGTGAAGAGGTAATATAATGACCTGCTGTGAAAAATTCTGACCAGATCCCGGAGACGAAAAATGCGGGCAGGGTAAAAATGGCACCTGCGGCTACCGATTCGCCGATGGACCCAACGGTACGGGTGAAATTTTCCTCAAGGATGGACCCTTTCATCAGTCTCAAAATTGCCATACCAAGCACGGCGGCCGGATACGTTGCAGCGATCGTCATACCTGCCTTTAATCCGAGATATGCATTGGCAGCGCCAAGTATAACGGCAAAGAAAAGGCCTATAATGAGGGCCCGTACGGTAAACTCTTTCATGTTAGTCTCTGCAGAGACGAAAGGAATGAACTTCTTCTGGTCAGCCATAGATCTGATATTAAATTGTTAGAACGATGTGAAGATGAAAAGGCGAAATAACGAAAAATCACGGAGACAGCCAAGCAATTCCAAACATTTGTTAGGGGAAGTTCATTACAGCTCAGGTGCCTTGTGAAAAGGAGTGAATGTGGATCAGCTTTTTGGCGGCAAAATAGGGTTCGGAAAAATACTCCGGGATGGGATATTCTTTGGACCTGGCTTTGATCCCGGACATATTCTGCATTGAATCACCGCCTGTTAGGTAAAGTATTCCGTTATTTATTCTGTTATTATTGGTTTTGCTGACTTTGTTCTTCAGCATGTTCACAAACAGCGCCAGGTTCGACACGGCTCTTCCGGTAACAAAGTCGAAACTTCCCGGAATATTTTCAAAACGTGCATTTATTGCGGTCACATTCGAAAGGCCCAGATCAGCGGAGATGGTTTCAACCACGTTAATTTTTTTACCAATCGAATCGACAAGGGTGAACGAGGAATCCGGGAAGAGAATGGCCAGCGGAATACCCGGAAATCCGCCTCCGGTACCTGCATCCATAATTTTTGTCCCGGGGGTGAAACTTACCAGTCTGGCGATGCTCATCGAATGGAGAACGTGATGAAGATAAAGTTGATCGATGTCCTTGCGGGAAATGACATTGATCCTGGCGTTCCATTCGTTGTAAAGTGGGGCCAGCATCTCAGTTTGACGGCGTTGTTCGGCAGTCAGATCGGGGAAATATTTAAGGAGGATATCTGTCATAAAAAGAATGTCCGGAAATGCGCGGGCAATTCCGGACGATCAAAATTTATCAGTAAGGCAATTATATTCCTGGTCAGTTTATTCAGGTTTGGCATCAGGGTTTTCATCGGCTGCCTTTTTCTTCGTTTTTGCTGCCTTTGGTTTCTCTTCGATGCCCTCAACTACTTTTTTTGTCACTTTTTTGGCTGCAGTTTTCTTTGCCGATTCCTCTGCAACATGGCTTTCAACCATCGGTTCGGCTACCGCGACAACCTTTTCGGGTACACTTTTTAGTGGTTTAGGTGCAGCTGTTTTATTCACTGCAGCGGCGTTTTTTCTCTTCTTTTTTGATCTTCTCACGCCGAATGAACCGATGACAATCTTGCCACGTTTTGATTTTTTATCTCCTTTTCCCATATAAAAACTGTTTTAAATATTCACGATGTTAGCAAAGGTATTAAAAATTGAATACAAACAAATCAGCACGGATGATTTTTCTGGAGGAAATCCCTGATGAGCAGGTCCGATTTCTTAACCGATTTCTTAAGCCATTGAAGCATGATGGCATTGCGATCCGCTGATGTGAGTTGCCATGGTACGTTCGAGCTGCGAAGCCGTGTGCTGAGCGTTTGCATCAATATTGCAGCAGACACGCTGATGTTCAAACTTTCTGTGAAGCCAAACATCGGTATCTTCACAAAACCATCTGCCATCTCCTTTGCGGTGCTTGTAAGACCTTCCAGTTCAGTGCCAAATAAAAGGCATGCTTTCTGATCGAGCGGCATCGTCTCAGGCGTTACATCATCCTTGTGTGGGGAGGTGGCATAAACCCTGTAGCCATCATTTTTGAGCCGGGTAATACAATCAATGGTATTTCCGGCCGGTGAATCATATTTAAATAAGGTCAGCCATTTTGAAGCACCCAGTGCCACATCCGGGTTTACTTCATACTTATTGTGGTTTTCAATGATATGAACATCCTGAATACCAAAGCAGTCGCAGGACCTGAGGACCGCACTGGCATTGTGCGGCTGGTAAATATCTTCCAGTGCGATGGTGATATGCCGGGTTCGCCAGGCAAGATTGGCAACGAATTTCTGCCTGCGCTCCTCCGTGATGAATCCGGTTAGATAATCAATCAACTCCAGGTTGGTAGTTTGGTCGGATAGGGCTTCCTGTTGCATATGAGTGCATTTCAGAATATCTGCAAAAGTAAAAAAAATGGGTTGCCATGCCGGTGGTTCAGGAAAAAATGTAATTTTGCACCTCCAAATTACAGATAACATGACGAATAAGGTAGACAAAAAGATTGATAAGACCGAACAACGCATCGAGGCTGTTGAAGAGGCTTTCAGCAGGACGGAGCAATTCATTGAAAAAAATCAGAAGATTATCATCATCGTAATCGCTTCGATTATTGTTATCGTACTGGGCTTTTTCGGGTTCAAACGTTTTTACCTGGCTCCAAAGGAGAAAGATGCCCAGAGCCAGATGTTCATGGCAGAAAAATATTTTGAACAGGATTCCCTTAAGAAAGCGCTTAACGGGGACGGACAGTATCTGGGATTTCTTGCTATTATTGATGAATACGGCATGACAAAGGCTGCCAACCTGTCGCAGTATTACGCCGGTGTTTGTTATCTTAAGATGGGCCAGTTTGAGGAAGCCATAAAGCACCTCGACAAATTCAGTGCAGGCGATCAGTTGGTTGCACCCATGGCAAAAGGGGCGCTTGGAGATGCTTACATGGAGTTGAAGCAAGCTCAGAAAGCAGCAGATCTTTACGCTGAAGCAGCCGATTTGCGCAAGAATGAGTTCACCTCACCGCTTTTCATGATGAAAGCAGCCTGGGCTTACGAAGAGCTGGCAAATTATGATAAAGCGCTTACGTTCTACAAAAGGATAAAGGAGGAATTTCCCCGTTCGAATGAAGGTCGCGATATCGATAAGTATATTTCATACGCCGAAGGAAAGATTAAGAAATAATATCGTACATCGATTTTAAGATATAACTAAATTAGTGGTCTGATGTTCAGGCCACTTTTTTTTTATTGTGATGAAAAATTTCCCCCGGATTATTTTTTACGGCACTCCCGAATTTGCGGTCGCCTCTTTGACAAGGCTTGTTGAAGAGGGTTACCATGTAGTAGCAGTGGTTACTGCTCCCGATAAGCCTTCCGGAAGGGGTCTGACGCTTAACATTTCTCCTGTGAAAAGGTATGCCACCGTGGCAGGACTGCCTGTATTACAGCCTGTAAACATGAAAGATCCTTCCTTTGTTGATGCATTACGCCAACTGAAACCCGACTTACAGATTGTGATCGCATTCCGCATGATGCCTGTTGGTGTATGGTCACTCCCGGCGCTTGGCACTTTTAACCTGCATGCATCGATTCTTCCTCAGTACCGCGGCGCGGCGCCGATTAACTGGGCCATTATCAACGGCGAGAAAGAGACAGGTCTTACAACTTTCATGTTGAATGAAAAAATAGATGAAGGAAGGATCATTTGTTCGGAGAGGACAGCCATCGGATCAGATGAGAATGCCGGTGAACTTCACGACCGCCTGATGATATTGGGGAAAGATCTGGTAATACGCACCGTGGACTTGATAGCTGCGGGAAAGGTTCCGGGAGTATCCCATGAGCAGATGGCGGGACCGGATATTGTTTTGAAACCAGCACCTAAGATTTATAAGGAAGATTGCAGGATAAACTGGAACGGTTATACACATACTATTTATAACTTCATCCGCGGACTTACTCCGCACCCCGGTGTGTTTTGCGACCTTGCCATGCCTGATGGCAGTTCACAGGTTCTGAAAGTACACAGAGCTCTGCCCGAAATTACCGATGTTCCGGTCTTGCCCGGAGTGTTTTTTTTGGATGGTAAAGAGGACCTGAAAGTCAGTACAAAAGATGGGTATTTACATCTGACAGAAGTTCAGCTGGCAGGTCGAAAACCCATGATTATAGGGGATTTTCTGCGGGGGCATGCATTCCTTTTCACCTGAAACGTACTGTTTTTAACCCTTTCAGAGGCTGAGATATTAACAAAAAACTCATTTTATCAACATTTTCGCCTGTTTTGAGCTATTTCCTATTGACTTTTTTTTGTGATGCCTTATCTTTGCAAGGATTATCAAACGAATTATTAACTAAAACGTAAGAAAAATGAACAAGGCTCAATTAATCGAGGCAGTTGCCAACGATGCAAAAATGACCAAAGCAGAAGCTAAAAGGGCATTGGAAGCTGTAATCACCGCTACCACCAAGGCACTGGGCAAAGGCGAAAGAGTTGCTTTAGTAGGTTTTGGTTCTTTCTCGGTATCCAAAAGAGCATCCCGCAAGGGCCGCAATCCTCAGAATGGCAAGGAGATTAAGATTCCCGCCAAGAAAGTTGTAAAGTTCAAAGCTGGTGCTGAACTCGGAAAGAAAGTTAAATAATCCGAACAACACAAGACATTGCAAAAAACCCGGCAACCGTCGGGTTTTTTTATTTTCCTGAATCCGGATAAAACCAGAACCGATAGGGAAGGAGTGCATCCTTTCCTGCATAATCAACGCCAATACGCGGACCTGCTTTGATACGGCTCAAACTGATATTTACACCCCGGTCCTCAATCCAGATTCCAAATGAATTGCTACCGGTTGGTCTTTGGGTAATGTCGAGTCCTGTATGCAAGATGTTAATACCCAAAAGTTTTGTCACTTTGCCGGGGCCAATTCCGGGATGTTTTGTTGCCGGATTTTTTCCTGCCCGCTCCAGCATGATCCCTGCACCATCGGCCGGGATAACTCCCCGGACAAGGATTGCATGGGGAATTTCCTCCACATTTGTCACCACATTAAAGAGCGCATGCATTCCATAACACAGGTAAACATAGGCTGTCCCACCTTCGCGGTACATGATTTCCGTACGGGCGCTTCGTTTTCCGCCAAAGGCGTGTGAGGCGCGGTCAACCACTCCGGCATAGGCCTCGGTTTCACAGATCAGGCCTGAGGTGAGTATGCCATCGGACTCGGTAACAAGGTATTTCCCAAGGAGATCGCGGGCCACCGTAACAACGTGTTGGCGAAGGTAGAAGGAGCGGGGCAGGATCATTTATTCTGGTTTCTTCTTCCAGCAGTATTTGTTTGTTTCATCGGGTTCGATTTTCTCATTGTCGAGCAGCCACTGAACTGCCCGCAGCACCTTGTCCTCATTCGTATTTCCGACAGCCTCCACCATCTCCTCCAGGGAGGCCGGCCGTGATGTTAACATGGGTTTCAATACACCTACGATGTTGTCAAATTCCAATTCGTTGAGACTGATCTTGTTGCGCTCGATACAAACATCGCATTTTCCGCACCGCCGGGTATCGGTCTCTCCAAAATAGGCCAGTAACATCTGACTTCTGCATTTGTGTGTGGACTCAACATAGGCGATCATCGACTCCATTCGGGCAACGGCATCCTTAAGGCGGTTCTGATAGTGTTCAGGCGAAATGGACAGGTCTTTCGGGTCGTACCGCTCCTGCAGATAGATGAGTTGTGGGTTGTCGGTTTGGCGGATATAGTCGATGATCTGAAGTTTTTCGAGATGCTTCAGGGTACTCACTACCTTCTCCAACGGAAGGTCTGACCTGCGGGCAAGCTCTGTTTCACTGAACTTCACAAAATCGGACAGGATCCCGCTGTAAGAGCGAAGGAGGGTCTTAATAAAATGGTCGAACGGTTCATTTTCAACCTGGAAACGGTACAGATCCTCTTTACCGGCCTTGATAAAAATCCTGGAAGGGTTATGAAATGCATCGGTGAGCATAACGAGTCCCTCCTTTTCCAGAAACCGCAGACTGTTGTAAACGGTTACTGAAGGAAACCGGTACTGATCAGCGAAGGTAGAGAGGTCGAAGTCGAAATGCAGGTCTTTTCCGCCTCCGACGGGGATCTGCAGGTAGTTGCCCAAAGCCTGGTAAACAGACCGGATGATGCTGAGTTCAGGAAAGGCGATATTGAGGTTGTGGCGGGCGTCCAGGATGTCGGAGGTTTCATAGAGCAGCACTGCGTAACCACGCTTCTCATCTCTTCCTGCCCTTCCTGCCTCCTGAAAATATGCCTCCATGCTGTCGGGCAGGTCGAGGTGAACAACTACACGAACATTGGGTTTATCGATCCCCATACCAAACGCGTTAGTGGAGACGATTATCCGCTTTTCCTCTTTTATCCAGGCATTCTGTTTTTTGTCACGCAACTTCTGATCAAGACCGGCATGATAGTAGTCAGCGGGGATCCCGTTTTTTTGCAGAAATCCGGCAATTTCCTTTGTTTCCCTGCGGTTGCGCACATACACAATTCCAGGTCCCGTGACTTTACGCAGGATCTTCAGCAGCCGCTTCATCTTATCCTCTTCCCTGATCACCAGGTAGGTGAGGTTCTTACGTTCGAAGCTTTTCTGGAAAAGATTTTCGGTTTTGAACCCGAGTCGCTGCTGGATATCCTTCACCACGGCGGGGGTGGCGGTGGCGGTTAATGCCAGGACAGCGATGCCCGGTATCAGCGGACGGATGTTGGCGATTTCAAGATATGGCGGGCGGAAATCATATCCCCACTGGGAAACACAATGGGCTTCGTCCACGGCCAGCAGGTTCACCTTCATTCGCCGCAGCGACTCACGCATTTTGTCGGTGGTGAGGCGTTCGGGTGAGACATATAGTAACTTTATACTTCCATGACGGCAGTTATCCAGCACAATATTCATTTCATCAGGGTGCATTCCTGAGTAGAGTGCAGCAGCACGGATACCGCGACGGGTAAGGTTATCAACCTGGTCTTTCATCAAAGCGATGAGCGGGGAAACCACGAGGCACAATCCCTCCATGGCTATTGCAGGAACCTGGAAACAGAGAGATTTCCCTCCTCCGGTCGGCAGCAGTGCCAAAGTATCCTTCCCGTCAAGAACAGATTGAATTATCTCCTCCTGCATTGGCCGGAAAGAGGAGTAACCCCAGTACTTGAGCAGAATCTGGTGGGGCGTCATTCGCTATTTTGCTATCTTTTTTATGGAATCCAGCACCGTTCCATCCACCCATTTCACCACGGCTACCACTTCGTCGGTAAACTTTGGTTTGTCGGGCACACCGCAGATCCTTTCGGCCTCCTCTTTCAGATCCTGTATGGTCTTGATGGGGAGGGAGGAGTTTTTCATCTTCTCAATGAGATCAGTGCGCAGCGGGTTAATGGCAATTCCGCGTTCTGTCACGATCACGTCGATGAGTTCACCGGGTCCGCAGATGGTGGTCACCTCATCGCGGATCACCGGGTTACGGTCGCGGAAGAGGGGCACCGGAAGGATTACACATTTTCCGAAAAGCGTGTTTTGCCATCCGCCGATACCGTGCAGCAGATAGCCATCGGAGTGAGTTACAACGTTGGCATTGAAGTTCACATCGACTTCGGTGGCGCCGAGGATCACAATATCGACAATGGAGGAGAAATTTCCCTTACCATGGTAGTTGTAACTGGTAAACGGGCTTGTCCAGGTGTGGTGCGGGTTGTCGCGCATCGACCTGACACCGTCGAGGTCGAAGGTTTGTCCGTCGAGGATATACTCCACGAGTCCCTCTTCGAGCATCTTAACCAGGTATTTGTTGCTGCCACCACGGGCAAAGCGTGCTTTCCAGCCCCGCTCACGAAGTATTTCGGAGAAGTAGATGCCAATGGAGAGGGCCGTTCCTCCGGCACCTGCCTGGAAGGAGAAGCCGTCGTATATGAGTCCGGCTTCGTCACAGAATTTAGCCGACCATTCGGCAAGCAGCAGTCTGTCCGGGCTCTTGGTAATTTCTGTTGTTCCGCTTACGATCTTTTCGGGGATGCCGATCTTATCCATTACCACTACGTAATCTACGCGGTTACCGTTGATCTGCCAGGGGATACAAGGGAAAGGTACAAGGTTGTCGGTCACCACGATCACTTTGTCGGCATATTCCGAATCTGCCAGGGCAAATCCCAACGGACCGCAGGCGGCAGATCCGTTGACGCCATTGGCATCTCCAAAGAAGTCGGCAGTAGGAGCTGCAATTACAGCAATATCGATATGCACTTCGCCATCCTGTACAGCCTGGTAGCGTCCGCCATGCGATCGAAGTACGCCAAGTCCCTTCATTTTTCCCTCGGAGGTGAATTTTCCCAGTGCGCCGTTCATGCTTCCCTCGATACGGTTTATTGTGCCGTCCTCAAGGTATTTCGTCATGGGTTCATGGCAGGGGAAAGAGGCGGAAGGGTACCACATCAGGTCTTTGATCCCGAGTTCATGAGCGATGTCGAAGATCTGGGTTGCCACCAGGTCGCCGTTACGGAAGTGATGGTGGGTGGAGATGGTGATCCCGTTGCGGAGTCCGGCCTTAAGCAGGGCCTCCTTTAAGGTAGGGATGACCTTGTTTCCATCTGCCGGGAAGTCGACGCAACTGGACAGTTTCGGTGCAGCCCGGAAGCCGTCGGGTTTGTATTTACCTACGCCCATATAGGGTACCTGAGGCCGGCCGTTGATGACAGTCGGGACGATCCTTCCCGCGGCGTTTGTGACAAGTTTATCGTACTTGGGATGAGACGGCACATGCGACGTCGTTACCTCTTTATTGCACATAGGTTTCCCTCCAATTTTCAGCAAGTTTATTCATTTTCAATGCAAGGTTGATGGTATTCAGTGCCCGTTTCACCACCGGAGGATCGATCATTTTAGTTCCCAGCGCCACTACGCCAAGTCCCTGTTCCCGGGCCTTGTGGAAGGCGAATACGATCTTCTTGGCCTTTTCGATCTCTTCGGGCGACGGGGCGAAGGCTTCATGGATGACGCGTATCTGACGCGGGTGAATACACCCCATGCCATCGAAACCAAGAGCTTTTGAACGAAGCACATTCTGGTACAATCCCTCCATGTCGCCCACATCGGAGAAGACGGAGTCGATGGGCTGGATACCAGCGGCGCGGGCGGCGTTCACCACCATGCTTCGGGCAAAAAATGATTCTGTTCCTTCCAGGGTACGGCGGGTACCCAGGTCGGCTGTATAATCCTCAAGGCCGATGGCAAGCGATACAACATTGTCAGCACTTGAGGCTATGGAGTGGGCATTGATTACGCCCAACGCACTTTCGATGATGGGCATGATCCATATGGGATTTACGATTGAAGATTTACGATTTACGATTTCAGCAATTTTCTTGTTGACTGCATGGACCTGTTCGGGCTGTTCGCATTTGGGAAGGAGAATCAGGTTCACATGGTGAGGAACAAGGTATTCAAGGTCTTCGAGTCCGCGTTCTCCCTGGTTGATGCGCACCATCCGCTCAGCACCATAAAAGTTGATGCCACACAGGGCATTGCGGACCAGGAACCGTGCTTCATCCTTTTTATCAGGGGCAACGGCATCTTCCAGGTCGAGAATGATCCCGTCGGGTTTGTGAATGCCGGCATTGATCATCAGACTCGGCGAATTTCCAGGCAAGTAGAGCCGCGAAAAACGGTTGCGGTCTTTGGCTGTTGAATAGCGGTTTTCGTCAAGCAAAGGCGGGAGGTAATCTTTGTCGGTATCCAGGCAGTTTTTAATGGCTGCTTCAACCCGGGCGGCGATCACCAGAGGCAGGGCACCGGAGTCCTCCACTTTGATAGTTGCATTTGAAATACCAAAAAAATCGATAACGTCCAGTACCTGTTTCCTGATATCGGCGCCATACATGACTGCCACTTTGGATTCGACGGTGAGTTGAATGCCTCCCTGGTCGGTTAGTTCGAGCGAAACAAAGCAATCGGATCGGATCCCTTTGCCTTTGTTTCCTGTTGCAGCAATTGCTCCCATTTTAAAGAAGTGTTAGTTTATTCACAGCAAAAGTATAAAGAATGTACGATGTACAATGAACGAAATGTTTAAATAATCATTGGATTGCCTTACTTTTACACACTTTTAAAATCGCACCATGCCTCGGAAATCAGGTACACGTTCAAGATCCGGATCGAGAAAAAAATCAGGCAAAAGCAAAATGTCCGGTTTCGGTAAGGGGAAAAAGTGGTTTCAGGGTAATATCCTCGTCGTCATGTTGTTGAGGATGACGCTTGTTGTCCTGCTGCTGTTTTTTTCGCGCATTTTATTCTATCTTTTTAACCTGGGTTATTTTACAAACCTGGGGATCATGGAGGTGCTACGGTTGTTTGTTTTCGGACTGCGTTTCGACCTTTCTGCCGCCTTCATCATCAATGCCCCATTTATCCTGATGAACAGCATTCCTTTTCAATTCAGGCATAACAGGATTTACCAGGGCATTGCCAACGGATATTTTTACTTCATCAATTCACTGGCATTGTTCATCAATTTTGGCGATACAATTTATTTCAGGTTCACGCTTAAACGACTGACGGCGGATATTTTTCAATACGTTGTTGTGGGTGGCGACTTTGATAAACTGATCCCCCAGTTCCTAAAGGATTTTTGGTATGTTGCTATTGTCTGGCTGGCCTTTGTGGGATTGCTGGTGTGGTTGTCGACGAGGTTCTCAAATGCTCAGGCAAGCAAGCCGAAGGGAGGTGTTCTCCAGTATTTTGTGGTCAATGCAATCTTGTTTGTTGTGGTTGCTTCAGTGAGCATCATCGCTATCAGGGGCGGACTTCAGTTGCGTCCGATCACCCTGGTAACAGCCGGAAACTATACCTCGGCAAAAAATATTCCATTGGTGTTGAATACCCCCTTTTCCATCGCAAAAACCGCAGGGCATGAAGTACTTTCAGAGGTCAATTACTTTAAAAGGGAGAAGGATCTGGCCGTGCTCTATTCACCGGTTCATCAGGGATCCAAGGAATCGGAAAAGAATTATAATGTGGTCCTTCTCATCCTGGAGAGTTTTTCGCGTGAGCATATCGGATCCCTCAATCATATGCTTGAAGATGGTCATTACCAGGGATTCACGCCATTTATGGATTCACTAATCCGCCAGGGTTTCTATTTTGACGCTTTTGCGAATGGAAAGACCTCGATACAGGGAATTCCGGCTGTTCTTTCCGGGATTCCATCCATGATGAATGAATCATTTATTCAGTCACACTATGCAGCCGGCAAGTTTGCAAGCATCTCCAGTCTGCTCAAACCCCGCGGCTATACGAGTGCATTCTTTCATGGCGGGACAAACGGAACTATGGGATTTGATTCCTATACCAGGATGGTCGGGTTCGACCATTATTACGGACGTACCGAATATGCAAACGAAAAGGATTATGACGGGAAGTGGGGGATCCGCGATGAGGAGTTCCTTCAATACACGGCACGTCAGCTGAACCAGTTGAAACAGCCCTTTGTGGGAGCGGTTTTTACCCTCTCCTCACACCATCCCTATTTTGTGCCAGGGAAGTATGCCAACGTTTTCCGGAAGGGGAAGCTGCCTATTCAGCAAAGTGTTATGTATGCGGATCATGCGTTGGGTGAATTTTTTCATACCATCCGGCATATGCCGTGGTATAAAAACACACTCTTTGTGATCACTGCCGATCATACTTCGGAAGGTTATTATCCATATTACCAGACCAATGTGGGGCAATATGCTATCCCGATCCTGTTTTTCAGGCCGGAATCTGACCTGCAAGGGAAAAGCAAAGTTACGGCGCAGCAAACTGACATTCTTCCGACCATTCTGAATTATGTGGGATATAAGCAGAATTCTCTGGCTTTCGGAAATGACCTTTTTGATTCCACCGCCACCCATTTTTCGATCCACTACCTAAGCGGTATTTACGGTCTCATCAAAGACGGCTATTATCTCGAATTCGACGGCACACGTACTACAGCGCTTTACAACCTGAAAACCGACCCGCTCCAGAAGAACAACATCGCGGGCGTGTCATCCCCGGAAAAAAAACGACTGGAGCTGTTTGTAAAAGCCTACGTTCAGCAGTATAACAACAGGCTGGTTGAGAACAGGATGTATGTAGAATAAGTAACAGAGTAACATTTTTTTTCACCATATCACCATATCACCATTTAAATGCAGGCTCCGGTTAAACGCATTCTTTTCATAGTCAACCCTGTTTCCGGTGTAGGAAAGCAGAAAGGGATTGAACAGCTTATCGCAAAGGAGCTGGACACATCGAAGTACAGCTATCAGATTGCTTTTACAGAGGGGGCCGGTCACGCTGTTGTGCTGAGCCGGGAAGCTGCTGCAGCGGGAACAGACATTGTGGTGGCGATTGGCGGTGATGGCACCGTAAATGAAACGGCAACCGGCATTGTAGGCACTTCAACGGCATTGGGCATTATCCCTACCGGCTCCGGGAACGGGTTATCACGCCATCTGAAGATCCGGATGAATGCAAAAAAAGCGATCGAAATCATTAACAACGGCAAAATAAAAAAGATCGACACAGCTACCATCAATGATAACTTTTTTGTGAATATCGCCGGGGTTGGATTTGACGCCTCGGTGGCAAAGAAATTCGCGGTTGCTTCAAAACGCGGATTTGCTACCTATCTGCAGATCACAACCAACTCCTACAAAGGCTATCAACCCAAAAAGTATACCCTGCTGATCGACGGCCGTATCATCCGGAGGAAAGCCCTGTTGGTAAGTTTTGCCAACTCAAACCAGTGGGGTAACAACATCTCCATCAATCCCGGTGCCAGTCTCGACGATGGTTATATCGATGTCTGCATTGTTCAGAAAGTTCCCTTCTGGAAGACGATTTTCTTTGCGCCCCTGCTATTTCTGAAACGCTTCGACCGGACCAGCTATGTGGAGATCATTCGCGCAAAAGAGGTTCAGTTGCTGCGCAAAAAGGGGAGGAGCGTTCATGTAGACGGGGATCCCAAACGAATGGGTAAAGAGCTGAATATTAAAATACAACCTTTGTCGTTAAATGTTATTGTTCCCTAAACGGAAAGAGAATGAATACCACCATTCACGCACAGAATTTTCATGATGCTTTTAAGACGGCCCTCACGTACTGGGGAATGGCCGATAAATTTGCTGAATATATTGCTGATTTTTCTGCTCTTATTGCTATTCTGATCGCCTCCATCATCATCTATTATATTGCAAAAATCATCATCAACCGGATTCTAAAACGGCTTATTGATAAATCGTCCAGTCAGTGGGATGATTATCTTTACGAAGAGAAAGTATTTACCAGGCTGGCATTGCTCCTGCCGGCCCTTTTCCTCCAAGTGGCGCTGGCACCAACCATTTCTGAATATCCTGAAGCGATCCGGATCATCGGGATCATCCTGCATGTTTACATGACCGCCATTTTCCTGCTGGTTATCGTATCATTTCTAAACACCACCTACCGTATCTACGGTGAATTTGAGGTCGCTGATTCAAAACCCATCAAGAGTTACCTGCAGATCGCCCGCATTATCGTTTATGTGATCGGCGGGATCTCCATCATTTCGATCCTCATTGGCGAATCGCCCATGAGCCTGCTGGCCGGATTGGGTGCCATGTCGGCAATCCTGTTACTGATCTTCAAGGACAGCATCCTTGGATTTGTCGCCGGCGTTCAGTTGTCGAGCAACAAGATGCTGATGATCGGCGACTGGATCACCATGCCTAAATACAATGCCGACGGAACCGTGATTGATATCTCACTGGTAACCGTGAAGGTTCGTAATTTCGACAACTCAGTGAGCTTTATCCCCGCCTATACCCTCATCTCCGATTCCTTCCAGAACTGGCGCAGCATGGCCGATGCCGGAGGGCGACGCATGAAACGCTCCATCCTCATCGATATCGGTACCATCCGTTTTGTGGATGACCCTATGCTGGATGCGTTGAAACAACGCGGTCTGCAGGTAGCAAGCCTGCTCGAAAAGGGGGAGGAGCAGACCAATGTAGGACTATTTCGCAACTATCTTTTTACGCACCTCAAGGATGTTCCTAATGTCAATCCCGCGGCTTTCCAGATGGTGCGCATCCTGCAGTCTACCGAGTTTGGCCTGCCGATTGAGATCGTCGCCTATTTCAATCCGCCGGATATTATTCCTTTTGAGGAGGCTGTCGCAAAGCTGTTTGAGCATGTTTTTGCGATCATGCCCGAATTCGGATTGAAGGCATTTCAGCGGCCGTCGGGAAGAGACGTTTAGAGATTTACGATATACGACTTACGATATACGATTTAGGTCAGTTTGATTTTGCCCGGCAGGATGACCTGTAATTAGCATTTCCATTCTGTTCATAATTTCGGATTTTTTATGCTTAATCGGAAAAAACCAAAAAAGTAAACGGTTCTGTTAAAATATAAACAAAGGAAATCCCTAATTTTGCATCGTAAATCGTAAATCAAAAATCATTTTTATGTCATTCAACCTGAGAAACCGCAACTTTCTGAAAGACCTGGATTTCACCCCCCAGGAGATGAAATTTTTACTCAACCTCGCCATGGACCTTAAGAAGGCAAAGTATGCCGGAACCGAACAGCAACGGCTGAAGGGCAAAAACATCGCCCTGATCTTTGAAAAGGCCTCCACCCGCACCCGTTGTGCTTTTGAGGTTGCTGCCTTCGACCAGGGGGCACGGGTTACCTACCTTGGCCCGGAAGGATCGCACATCGGCAAGAAAGAGACCATGAAGGATACTGCCCGCGTTTTGGGACGCATGTACGACGGCATTGAATATCGCGGGTTCGGACAGTCGATTGTGGAGGAGCTGGGCAAGTATGCAGGGGTTCCTGTTTGGAACGGACTCACGAACGAGTTCCATCCGACCCAGATTCTGGCCGACCTGATGACCATGACCGAACATTCGGATAAACCACTTAACCAGATATCCTTTGTTTACTGCGGCGACGCCCGCAACAACATGGGAAATTCACTGATGGTAGGCGCTGCCAAGATGGGCATGGATTTCAGGGCCTTTGCCCCGAAGAAATTCTGGCCGGAAGAGAGCCTTGTAAAGACCTGCAAAGAGATTGCCAAAACTACAGGTGCAAAGATAACACTCACCGAGAAGATAGCAGAGGCTGTTAAGGGTGTAGATTTCGTGTATACCGATGTTTGGGTCTCCATGGGCGAATCGAAGGATTCATGGGATGAGCGTATCAAGCTGATGCTTCCTTATCAGGTGAACGCAAAGCTGATGAAAGCCACCGGCAACCCCAACGTGAAGTTCATGCATTGTCTCCCTGCGTTCCACAACAAGGATACGGAAGTAGGTGCTGACATTTACAAAAAATACAAACTTGATGGCCTTGAAGTGACCGAAGATGTTTTTGAGTCGGCTGCATCGATCGTCTTTGACGAAGCCGAAAACCGTCTGCATACCATCAAAGCGGTGATGGTGGCTACCTTGGGAAGTTAGTCGCAGGGAGCACTTTCCCATTCTCGCACAAGAGGGTACGGGCCGGGTATTTGTCGAAAAACGTATAATTATGCGTGGCAACTACTACGGCCCGTCCTGTTTTTGAGATGTCCATGAGCAGGCTGATGATCCCCTCCGAACTTTCCGGGTCCAGGTTCCCGGTGGGTTCATCGGCCAGGATCACTTCCGGGTCGTTCACCAGGGCGCGGGCAATGGCAACACGCTGCTGTTCTCCGCCCGACAACTGGTGCGGCATTTTGGGACCTTTGTTGCCGAGATTAACTTTGGCTAAAACTTCGAGTAGTCGTTTCTGCATCTGTCGCTTGTCCTTCCACCCGGTGGCGTGCATCACAAATAGCAGGTTGTCGTTCACGCTCCTGTCCATCAGCAGCTGAAAATCCTGGAATACGATGCCCAGTTTGCGACGCAGGTAGGGGATTTCCTTCAGTTTGATCATTCGCAGGTCGAACCCCGCCACCCGGGCGTTTCCCATGCGCACGGGAAGTTCGGCGTAGATGGTCTTCAGTAAACTGCTCTTCCCGGTGCCGGTCTTGCCGATGAGGTAAAGGAATTCATCCTGGTTGATGGACAGTGTGACGTTGGCTAGTACCAGGTTTTCTTTCTGGTACACCGCAACTTTATCGAGTTCAATGATGCGTTCGCCGGACATTGGTTTGTTTAAATCGTTGGTGACAAATTTAATAAATTAACTTCAATCAACCACGGGCAGGTTGGGCGATTAAAAGGAGATTATGAAGGCTAACCGTTGTGTCCGGAAAAATCCCATACCTTTATCACATCTTCCTAACCGACTCCCGCTTTGCGAAATGCCTGCTTTTTTACCGGCCTCTTACTAGCTCTCGTGCATATGAGTTTGTTTGCGCAGGTGCAGGATTCGGAAGCACGTTTCGATTCGCTGTGCAACCATGCACTGGAGCTGCTTCCGCAGGAGACGATCCCTGCATCGCGGTTTCTGAAGATGATGTCGCGCACAGCAGAACCGCTCACCGAAATCCAACGGGCAAGGCTCTGCTACCTGGAGCTGAAACTCCGGGAGAACGCAAACCGTGGAGGCAAGGCCACGGAGAGTATGCCGCCCCCTTTCACAGACTGCGCTCAAAAACACCGATTCGCTTCAGTACTATGCCGATCGCTACCTCGAACGTTCCATGCCAGACCGGTCCATTGACCTGCTGATGAAAGCGTAGAAAATATTGCCGCCGGGATCTGACGCGTCCGACCGCGCAACCCTTGGCCTGTGTGAAGCTTACCGGGCAGCGCTCGGAGCCCTGCAGGAGGCGACAAAGCTTGCACAATTAGGGGAAAACAGGAACCTCTACATGCGGATCTAAGGGCAATATGCAAACATTTACACCTTTCAGGGAGCCTACCGGGAGGCCTGTGCCTTTTTGTCGCTCTACAACAACCTCCAGGTGGATTTTTTCAGTGACCGAATCAGCAGCCAGATCACCGAACAATCTGCCCGGGACGACCTCCTCATCAAGGAGCAGCGAATCCGCGAGGAGCAGAAAAAAAACGAATTCAGGCGACGACAGATACTCTTCCTGGCCCTCTTCCTGGCCCTCATCCTGGCCTTTCTCTTCAGCTTATTCTATTTCCGCCTCAGACGCAGGGGAGCACTCCGGCAGAAGATGGCAGAAGCCGTGCTGGAGAGTGAACCCAATGAACGAAGGCGTCTTGCCCGCGATCTTCACGACGGACTCGGCCCTGTGCTATCGGACATCAACCACTATTTTCAGGCGTTTCTCGACGCCAGTCCGGAAACCCGGGAGGAGATCCGCAACCGTCTGCAACAAGTGATCTCCGAAGCCATCGACGAAGTTTCCAGGATCTCCCACAACATCAGTCCCCAGGTGCTGGAAAAGCACGGACTCGTCACCGCGCTCAATAACCTTTTTGCCCCGCTCAACGCCAGCGGCCGCTATGAGATCAGCTTCTCCTGCGATTGTCAGCAAAAGCCCGACCCCAGAGCAGAGTTGATACTCTACCGCTGCATCACGGAACTCCTGAACAATACAATGAAACATGCCAGGGCCACGCGCATCGCACTCGACATCAGGGAACAGGGCGACAGACTGCAGGTAGCTTACTCCGTCAACGGAAGCGGGTTTGAACCCGGGTCCTCGAAAAAAACGGGAATGGGACCGCACAACATCAGAAACAGGGTAGAAGCCTTCGGCGGTAGCTTTGTCCTGTCCAGCTCCCCCGGTTCGGGGATCAATGTAAATATCTCAATGCCCCTATAACTATGGAAACCATCAGAATAGCCGTTATCGACGATCACGACCTTTTCAGGGAGGGGATCATTCTTGTGTTGAAGAGGCAATACTTGCCGTCTTCAGAGGCGGAACATGCTTTAGTCAGGAGATCTCCGAAAGGCTGCACATCTCCACAAAAACGGTGGAGACACACCGCTCCAACATTTTTATCAAAGCCGGGGTTCATAACGTAGCCGGACTGATTGCCTGGGCGGTAAGAAATCAGTACTACACCATCTGTTAGGCCTTTCCGTATCGAGGAGCCTTGTTGCCGGACTCTAATGGTTTTACCTGATGGAATTTCAGCGAAAACCCGGGTCGCTTTCCATGAAAAGCCTTAGTTCCGCAAAATGTTGTCACACTATCTTTATGGTTTTAAACCAGATGCATGAAAATCAAGAATGATAACCCAAATTAAACAAATAAACATGAAAACTCTGATGAAAAGCATGAAGAAATCTGTTATCCGGAATGCCATGAGCCTTTACGCTGTCGTTCTGCTCGTATTGATGGTATATATCTCCATGCTGGCAGGTTGTAAAAAAAGTACATCCACAGAAAATCCGCCTGACACCGCAACTGTTGGCCTTCGTTTCGTATTCATGGCCGACAGCCGCGGAGATTCCCTTGGTTACACAATCGACACCACCGCATTGAATCCCATCATTCGTTGCATCGATACCCTGAAACCCAAACCCTCCTTCATTGTTTTAGGCGGAGATATGTGCTACCGGGGCTATGTGGATAAGCAGTATACATTTCAGACTTTCAAAAATCTTTTTGCCAAGCCCATGGCCAGGGGAATCGCCTTGTATACAGCCGTGGGGAACCACGAACTGTACCACCAACATTCACGATATGGCTTCCTGAAGGTCAATCAGGAGCAGTTTCAGACGGTTTTTTCCGAAAATCCATCCAACGGACCGGCCGGATATGAACACCTTGCATACTCCTTTACCGATGCCAACAGCAGCTCCTTTTTTGCGGTGCTGGATCCCTATTATCTGACAACGGATACCCTTCATCCGAAAGGACTTGGGGGGCACATCGACGAGGTTCAGATGAATTGGTTGAAGAGTCAGGTAGCGCAGTCCGGCGCGAAACATAAATTCCTGTTCATTCACTGTCCCTATTATTACATTTCCAACGAAACCCTGGAGCCATCACAATCGGACACCTCCTATACGCATCTCTGGTCGTTTCTCGACAACAGCAAGTTTGATATTTATGCTTGCGGACATTCACATCTCTATGCCCGCCGTACTATCGAAAGCAGCCTACAGCCGCTTCCCCAGACCAATCCGTTCACTGCTCCATGGCAGAACAACGTGGTGCAGCTGCTGAATGGTACATGCGGCGCAGGACCCGATTCAGGAGAGATCGATCCGAATGTGAGAAAGGAATGGAATGTTCACGACGGCGCGAAGACTTATTATTTCAGTGTGATCGACGTGGCCGGCAGCACGACGACCGTGAACCGTTACGAATTTTTCTTTGCTGCTGGGTGCTGAAATCAATCCGACAATTTCATATATAATGCGTAATCAACGCCTGAACCCGGAAGATTACACGGAAAAAGAGAACGCCATTAACTTTGGTCTTTCCACCGCCGGAGCAGGATTGTACATTGCTTATCGGTTCGGGAAATAGCCTAATATTTCCCTTGCACACGTTGCGCCAACAACCTATATTTACAATTTCATAACATAACACATCTAAATTATTGATTATGTTGAGATTTTGTGAGTGCTGTTTGCGCGTGCGTTTCGTCTTTTCTCTTCTGCTGGTTTTCGCGCTGTTAAATCATGTTTCCGCAAAAACAGTGGATGTCGCCCGCGCGAAAACTGTTGCCGCGAACTTTCTGGCCTCCGGCTCCACCCGTGCTCTTCATGGGAACCCGGCAACGCTGAAGCTGGCCTATACCGCTCTTTCGGAGAGCAATATATCGCTAAAGGGTTCCACCCTGCCACTGTACTATGTGTTTACCCAGGAAGCTTCCGGTGGGTTCATCATCGTTTCGGGCGACGACGTCGTACGGCCTTTGCTGGGTTACTCTTCAGAGACCGGTTTCAATCCGGACAACATTCCCCCTAATGTGGCAGCCTGGCTGAAAGGGTATGAGGATCAGATCAACTTTGCCCTTCGCACACAGATGACGGCCACCCCGCAGATTGAATCGGAATGGTTGTCGCTGAGTTCGGGGAGTGAAACAGAGAAGTCCGTCGGAAGCGGGCAGGGTGTCGCCCCGCTGATCGCTACCCTGTGGGATCAGTCCCCCTACTACAATGCCCTCTGTCCGTATGATGCAACGTACAACAGCCGCACTGTTACCGGCTGCGTTGCAACAGGCATGGCGATGGTGATGAAGTTCTTCAATTTCCCCCCTTCCGGAATCAGCAACCACTCTTACAATACCTTGCGGTACGGAACGCTTGCTGCAAATTTCAGTGGCACAGCATACAACTGGTCAGCCATGCCCAATACCGTAACCTCTGAAAATGCTGCTGTGGCTACACTTATGTACCATTGCGGCGTAAGTGTAGACATGGATTATAACGTCGCTTCGCAGGGAGGGAGTGCCGCCTATGTGATCTCCTCAGCCAGCCCGGTGACGCATTGTACAGAATATGCGCTGAAGACCTACTTCGGATATGCCAGTACCTTGCAGGGTCTGGCCCGGGCCAACTATTCAAACGCTGCCTGGATCGGTCTGATGAAAACCGAGCTCAATGCCAGCCGGCCGATCATTTATGCAGGATTCGGCACCGGTGGAGGACATTGCTTTGTTTGCGACGGATACAACGACAACGATTACTTTCATTTTAACTGGGGCTGGTCGGGAAGTTATGACGGATATTTTCTGATCGATGCCCTCAATCCCGGAGGAACCGGCACAGGGGGAGGCACCGGCTCCTATAACGACGGACAGCAGGCTGTGATGGGGATCCATCCCCCCAGCATGAGCGGCGGGGGAAGCCGGTTTTTCAAACTGGCGATGAACGCCCCCATTACTGCGACCAACGATACCGTGTACTATGAAGACACCCTCTCGTACTATACCGACATCATCAACAACGGACTGGTGACCTTCAACGGGGATATCAGCGCAGGGATATTTGACACCAACGACGTATTCATTGATTTCGTGCAGATCATCAAGGGGATCACCATTGAACCCGGCGGCCATCTTGCCAACGGGATCAGCTTCACAAACCCCGGTATCACAGCTATGCTTCCGGGGAGTTATTATGTAGCGTTGATGTACAGTGCTGGTGATACCAACTGGACCGGTGTGGCTGATACAGGCGCCTATCTCAGCTACCGCGAGGTGAATGTCATCAACCCCAACGACATCGAACTCTATACGGCCATGAACATCTTCCCCGGAACCTCCATCCCGCAGGGAAGTCCGGTGACGGTCGTGCTGGATATCATCAACAACGGAACTACCGATTTTACCGGCACGCTCGATCTTTCGCTCTACGACTTTGACGGAGATTACATTAACACCATCGGGGAGAAGACCAATTTCACACTTCCGGCACAGCAGCATACCAGCGGATTGACCTTTATTACCAACGGCTTCAATGCGCAACCCGGGAGCTACCTCATCGCTCTTTGGTATCAACCCGCAGGATCCGCCGACTGGCAGCTAATCGGATCCACAAGTTTCGGGAACCCGGTGGAGGTCGACGTGCTGGGAATTCCCCTTGCACCCGATAAATATGAACCCAATAACAGCATGCAGGCAGCAGCCCATCTGCCAGTAAGTTTCGGAATTAATCCTGCAGTTATAAATACCGAAGGGGCAAACTGCCACAACGGCCTGGACTATGATTTTTATTCCATGACATTCCCGCAGGGGTACACCTATGTTCTTTCTGGTATGCTGATCGATTCGGAGAGTGATACCACGCAAACCTTTACGCTCGATGCCATCTGGTCCTATTCCACGGACGGTATTAACTGGTCGGGCATCTTCGACGATGTGATTCCCTTTAACATCATCATGAACGACGGCGGGAACATCTACTTTTACATCTCCCCGAAATATACCGGAGAGACCGGCACTTACCAGGCCACCGTTAAAATCTCACGAAATGCCCTCGGGATGAATGATGGGCAGAAAGGGCAAGAGCTTCGCATCTTTCCCAACCCGGTTGCCGACTACGTGCGCATCGAGACGGTGAGTGAGCAGCCACTCATTTCGGCGTGTAAACTCAGCGGCATCGACGGCAGGGAGGTGATGAGGCAGACCTTGCCTTCGCCACAAACAGGTTGTCAGATAAATGTTTCCGACCTCAGCGTTGGGGTCTATATGCTTCATATTACAACTCCCACGGGAGTAATCCGCCGCCAGATCGTTATCCAAAAATAAAAACGCTCCGATATGAAAAACCAACAATCACCTCACCTCCGGAATTTGTTCATCCTATGCCTTGTAATCTGTTCGTTCGGCTGCTCCAAGAAAGATGACACTACGAATGGGTTCTCCTCCACCAAGCCGGGGGCGAATCCTTTTGTCGCCGCTTTTATCAGCGATATCAATGCCGACACGTTGAGCGTCTACACGCTGTGGCTGCAGAATATGCAGCCCAGGTTCATGTTAAGTGCAAACAGACGAAACATTGCCGTCTCCATCCAGAACAAATTCATCCAGAACGGCATCACCAACGCGGTGCTTGATTCATTTTACATTACAAGTTATTATAAAGACTCTACCTATAATACCTGGCAGTACAATGTGGTGGCCACTATAACCGGCAGTCAATATCCCGACAG
Source organism: Bacteroidales bacterium (assembly GCA_025355465.1). Lineage (GTDB taxonomy): Bacteria > Bacteroidota > Bacteroidia > Bacteroidales > FEN-979 > JANXZO01. The sequence continues at coordinate 24,780 of JANXZO010000049.1, forward strand.
CCTTTACATCGTCGGCGCCCATTACGACGCGATTCTGAATCCCCCCGGCAATCCGTGGGTGGGTAGTCCCGGAGCCGACGACGATGCCAGCGGGGTCGCCTCACTGCTGGAGATTGGAAGGGTTTTTGTCAAACGCAGTTTCACGCCACGGTCCACCATCAAGCTCATCGCCTTCGGAGCCGAGGAGCTCAACATGAACGGGAGCCAGGATTATGCGACCAAGGCGTTCCTCGGTGGCAAAAAGATCCGGTGGATGCTGAACAACGACATGATCTCCTACGAGTATCACACCAACCCGGCCGACTGGAAAGTAAATCTAATGGATTATTCCAATTCCGCTGATCTGCGCGTTTCGGCAGAGAATTACGTTTCGATGTACACCGATCTGGGAAAAACGCACGACTCCACCGCCAACAAAGAGGGCGATAGTTATAACTTCTACCTGAAAGGTTACAAGGCCCTCTTTTTCATCAGTTCAGCGAGCACCCCTTATTACCACCAGATGGGGGATGTGGTAGGAAACTGCAACTTCCCTTACTGCCGCGAGGTGACCAGGGTAACCTGTTCTATGCTGGTGGATCAGAACAAGTAAGATCCGGGTTCAAAGATTTTTCAATTCTCCATCACCTGATTCGGCAGCAAGATTCCTTCAATCTTGTGAAAGTCGGGTTCATCTTTCAAAGAGATGAAGTCAATCCTGAGGTCATCTACATAGAAATTGTAGTGTTTTGAAGGATTGTAGAAGTAAATTTTGGCAACTCCGTTGTCGGGCATGTTTTCCGGTACATAAAAAGCCGCTTCAACTTTTGTCCATTCATCAGCAGGGACAAACTTCTCGATGAGGAATGAGTTATAACTCAGGCTCTTTCCGTCTGCCTGGAAATCGACCACCAGACTGGCCTCGGGGAGTATCTTTTGCGACAAAACCCAGGCTTCGATGCGTACAAGCCTGTTTTGAGTGGTAAAAAACGTATCCATCTTCACCTCAAGTCCGATGCTGTAAGGGATTTTCGGGTTGGTTTTCGACGACCATTTCCCGCCATGGAATACTGTATCGTTCCTAGTCAGGGGGTTCATCCAGAGCAATCCCTGGTCGCTCTCCATGTCGTTGGTAAAGCTTTTCTGTCCGGAAATACTCTCCGCAGGCAGGTATACTCTTGCTGTCTGGTGAAGGCTGAAGAACGAATCGCGGAATATCTCGCTGGTAATGGTATTGGGCGGATAGATCCAGCGGGTGTGCTGCCAGAACTGGAAGATGTTGAGCCCGATGAGCACGACGAACATTGCGGACAACACCCGTTTCCAGGCAATCTTGTCCAGCGACTCGTACAGGAACATGATCAGCAGGCCTACCACAACGTAGAGGTCGATGAATGTGCGCTGTCCGCATTTTGAAGCGTAATACCATATCCACCAGCAGGAGAGGACATAGGTGAAGAGGAAGAGGAAGCCGAGCAGGGAAACGAACTGCATCCGGTTCCGCCGGTAAAGCCCGATAAATCCGAACAGTGAGATAAAAGCGATGGGTGTGTAAACGAACCATCCGCGGTTGTAACTGAACAGGATGTTGAACATGTGTGGCCTGAAAAAGTCCATCTTCTCATCCCCGTAGGTATAAACGATGGGTTTCCCGGTTTGCAGGTACCAGAGGATGAAGGGAACGGAGAGCAGGATCAATGCCTGGATGGCGCCGCGGATGAGTGCCAGCCTGTCGCCGGTAACCCTTTTAAAGGTGATCTTCAGTGCTTCAACCGAACCTGCCATGAATGGAACCAGCAGGATAATCAGTGCGTTCGTAGGTCTGATCAGGATGATGAGGGTATAGATCAGGAGTGCCCGTACAAACCACTTCGACCGGTATTCGTGGAACATCTTCCAGGTAGTGAGGGCGAACAAAGTGATGAGGGCAAAGGAGTAGACATGGGTCATCGAACCTTCCACAATGGTGAAGAAGATGAGGTTTGTACCCAGGGTGACGGTCAGCGTGACAAAGGCGGCGATTTTTTCTGTGGAACCGGTCCGGACGAGTAACTGCTGCAGCCAGCGGGCTCCCTTCCAGAGGAACCAGAGGGCCGAGATGGCGATCATCATCTGGTAGGGGAAAGAATAGCCGTCGCGCGGGAATATCTCGAGCCAGGCCAGCAAGTGACCGATAAGGAAAAAGGGGAGCCAGAGGATAGCGAGCCCGGGGAAGCATTTGTTGGCCACACCGTTTCCGGCAGGCTGACGAAACTCCTTGAATACCGACCTGTTCTCAGGATAGTACTGCCACTCGTAGTTCTCCACGAATTTGTACTGCAGGTCGTGGTAAATAAAGATGGCCGGCAGGTAGGCGTAATAACCTTTACCGTCGCTGTTAATGGCCCGGTCCCAGCGCTGGTCTATATCCTTGAATCCCAGGAAGAGACCGATGTAAATGAGCAGGATCAGCTCGGGGGTGAATTTGTAAAGGTACTTCATGCCGTTTATTTGATGTTGCGTTGCCGAAGAACTTCATACAATACTACACCGGATGCCACGGAAACATTGAGCGATTCAATCTCTCCAACCACCGGGATGCGCAGGGTGGAGTCGGTGAGTTTGAGATACTCTTCAGAAATTCCTTCCCCTTCCGATCCGAGGATCAGCGCCAGCGGCTTGTTGTAATCAACCGTGGTGTAGTCGCCGACAGCTTTCTCGGTGGCTGCAAAAATGGAGATGCCGCTATCTTTGAGAAATTTCAGGGTATCTTTCAGGTTCTGGCTGCGGACTACGGGAAGTTTGTACAATGCCCCTGCGGATGTTTTTATGGCGTCGGAGTTGATCTGTCCCGATCCTTTGGCCGGCATGATCAGGGCATCCACACCCGTGCATTCGGCCGTGCGCGCGATGGCGCCAATGTTTCGCACATCGGTGATCCGGTCGAGGATGAGGAAGAGCGGCATGCGTCCCTGCTCGTAAACAAAGGGAACGATATCCTCGATGCGTTGGTAGGTGATCTCCGACACAAACGAAATGACCCCCTGGTGGTTCTGGCGCGAGAGACGATTCAGCTTCTCCACCGGCACAAACTGGAATGGGAGTTCCAGCTCCTTGATCAGTCCGAAAAGCTCCCGGAATCCCTCCCCCTTGAGCCCGTTCTGCAGCAGGATCTTTTCCAGTTCTTTACCCGCCTTGATTGCCTCAATTGCCGGCCGGATGCCGTAGATGTAGGTCTCTTTTTTCATAGGAATTCAGGGGTTAGGCATTGGCCATTAGCCAATAGGAATAATTTCACTTCGCTATCAATTATCAATTATCAATTTCATTATCACATTATCACATTACCACATTATCACATTACCACATTACCACATTATCACATTATCACATTACCACATTACCACATTACCACATTATCACATTATCACATTATCACATTATCACATTATCACATTATCACATTTCCTCTTCCGTTTTTTCAAGCAGCGTCCGCGGAATCTCTTTTCCGGTTTTTGCTCCGAGTTCACGAAGTTTCTCGACTTTCCCGATCAGGTTGCCGCTTCCGGATTTTATCTTCTTATGGGCCTCATCATAGGTTTTTTTCACGGTGTCGATCTGGTTTCCCATCTTTTCGAGATCGGCCAGAAAAGAGACGAATTTATCGTACAGGAGTCCGCCTTGCCGCGCAATCTCAATGGCATTTTGCGTCTGTTTCTCATGTTTCCAGATGGAGGCGACCGTCTTGAGTGTGGCCAACAGCGTGGTGGGGCTTACGATGACGACGTTTTTATCCCAGGCAAAAGTGAAGAGATCCGGGTCGGACTGGATGGCTAGACTGAAGGCCGATTCGATGGGCATGAAGAGCAGCACGTAATCGGGGGTGTCGAAAGCGCCCAGTTGCTGGTAGTTCTTTTCGCTTAACATTTTCACGTGCGACCGGATCGACAGCAGGTGGAGTCTGCGCTGCTTCTCCTGCTCCTCGGAAGTGGTGGCTGCCGTGAATTCGGTGTAGGCTACCAGCGAGACCTTGGAGTCGACGATGATATGCTTGTTGTCGGGCAGGTTTACGATGACGTCGGGTCGGTAAATGTCACCCTGGTCAGAGCGGGTAGCCACCTCTCGTGTGTACTCCTGACCCCGAACCAGTCCTGAGCTTTCGAGCACCCTTTCAAGAATAAGTTCTCCCCAGTTGCCCTGTTTTTTTGTGTCGTAGGTGAGGGCGGTGGTGAGGTTTTTCGCGTCGCTGCTGATCTGCTGGTTGAGGTCGGCCAGGTTTTTTATCTCCTTCTCCAGTGAAAACCGCTGTTTCGACTCTTTGTCGTAGGTCTCATCCACCTTCTTCTCGAACTCTTTAATCCGATCCCCAAGCGGTTTCAGGATCTCATCCAGTTTCGTGCGGTTCTGCTCGGTAAACTTTTGGGTCTTCTCTTCGAGGATCTCATTGGCCAGGTTCCGGAACTCGGTACGGAATTTATCCTGCAGTTGCCCGATCTCCGTTTTCTGGACTTCGAGTTTTTCGAGCAAACCCCTGTATTCCGCATCCTTTTGCGATACTTGCCGGTTCAGCTCTACGATCATCTGATCCTTTTCGGAGAGCTGTTGCGAGAGCGCAACCGCCTGCTCCTGGAACATCACGGACCGTTCATCGGCTACCCGTTTGTCACCAGTAAGCTGTTCGGTCTGACGTTTCAATGATTCAACTTCGCCTTCCCCGGCTGGGAGTGCGGAAAGTCTGAGTTTAAGTAATATCAAACCGATACCGGTAATGACAACAGCGCCAATGATGATGATAATGATTTCCGACATGAAGGCAATTCAGATTATGGGAGGGTAAAGATACGAAAGGTTTGGAATGCACCAATGCACCAATGCACGGATGCACGGATGCACGAATGCACAAATGTGTCTCAATGTCCTGGTCTTTGTAGCGTGATAGTTCCTGTAACCTGTTTCACTTCACCGCCATTCACCCCGAAGGAGGCTTTGAAGACATAGGTTTCTTCAGTACAGGGTGAGCCTTTGTAGTTTCCGTCCCAGCCGGGTTCCGGTGAGAAGGTTTCAAAGACCATCACTCCCCAGCGGTTGAATATCTGCATCGAAAAATTTTCGATTCCTGTGCCAACCGGGTGATATGTGTCGTTCGGACCATCGCCGTTGGGGGTAAAGGCGTTGGGGAACCAGATGTTAACCGGGCACTCCCCGATGTTGACCGAATCGGAATGGGCGCAACCGTCAACAGAAACAAGTACTCTGTACTCCCCGGGCAGGGTGACAAAATAAACAGAATCTGTCGATCCGTCCTGCCAGAGATAGGTTCCTCCGGCGACATAGGCGCTGAGGGTTATCGTGTTGCCGCATAAAATGGTGTCACTCCCGATGTTGACATTGATGGCTGGTTTGTATGTCAGGTGGGTTTCGATATAGTGAATACAATTAACCGGGGGTGACAGGGTATCATGGTAAGTTCCAGCGATGGTTTGCCAGCCTCCCTGTACGAAGTATGGAGTGCCAAAACACAATGTGGTATCAATCACATTCAGGGGAGCTGTTACATTGATAACAAGCGTGTCGGAAGCCTGGCTGTTCAGAATGCAATCCTGGTTTGAAGTAAGGATACAAATAACGCGGTCGCCGCTGGCTGGATTATAACTGAATACTGAACTGTCTGTTCCTGCGGCAGCTCCATTAACAAACCATTGGTAAGCCGGTAGGGTTCCACCGTTGGTTGGATTGGCGGTAAGGGTAACCGGAACCCCATGGCAGAGGGGAGTTGGTGGCGGAGTAATGGAGACATCCACAGGCACCAAAGGCATCAGGTTCACTCCTATTTTCTGACTGTAGGCAATATTCCCGGGAGTACAAAAATCGTCGGAAACGATGGTGCACTGCCCGGTATCACCATATGCCGGCGTGTAGATGAACTCCGGCTGATTTGAACCAGAGGCTATTCCGTTAACATACCACTGGAAAATAGCGGTGGGGCCGCCAATGGGCGTTGTCACGGAAAACGTGTCAGCTGTTCCAGCACATAGCGGGTTGGCTGAGGCGGCAATAAGAAAGTTCATGAGTCCGGCAGGATTCACTACAACCATGAAGGTGGCCGTATCTCCTGCACAGGGAGCAAGGAAGGGCACAACGTGGTAGAATACGGTATCGGCAAGCGTGCCGGCATTGACCAGAACCTGGCTGATTGGATTCAGGACTCCCGGTGTGGGTTCGGAATGCAGGTATAGGTGGTTGTTTCACTGTTGCAAAGGGTTGTCGGACCATTGATCTCCTGCGGGGTGTGAGGCACACAAGCCACACTGAACCTTCCCAGGTCGAGCAAGCTGCTGGCTGCATAATACCATGTGTTGATCGTTTTGAGGGCGCCTAATCCAAGAGCCTGTGTCCAGGTATGACATCCTGAATCGGGAGGGTTAGCATAGCAACCATCAAGTTGTGAGCGCCCGCCATTATTCACTAGCAGCGTGTCGTTCCAGTAGGTGGCTAAAGGCGGGCCCGGTGGACGGACTAATTCGATGATAAATCCTCTGCCATTCGATTCAACGTCATACAGCGCGAGGTTAGTCAGCCCATTTACATATTTGATAGTAATCGCAACGCTATCCCCGCAAGGTACCGGAACACCGAGCCCATTCATCCCATTCCAGGTGATGATGTTTACGAATCCGGTCTGGACAGAGCGGGTGATGGTAAGGTCTTCAGGCTGGATTCCGGGCAACAGGTTAGTCTCGATGTTCAGCATCACCTTGCCCGGTTTGCCTACCCTGAACCTGAAAGTAAATGTGCCATTACACCCTCTGGTAACATTGACCGTGTCGCCAAGGATCTCGCCGAAGGTTCCGGTGGGATACTCGATAGAATCCGGGTCATTGAGGAATAGCTTGTACTCAGCATAATGATGGTTCCAGGAGCGGGACCGGTTACTGGTATCCCAAAGTGCGGGAGGTGGAAAACAACCATTGGAGCTACATGTCATATCAAATTGCATGGGCACCATCCGGTTGAAATTTACAGAGGTGATAATCGAATCGGTTGTTAGGCAATACATGGTTGATTTCATCGGGCCGGGAACACTGAAACACCATTGTTTTGACCAGATACGGCCTGGGATGGGAACCAGGGGCGTTTGGGTTTCATCCACAACTGTAATGTCCCATAACCTCAAGAAAATCTCATTCGAAGACGGTAGCGTGAAATTAATGCGGTAATCACCTAATTCAGTTGGTGAAAATGTAATTGCCGGATATCCATGAATATTTAATGCATCCGGTCCGGCTACGGCCTGAGCGTAATATTGGATATAACCCGGCGAACCGGGAGCGAAAATTGCCGTGTTTGAGTACACAGGGACACCATTGTGTTTAATGGTAAAAGTGACCGAAGATTGGAAGAGATCCCAAAATCCAAGGTAAATCTTTTCTCCCGGATGGGAGATGTGTATAAAGAGACTCTGCGCATCATCACAACTTGCAATACCAAAACAGCTATAGGCACCTCCTGAACTGTTGCCAGTCTGTATGAACAGATTTGGCAACGCAGTAGAGTCATTAGTGAGCTGCTTGGTACCCTCAGCACCGCTAAATAGCGAAGAGAAAATGAAAATTATAAAAAGTGTGAGACGAGTTTGCAAACAATAAATATATCCAATAATTCAATACGCCAATTACTATTGTTTAATTTTCTTCGTGTAATGGTCTGGTAATAATTGAATTGTAGTGCTTTCGTGCATTCGTGCATAATCCTTCAGTCCATCAATCCTTCAGTCCTTCAATCCTTCAAGCACCTCACCCCAAAACCATTCAACTTCACCCCCGCATACACCGACACCGACTGATCAATGGTGTTCATGCCATGGGCGAAAGCCCTGGTCTGATCGGCCATCTCCGAGGACCAGAACAGTTCTGCAAAGCCGGTGAAACTCCATATCGAGTTGAGATAGTACGCGCCGTTCTGATTCGCTTTGAAGCCGTTGAGATAGGGATCTTGCAGCGAGTAGCCTGCTTTTGCATTTCCCTGGTAGAAATTGAACAGGATGTTCCACTCGGT
>JANXZO010000061.1 GCA_025355465.1 Bacteroidales bacterium
TTTCCAGGCTGCTAAAGCAAAAGCCCGGGGTTATCGAAGATCTGACACCATCAAAGCAATTATTTACCTGCTCACCGGAAAACTCGACTTTTCTAAAATCAATCCTCATTATGTTACCCACTCAAAGTGATAAAGAACCAATTTAAATGACACCCTGCCTGAGACATTTTTATATTCCCCTGGGGGACATGTTCTGCGTATTTCTGCAATTGATTCATTCCCTTTTGGAAATAGTTACCATAAACGTTTTACCATTTCTGACGGGAATATTCCCACTCCCTGGGGATACCTTATTGAAGGCATTGGTTTTACCACCGGACTGATAGAACATTGCACGGTGCCAATGCTGAGTAACCTTAATTGTTTCATGCAAGACAGCGTGACCAATTATCCAATGGCTGGAGCTCAGTGTGACTTGGTGACCGGCATAGAAAATCGCAGAATTGAAAATGTTCCTCTTCGAATATTTCCCAACCCAATAATTACAGTGGCCGAAATACGTTTTAATCCGCCTGTTCAGCGTATTAATCTGCTGATTTATGATGTTTTCGGTATTGAAAAAATGAGGTACAATGGATTGCTTAATAGAGAGCAGGTAAATTTATCCATGTTACCTACAGGCATGTATTTTTATAGCGTTTCAGATGGCGTAAACAGCATATCCACCGGCAGATTTGTTAAAATGTGCAAACCATGAGTACTACAGTGCGCTAAACCGGTAGCTGCCAACCTGATTTTTCCTTATTTTTACATAGATGAAGGAGAATACAAAAAAGAAACATCAATGAAAAAGATCTATTTTGCCGGTTCAATCCGCGGCGGAAGGGAGGACAGCGATCTTTACAGAATGATCATTGTACATCTGGGCAAATACGGAGAGGTGCTTACCGAACATATCGGGAGTTCGGGGCTGACACCCATGGGGGAGGCGGGCCTGACCGACCAGGAGATCTTTTACCGGGATATCGAATGGCTGACCTCCTCCGATGTGGTTGTAGCTGAAGTTACCACACCCAGTCTTGGCGTTGGGTTCGAGATTGCCCGGGCGGTAGATCTGAAAAAGAGGGTGCTTTGCCTTTTCCGCAGAAGGGACGAGCGCAGGGTTTCGGCTATGATTTCCGGTTGTCCGGATCTCCTGCTGTGTGAATACAAGACGCTGACAGAGGCACACGTGATCATTGACAAGTTTTTCACCTAAAATAAGGACGCCATGAAAACAACCTTAATCACCTTCCTGGTCCTGATTACATTGGCAACTAAAGCGCAAGATCGACCAAAAAGTCAGGGAATTGTTGCCCCTGTAAATTATTACGATTCGGCCATGCTGAAAAAGAAGGCCGGTGATCATTGCGGTTATTGTGCCTTCCTGATGCAAGCCACGCTTTCCGGAAATTCATTTGCGGCAAAACAGTACAGGGATGATTGCGTAAAAATTGACACGATACAATATCCGGCTGACCCTGCCAACGGATCACAGCGCTACAGTACGATCACCGACGTTTCCTGCACAGGTCAAAAGGACCAGAGTTTCCATATTAAAGAACCCGGAAAGACCGGCAGAGTATCTTTCATAGTTCTGGGACCTGACGGAGAGGTTAGGACAGACCAGTTTAAGGAGTTTCCTATGCGGGAGACAGACCAGCATAGGTTTATTTATCTCATGCCTGAGGAGATGTGCGGTTATAAAGGAGGAGATGAAGCGAGAATAAAGTTTCTGCAGCAGAACATAAGATACCCGGAAGAGGCTAAGGTAACCGGCCAGCAGGGGAAGGTGTTTACGACCTTTATTGTCAACGAAAACGGAACAATATCAGGGCTGAAAATCCTGAAGGGAGTCAGCAGATCTCTTGATAATGAAGCGCTGCGTGTGATCGGGATGATGCCGCCCTGGATTCCGGGAAAAGTTAAAGGGAAACCGGTTAAATGTCAGTTCGTACTCCCGATAAAATTTGCCCTTCAATAGAAGGAATAACCTAATATGGTCACCTGTTTTTTAACGGGTTCATATTTAGTTTTAAGGTGGCATGTAAAGGTAAAAACATTACTGCTACCTTTGTTTGCTGATTCGGTAAACATGGGTCTCTTCCGTGCAATATTCTGCATTCTTTTTCCTCCGCTGGCTGTTATCGACCGCGGATGTGGTGCCATTCTGCTGGTCTTTCTGCTCACTTTGTGCGGGTGGATTCCCGGTGTAATCGCTGCCATTCTTTTTAATACCCGAAAATTATGAAACATCGCTACACATTTTTGACAATACTGCTATGCACCGGGTTAATGGCCTCCGCCCAGAAAATCAATAAAGCCGATACAAGCAACCTTCAGCTTGACACACTATACCGGCAGCTGGATGAGGTAGTCATTTCGGCTACCCGGGTTTCGAAGCGTATTATCGACATCCCCTATTCCGTTTCCAGGATCAGCTATGTAAATTACAAGTTTGACCGAAAGATCGGCTCCAATGACATGCTCTCTTCTGTTCCGGGACTATTCCTGCAGTCGAGGTACGGCACCCATGATGTGCGCTTTTCGATCCGTGGATTTGGAAGTCGCTCCAACTCCGGAGTAAGGGGCATCCGAATCTTGCTCGACGACATCCCGGAATCGGAACCCGACGGGCAAACCCGGCTTGAGGCCCTTGATTTCGACGCCATCGGGCGAATTGAAGTGGTGAAGGGAAACTCCTCCTCACTTTATACGAATGCGCCGGGCGGGGTGGCAAATTTTTTCAATGATCTCGATTTCAGGCGCTCATCCATCACCTCATTCAACCAGTTCGGGGCTTTCGGACTGCGGAAAAACGGTTTTAAAGCCGCCATCCGCACGCCGATGTATGGATTTATGGGAGCTTACAGCTATCTGAATTACGATGGTTACCGGGTGCACAACAACGAGTACTGGAACATCGCAAACATTGCCCTGGAAACCACTCCTTCCGACCATACCAGTCTGAAGGTACTGGGTTACTTTGTAAAAGGAGAGATCAAACTCCCGGGGTCGCTTAAAAAATCCCAGTTTGAGGCTGATCCATGGCAGGCTGACCAGCGCTCCATCGACCGCGATGAGAAGAGGATCACCACCAAAGGAAGGCTTGGTCTTCGTTACAATATCGTTTTCGGGGGAAACCTCAACAATGAGATCGAGGTGACCAGCTTCGTGGCGATCAAATACCTGGCGCGGACCGCCAAAGATTATCGCATTATCAGCCGTTATGTTTTCGGGGTCAGTGCACGATATGTAAATACAAGCCATTTCTGGAAAAGAACCAACGAATTCTCCATTGGCGGCGACCTTTATATGCAGCCAGCCAGGATTGAATATTACGACAACATCTCGGGGAACAAGGGAGATGAGCTGAAACAACTTGAAACCGAGAATATCAGCAACAAAGGTTTCTACCTGTCGAACAATTTCGAGATCATCCCGCAGAAACTGTTCATCCTGCTTACCGGTCGGTTCGACAACATCGTTTACAAAATCAAACAGGAGACCGTTCCCTCCCTTTCCGACCAGAAACCTTACAGTGCCTTCACCCCAAAGGTGGCGCTGAATTATAAAATCACACCACAGATTGCACTTTTCACCTCCTACGGACTTAGTTTCGACAGCCCGGCTAACAATGAAATGGACAGTCCCGACCCGGCATATCTTTACAATTCCGACCTGAAACCACAGGAATCTGGCAATGCAGAGCTGGGAATAAAGGGCAATATTTTCAGATGGAACAGCACCGCCTTCCGGAAACTCCTTTTTGAGGCCACCCTTTTCCATGTGAACGTTACCAACGAAATTGTTCCCTATGAAGTGCTGGGCAGCGTCTATTTCCGCAATGCCGCCAAGACCAACAGAACCGGCTGCGAACTGGGGGCCCAGCTGGAGATTCTCCGGGACCTGAATTTTACGGCTACCTATACATACTCTTATTTCAAGTACGGCGCTTACACGGCAAGGGCAATCGAGCTCGATTCAACCGGCACTTTTATTACCACCGATAAAGATTATAGCGGAAATTTCGCCCCCAGTGTTCCACGCAACAACCTCTACCTGGCGCTGGCTTATTCACGGCCTTTGGGACGTCATATCACAGGTTTTGCGAAGCTCAGCTACAACGGTATCAGCGGAATGTGGGTTGACGACGCAAACTCCGACAAAACGAATGCTTACAACCTCCTTAACTCCGTGCTTGGTTTCGACATGAAGTTCGGTGGTTTTAACCTCCTGCTTACCGGTGGAGTGAACAATATGTTCAACGAGATCTATGTCGGATTCACAAACACCAATTCAGCCGACAAACGATTTTATGAAGCCGGCGCTCCCAGGGATTGGTTTTTTTCGTGCAATATTGGGTATACATTTTAGTCTAACAATGTGCGGCATGGAGCCCGTACGAAGGTCAATCATCCATGAAAATTTTACTGCTCTTTCTGTTTTTGATGGTAAATTTTCAGGAAAGCTTTTCCCAGCTCATCCCGGGTGATGACATTCCTTTGAAATTCAGCAAGAGCTACCGGATCTACCCAAGCAAGGTAAACCAGACTGAAGTCTTTATAGCGAAAAGTCCGATTGACGAAAACACCTTGTTTGTATCCTGCAACACCCTCACTTTCGTGCCGTTTTTTATCAGCGAAGGGGTATATGTGACCACAAACCAGGGTGATTCATGGCGGGGCAGCGATACCTGCACCGGAGCCCCTATTGGCTACCACGGTGGCGACGTAGGAATTACCATCGACAAAAACGGCACTTTTCTGCTTACCCGCCTGGGAAGAGCTCCTTTTGTGGGCCTGTACAGCCACTATTCCAACGATCAAGGCCTCACCTGGTCCGATCAGCAGGTGGTCTCGACCGATGACCTGGAACGGGCAGCGCTCACTACGGATGTGATGAAGAGCAGCACATGGTACGGCAGAAGCTATGCGGCTTGGGTAAGGTTTGCACTCCCTTTTCCGCTGATGTTCGCCTATACCGATGATGCCGGCAAACACTGGAGTACTCCGAAGGCGATCAATAATCCCACAAACCGCAGCGCCGGTGGAGATATTGCAACAAGCCCCGGTGGGAAATTGTACGCATGCTGGGCCGGAGTGACAGATGTTTCGCCGTTTAAGGAGATCCTGGTAGGGTTTGCCTCGTCCGCCAACGGAGGAACTGACTGGAGCGTAACCGAGAATGCATTTGCCATCAGTGGCATCAGCGGCGTGCTGGCCAATAAGAACAACATCCGTGTGAACAGTTTACCCACGCTGGCTGTGGATACAAACAACGGTCCGCGAAAAGGCTGGATTTACATCGTTGCCACCCAGAAAGGACTTCTGCCGGCGGGGTCCGATCCTGATATCATCATGAACCGATCCACTGACGGCGGGTTAACATGGTCGTCCGGCATCCGGGTAAACCAGGACGCACTGAACAACGGTAAAACGCAGTATTTTCCCTCCATCCACATCGACAGGTTCGGCACCATCAATATCATCTATTACGACGATCGCTATACCTCCATCGACTCTACCGGAGTTGCTTTGGCAAGATCGACCGATGGCGGCGACACCTGGCATGCGTACGAAATATCAGATCACAACTTCAAACCTGCGCCTATTGGCGGACTCGGACAAGGATACCAGGGCGACATTATCGACATCACCTCCACCAACTCCCGGCTCTGGTCGGTGTGGATGGACAACTCCACAGGCAACTACCAGGTGTGGACGGTCCCCGTAACCTATGCTGAGGTAGGGATAAGCGACGCCTATCAAACCGATGGAGAAAACCGTGTAAGTATCGTTCCAAACCCGACAGACCGCGCTTTTGAAATTCGTTTTGTTACCCCGTTGCTGAAACAGGCTAAGATTTTGATCACTGATTCCTTCGGCCGATCGGTGACCGAAGTCACCATGAACCCTGGCGATCAATCAATTCGCATTAACTGTGAGCGTTGGAAGGATGGAATCTATTTGGCCAGAGTCCAAGTCTATGACCAGGAAGTCAGAACCGCCAAGATTGCGGTCATTCACCGATAGCCAAGAGATGTCAAACCAATGTTAGTCATCGTTCCACGGACGAAGATCAATATCGGATCATGCTGCGGCAAACCGGCAAAATCAGATCAGCGGATTTACCACTGATCTCTACTTTATAAAAGTAAACTCCCGGTAAAAAATCAGCTCCATCAAAACGGAACGAAGCTTCCGGCCCATCATGGTTTCGTGTAACCTGCCTGGCAACCTCTTTTCCCCAGACATCGAATACTTTTATCGTAATTTCTTTGATTGGCTCACCCGTATTGCCTGGTTGATCGTTTCTTCCGGTGAAGGGAAGGGTCAGCGAAACTACCGTTTCCTCGCGGAACGGATTCGGATAATTTTGACCGAGAAGGCATGGCCCGACAGTGCTGGCAACCTCCTGACCCAGGCCTACCGAGGAAGCCCTGTATCGAAGAAAGGCTCCTTCCAACCCAATGGCGTAACCATGCAACGTATCGGGAAATTTCATCTTGTAAATTGCTGTGGAATCTGGGGTTGGCACCATGTTCCAGGTAACGCTGCCATCCAGGCTGACGATCATCCTGCGCCGCGGACCAAGCGGTGCCCACACCTCACGGTCGTTGCGAAATGCGATGTCATAGGCATTGCCCTGTATACCCAGCTCACGGTAACTCCAGGTAACCCCGCAGTCAGCCGTACGGATCAGCCCTACCCCGAATCCGAAATCAGGATCGCCGCCGGCACCAAGCACGTTAAGTGAATCGAAGATGTGAAGTGCATGCACTTCATCAGCCGGAGCATAGGCCGGCTCGATGGCCGACCAGTGGTTACCGCCATCTGTGGTACGCCAAACCACGCCGGCAATGTCGAACATACCACCGCCGGCAAAACCTATGTTTTCGTTGTAGAATGCGATGTTGAGAACGGGGAAAAAAGCCAGGGTTGAAGTATCGATGGAAGCCTGGGCCCAGGTTGCACCACCATCGTGGGTTCTGAGCAGGGCATGTGGCTTACCACCCATCCAGCCGTTGAGAGAATCAAGGAAAAGGATACAAGACATGAAGATGTTCTCCTGCGGGTAGACTGACGGCACCCAGGTAATGCCGCTGTCAACAGTCTTCAACAAAATCGTACCATAAGGGGCGTTACGATAGTTATTACAGGCTGCCCAACCCAGGTTTTTGTTGTAAAAAAAGATGGAGGCCACATCTGCAAAGGTGCCTGTTTGCTGCACTTCCCAATTCTTTCCGCCATTCTCAGTGTGTAAGATAAGCCCCGAATCGGCAGCGACCCAGCCGGTAACACTATCGGCAAACGACATTGCCCGCAGTGTTCTGCCAGTAGGAACAGCCACCCGCTCCCAACTCCCCTGTGCTCCAGAGCATAAGGGAAGCAAGGCTACAATCATTAAACAAAAGAAATTTTTCATGGTTGCTTTTATACGGGCTATTTTACCTCCGGGTCCGGTTCATCCTTCAGATCTTCATCCTTGGCATTCCGAAGCTTTGCCTTCATGTCGGCAGGCATCTCGTCGGTATAGTCGGTGGCATCGGCGCTTTCATCGCCACTACCCTTCCCGTATTTGATCTTCGGATCGCTGCTGGTCCCCAGGATGCGAAGGTTGATCCCGATGATGCCGAGAGGAGGCAGCCCGATGCGCATTTTCAGTGCAAGTTTGCCATCGAAGTTGCTTGTACCCGACATTCTCAGCCGGAAACCTGAAATTTTCATCTTGGTCTGCTCCAGGATGATCACATTATTCTTAATGGTGGTTTTTAGCTCGACTTTGGAAAGGTCGGGGTTTTTCAGCTTCTCCTTCTCGGTACTTTTACTCACCGTTGTAAACAACTTCAGCCCCATCACCTTCACCTTCTTCAGCGAAATTACGCCACCCCCTTCAAGGGAGGGATAAACCGGCATCATACCGGCATTGAGTTTGCCTTTGAGGCTATAGTCGAGCGAGATAATGCCTTCGGCGCTGGAGGCGGAGGAGGCCATTTTGCGAAACAGTTCCACTTCGTTGTAGGCACGCTTTACATCAAAATCATTCGCCTTAACATGGAAATCGAAAAAAGCTTTGACCGGGTTTTCGCTTCCGTAGGTTGCATCCATATCGACCTGGCAACCGATCAACCCGAATTTCATCCCCTTCAGGAGAGCCAATCCGTCGCGGATCTCAACCGCAGCAGTAAGGTCATTGATATCCAGTCCCTGGTAGCGGACTTTTTTAAGGTCGGCTTTCAGGCCGATTTCAAGATTTGCAGGTATCATGATAACACCTGCCGGGGTTGCTGCCGGTGCCGGGTTTGACGGCGCGGGGTTTGACGGCGCCATAAATTCATCGATCAGTAACGAGTTCGAATTGAAACTGAAACTCCCCTTCAGCTTTTTTTCAGATAACAGATAGTTCACCACATTGCTGAGATGCCCATCGAGCTGAATATCTGAAGCGCCGTATTGCCCCATGAACTTTTCGAACCACAGGTTGTCGTTTTCGAACCTGAAAATGCCGTTTCTAACAATAAATTGCTTCGGCAGATACATTGTGGTGAAGCCGATGTTTTTCAATACCAGTTTTCCGCTATTCTTCAACTTCTCAAGACGACCTGCAAGCGCATCGCTTCGCACACCTTTGAGGGAAAGATCGGTTTCAATGCGCCCTTCGAGTTCCATCCCTTTTCTGGAAAAAATCCGGTAAATTCTGGCAACATCGAGGGTGCCTTTGGAGGTGACGGAATAGTCGATATTATCCGGATTCTTCACCTCGGCACGGATTTCGAAAGGATTTCCTTCAAAACTAAATGAAAGCGGTTCAACTGTAACCCTGGTATCGTTCAGTTTGCCGGTACCATTTTTTACCTTCATGTTCATGGTGATCCTTTCCAGCGGATGGGGATAGTATTTCGTTTGCAAACTTCCGTCGGCCAGGTTCAAGGCCAATTCCGTCTTCGGGAAAAGTTTCTTTTCCGGTGCATACTTTCCGTTGATCTCCAGGTTCACATCGAGGATGCCCTTCAGTTCCAGACTGTCGAGGGGGATCACCTCTTTCAGCTCGGCCAGGTTAACTTTGGTTGAAACTTTGGCATCCACCGGAAGATCGTTTAATCCGTCAAGGTGAAAATATCCCTCCAGTTTATTCTTCAGGAAGATCGCCTTCAGTTCATCCAGCCGCACCGTTATATTCCTGTAATTCTCATCAGGTGCCTTTGCTTTGAGTACAAACGAAAGACCTGTTATCGCTTGGGGTAGGTTCTTGTATTTAAAGTAGCCGTCTGATAAGTAAGACTTTACCGTAAACTTCGGAATCGTGAGGATAACCGTGTCGTGTTTACTTTTATCGGGGTTGGGACCGATTGCATAGTTCCCTTCGGCGACAAGCTCCATTTCGAAGATTCCCCGTAAATCGAACTGATCTACTCCAAATGCCTTGGTCCACTTACCCAGATCCATTTTGGTACTAGCTTTTGCAAAGACCCATACATGGTCGGTGCTTAATAGTTTCAGGCTGGCGCTGAACAGCTCATTGTTGTATATGGAGAGCAGGCTGAAAAATGCTGAATATCCATTTTTCCGAAAACTGAACTCCCCCTGGAAACTTACTGGTACCCCTTTGATTTTCAGGTCATTTTTCTCGAATACCATTTTCAGCGACCGGGTGTTTATCAGTGTGGTAAGCTGAGCCTCAATAGGTTGTGACTTAGCATATGCAGTATGCCCATACCATAAATTAAGGGAATCGATCTTTATCTTCGAGGTAAGGTGAAGAATATCGTTTCCCAGGCGACTCTTTCCATTGTAATTAAGACCCTTCAGCTCAACAACTGCAGGTATGGAGGGATCGGAATAGAGAAACTGTGAGTTGGAAAAATTGATGTGTTCGATGTTAAGGTTACCAGAGTTTTGCGATGCAGCTTCGGAGGTTGCCACAGTGTCGGTTTTATATACATCAAGACTCGTTCCTCCCTTGTCGTCGTAACTGATACTCACCTTTGCACGATCGAGGTAAACCCTGGTGATTGTTATCGTTTTGCCAAAGAGGCTCCTCACATCGATCCCAAAGGAAACCTCCTTTGCCAAAATCAGGGTATCCTTTTCAAAAGGGGCAGAACTCTTCAGTGAGAAATTTTTGAGCGCTACGGTAAGATGGGGAAAATGGCTGAAGAACGACAGGTCCATTTCCGAAAAATTCAACGCAGTTTTCAGACGGCTGTTGGCAATCGACTTCACCCCTTCGGCAACCTTGTTCTTGAAAACAAATGGAAGCGTAACGAGTGTGACCAACACCAGCAAAATTACCAGAACTGCACCTGTAAATATTTTTCTTGCTCGTTTCATCTTGCGGACGTTAATCTGTTTCCTGTTTCTTCAGTTGTTTCAGCATGGCCAGGGCATCATCAATATGCTTCTGAAAGTTAAGTTGTGAGGAGAAGATCATTCGGATGGTTCCCGCTTTATCAATTACAAAGGTAACCCTTCCGGGAAGCACGCCCAGCGATCTTCCTACATTGTACTTATCGGCGACCACCCTTCCTTTGTCGGACAACAGAATGAACGGAAGTTTATGGTTCGCGGAAAAGGCCTGATGCGATGCAACATCATCGGCACTGATACCGATCACTTCGGCACCCTCAGCTTTAAAATCTTCGTAACTGTCGCGAAAACTGCAAGCCTCCTTGGTGCATCCGAACGATTCATCCTTGGGATAGAAATATACCACAATATTCGCTCTTCCGAGAAAATCGGATAGATTAACACGCTTGCCGGTTTGGTCGGGCAACGAAAAATCAGGAGCTTTACTCCCTACATTGATCTCTTTTGTCATATCGTTTGTATTTTCCCCGTCCTTTTTACCGGGATTTGTACTGGTGGTTCCCGTGCACGAAATTACCAAATAATTTAGAATAAATATAAATAACCAAAATATTTTGTACCTTTGCATCACGTTTTGACGATTAATCTATAAAGATAATAATTATGAGGACTATTTTTGTTTTAATTCTGATTTTAACCATGAACCAGACAGGTCATACACAGGATAAAGTATCATTTTACAGCTTCAAAGCCACAACCATTGATGGTCAGCCTGTTGACCTATCTTCGTTTAAAGGAAAGAAGATACTTGTGGTGAACACGGCCTCCAAATGCGGTTATACGCCACAGTATGCCCAGCTCGAGGAACTTTACAAGGCCTATGGTGGTGACAGTTTCGTAATTATCGGATTCCCGGCCAACAATTTCCTGTCGCAGGAGCCCGGCACAAATCCGGAGATCAAGGAATTCTGTACCGGTAAATACAACGTTACCTTCCCGATGATGTCGAAGATCTCGGTCAAAGGAAAGGAGATGGATCCGCTCTACAAGTGGCTTACAACAAAGGAGCAGAACGGGGTCATGGATGCCCCGGTGAAGTGGAATTTTCAGAAATTCATGATTGACGAAAACGGTCAATTCGTGGGCATGGCGCCTCCGGGCGAAGTGCCAACCTCAGACAGGATTGTGACCTGGATTAAAACCGGCAAACTTAATTGAACATGAAGCGGTATAAATGTACGGTATGTGGTCATGTGTATGACCCGAAGGAGGGCGACCCTCATTCCGGAATTGCACCCGGAACTGCATTTGCCGATATTCCCGATGATTGGGTATGCCCGATTTGCGGTGTCGGAAAGGAGGAATACATCATCATGAATTAAAAATACTTTTTATCTTTGGTAAAAAATCATCTTACCATGGATAAAAGTATTAAGGGAACCCAGACAGAGAAGAACCTGCTCAAAGCCTTTGCAGGCGAATCACAGGCAAAAAATCGTTATACATTCTACTCGAAGCAGGCCAAAAAGGAGGGATTCGAGCAGATTTCAGCTTTATTTGCCGAAACCGCATTGAATGAAGAGGCCCACGCCAAGATTTTTTTTAATTTTCTTGAAGGAGGCCCCGTTGAAATTACAGCCTCCTATCCGTCCGGCATGATCGGTACCACGGCAGAAAACCTGAAAGGCGCCGCTGCCGGAGAGCACGAGGAGTGGGAAACGCTTTATCCTGCCTTCTCCAAAACTGCCGCTGAGGAAGGATTTCCGAAGGTTTCCAATGCTTTCAAACTCATTGCGACGGTGGAGGAACACCACGAAAAAAGATATTTGAAACTCCTCAATAATCTGGAGAAGAACAGGGTATTCGAAAAGGAGGAAAAGGTTTACTGGGTGTGCCGTAAATGCGGATATATTCATTTCGGCACCAAAGCATTGCAGAATTGCCCGGCCTGTCAGCATCCAATGGGATACTTTGAGGTTTCGGCGGAGAATTACTAGCCGCATGAACGAGTAAAGAAGCGACCAGATGAAGAAAATTAAATTCGACAAAAGTGAAGTGCTGACCGATTACAAGCTGGCCAATGAGAGCCGCCAGGTAAGTTTGATCGGTCGTCGTGAAGTATTGGGAGGCCGTGCCAATTTCGGCCTGTTCGGCGATGGGAAAGAGGTTCCCCAGATCATCAAAGCAAAATTCTTCCGCAACGGCGACTGGCGCTCGGGATATTACCGGGACCAGACCTTTATGATGGCTGCCGGACTGTCGACCCTGGACATCTTTTTCGCTCAGGTTTACGGTGATACCGATCCTGAGCGCAATCCCGACAATGGCGGTCGGTTAATGAACTGTCACTTTGCCACGCGGAGCCTTGACGACAAGGGGGATTGGAAAGATCTCACAAAACAGAAAAATTCTTCAGGAGACATCTCCCCAACTGCGGGACAGATGCCACGGTTGTTAGGTTTGGCGCTGGCCTCGAAAATATTTCGCAACTCACCAGAGATGTGGGAGCACGCGAAAAAATTCACCCATCAAGGCGACGAAATAGCCTTTGGTATGATCGGTGACGCCTCTACTTCGGAAGGATATTTTTTCGAAACCATCAATGCTGCCGGTGTATTGCAGGTACCCATTGCCCTCTCCATCTGGGATGATGGTTATGGCATCTCGGTTCCCAAGAAATTTCAGACCACAAAGGAGAGCATATCGGAACTTCTGAAAGGATTCGTGGGTGACGGGAAAAACCCGGGGATTCGGCTCTATTCATGCAACGGATGGGACTACCCTGCCCTATATGCCATGTATGAAGAGGGAATTGCCATCTGCCGCAAGGAGATGGTTCCGGTGGTATTTCATGTGACGGAGTTAACCCAGCCACAGGGTCATTCCACTTCGGGCTCCCACGAACGTTACAAATCGGCTGAACGGCTCACCTGGGAAAAGAGTCATGATTGTATTGTCAGATTTCGTGAATGGATCCTTGCAGAAGAGATCGCCACAAAAGATGAACTCGACGCCATTGAGGCCGGGGCTGCGGTAACAGCCAAAGCAGCCAAAGACCGGGCATGGAAAGCCTTCCTGGCACCGTTTAAGGAGGAGCGGAAACACCTTGTCGATGTCGTGAAGACAACGCACTGTCCGTGTAAAAAGCAGGATCGTATCGACAAGATCGTATCCGACCTTGAAGCAATTGCCGAACCCATTCGCAGGGACATTATTTCGGCGGCCAAGAAAATCATGCGCGATGTTTGCACTACCTGCAGCATGAAGAGCCCCATGAAATCCGATCTTGAACGCTGGATGGAAGAGCAACGCAAACGTAATGCGGTGCGCTACAGTTCACACCTTTACAGCCAGTCTGAATGGAGTGCACTGAAGGTGGAAGGGATAACTCCCGTGTTTAACGAGGACTCCCCGGTTGTGACCGGCCGTGAAGTGCTCAATGCCAATTACCATATCCTTTTCCAGGAAAATCCCCTGGCGGTGATCTTCGGCGAGGATGTCGGCAAAATCGGCGGAGTGAACCAGACGCTCGAAGGGATGCAGACCAAATTTGGCGAAACACGCGTTTCCGATACCGGCATCCGCGAAGCAACCATTGTAGGACAAGGGCTTGGTTTAGCCTTGCGCGGACTTCGCCCCATTGCCGAGATCCAGTATTACGACTACCTGTTGTATGGTCTGCAGGTGCTCAGCGACGACCTGGCCACCACGCATTACCGTACCCGGGGAGGACAAAAAGCTCCGCTCATCATCAGTACCCGGGGCCACCGGCTGGTTGGCATCTGGCACAGCGGTTCGGCCATGAGCATGGTGCTGAACTCTATCCGGGGCATGCATGTACTGGTACCCCGCGACATGACCCAGGCGGCAGGTTTTTATAACACCATGATGGCCTCCGACGACCCCGCACTTATCATCGAGCCTCTTAACGGATACCGCCTGAAGGAACGTATGCCGGCAAATATCGGTCACTACAGGATTCCCATTGGCATCCCTGAAGTACTCAATGAGGGAACCGATATCACCCTCGTTACTTATGGTTCGTGTGTGAAAATCGCGCAGGAGGCCCTGCCACAGATCAGGGATTTCGGAATCTCCGTAGAACTTATTGACGTTCAGTCGTTGCTGCCCTTCGACATCAACCAGGACATCCTGAAGTCATTGAAGAAGACAACCAAGATCCTCTTTTTCGACGAGGATACCAGCGGGGGTGCCACTGCATTCATGATGCAGAAAGTACTCGAAGAACAGGGCGGCTACCGCTACCTGGACGCCGAACCAAAAACGCTGACTGCCAACGACCACCGACCTGCCTATACCAACGACGGTGACTACTTTTCCAAACCCAATGCGGAGGATGTATTCGAGAGTGTGTACTACATGATGCATGAGTACAATCCGAATAAGTATCCGAAAATATGGTAGAGACGAAGTAAGAAATGGTGAAATGGTGAAATGGTGAAATGGCTAAATAGCGAAGTAGCGAAATAGTGAAATAGCGAAATGGCAGTTCCGGAGATTATCCGTACGTCTGATGGGTCGGATACGTTGTATGTTCCCGAATTGAACCAGCATTACCACTCAACTTTCGGAGCGATCCAGGAATCACAATTTATATTTATTGGTGCAGGATTGACGTTCTTGAATTCACCATCACACCTCCCCCGGGTGGGGAAGGCCGGGAGGGGGATCTCAATTCTTGAAATCGGTTTCGGAACCGGGCTGAATGCCCTGCTGACACAGATCAATGCCGAGAAATCAGGAACCAGGGTATTGTACACCTCCATCGAAGCTTATCCGATTCAACAGGAGGTCTGGTCGAAGCTGAACTATCCCGACCAACTCGGTTCAGACAACAGTTCCGACATTTTCACTAGGATACACGAAGCCGCATGGGGCACACCGGTGGATATCTCACCAAAATTTACCATCCTGAAAATGGAGGGAAACCTTGAAGACTACGCACCTGATGCAGGTCAGTTTGACCTGGTCTATTTCGATGCCTTCGGCCCCGACGCACAACCTGAACTCTGGACCGATGACATCTTCGGCACACTTTACGCGAGTATGAAGAAAGGTGGTGTCATGGTCACCTATTCTGTGAAGGGAACCATAGTCAGAGCCATAAGATCTGCCGGATTTTCCGTTGAAAAATTGCCCGGACCACCAGGTAAACGACATATTCTCCGGGCCATAAAGCCATAGCGGAAAAAATTCACTAATTTGTTGCTTCTACCGCAAGTTATCTTTAAGGACGGCATCCAAGTATAAAACAGCTGGAGAGTTGAGTGAAGAGAATTCCATCGGCCGATTGAAAACAGGCGACCCGTCAGCCTTCAGAGAGGTAGTTGATCTGTTCCGCGACCAGGTATTCAACACGGCACTTGGACTGGTTCAGAACAGGGAAGATGCTGAGGATATCACGCAGGATGTCTTTGTGGAGGTATTCCAGTCTTTGGGACAGTTCAGGGGGGATTCAAAACTCTCGACATGGATCTACAGAATCACCGTTCAGAAATCGCTGGAGCACATCCGTAACAGCCGGCGAAAGAAGCGTGCTGGAAACCTGCTTAGTATTTTCGGCAAGGAAAATATCCTGCCGGTAGCTGCCTCCGCTCCATTTTACCACCCGGGGGTAAAACTTGAAAACAAGGAGCTCTCGGCAGTTTTATTTGAGGCCATCAGCAGGCTTACGGAAAACCAGCGCATTGCATTTACGCTGCATAAAGTCGAAGCACTCAGCTATGCAGAGATCACCGAAATTCTTCAAGTCTCCCTCTCATCTGTGGAATCGCTGATGTTCAGGGCAAAACAGAACCTGCAGAAACTTTTATCTGCCTATTATGAAAAAAACGAATTATAGCGCAAGTTTTTAGCGCAAATAACATCCAACATGATATGAAAACAAAAGAACAATGGATCGGTGAAACGCTTGAGAGCCTGGAAGGGATCAAGACTGCCCAGGCCGATCCTCATTTGTTTGAGAAGATCTCCGGAAAATTGCAGATGAAGCAGCACAAGACTCATTCTATTTATTCAGCACCGCTTCTGAAGATCGCTGCCGGACTCGCATTACTCATCTCAGTCAATGTGATCACCCTGGTTCTCTACACCCGCTCTTCTGCTACGGATACAACATCAAATCCCATTGCCGCCGGGTATTTTTCGTACATCAAAACAGTAACTCCAAACCCATGAAAAGCAAAGCATTTCTGATCGGCGTCATTGTGGTCCTGGTTTTATTGAACCTCGGCACCCTGACATTCATGTGGATAAACAGGCCACACAAACCCCACCAGGGAAAGGTGATCGACCCGGTTATGTACCTGGCGAAAAAACTTCATCTCGACGACAGTCAGAGAGCTGCATTCGGCCAGATGCGGATAGTTTACAGGGCCGGAATGAGTGTTCTGGAACACCGTGACCGCAACCTCCATAAAAAATTCTTCGACCAGGTGCTCATCACCGAAGCCGACTCGGCCATCGCGCAGACACTGGCCGACTCAATAGCGGCCACGCGGATGAAAATGGAACTCCTCACACTAAACCATTTCACGGAGCTGAGGAAACTCCTCCATGAAAAACAACGACAAAATTTCGACTCGCTCTTTTTCGATGCCCTCAGGGTTGCCTTACCTCCACCGCCACCGCCACCACCGCCGCCGCCAGCTGACAATGTACCCGGACCACCACCACCGCCACCACTTACTAAATAGCGTTGCTTATTGTTTGACACAATATAAACAGATCACTAAATCCGAATGCCATGAAAACCAAGTTCAGTAAAATCAGGATCATCATGCTTGCCACTGTTCTGAGCATGATCATTTCCGGGGCCTTTGCCCAAAACAGGGAAGATTCTCCGAATGCAGCAAAGCCCATGGACCGCCACGACCGTGAAGTTCCTCCGCCACCTCCACCACCCCCCCCACCCCCGGCTGATGCCAAGGAGGGTCCCGACCAGTTCGACGACCATGGCCCGATGCCGCTCGACCTGCCCAACATGACCGATGATCAAAAAGCGAAGATCAAAAAGATCGACCTGAAGAACCTCGAAGCCATGACTCCGCTAAAAAACCAAATGCGGGAGAAGCGCGCAAGAATGGCCACGCTTGTTTCAACCAACCCGGTAAATTTGAAGGAGGCCGACGCTGCAGCAGATGAGATCGGGAAGATCATGACCTCTGTCATGAAACTGCAAATCAGGCATGACCAGGAGATAAGGACCGTGCTTACTCCCGATCAGCAGATCATCTTTGATGCCCGTCCAAAACCTTTCCTGGAGAACGGACCCGGCATGCTGAGAAAGGTTCGAAGGTAGAAGATAATTAACGATTACCGGATAAACCAAAATTAGATTTGGGTATTAATCCCGGATTCTTTTATTAAGGAGCCGGGATTTTTTTTGAGTGGCATCAGTTTTCATTGATACCGTAAATAGATTACGGTCTGCAACAGTATTATTGTTTGATAAAACAATAAATAACACGGTGACTGGCATTGGATTCTAAAATATTCGCAACTTTGACACAACAGAATACAACCCGTATTTACATTTCATGCAGTTCGTACGTATGCAGCAAATAGCCCACTCTAAAAATGATTCCGGGAAAGAACATGACCTAAAAAGCCACTTGAGAGGTGTTGTTGCCTTAATGAAAACTTTTTCGGAGAATACCAGTCATGAAAAGATATTTCAAACAACAGGCTTACTCCATGATCTGGGAAAATACCAACCTGCATTTCAAAATTACTTACGTGAGGGTGGAAAACGAGGCAGTGTTCCACATTCAAGCTGGGGTGCCGCTATTGCGGTACAACATAATCATTATGAAGCGGCTTTTGCAATTGACGGACACCATAAAGGTTTGCCTGACAAAGAAGATTTAAAATCCGACCTATATGAGTTTAAAGAACTAGAAAACTCTGTATTAGCTTTCGTCAACCATCAATTTTTAAGTGAAAATTCGGTTGATGAAAAGGAACTTGATTATCAAGACACAGGACTTGCAGGGACAGAAAAAGAGTTGTTTATCCGGTGGCTGTTTAGCGCCTTGACTGATGCAGACTGGTTAGATACTGAAAAGCACTTCAAAAGTTCTATTTCAGAGACTAGAAGGACAAAAGATTTTGATCCTCCGTTTCTATTAGCAAAATTAGAAAAAGATATAGGTGAAAAAAGTAAAGTCGGCCAATTAAATACCTTACGCCAAGAAGTTCGGACTTATGCGATTTCAAGAGCCAAATCTGAAACAGGCTTTTTCTCCATGACATTACCTACGGGGATGGGCAAAACTTTGGCGTCATTAAGTTGGGCATTGCATCATGCCCATTTTAATAAATTAAAGCGAATAATAATTGTTCTTCCGTTTATCAGTATTATAGACCAGACTGCTCAAGAACTCAAACGGATATTTGGTGAAGATTGGGTTTTGGAACATCATTCTAATTTCAATGAGGATGAGGAAGCGGAAAAAAACATTGCAGACGAAAACCCACTTAACGAGGCTTATACCAGGCGATTAGCCACAGAGAACTGGGATTTCCCAATAATTGTCACAACCTCAGTGCAGTTTTTCGAATCATTGTTCAGCAATAAGCCAGCCCGGTGCCGTAAAGTGCATAACATTGCTAAATCCGTGGTAATTTTTGATGAAATTCAAACCTTACCTAAGGAGTTGGTTTTGCCCACCCTTTCTATGTTAAAAAATGTTCAGAAAGTTATGGGTACATCCTTTCTGTTCTGTACTGCAACACAGCCGGCTTTTGAGAAAAGCAAAGGTTTCGAAGGAATAGATTCAATTCAATCGTTGGTCGAAAATCCCAAAAAAATATTTGATACAACACGCAGGGTCTCTTACCTTCCGCTGAAAAATTACGAGCCGGTTACGATTGAAGAGATCTCAGAAAACATTCTCGAACACAACGATTCGGCATTATGTGTTTTCAATACCAAAAAACAAGCACAATTGTTATTTAATAAACTTCAGAACCAAACAAACAATAAGGTCTTTCACTTATCAACAAGCATGTACCCGGCACATCGAAAAGAAGTGATCGGAAAAATTCGTACTTGTTTGAGCAACAAGGAAAAGATTGTGGTATCTTCTACCCAATTAATTGAAGCCGGAGTAGATTTCGATTTTCCTTATGTTTATAGGGAGCTCGCTCCTCTGGAATCAATTATTCAGTCTGCCGGACGTTGCAATCGTGAAGGAAAACTGGATAAGCCAGGTGAGGTTTATATTTTTTCAATTGACGGTGCCGGATCGCCAAACAAGCAATACCGTTCATTGGCTGAGTTTGCGAATAGCTTGTATAAAGGGAAAGAAGACCTGCTTTTTGAACATGATTTCTTTGGCGAATATTACCGGAAAGCCTTCAGACTTTTTATTCCAGAGGATAAAAAGAATATCGGGCCTGCACGGTCAGGATTTAAATTTAAAACTGTTGCAGGATCTTATCGCTTAATTGAAAATACGACCACGCCGTTATTTATTCTATGTAATGAAAGCAGGACATTGTATGAGAAAATACGGCACAAACCGATGTTGTCGCGCTCCGACTATCGGTCTTTGCAGCAATACTCAGTGCAGGTGTATGATAATTTCATAAGGGAAAATATCGGAAAAATGGGCAAAGAACCACAGGGTTATTGGAAATGGTATGGCGTTTATGATCAAAATTATGGCATCACTGGCAATGATCTGCTCGACACTTACATTTTTTAACAGATAATATTAGGATGATGATCGAAAGTGAAATTGTACGTGTAAAAGTAACAGGCGAGTTTGCCTGTTTTACGCGGCCTGACTTAAAAGTTGAACGAATGACTTACCCTTGTATGACACCATCTGCTGCAAGGGGAATACTCGATTCAATATTATGGAAACCTGAGTTTCAATGGTGGATACATCGGATCATTATTCTTAACCCGGTTAAATTCTTTTCGGTTAAACGAAATGAAATAAATTCAAAGCAAGGGAAAACGCCGATCATTATTGAAGAGCGGCGTGCACAACGAAACAGCATTGTTCTTAAAGACGTCGCATATCTCATTGAGGCATCCGTATTTCAAAAATATGTGGACCCTAGGAATCCTCCAAAGAAGTATACCGAAATGTTCAACCGACGCGTAAAGAAAGGCCAGTGTTGGCGCAGACCATTCCTTGGAACGCGTGAGTTTGCCGCAGAATTTTTCCCATCCGATGGATCGGAGCATCCCATTCAGGAAATCATACCAATTGGCAGTATGCTTTTCGATATTTTCTTTGATACCCATGGAAAGCCCTCTCCCTTGTTTTTCTATGATGTCGCAGTTGTAAACGGCATCCTGGAATGTCCAATTGCAGAAAACGAAAAAATGATGATCTCCTCCCATATTCAACCGGAGATGAATAGTGAAACTTCGTCTGTTATTTACGAATTTAACAAAAGGGAAGAAAGAGAGGTAAAATGATTAAGGAATTAGCAGAATTCGGGAAAAGAATACGCACCAGTCATGACGCTTTAAAGCATGAGCCCATTTCGATAGATTTAGTAATTAATGCTGACGGCTCTTTTCATTCGTTTTCGGCAATAGAAAAAATTATCAGGCCGGCAGAAGCCCTTACTTCCAAGAAAGGGAAAGCAAGGCTTTTACTTGATAAGGCAGAAGAGGTGTTGAACTATTCTGGTTTTAGGCCTTTTGTTCATGATGAAGAAAAGTCAAAAGAACAAATTAAGGCTGAATCAGCATCCTCAATTAAGCATAAACTGTTTTTGAACAAATTGGAGATTTATAAGGACTTGGATATTTTATCGCCTGTTTTTGCCTTTTATGTTGGCAACAGAAAAAACGGATTGGACAAGGCTGTCTGCGAGTTTGAGAATCAAGTTGGAGTGAAAGAAAGGGCAGGTAATATCGCCTTTCGTGTCAATGATATAAGACTTCACGAAGAGCAAGTCATACTTGACGCTATCATCGATAGATTTGAACAAGAACAAGCAACCCTTTTGAGTGGACAGAAGAAGGTATGCTCAGTTTGTGGAACTTCTGACTTCCCTGTATTAAATCAGCCTCATGGGATGATTAAACGGGTACCTGATGGGAAAACTGCCGGTTGCGCCCTTATTTCATACAATGAAAAAGCGTTTGAATCATATGAACTAAAAGGGAACGATAACTCTTCGATATGTACAAAGTGTGCTAAAAACTATGTGGAAGGACTAAACTGGCTATTGTCAAATGGAAATGAAACTGTTAACATAAATAAAGACGGCAAGTCGAAAAGTCATTTTCTTTACTCCAATCGCAAAAATTTGGGTTCCGATACTGCTACAATCTTTTGGACTAGAGATGAAGAATCAATTGATGGCATTAATCTTCTCGATAATCCTGATCCGGGTGAAATCTCGAAATTATTTGATTCTGTTACTCAAGGCGACAAAAGAACTGTTAAAGGAATCAATACAAATCAGTTCTATTCTTGTACACTATCGGGTGCAGCAGCTCGGATTGCAATCCGTGACTGGATTGAAATAAGTCTTGATAATTCTCGAAATAATATTGCAAAATGGTTCCATGATATTGCCATCCGTGCATACGGTGAAACCAGGTTTGCACCTCTATATGCACTCGCCAAGGCGGGTAATAATATTAAGTCTTCCAATGATCCTACGAATGCCAGAATAGCAACATATTTGTGGAATGCAGCGCTTAAAAACTCAGTGCCGCCTCTGTGGATTCTTACTGCAATTCTCAAAAGAATTCGTTTTGCAGAAAGTTCGGAGGATGGCCAGAAAAAAGAGGCAATTACACCCGAAAAGGCAGCATTGATAAGATTTATACTAAACCGAAACAATAGAAAAGGAGGAATTATGATTAAAGAACAAAATGACCCTGACGACAAAAGTCCTGCCCTCGTTTGTGGAAAAATCTTTGCGGTAATGGAAAGCCTTCAACGGGCGGCCCAGGGCAAAGATATTAATGCCGGAATTCGTGAACGGTTTTTCGCCTTTGCTTCGACCAACCCCGCTCCGGCCTTTGGGAGATTAATGAAATTATCGCAAAATCACATTTCAAAACTGAAACACGAAAAACCCGGACTTGCTGTTTTACTTGACAGGAAATTACGAGAATTGTGCGGAATGATTGACTGTTTCCCTGCATGTTTCTCTCTTGAAGAACAAGGACAGTTTGCACTTGGCTATTACCATCAAAAACAACACGATTATGACAACGCAAAAATCAACAAGGAACTTAAACCATTATTAGAAATTGGGGAGGAATAAACTATGGAATCAAATACAATTAAAAATCGTTATGACTTTGTATTTTTATTTGATATAAAAGACGGAAATCCCAATGGTGATCCTGACCAGGCTAATCTGCCGCGTGTGGATGCTGAAAACCAGGAGGGCTTGATTACCGATGTATGTATTAAACGGAAAGTCAGGAATTATGTTCAACTAAAACACAAATTAAATAAGCCCAACGATATTTTTATCAGACAGGGCAATGTCTTAGCGCCGATAATTGATAACACTCCGGGCAATAATATTCAAGACAGACAATTGAACTTATGCAATGACTATTTCGATATACGCTCATTTGGAGCTGTTTTGAGTGTTGGAGATAAAGGTGCCGGCACTGTGCGTGGACCTGTACAGTTCACCTTCTCACGTTCAGAGGACCGAATCTACCAGGCTGAACATTCGATTACTCGTTGTGCAGTAACCACTGAGAAGGAGGCTAAATCGCAGGAGAAAAGAGAGAATGCTTCCACCTTTGGTCGTAAATCAACAGTTCCTTATGCCCTTTATCGGATGCACGGATTTATATCAGCCGTTGATGCATTAAAATCGGGCTTTTCAGATGAAGACCTTGAATTATTGTGGGAAGCTTTGCTAAATGCTTTTGAACATGACCGGGCCGCTGCCCGCGGTGAAATGAACCCAAGGAAATTAATTGTATTCAAACACAATAATCATTTGGGATCAGCCCGTTCAGGTGAACTTTTCGACAAGGTACAGATTGCTAAAACAGCCGAATTGCCACGCACATGGGGCGATTATTCGGTTACCATCGACAAATCTGTCCCCGCGGGTGTTGAACTTATTGAAATGTTATAACGCGACATAAATATGGGTAAACAAAAACATCCCTCCCCCGAGGGATTCAACGAAATTCTCCTTTACACCACCCCCAACGGCCAAGTAAAGGTTGAAATATATCTTCGTCACGAGACCATCTGGCTTACCCAGCAAAAAATTGCAGCATTGTTTGGTGTGCAGAGGCCTGCAATTACCAAACATCTGAAGAATATTTTCGAAACATCGGAGTTGAAAGAGATTTCAGTATGTTCCATTTTGGAACATACTGCTTCCGATGGTAAAAAATATTCAACCCAATTCTATAATCTGGATGCTATAATCTCGGTCGGCTATCGTGTAAATAGCACACAGGCTACCCATTTCAGAATTTGGGCAACCGAACGGCTGAAAGAATATATTATTAAAGGGTTCACAATGGATGATGAGCGCCTTAAAAATCCCGGAAATATATTTGGCCAGGATTACTTTGAGGAGCAGTTAGCGCGCATTCGCGATATCAGGTCAAGTGAAAGGCGATTTTATCAGAAAATTACTGATATATTTAGTCAATGTAGTGCGGATTATAAAGTTGACAACAGGATTACAAGTGACTTTTTTGCTACCGTTCAGAATAAACTTCACTGGGCAATTACAGGGCAAACCGCTGCGGAAATCATTGCTGCCAGAGCCGACTGTTCTGCAAAGAATATGGGTTTGACAACCTGGAAAAATTCCCCTGAGGGCAGCATTCGTAAAACCGACACTATCATCGCCAAGAACTACCTCAATGAACAGGAGTTGGAGGGATTGAACCGGATCGTAACCATGTACCTTGATTATGCGGAATCTCAAGCATTGAAGGGCGTGGTTATGTATATGAAAGACTGGGTCGAAAAACTTGATGCCTTTCTTCGCTTTAACGAAAAGGATGTTCTTTCGCATCTGGGTCAGATTACACATGAAATGGCAACTGTGCTGGCGGAAAATGAATATGAAAAATTCAGGATTATTAATGACAAGATAATTGAATCTGATTTTGATAAAGACCTGAAAAAAAGAGGATTAATCGGGAATACCGAACTATAACCAAGTATGGAATTATATCAGGAGGAGGAGATGTTGATGTTATCCGGCATTCAGCACTTCGCATTCTGCGAAAGACAATGGGCTTTGATCCACATTGAACAAATCTGGTCGGAAAATCGTCTTACGGTGGAGGGTCATCATTTGCATGAACGGGTTGACGATCCCTTCGAAAATTCTGCACGCGGCCAAATCATTACTTACCGGTCAATTTCTGTGACTTCACACCGATTGTGGTTATATGGCATTGCAGATGTAGTAGAATTCTATGCTTCAGTCTCGCATGACAATTCAATTACTTTACCCAATCGTCAGGGATGGTGGCGTCCGAATCCGGTTGAATACAAACGCGGAAAACCCAAATCGGATGAAAGGGATGAAGTTCAACTTTGCGCTCAGGCGATGTGTCTCGAGGAGATGTATGATTTAGAAATTTCGCACGGACATATATTCTATGGAGAAACCAGACATCGGATTGATGTCGAATTTTCTGCTCAACTCAGGCGATTAGTAGAACTATATACCGATCAGATGCACACACTATTTCGAGATAAAAAGACACCTCCTCCCAATTATACGCCACAATGCGAATCATGTTCTTTGGTTAATGAATGTCTTCCGAAGCAAAAGTCGCGTTGGAAATCTGTCATTCAATATCTTTCAACCCTTGAAGATTGATCATGAGAAAACTACTTAACACACTATATATAACCACTCCTGAGTCCTACCTGTCGAAAGATGGAGAGAACGTTTTGGTCCGGGTCGGAGGTGAAGAAAAATTTCGTATCCCGATCCATAATATCGAGGGGATCGTTTGCTTTGGACAAATATCGATGAGTCCGTCTTTAATGGGACTATGCACAGACCACAATGTGGGTATTAGTTTTTTATCTGATTATGGACGATTTTTGGGAAGGGTCTCCGGTAAAATCAGAGGCAATGTTATCCTCAGAAGGGAACAATACCGGCTTGCAGACAGCGAGCGATCTCTGGAACCGG
Source organism: Bacteroidales bacterium (assembly GCA_025355465.1). Taxonomy (GTDB): domain Bacteria; phylum Bacteroidota; class Bacteroidia; order Bacteroidales; family FEN-979; genus JANXZO01. Next base: position 25,446 of record JANXZO010000061.1, read on the forward strand.
CGCGATTATTCATCTCCGGGAAGATTGCGAACTGCCGTGCAGTCATCAACAGAACCCTGCGTGACCATGCTACTGAAACAAATACAGGTCCTCTTACCGAAGCCGCCGATTTATTGCATATTCGCCAAAAGCAGGCATTAAAGGCACCTGATAAAAACGTGTTACGAGGATATGAAGGAGATTCTGCAATGACTTACTTTAGTGTTTTCAAATACATGATTGTAAGCCAAATCGAAAATTTTCCATTCGCCGGTCGAAACCGCCGTCCTCCGAAAGACAACGTCAATGCTCTGCTTTCATTTATTTATACATTACTCGGTCATGATATTCAATCGGCCCTTGAAACCGTTGGGTTAGATCCCTATGTCGGATTTCTTCATACAGATCGCCCGGGGAGGATCAGCCTTGCACTTGACCTGATGGAAGAACTAAGACCGTATTTGGCAGATAGGTTAGTTTTATCTCTGATAAACCGGCGTCAAATTACTGCAAAAGGATTTCTGAACCGTGACGATTCTGGTGTAATCATGGATAATGATACGCGCAAAGAGGTACTGACTGCCTGGCAAAAGCGAAAAATGGAAGAGATCCGACACCCTTTTCTTGATGAGACAATTTCCATCGGGCTATTACCCCATGTCCAATCACTACTTTTAGCACGATATCTGAGAGGGGATTTAGAGGCCTACCCTGTGTTTGTTCTAAGATAATCATATATTATGCTGGTGCTCATTACTTATGATGTAGAAACAACTAATGCAGAAGGAAGAAGACGGCTCCGGAAAGTAGCCAGGCAATGTGTCAACTATGGACAACGCGTACAGAACTCCGTTTTTGAATGTCATCTGGATCCTGCGCAGTTAGCTGATCTGAAACATACGCTGGTAAACCTGATCGATCCAGAAAAAGATAGTTTAAGATTCTATTATCTGGGAAGTAAATGGGAGCGAAAAGTTGAACATGCCGGAGTAAAAGAGGGCTATAATCCGGAAGCCCCGATTATTTTATAGTTCCGCGAACCCCGAGTAAACATAAAATCACCGTTCCTTTCGCAACTATTGATAACGAGTCGAATAACTCAAAAACATTAAAAATAAGCGTCACGATTTACCCTTATTTTCAGGGTTCGCAAAATAGGGCTTGTAACAAGTTATAATCCAATTTATTATATTTGTACAGTCGCGCCCCCCGCGGGCGCGTGGATTGAAACTTGTTACAAGCCCTATTTTGCGAACCCTGAAAATAAGGGTAAATCGTGACGCTTATTTTTAATGTTTTTGAGT
>JANXZO010000071.1 GCA_025355465.1 Bacteroidales bacterium
AAAACAACCAAAGGAATCATTCCTTCCTGCTGGGGACCTACGCGGGTGCTGTTATCTAAGGATGATAAAGAGATCTATATCATTACCTGCCGTGGGTTTGGTGCAGGTCCTAATGGTGGAAGGGAATTTGTTTCGCCACAACAGGGCTATTACATTGGCGATATTCAGCTGGGCACTTTTCAGAAAGTTGACATGCCCAATGCAGGTCAGCTGGCAACTTATTCAAAACAATCGGTCGATAACACCTTTAAAAGTGTCAGCATACCTGATGATGCTGATAATCCTTTACCTGCTTTACCCGGTTTGCACGAATCGCCTATCAAATACATTGTGTATATCACGAAGGAAAATAGAACTTATGACGAGATTTTTGGTCAGCTGAAAAATGCGACCGGCGATAGTACACTTGCACGGTTTGGGGTGAACAATGAATATACATTGCCCGACTCGCTGAAAGGTAAATTTCCGGGACTGAAGATCAGCCCTAACCATCACAAGGCGGCCAAACAGTTCTCTTTCTCTGATAATTATTACTGCGACAGCGATGCTTCGATCCATGGTCATCACTGGATGATGGGTGTGATCCCCAACGAATGGGTGGAAGCCAACTCAAGCGTTTCAAAGACTGCCAAAATCTTTTCCAAGGCATCAGGCAGACGTTACCCTGGAAGTACGGGCAGTATGGATCCTGAAGATTACGCCGAGATTGGCGGACTTTGGGAAGCACTCGACCGTAAGAAGGTCGATTTTTACAACTTCGGCGAAGCCAATGAGACAGCTCATGTGCGCGAGGAATGGTACGATACCAATACGGGTGCTGCCCATGGTGTAATGGTTCCGATGCAAAAGGCAGTGTTCTATAAAACAAGCCATAATTACGCGGGATTCAACACAAATATTCCCGATCAATACCGGATGGATCAGTTCGAGAAAGAATTTACCGACAAGTGGATCAAAGGGAAAGCAAAACTACCTTCGTTAATTGCAATGCAGGTTCCGAATGATCATGGAGCGGATATCCGTCGAGAGGATGGTTATCTCTACCCCTCTTCATTTATGGTTGATAATGACCTGGCGGTTGGCCGGATTCTGCATTTCCTTTCACGTACCAAATATTGGAAGAATATGCTCGTGATTATCACCGAGGATGATCCGCAGGGAGGAGTCGATCACATCGATGCGCATCGTTCTGTATTGATGATGGCTGGCCCTTATGTGAAGAAAGGATATGTTTCGCATACGCACGCTAATTTTGGATCGATCCTGAAAACGATTTATAACATTCTGAATGTCCCTTACGTGAATCAGTTTGACGTTACGGCGTCGTTGCTGCAGGATTTTTTCACCCCAACCCCTGATTATACACCTTACACGCTGGAGTTGCATGATTCGCGCGTATTTGATGCTGAAAAGGCGATGAAGAAATACGACCGCACCATCGACTGGCGCAAAATTGAACAGGGTCCTCCACTGGATAATGAAGAGGTTGAACGTGAAGTGATCTATCGGAACAAGTATGATAATGATGCCGTACAACGCAAAGCACTATACAAGAATAAATAGATACTGATTCTCTCAAAAGCAACTAAAAAACTATCCATTTATGAAAACCTTTTTTAAAATCCTTGGACTCTTCTTACTTGTTCTGATCATCGGGTTATTGTTTTGGTTTCATACCAATCTGAAGGACCGTCATCCGGGCTACAAAGCTGATTTGACTATTTTAAATGCCAAACCGAATCCCTTAAAGGTTGGGTTTGCCGCTTTCCCGATTACACCTGAAGTTCCTGACAAGTGGATCGACAAGAACAAGGATGCAGAATACCATCCCGAAGATGGCGATACATTTACAGATGGTAATGGGAATGGTGTTTTTGATGGTGTCTGGATTGCCGGATTTGGAAACAGCAGGGCGGCCAATGGAATTCATGATGATACATGGGCGAGGACAATGATTATTGATGATGGAAAAACACGACTGGCAATTGTTGTGCTCGACGCCATCGGTTTTATGAACGACGACATCATCGATATCAGGGGACGTATTCCGAAAGAAGCCGGAATCACCTATGCAATTGTTTCATCGACGCATACACACGAAGGCCCTGACTTATTAGGCCTTTGGGGTGATTCCCATTTCAAAAGCGGCATCAACAAGAAGTATATGGAGTATGTGAAGTCTCAGGCTGTAAAGTCGGTTCTTGAAGCTGTGAAGAATATCCGTCCTGCCCGTTTGGAAGTTTCTCAGGACCTTACAGGTGCTCTTCCATTGGCGATCGATACCCGTAAGCCGGAAGTATTTGATTCTGGTCTCCGGTTAATCAAAGCCATCGATAAGGATAATGGAGCAACCCTTGGATCATTGGTTGCCTGGGCAGATCATCCTGAAACGTTGTGGAGTGATAACTTGCTGGTCTCCTCCGACTTTTGTCATTATGTGCGCGAAGGTGTTGAAAAAGGCGTTTTCAACGGAGATAGTCTTGCAAAACCAGGTATTGGCGGGGTGGCTGTTTACATCAATGGAGCTGTTGGCGGACTGATGACCACCCATCCACGTCTGGCTGTGAAAGATCCTTTTACTGGACAGGAATTTAAGGAGCCGACTTTCGAAAAGGCTGCTGCTCAAGGAAAAACATTGGCATTATTGTCTTTGAATGCGATGGATAATCCTGTTGAGAAAATCGATTCTGCCGGAATTTCTCTGGTTGTAAAGACAGTTTTCATAC
>JANXZO010000056.1 GCA_025355465.1 Bacteroidales bacterium
GTGTCCCTGTCCTGGTCATTTCAGTCAACTGATCTCGTTCTTCCTTTGTAAGAGTAACCTTATATGTAGTCATAGCCTTTTTTCGGCTAAGATACGAAATTATATTAATTACGTCATATTAATTGTGACGTGACACTAGTCCATATAGGGTCAAACTTCCAATTGGAAACTTAACAAATGTTCCAATTTGTCCAATTTTATATAATCGTCCATTAATTATTGGTGCTGCTGATGGAATCTCCTTAGAAATTTCCACTTCCACACTACCGCTTTTAACATTAATGACTGTACCTAAATATGTTATATCTCTTTTCATGCTGGTTTAATTGTAGAATCAATTTTTTCTTTGAATCCCGAGCAGAAAATGAAAAACTTTATAAGTTCTTTAAAATCTCCAAGTATTAATTTATCCTTTTCCCAAAATGGATCGATTAATTCTCCACCTTTCGAATACGCCCATTCTCCAATCAAACCTGATATTGATGCTTTAGTAGGACTTATCAATGTTAAATTGGGGAAATTCTTACCTTCTCCAACAATTTTTTCTAGCGGTGCATCATTATGAAAAAAAGCAATCATATGTATCCTATTATTTTGATTGAGACCGGTAAAAAGAACTTCGTTTACATGATTGTCAGAAAATGAATATCCGCTAATAATAAATATTCCTTCTCCGCTTAATAAAAATTCTTTTAACCTATCAAAATAGCTTATAAAAGGTTGTTTTCTTGAAGATTCGTATTTATCTCTAGATGGATAAATTACTAACTCTGCATCTGGGAATTTTTCTTTAGCCCCATCACTTAGGCGAATCACTCGATGGCTCTTTTTATCATCGTTTAACTTCCAAAACCAACCTAAAGAACCATGTAATTTCCATAGTCTTATCCAAGAAACTGGAGGTCTGTCGTATTTAGAGTTACCATCCAAACTTTCATGAGCGAAAAAAGGTTCATGGGAACCAACAAATCCATCAAAAAATGGAATCAGTAAATTTTCAAAGGATTTTTCAAATATTAAATCATAATTTGTAGTAAATATTTCTTTAGTAAAATCCCTAGAAACCCAATTAAGCCAACCGATAAAACCTTTTGCATCAGACAAATCTACTTTTGCTTCGGCTAAGGATATTATTTTATAAATTTCATCACAAATTGATTTATCAAGTTTGAAAGCTTTCTCTCCATCAATACTATCATAAGATTTTGCTTTATTATCACCTGTGATCTGTCTGATTAGACGGACTTGATTTAATACACCTTCAATATGTTGCAAATCTTTATCTAAAGATTTCATAATTGATTGAAAATTCTTTTTATCCTCAGCTTTTAGTGCATCCTCAACTTTTTTCGTGAGAGTTGCAATATCCGGAATACCCATAGCTTTTGAGGTCCCAGCTCCAAATAAAAAACCTATTCGTTTTGTATATGAAAGCTGATTTCTTATTTCGCTGAGTTCACGCAGCGGATCATGTTTGTACATTGTACCCATCTTTTTCAATTCTATGTTGTTAAAACTCAGTTATAACTTCGACTCCAAATTATTGGATAATATTGTATTTCAAGCCATTTAATAAATCAGAATTAATTCTCCTTAATTTCCTAAATAATTGTTCCTAAAGCTTATTAGTCAAGTTTATTAGAACATTTCTCTGTTTTGATTGTAAAGTTCTCTAGCTCTTTCCAAAAGAATATTGTCTGGTAAATGAGTTTCCGAAACTTTAACTTCTAATGCCTTTATTTTCTTTGCGATGTGCAAATCCGCTGAAAATCCTCGCAATCTAATCGGGGGTGAGGATTTTGTCTCTCGATCAAAAATAAAGATGGCAATTCCATTATTATTTGCTATATCACTAATTGCATTCACATCATACATATATGAGAGTTTCCCTTTGTCAACATTTATATTAACCGTGTCAGATTCCCATGAAGCATGGTAATCATTATTCTCATCATAGGACCATCCGCGTATTACAAGTGAATCGAACCCTTGTTCAAATGATTCAATTAGAAATCGCACGTTACCCTTGGCACCAATATAAAAGCCAGCCCAATAGCCTTCTAAGTAGTATGGGCCAAAAATCCATTTTTTAAATTTTCTACATTTGGAAATAATCCATAGAAATACTTTGACTAGTATTTTATAAACTCCAAATGAAACAAAACCACTGGTGATGACAATTAAGTAAGGATTTGTGATTTTAATTAAAGCGAATAATAACCAGCAGCCAAACACAATAAGGGTTGTTATGCTTAGTACAATTGAATTGAATTTTGTTATTGGTTTCATAGCATGTTTTTTAGCGTTGTTAAATTATTATTGACGCCATTAATGAACAGGATCCCTATATCACTCCCCCCACACCCCCTCCACCCTCTTTTTAATCTTCCCATTAAATACCTCAATCAACTCCTTATTCGCCTTAACCAATGCTTGCTCCTTCTCAATCTGCTCAACTATGCTACGCTGGGTGGGGAGGTCAGGGAGCGGAATCTTGAATGAAGAAACAAAATCTTTTGGAACCCTTTGAAGCCCTCCGGTTCCCGTCATCTGCAATTTACCTTTAGTTCTGAATTCGTTAGAAGTGATATTTAAATAAATCCAAACTGAAAGTATTTTATCATTTGGTCGAATTACATAATATTCACTGGATCCGAAGCCAATTCCATTTTTCAGGTTCCTGCCAATACCCGCTTTCCCATTTTCAAAACAAGGTGTAACTTTTGCCACCAAAACATCATCTTCCTGAAAATATGTGTATCCCTTAATAACCTCACCAACTTTTCTTTCTTCCTTAACCTGGAATGTCATTTCATTTTCATTCACATCTGACATCGGAACGAATGACACCGGTGTATCATCATGTATGCCCTTAAGTTCTGATTTCTTAGGATTGATTTCACAAACCTCCCCCAATTCCAGCATCTCCCACTCCGAATCATTCTCTATCCTTGGCTTGTAATTATCAATAACCTGCCTGGCACCATCAATGATCTTCTGGTAGCTTTCAATTTCGGAAACGAGTTCTTGTTGAATTGAAAGGGGGGGGAGGGGGATTTTTAAATCTCGAACTATTTGCTGTGAGATATTTGGTTGTGCACCACCAACACATTGAGAAATTAAAAAATCTTTTTTTGCTTTTATAATATGGTAAAGGAATTCTGGAAGGGCTTTTTCATTCGGGAATATCGCGCAAACTGCTTGATTTGTTGATGATTCAAATTTTAATAGTCCTACCTGACCGGCTGTAGCGCCATACATAGCAACAAGCACAGAATTAGAGGGAAATAATTTAGCGGATGAATTTCTTAAACCGTCTTCAGTAATGAAATCTTCGGAGGCAGTAATAAAACCTTGGGCAACCTCCCCGCTCTTCAACCATGGTATGGTACCATTATTCCAATATTCTTTAACTGATTTTAAAGGAGTTCCTCCAGACGACGTTTCAAAAACATCACCAATCCTGACAAATTCGTAGTTTGATTCAATTCCAAGTCGAATCAGATATCTCTCTCCACTCAAATTGTATTCCCCACTCTTTGAAATCTGCTGCTTCTCAACCAATGCGAAGTTGGAAATCTTATCGAAATTCGATTCCTCTCCCTTCAGAATACTTCGTTTGAAAGCATTTATATTCATCAATGCATCCGTAAGATCATTCTCTTTAACACTTCTCCGCTGCGCTCCAAGATCAAAGCCATCAGATGCAATTTTCACAAACAAAATCTTATCCGTTTTCTTCGCCAGGGTTTTGTCGAGCCATAAGATGGAGGTCTTCACACCGCTATATGGGTTAAACACACCGGCAGGAAGAGAAATAACGCCTACTAAGTAATTCTCCTCCACCAGCATTTTGCGAAGCGATTTGTATGCCGTTCCGCTCTGAAAGATTATGCCTTCGGGCACGATTACACCGGCACGGCCACCGGCGGCAAGGTGTTCGGCAATGTAATCAACAAACAACACTTCGCTGCGGTTGCTCTTCACCGAGAAACGGTTATGAGGCTGTATGCCTCCCTTTGGCGACATGAACGGGGGATTGGCAAGGATCACATCGTAATATTCGTTCCAGCGGTCCTGGCTGCTCAACGTGTCGTATTCATGGATCTGCGGGGTGACAAAGCCATGGAGAAACATGTTCACCAGCGCAAACCGCTCCATGTTGGGATCTATATCGTAACCAGTAAGGTTGGTGGCTAATCGTTTGCGGTCATCGGGAGTTAATTTATCACCAGGATTTTTATTTGCGTTTGCGTTCAATATGTGTTTATATGCCGCCAAAAGAAACCCTGCTGTGCCACAAGCCGGATCAAGGATTGTTTCGTGTTTCTGCGGATCGATCATCTTTACGATAAACTCGATGATATGACGTGGAGTGCGGAATTGCCCGGCATCGCCTTGGGTACCGAGAATGGACAGCAGGTATTCGTAAGCATTCCCGAGGTTCTCGCTATGGTCGTAATTAAATTCGTTAATGGTTTTGAGGAAGAGCTTCAGGGTCTCCGGCGAACGGTAAGGGAGGAAGGCATTCTTGAAAATCTCGCGGAAAAACGGGTGAATTCCGGGATTGGTATTCATTTTTTCCAATGCTTCTGCATACAATGTCAGCATCTCATGCCCACCGATGGCCGGGTTAAAAATGTTACGCCAGGAGTACTTTGCAAATTTGCCTGCAAAGAATTTAGGTTTGCCCTTCAGTTTCTCCACTGTTTCACGGTCCATATCATCCATGAACTTGTAGATCAGAGCCAGGGTGATCTGTTCGATCTGGCTCTTGGGGTCGGGAACTTTGCCTACGAGAATGTCGCGAGCGGAATTGATGAGTTGTTTTGTAGTAGAATCGAGCATTAATTTAGGTTAGAATGTTTTAATTTAAACTGCAAAAGAGGTGCAAAGAGCGCAAAACAGTTATTTGCTTCTAAATGATCTGTTCATATAATCATTAAATTTCACATAGGTTTTCACGTAATCAGGAACAGCTTGCCGTAATGGTTCGTCAACCCTTAAGAAATCCTCCGCTGAGAGTGTGGGATTGTGGTAGAGTTCCCCATAATCTTCTGAATCAATAATTGCACGCACCTGAGGATCGCTCACATAAGCTTTGAAAAAATACCGTAAAGCAACCACATCTGAATTATCCGGCTTATAGATAGAGATGAACTTGGAAAATTCATCATCCAGCAGTTCATCCTTTGATTTAAGGCGTTGTCCGAAGAAGAGGTGCTCCAGGGCTTCGCGCAACGAGATTTTCCGGTCGATCTTCAGCGAGCGTCGTAGTTTCTCAAGCGTATAAAACTCTTCCGGTTTGTTGATGTAATGGTCATATACGTATGCAAGCAACGATTCGTCAATAGTGCCGTCGGCGATTTGTTTCGATACCACCTCGTCTTTCTGAAGGTTCTCCCTGAATTGGAAAGCCATGCGGTCGATCTTCATACCTTCAAATCCGATTGCATTTTCACGAAGTGATTTCAATGGGTCAGCATCCACATTCTCATAAACTGATCCTTCCTCCTGCATATGGAATGCCGGATCAGCGATTTCTTCAAGAGTAACATCTAACGTTTTACGACGTACCGGTAATTTCAAGATTTCGTCGTAATTAAATTTCTCCTCAAAGTATTCGCAGTTGGCAAAGAAATCAAAGAGTTTAAACCGTTCTTTTTCTTTTTCAACCTGTTCCTTTTCGTAATTCGTACTTCGTACCTCATACTTAAAATTATATTTCCTCGTTCCCCTGCCTTTTATCTGGATAAAGTCCGTTGACGAAAATATTGGGCGCATCAATACAATATTCAGGATGTCTTCACAATCATAGCCGGTTGTCATCATTCCCACGGTGACACATACACGGGAGCGAGAGGATTTATAGCTTTCCAGCCAACGTGTCTCTCCATTCAGGTTGTTGTTGGCAAAGTTCACCGTAAACTGCTGGGCCCCGATTATATGAGAGGTCACCTGCACGGCAAAATCCGACTGGTACATTCCGGGAAACATCTTTTCAGCCATCCCATTTAATAGTTGTGTTATCTTCAACGCATGGTGCTGGCTAACACAGAAAATTATGGATTTGCCGGTCTCTCCGCTAATTGGGTCATGCAGGGCATTTTTAAGGAATGTATCACAGAATACAAGGTTAGTCTCCTCTGAAAAGAAGGAGCGTTCGAAATGACGCTGTTTAAAGACCATCTCCTCACTGTTCGCCTCCGATTCATCTTCATTTTCAGTAAACTTAAACACCGAATAACCATCATCGGAAAGCAACTGTGTTGTGATTTCTGTCCGTGCATCCACTACCACCGGGTTTACCAGGAAACCGTCCTTCACACCATCAAGCAGTGAATACCGAAAGGTCGGCGACCCACTCTCACAACCGAACGTTTTGTAGGTATCGAGAAGAATACGGCGTTCAAGTTCACGGGGGTCAATATTTACAAATTCTAGATGCTTGATGCTGGATACTGGATTAATTTCATTCTTACTTCGTTCTTTGTACTTCTTACTTTGTTTAAGATAATCCTTCGGTGTCGCCGTCAGTCCCAATTTATACCCAATAAAATATTCAAACACCGCGCGGCTGTTTCCTCCAACACTTCGGTGTGCTTCATCAGAGATCACTAGGTCAAAGTCAGTAGGAGAAAATTGGCTCTTGTATTTATTGTTGCTCAGCAATGACTGAATGGTAGTTACGACAATTTCAGCTTTCCGCCAATCGTCGCGGTTTTCCTTAAATATCAAGGTGAGGTAATCATTCTTCAGATATTTTACAAAATTCTTATGAGCCTGTGATTCCAACTCGAGCCGGTCGACTAGGAAGAGCACCCTTCGGGTATTGCCGGTACGCAGGAAAAGCTTTATGATGGCGGCCGCGGTGAGGGTCTTGCCGGTTCCGGTAGCCATTTCAAAAAGAAACCGATCTTTTCCCCGGTTCACATCCCGCTGAATGGACTTTATGGCATTGACCTGGTATTTCCGAAGCATCACTAGCCTGTGCTTTTCAAGAAATCTTTTGCGCTGTAGTGGATCCTTGTACCCGGGATCATCCCTGAAAGACGGAAACTGGGTTTGCATGATATAATCATCGTCCACCAACTCGTTGATCAGCTTGTTTTTATCAGGAGTATAGCTGCTATGGAATGCCAGGGATGCCGGTGTGGGAAATGCTGTGATGGTTTCAGGGTTTCCACGCTTAAGGTCCCAGAAATAATGCAGGTTGCCATTCGAAAGGATGATATACCGCACCTTCTGGCTCAGTGCATAATCCCGTGCCTGTTCTTTTCCAACCAGTGGATGAAGAGCTTCGCGTTTGGCCTCAAGTATGATCAGTGGGAAGTCTTTATCATCCAATAGAAGATAATCAATATAACCATTGGTCAAGTTTTCAAAATCCTCGCCCAGTTCATGTGTTTTTTGCCTGCTTAGTTTGGTGTGATTTTCCAGGACGATATTCGCCTTACCTTGGTTATTACCGAAAAAACGCCAGCCGGAATCTTCAAGGAGCTTGTTTATCTTGATCCTGGCTCTGGCTTCTTTGGGACTCATATGACCGCATTTAGGGTTTGGTCATTAAAAGTAAACAGAATAATTGAAATGGGTAAATATAATTCTTGAGTTTTCGATTAAGAAGATACCATCATATAGTTCGTCAAAGGAAGTTCTTGAATTGATTTTACCATCCCTCAAAAAAATCACTGGCCATTCCGGTCGAATCATCAACCCTTAAAATGCGATTTTATCATCCTGATCAGGAGGGGCATTTTCAGTCACCAAAATAATGCAAATTTTGTGCAAATGAAAAAGGGTCCCAGAAGTTGACCTTCTAAAACCCTTGATTTTGTTGGTCGGGGTAGCAGGATTCGAACCTGCGACCTCCTGCTCCCAAAGCAGGCGCGCTAACCAGCTGCGCTATACCCCGATATTTCAAATTCGCAGCAAAGATAAGATTTTATGAGGATGTTCGTAATCTTATTCAGATGCTGTAACAACCTGGCGGAGAAAGGGGGATTCGAACCCCCGGTACAGTTTCCCGTACGACAGTTTAGCAAACTGTTGGTTTCAGCCACTCACCCATCTCTCCAGGATCTTTGCTAATTTCCGAAAACCACCTTTGATATTCGGGGCTGCAAAATTAGGAATTCCTGCCGGTTTAACAAATTTTTTTTCATCTGATTGTTTGTTGCATCGCTGCCGTAGTTTTCATAAATTTGAAACCTGTTAATGAATAAACAATCAATCTGCAACACGCTCTTTATGAAAGGAAAAACTTTTGTTGAAAAGATCTTTGGCGCCGAAAAAGGCAGCATCGTTTTTGCCACGCCCCATATCATTCTTTCGCACGACAACACTTCGAGTATTTTCAGCACCTTCAAAAAAATGGGCGGAACCGCCTTGTCCAACCCTGATGCACTGCTGATCACCCTCGATCACAATGCACCTCCCACCAGTTCGAAACTGGCCAACGACTACCAGGTAATCCGCGATTTTGTTGACAAATTCGGAATTAAAAAATTTCATGATGTTGGCGACGGAATTTGTCATCAACTGATGTCCTATTATGCCCGTCCGGGTATGATCATTGTCGGGAGCGACAGTCACACAAGTACGGCAGGTGCTTACAATGCCTTTGCCGCCGGTATCGACAGAACAGAAACTGCCGGCCTTTGGAAACAGGGAGAAACATGGTTCCGCGTCCCTGAATCGATCAGAATAACCCTTACCGGAAACCTGCAACCCGGGGTCTATGCAAAGGATATTGCGCTGTGGATCATCGGAATGATAGGCTCAAGCGGCGCAGATTATATGTCCATTGAATACCACGGCAACGGCGTGAAGTCGTTGACAATCTCCGACCGTATGGTCCTCGCCAATCTGGCCTCTGAAATGGGGGCCAAGAATGCTGTCTTCCCTGCCGATGAAGTTCTGCAAAACCATCTTGGGGAAAAAGTCACAGGCACCTGGGCCGATGAAAATGCGACCTACCTGAAAGAGATTACCATCAACCTTGGTGAGATTTTCCCTGTTGTTGCTGCACCCCATCATGTGGACAATGTTAAAGCGGTTTCTCAGGTTCAGGGAACTAAAATTCAACAGGCCCTGATTGGGACCTGCACAAACGGCCGTCTCCAGGACCTCAGGGAGGCTGCTGCCGTGTTAAAAGGAAACAAGATCCCAAAATTCATGCAACTTCAGGTAATTCCCGCCTCCAAAGAGATATTCTCGCAAGCCATGAAAGAGGGATTGATCGATATTTTCATGGAAGCCGGCGCCAACGTTCTGGCCTCTTCCTGCGGGCCATGTCTGGGCACAGGCCAGGGCATCCCGGCTGATGGATACAACATTATATCAACCGCTAACCGTAACTTCAAAGGACGAATGGGGAACCCGGCTTCGAGTGTGTATCTGGCCTCCCCTGCCACCGTTGCCTGCTCTGCACTGAAAGGTGAGATTTCCGATCCCAGAGGAATTCAGGCTGATGACAAATTTCCCTTCCATGCCCCACAGAGCGCCACCGTTGACATCAAAGAGGGCGATGACCGGTTTGATGACGGTACATGGAATTATTCAGATGTCGACAACCTCAACACGGATCAGATGTTTGCAGGCAATCTTACCTATGCTGTACAAAGTTCGGAAGCAGACAAGATCATGCCGCATCTTTTCAAGGGTTTCGATAATAGTTTTGCTGAACGCGTAAAATCGGGCGACATCATCATGGCCGGTTCCAATTTCGGCTGTGGAAGTTCCCGCGAACACCCTTCTGTGGGACTTGCCTTTGCAGGAATCAGGGCAGTGATTTGCAAATCCGTGAACAGAATATTTTACCGCTCCTCTGTAAATCAGGGATTGCCGATTATCCTTGTACCCGAGGCAGTGGATGCCTACCGCCAGGGGGACAAAGTGTCGATAAACTTCGAAAAAGGCATTGTAGCTGTTGGAAATCTGGAATTTACCTTTGCCCCTCTGCCCGAAAAGCTGATGGAGATATTCGATGCCAAGGGTTTGGTTAACTATGTGAAAAATAAATGAGAAAAGCCATTCAGCTGACCCTTTTCGCACTCTCATCGCTGGCGCTCATCTATGTTCTCCGGGGATTTTTTCCGAAGTACCAGGCAATGCTTACACTCCTGCTGATATTTCTGCTGACGGACATTTATCTGTGGAATTCTGTAAAAAGAAAAATTTTCGCATTGCCCGGGATACTAAAATACCTTGTGGCATCAATTTACTGGCTGCCCCTGGCGATCCTGGCCTCACTTGTCATTTTCGGTTTATTCTACTCCTTTCTTCAATGGAACCTGTTCATCAGAACACAGGTGGTAAGCCTTGTCTTCATCACCTTGGTGGCGCAGGGATTTCCGATCCTGTTCCTTGCCATGGCCGACCTGGAACGGCTGTTCAGGTTCCTGGTCAGGAAGTTAAAACGAGTTCCTTCCTTTCCTGCCATTGCCAGGCGAAAAGCCATCCTCCGGACCGGATGGATTATTGGCGGATTAACGTGGAGTTTACTGTTGCTGGGCATGTTTGTCTGGATATTCGATTTCAACGTCAGGACAGTGGAGGTATCCATGGCAAATTTGCCAAAAGGGTTCATCGGTTACCGAGTTGTTCAGTTCTCTGATGTACACCTGGGCAGTTGGACATCCAAAGGCAAGCTTAAAGAGGCTGTTTCGTTAATTAATGCGCTCAAACCCGATGTGATATTGTTTACCGGCGACATGTTTAACTATGCAACGGTGGACGGGATCGGATTCGAGCAAATTCTTAGTAAGCTTAAATCCAGACACGGAGTATTTTGTATCCTGGGAAATCACGATTATGGTGATTATTTGAGATGGCCTGATGAACGTGCAAAACAGCAGAACATGGTACAACTCCATGAGTGGTATAAAAAACTGGGATGGACACTTCTTTTGAATCAATCTGTACAGATTGGAGAAGGTATCGACAGCATTGCCATAATCGGTGTGGAGAACTGGGGTGCCGAGCAGCGATTTCACAAGCGGGCAGATATGCGAAAAGCCCTTTCCTGTCTGACAAAGACATCCTGTAAAATTCTTCTCTCGCACGATCCAACGCATTGGGACAAGATCGTGTCGCAAAGTTACCCGGATATTATTCTGACTTTATCCGGACATACTCATGGCGGACAGTTCGGAATTGAAACCGGATCCATTCACTGGAGCCCGATTGAATGGCTTTACCCGCATTGGGGAGGGCTTTATCGCAAAGGCTCAACTGGCAATCTGCCAAACCAATATTTGTATGTAAATCGTGGATTGGGAACAGTTGGTTATTCAGGGAGGGTTGGTATGAACCCGGAAATTACCTTGTTGATCCTGAAAAATTACTGAAAACCGTCAGGAAGGCCATTTCATACAAGCCAAAAATCAAAAAGTTTTTTGCCTTGTATGCAAAATAATTTATAAATTGATCCCCAGTTAAATGGAAATTGGTAGCGCCTAATAATCAGCACATACATGCTAAAAATGGACCATTCTGACCAATATAAACATCTCCGATTCAGCGAATCTGTATTCAGACAGGTCGTTGAAAACGGTGATGAATGTATCTGGATTATGAATTTGGCTCATCAAACCACTTATGCGAACCGGAAAATGACGAAGTTCCTTGGGTGCGATGAGGCTGAGATTATTGGCAGATCTCTTGATGAGATTTTTCCGAAAGCTGATCTTGAATGTGTGAGAAATGCGATTGTTGAAGCAGCTCTTGGGGCCATCGAAAAAGTTGAAACTATTCCGGTCGTTGACGGGCATACCGGTGAAACACGATGGGCCGATGGGGTATTTGCCCCACTTTTTAGTGAATCCAATGAGGTTCTCGGTGTTATTGCCACCCTGCACGACGTCACGGAACAGAAACGCCTGCTGGAGGAGAAAAATTACAAAAAGCGACACGTCGACAACAATCAAAAAATCCTTCTGGAGTTATCAAAAACCACCCGCAAAGATATCGATCAGGCCTACGGATTGATAACTGAGAAGCTGGCTGAAGTGATCGGAACCGAGCGTACCAGCATCTGGCTATTTAATGAAGACCGGACAGCTATCATTTGTTGTGATTTATTTACCCGAAGCCTTCATCAGCATAGCCGGGGCATGATGCTTTTTACCGATGAATTTCCCGTTTACTTCACAGCACTTGAACATGCGCGATGCATCGCCGCCGCAGACGCCGTAACCGACACCAGAACCTCGGAGTTCAAAGATTTATATCTCGGACAATTAAAAATCGTTTCGATGCTTGACACACCCGTCAGGCATGACGGAAAACTGGCAGGCCTGATCTGTTGTGAGAGTGTTGGAGCGCGAAAGGAGTGGTCGCTTGAGGACCAGGAATTCAGCTCATCCGTTGCCGACATTTTATCGACGCTTATCCGGACACATCAGCTGAGGCAGACTGAAAAAGCGCTGGAACATTCGCAGGAAAAATACAGGCAGATTGTTGACAATGCTGTAATCGGGATTTACCGTTCAAACATTTCAGGCCAACTGTTATTTGTCAATCAGGCCATGGTGGAGCTCCTTGAATTCGACAATGTAGTTGCTGCCATGTCGTCGAATATCGAAACATTTTATCCCAATACCGTCATCCGGAAAGAATTTCTGACACTTCTGATCAAGGAGCATGTTTTGAGAAATTATGAACTGGCCCTGGTGACTGCAAGAGGGAACAAACGGGTTGTGCTTGTCAATGCCTATTACGAGGAAGGAATGATTCTGGGCATGATGATGGATATAACAGACCGTAAAAGCGCTGAAGAGGAGATCTTGATTTCGCACGAGAGAGCCTCGGAATCGGATCGTTTAAAAACCTCCCTAATGGCGAATATGAGCCATGAATTCCGCACTCCGATGAATGCAATTCTGGGATTTTCAGACCTGATTGCAAGCGACTCCCAAGACCCCGAGATTGTTTTCTTTGCACGAAAAATTCATGTTGCAGGTCAGCGGTTAATGACCACCCTCAAGGCAATTCTCGACCTGGCAGATCTTGAAACCACCAAATCCAAACTGAAGATCCGGAAATTCAACATCCACTACTCCATATCGAATGCCCTCCAGCCATTTAAGCCGGTGGCAAACGAAAAAAATCTCTATCTGATCACGGAATTTAAAGATAACCTTGCTGCTTTGTATGATGAGAACCTGTTGCAGATCATCCTGCATAATCTTATCGATAATGCCATCAAATTCACCAGCGACGGCGGGGTTACCATTGAGACGGATCACGCGATCAGGGAGGGAATGAATTGGGTACTCATCCGGATTAAGGATACGGGTATCGGAATACCCACAGAGCATTTTGAGTTGATCTTTCATGAATTCAGACAGATCAGCGAAGGGTATAATCGCAGTTATGAGGGCACAGGTCTTGGACTCACCATCGCGAGAAAAATGGCAGAAATGCTTAACGGTGAAATTTCCGTTGAGAGTGAATTGAACCTTGGTTCCATTTTTACTTTATGTCTTCCTGCCGATACAGATCCCCCGGATGGAATGACCAAAATAGAATTGGCAAGCAATGAAGGTTATGCTGGTAAAACATTCAGCATTCAAAAACCTGATGAACTTCCTGTGATCCTGGTTGTGGAGGACAACGATGACAATGCTGAAATCGTGAGACTCTACTTAAAGGGAAAGTATGTCATAGAACGGGCAGCCAATGCGTTTTCTGCCATCAAAATGGCTGCTGCATTTCCCTATTCCGCCATCTTGATGGATATTAATCTCGGTCCGGGTATGGATGGACTTAAAGCAGCACAGGAAATCCGAAAAATTGAGAATTACCGGGAAATCCCGATCCTGGCCATAACCGGTTACACAATGTTAGGTGATTGCGAAAAATTATTGTCTGGCGGATGCAGCCATTACCTTGGTAAACCGTATAGTCAAAAGGGATTATTAGACATTATGACCCACATTTTTTCCAGGGCATGACACCATTACAGGTAAAATCATCAATGAAACATAACAATCCGACGAACGACCAACTTATCCTGAACACCATCATCAACAATATCCCCGCGATGGTGTTCTATAAAAACCTTGATGGTGCCTATATTGCTGCAAATGAAATGTTTTGCCGGCAATTGGACACGACACCGGAACAGATAGTGGGAAAAACTGATTTTGATTTTTACGAACCTTCAGTTGCTGACCGTTACAGAGACTCCGATCTTGAAATAATTTTGTCTGGAAACAGTACTGAAGGATTTGAAGAGCCCATTGTGATCGACGGAATTACAAAGATTTTCGCCACACGAAAGGTTTTGTTGCGGGATGTTGACGGGAAACCATATGGCATCATCGGACTTGCTTATGATGTTACGGAAGCGAGGGAATCTCAGGAGGCGTTGCTGGAGAGTCATACCCGGTACAAGTATGTGCAGGAGATGTTCAGGCTCATGGCCGATAACATTCCTGATCTTTTATGGGCAAAAGACATGCGAAAGCGGTTCCTTTTCGTAAACAAATCTCTTTGCGAAAAGATGCTTAACGCGAAAGATTCCAACGAACCTATTGGTAAGACGGACATGTATTTCGCAGAGCGAGAACGACAATCCCATCCGGATGATCCGGAATGGCATAACTTTGGTGAGATCTGTACCGATTCCGATGAACTAACCATGCAGCGCAAAAGTGCTGGTAAATTTGAAGAATTCGGCAACATCAAGGGACAGTTTTTATACCTTGACGTTCAGAAAGCACCCATCCTCGATGAAGATGGAAATATGATCGGAACGGTGGGAAGCGGTCGTGACATCACCTCTCAAAAACTTATCGAAAAGGAATTTCAGGAGCTGCTTCAGCGAAACAGAGCCATTATAGATGCCCTCCCCGACCTCATGTTCATTTTCGACAGGGAAGGAAAATATCTTGACAGTTATGCATCTAATACCGCCGACCTGATTGCGAAACCCGAAGATCTTATCGGGAAGAATATAAGTGATTTTTTCGAGCCGGGAATAGCCTCCAAAACAATCTCCCTCATTAATAAATGCCTTGACACTGAAAAATTACAACAACTTGAATATCAGGTGTCAAATCAAGATGTTATCTCTTATTTTGAAGCCCGGCTTGTAAAGGTCGATAACCAGAAAGTGCTGTGTATTTCCCGCAACATCACCGAACGTAAACTATTACAGCAGGAATTAATTTTGTCGAAAGAAAAGGCAGAAGAATCCTCACGTTTGAAATCTACGTTACTCAACAATATGAGCCACGAACTTCGGACCCCGCTGAATGGAATTCTGGGATTTTCCGAAATATTAACTCATGAGATTGAATTACAGGAACATAAAGACATGGCTATGCATGTAAATAGTTCCGGCAAGCGCCTGATGAAAACGCTTGAATCAATTATGCAGCTGTCGCAACTTGAGTCAGGTTTGAATGCATATAAATCTGAATTTGTTGATATCGCATACCAGATCAAGGAATTGGTTGACAGTCGCCTGCCTATTGCCAAAGCCCGCAACCTGTTTCTCGAACTACGATCACTTGAGGTTAAACCCGGCTACCTTGATCTATTTTTCTTTATTCAATCGATCTCGAATATCCTCGACAACGCAATCAAATTCACATCCGAAGGCGGCGTTGCGATTGAAGTCTCAGAAGCAATAAGGGAGAACAAAAGATACCTCCAGGTTCGCATTGAGGACACAGGTATCGGGATTTCTGAAGAACATCTGAAATTGATATTCGAAGAGTTCCGGCAAGCCAGTGAGGGTCAGAATCGCAGCTTTGAAGGAACCGGACTCGGACTTACCATTGCAAAAAAGATGATCGATCTTTTAGGCGGTGAAATTCATGTTGAAAGCAAAATCGGGAAAGGTTCACTTTTTAACATCTGGATCCCCTGTCCGGCTGAGGATGGACGACAACCTGAAAAGAGCCGCACGAACACAACAGTATCCGTAACGGTTCCCAATGATCCCCTGCCACAAAATATAATACGGAGACTGCTGCTTGTGGAAGACAACGAGGTGAACATGCAATTATCGATTGCATACCTGAAGCATCAGTTTGAAATTGATTGGGCGCTGGATGGCCCGACGGCGATCCGGATGACTTCTGAGAAATCGTATGACGCTATTCTGATGGACATAAACCTTGGTCCGGGCATGGATGGCCTTCAGGCCACGCAGCAGATCAGGAGGCAGAAGGTGAACGAACAGACCCCAATTATAGCTTTGACCGGATACACACTTTTCGGGGACAGGGACAGACTGATTGCTGGGGGATGTACGGAATACCTGGCCAAACCATTTACCAAGTCAGATATTCTCAAATTGCTGAACAAACTGTTTAACTGATTTGAGATCTAGCGTGGCTGAAGTTCCGGAAGAGTTATTTTGCCCGCGAAACCTGGATAAAAGAGACTTCAATATCTCCCCCCTGCGGAATGAGGCTGATCCAGTTGTTGTCTTCGCGATACCATAAGTCCTGATCGCGTACCCCAACCAGTCGCTCATTGACCTTACCGTCAAGGCTCAGATTCCTGATCACAACGCCACCATTAGCCTGCTTATCCTTTCCATAACGCATCAGGATATTGAAGGGTTTATTCGATAAATTGCGTATTTTCAGGTAAACAAAATTATTCTTTCTCGAAGCCATATTTACAGGCTGGAAGGAGAATTGCCGCTCACTCCCGGCCGCGATGGTAACTGTTGAATTCAGCACATCGACAATGGCATTTTCGGAAATGGTGCGCCGGATCTTGGTGATCATCTCTTTCGGATAATTCTCCATCGGGAGCAGACTTATCGCCTCTAAAAACGCATCCACGGCTTTGTCGAATTCAAAGGTGTTAAAGAACCTGTCACCATCGGCAACTGCCTTATCGTACCGCGATTTGTTAGCCCGGTATAAGCTATCGATTTTGCTATCAACAAGTGCGATCCGCTGCTTTGGATAAGTCTCTTCCGGGAATATCACCAGGGCTTGCCGGAACAGATCCTTTGCACGGCCCCAGTCCTTCTGTTGCAGCATTCCATCGCCATCCGCCACCAGATCATCGTAAGTCTGTTTCTTTCCTTTGAGTTCTGTAAGCGTACGGTTAATCTCAGCAATCTTATCCCGGGGATAACTCAGGTCTGTCATAATAACACCCGCATTCTGGTACTCGGTGCGTGCCAGCTCATAACTTTTGGCAATGAGCAGCTGATCTGCTTTGGAAATAAGGGTGCGATATTCATCCTCCCTGGCCTTGATCTGAGCCAAAATGGCATCGATTTCTGCAACTTTATCCTTGGGATATTGTTCTGCAGGTTTCACTTTCAAAGCGTTCTCAAATTCGAGACGTGCCTGGGGATAGGTTTTTGAAAGAAGCAGCTGATCCGCCTTGGCCAGGATCGTTTTAAACTGATCATCAACTAATTTCTGCCTGGCGATCGCACTAAGTGTCGTCGTAATCTCAGCCACCTTATCCTTTGGATATTGCTCTGCAGGTTTTATTTTACCGGCATCCAGAAATGCAGTTCTGGCCAGCTCATATGACTTTTCTTCAAGCAGTTTATCTGCATTTGCGATGCCTGTGGCATACCGTTCGTCGATTGCCTTTTTACGGTCCTTGTCAGCGATACCGGTTTCGGCCTCGACGATTTTCTGCCGGGGATACTGTTCTGCCGGCTTCATCACCGCTGCCTGCTGAAAGGCTGTCCGGGCCTCCGCAAAGCTGGCTGCCGCAAGTAACTTATCCCCAGCTGCGAGAACCTTCGTATATTCCTCATCAAAAGCCTTCTTCTTAGCAATGCCGGCAAGCACAGAATCTATTTCAACGACCTTAAGTTTGGGATAACGCTCATCAGGCTTAATTGATTCCGCATTCAGATATTCGTTCTTCGCCATTTCATATGTTCTCGCGGCAAACAGTTGATCCGCCTTTCCGATGGAGGCCTTATAACTGTCATCAAACGCTTTTTTCCGAATGGCGATGTCGGATAAAATCGATTCTATCTCTGTAATTTTTTCTTTCGGATATTTCTCAGTGGGTTTTAGCACCTGCGCTCCGGCATATTCACTTCTGGCTTCAGTATAGGATTTCTGTGCAAAGAGTGCATCGGCTTTTGTAAGCACGCCGGTATACTGATCATCCAACGATTTTTGTTTTGCAATTTCCGCCAATGCCTTGTCGGCATCTAAAATTCTATCCTTCGGGTACTGTTCGGCCGGTTTCAGCTTCAAAGCCTCACTAAATTGCAGCTTTGCCTCGGCGTATGATTTTGCGGAAAAAAGCAAGTCTCCCGCCGCTATTGCTTTCTTGTACTGATCATCCAGGGCCTGTACGCGGGAAAGCTCTGCCTGGATCCTCTCAATCTCCTCTATTTTTGATTTCGGATAGGATTCCGCAGGTTTTAAAACAACAGCTGCCTGAAACGACAGTTTGGCCTCGTCCCAGGCCTTATCGGAAAATTGCTTGTCGGCCGTGGCCAACTTCGATGCGTATTGCTCATCCAGCGCCTTACGTGCAGCAATTGAAGCAAGAGTGGCATCTATCTCCTTCATTTTATCCTTCGGATACTGTTCCCCTGGTTTTATGTTCCCGGCGTTGACATATTCCGCCCGGGCCTGTTCAAGCGATTGAGCTGCCAAAAGTTTATCAGCGGCTAAAACAGATGACTGGTATCGTGCATCGAGTGCATTTTGTTTGGCAATACCTTCTAAAATTGCAGCAATTTCGGCCACTTTATCCTTAGGATACTGCTCAGCCGGTTTGATTCTGCCTGCATTTAAAAACGATTCCCGGGCAGCTTCATATTTTTTTTCCGTCAGGAATTTATCGCCGTTATCAATGGCCCCTGTATACTGATCCTCCAGTGATTTTAGTTGAGCAATTTCTGCCAGGGCTGCCTCCACCTCCGCTATTTTATCCTTTGGGTACTTTTCTGCAGGCTTTAAGTTAAGGGCAATTCCATATTGGGCTTTCGCCTCAATGTACGACTTCTGCGCAAGAAGTTTATCCCCTGAAGCATTTGCGTTCAGATAATCCTCGTCCAGTGCCTTCTGACGCGCAACTTCCGCCAGGATCTTGTCTATCTCAGTAATTTTTGACGGTGGATATACCGCTGTTGGCTTTATTGCCATGGCCTGCTGGTAACCCTGTTTTGCCAGATCGAAGAGTTTTTCTGAAAACTGCTTATCTGCGGCCGCAATAGTCTGGCTATACTGGTCTTCCAGTGCCTTTTTAGCAGCAAGTTCACCCATTGACTGGTCGATCTTTGCGATCATCTCTCCGGGATATTTTTCATTTGGTTTGATACCCCCGGCGTTCACGTACTCAGCGCGGGCCAGTTCAAGTGATTTCGCAGCAAAAAGTTTATCTGCTGACAGCACAGCTGCATTATAACGGTCGTCAAGTACTTTCCTGGCGGCGAGACCATCCAGAATCGAGCTGATCTCTGCTACTTTGTCCTTCGGATATTGTTCAGCTGGTTTAAGTTCCCCCGCTCTTTGGTAGGCAACCCTGGCCGTTTCGTATTTCTTATCACTAAATAATTTGTCTCCGCTTGCGATAGAACCAGCATACTGATCATCGAGGGTTTTCAGTCGTTGAACGTCCGCAAGTACTTTATCTATTTCGCCGACCTTTGATATAGGATAGGCTTCCGTTGGTTTGATCTTCAGGGCAGCCAGAAACTCTGTTTTGGCAGGTTCCCAGGAGGATAACATCATCAAACTATCACCACGCCGCACCGCCTTGTCATAATTTGCCTGCAGTTTCCTGGATTGCTCCATATCCTGCATCAACCTGTCGATCTCGGCAATTTTCGATTTCGGATAGGTTTCTCCGGGTTTTAAGGCCAGTGCTTTTTTATAATCGGACTTTGCCGGCTCATACGATTTATCAGCAAGTTGCCGGTCGGCAGATGCAATCAGCGTTTTGTACTGTTCAGCACGGGTTTGACTTTGGGCGAGCTCATCGAGCATCAGTTTGATGGCTTCAATCTTCGACAGTGCATACTGATCGCCGGGCTTCAGGACAATGGCCTTGTTAAATTCGACTCTTGCAGCCTCAAAGGATTTGACAGTCAACAATTTATCAGCTTCTGCTATGGTGGCCTTATAATGATTTTCAATGGCTTTCTGATCCGAAAGAGCCCGGTCAATCTCAAGTATCTTATCTTTTGGATATTGTTCAAGTGGTTTGAGATTGGTAGATTTCAGATATTCCGAACGGGCAGGCTCGAATGATTTTCCGGCGAGAAGTTTATCAGCCATTGCAATGGCAGCAGCATACTGCTCATCCAGCGACCTGGCCATGGAAGCTTCCTGACCCGTAAGCATCTTTTCGGCTTTCGAAAGCATCTCTTTCGGATAGGATTCCTTAGGTTTTACCGAAATTGCATTCAGGTAATTTTCGCGGGCTTTCAAATAATTTTTTCCGATATACAAACTGTCGGCAAGCGAAACATATTTCTCATACTCTTCTGTTGCAACCTGATTGCGTGCAAGAATCCCTTCAATTTCCCGGATCCTGGATTTGGGATAAGTCTCCTCCGGTTTGATCGTCAGCGCCTCCTGATACCCTTTTACGGATTCGGTATAGCGAGCCTGGTTGAAATTCTGATCTGCGAGGGATATTGCTAATTTGTAAGCATCATCTTTGGTTTTTTGTGCGGCAATTATCGTCGTGAGCTCATTTATCCGGTCTTGCGGATATTTCTCTGAAGGACGGATCGCCAGCGCATTTTTATAATCGCTCAGGGCAGCAATAAAATTCTTTGCCGTGTAAAATTTATCAGCACTCGTAAGGTAGCGGGAATAGGCGGCACCTTTTACCTGGAGGTCGACCTGAATTTTAATGATCTCATTAATTTTATTTTTCGGATAGACCTCCCCGGGTAATATCTTCCCGGCATTTTCATACTCCAGCTTTGCCTTTTCGTAATCCTTCTCCTGAAATAGCTTGTCGGCACTCGCCACAGCAACATCATAAAGCGTGTTGGAAGCTTTCTGCGAACGCAGCAGGTTCATGGTTTTGGCAAGCTTCTCCTTCACCGCCGGGTCGTCAGGAGTGAGTCCGACAGCAAGCTGATAGGATGCTTTTGCATTGAGGTAATCCCTTGCGCCAAAATAGGTATCGCCTGAAGTGACCGCCTTTTGGGCCTCTTCCGATTTTTGTTTTCCATCGGCGATCAGTCCTTTGATCTTGAGAATCCTGTCCTTGACCGATTGTTCCCGGGGCTTAATTTTTTGTGCCTTTTCAAGTTCACGCAAACAATTATCGTAATCCTTTGCGAGGAAATAAGTGTCGTAGGATTTAATAATGGAGGTGTATGCTGAATCTGATGAGGGTGGCTTAACCACTAGATTTGTATCGGGCGGCAACTTCACCTCCTGTACTGAACCTGGTTCAGATTGACCAAACGGCACCGGGAAATATCGGGAGACCAATCCCAGGGCTACGAGGGAACCAAATAAAGCGGTTGTAACAAGGAGGATTTTATAATTTTTGATGATCTTCATGCAAGGAGTATCGTTCTTTTTCGATGGATTCGTTTCCTATATAACGGATCTTTGGATAAATAATTTTATCCGCCTACATCATCATACTATCACTCCATCACGGATAGTAAGTTTTCGGTCGGCCATATCAGCCAGTTCAAGGTTATGCGTAACGATCACGTAAGTCTGGTTGAATGTATCGCGAAGCTGAAAGAAGAGTTTATGCAAATCAACTGCTGATGCAGAATCCAGGTTTCCGGAAGGCTCATCAGCCAGCACAACGGAAGGTTCATTGACCAGTGCACGGGCCACAGCCACACGTTGCTGCTCTCCACCCGAAAGTTGGGAAGGTTTATGATCGGCCCGTTCACGCAAGTTCATGAAATCAAGCAACTCCATTGCTTTTGACATGGCCTCCTTTTTTCCGCTTTTGGCAATTAAAGCAGGGATGCAGATATTTTCCAAGGCAGTGAATTCAGGAAGAAGATGATGGAACTGGAAAACAAAGCCTATATTACGGTTGCGGAAATCAGACAATTTACGTTCAGAAAGCTCTGAAACCCTTGTTCCGCCAATTTCAACCGTCCCGCCATCAGCCTTGTCGAGTGTTCCGAGAATATGCAACAATGTGGATTTACCGGCACCCGAAGACCCCACAATGGAGATGATCTCACCTTTACCAATCTCCAGACTGATCCCCTTGAGGACCTTCAGCGGACCATAATTTTTCTGTATCTCGTTTGCAATAATCATAATATCAGCCTGACCGGCAAAGATAATAAAACTGTGCGAACTAAGACGAATCAGGGCTCGATGCTCACATTGTCAAAACCCGTTTGATCGATGACAATCCGGAAAAAATAAAAAATATGGATATTATTCAGCCCGATTTATTGCAAATCCGGCTCAAACTGTTAATTTTGATCTTCGATTTCAATAAACCGGCATATGAACCTACACGAATACCAGAGCAAGACCATTCTTAAGAAATTTGGGGTAGCAGTTCCAGAAGGTGTGCTTGCGCATACCGAGGAAGAGGCTGTAAAAGCTGCGGAATACCTGCAGGGTGCAACAGGCACCGATAAGTGGGTGATAAAAGCACAGGTTCATGCGGGTGGACGAGGAAAAGGCGGGGGCGTCAAAGTGGCCAAATCCATCGAAGAGGTACGTAAGATTTCAAGCGAAATCCTGGGAATGACGCTGGTAACCCCGCAAACCAGTGCGGAAGGAAAACTTGTACGAAAGATCTACGTGGAGCAGAACATCTTCTATTTTGGTCCTACCGAGCCAACGGAGATCTATATGAGTATCCTGCTGAACCGTCAAAAGGGTCATACCATATTAATGTATTCACCCCGCGGAGGCATGGATATCGAAGCAGTAGCTGCAGAAACCCCCGAGCTTATTTTCACGGAAGAGATTGACCCAAAAATCGGACTTCAGGCTTTCCAGGCACGTAAGGTGGCTTTCAATCTGGGCCTTAAGGATGAAGCTTTAAAAAATATGGTAAAATTCGTTACTGGGCTTTACAAGGCATATGAAGGAAGCGATGCATCCCTTTTCGAGATTAACCCGGTATTTAAAACTTCTGATAATAAAATCCTGGCAGCAGATGCCAAGGTGGTAATTGACAACAATGCACTCTACCGTCATCCGGAGATTGCTGCCATGAGAGACTATGATGAAGAGGACCCCATTGAAGTTGAAGCTACACGGCATGATCTGAATTACGTTAAACTGACTGGTAATGTTGGCTGTATGGTAAATGGAGCCGGCCTGGCCATGGCCACCATGGATATTATTAAACTATCCGGCGGGTCCCCTGCAAACTTTCTCGATGTGGGCGGTTCTGCCAATTCCAAAAGGGTTGAAGAGGGATTCCGGATTATTCTGAAGGACCCTGCTGTAAAAGCGATCCTTGTCAACATTTTCGGCGGAATCGTTCGTTGCGACCGAGTTGCCCAGGGAGTGGTTGATGCCTACAACAATATCAGTGAGATAAATATCCCCATCATTGTGAGGTTACAGGGCACGAATGCCGTTGAAGGAAAAAAACTGATTGATGAATCCGGGCTCAAAGTACATTCCGCAATAACACTGCAGGAGGCTGCATTGCTTGTTACTCAAGTGCTGAATTAAACCTTGCTTCCATCTCCTTCGCAAAGAGAAATGTGCGTATCGCCTCAAGTTCTTCGGCGGAGGCGTATGCAAAACTAAATTTCTTCCAATTGATATTCAGCTCATTTACCTCCTTCGCGTCGTAATATTCAACCATCCATTCATACAGGCGCTGTTCATCGGATTTCAGATCCCTGGAATTTTCCGCTTTCAGATATTGAAGGATTCTTAATCCGTCAAGTTTTTCATGACAGGCCCGCATGAAATGATCCAGATCCGCATGGTTTTCCCGCAAAGGTTTCCATGGATCTTTTTCAGCAAAAAATTTTGCGAGAAAGCGGTTAACTTTTGTTTTCAGTGTTTTGAAATAGAAGACCGGAAACAACAACATAGTCTCCATGATCTCATTAAAGCTTTTCGCTGAATAGATCGGATAACTGGTCCAGTCTCCCGTGTCACCTTTGATCATGGCAGGGCCGGTTCCAAAGAAGACCCTGTCGGAAAAACGGGCTTCAGGATAAACATGTTCATCATTCCAGATCAGAACGGGTCCGTATTTCCTCAGTTTCTGAAGAAAATAAAAATCCTCTCCGCTAATTTTCGGACTCATCCCGCCGATGGTCTTGTATGCGCGCACAGTGCAGGCAAGGGCAGATCCCAGTGCTGAAAATGTGTACGGGCTGCCAATCCTGATCATATTCAGAAGATAATGGCGCATATAAATTTCGTACCTCAGGATGGCTCTGTAGGCAACCAGATCGTCTGGCTTACGATGAAAATAGGGTACCGCCATTGCCACAGCGTCGGGATTGCGGCTAAAGGCCGTGGCAACTGAAAGAAAGTAATTGGGACTGAATACTGTATCGGCATCGAGACTCAGGATTATATCTCCCGGAGCAGCTTCCCTGGCAATTTTATCCATGATTGTTTTACGTGCCCAACCTACTCCATGACGTTTCGCTACCCAGCCTGCACCAGGAGATGAGCGGTCGATCACCTCAACCTGAAATTTATTCCAGCCATGCAGCAACTGAAGCGTAGCAGCATTGCTTTGACATATTGAGGATTTTTGAGGATCACAGTGCCAGGCTTCTGGTTGATTTACACATACAACCAGTTTGAATGACCGGTAGCCTTGAAGTGCAATACACTCAAGAAGCCGGGGAAGAAGTTCGGCTTCATCCATAGCCGGAACCGCCACGTAAATAAATGGGAGCGCTGACCCATCGTCAGGGCTATTTGTCAATTTTGAGCTTTTCAAATGTTGCATCATCCTGCACTACCTCAAGCGCTTTCAGAACTTCCTCATCGTACTGGTTGATCACAGCATAGAGTTCGTTAAGATCCCACAGTTTCTGAGCAATAAATCCCTTCAACTGTGAGTTAATGAGGCCTTCTGAAGCGGCATAACC
Organism: Bacteroidales bacterium; assembly: GCA_025355465.1. GTDB lineage: Bacteria > Bacteroidota > Bacteroidia > Bacteroidales > FEN-979 > JANXZO01. The sequence goes on from JANXZO010000056.1 coordinate 25,001, forward strand.
TTTCTCATCTTTCTTAACCCCTTCCTTCTCAGCGTATGCAAAGAAATCATCCATGAATGCACCGCTGGTCTGGAAATTTTTGTCAAAGCTAGCAAAGTCGGGATACTCTTTTTGCAGAGTTTTACGGTTTTTATCCACATAGTCGCCGATAAAACTGTTGATAACGTTTTTGCGCCTTAGATCCATGTAGTAATCAGAAATGCGGGATGAGTCCCAGGGGATGAAAACGTCCGGCATAATGCCGCCGCCCCCGTAAACCACGCGTTTTTTCGAAGTGTAATATTTCAGCGAATCCGGGAATTTAATGCTGTCGGGATGAATTAACTCGCCATGCTTCACCCGGTTGCTGAAATCATCATAGTATTTGTCAGCACCCTCAGTATAGGGCTTCTGAATGCACTTCCCGGAAGGGTTATAATACCTGGCTGTGGTAAGCCGCATCTGCGAACTGTCTGGCAGCTGGAACGGACGCTGGACAAGGCCTTTGCCAAAAGAACGTCGCCCCAGGATGATTCCCCTGTCCCAGTCCTGTATCGCACCCGATACAATTTCGCTGGCCGAAGCTGAATTTTCATTGATCATCACCACCAGCTTACCCTTTTCGAACAGACCGTCCTTCAGGCTTGAATAAAAATCTTCACGGGGACTGCGCATCCCTTCAGTATAAACGATCAGCTTGCCAGGCGTCAGGAATTCGTCCGACAATTCTATAGCTGTCCCCATATAGCCCCCCGAATTGTTTCTCAGGTCGAGGATCATGCTGGTCATACCTTGCGCTTTCAGCTTAACCACCGCTTCTTTGAACTCCTGTATTGAGGTTTGTGCAAACTTGTTCAGGTTAACATATCCCACACCTGGTTTGATCATATAAGCCGCGTCGATGCTTGTGATAGGAATTTTATCCCGGGTGATATTATAGTCGATAAGATCTTTCTTTCCTTTACGGAAAATAGCGACGCTCACTTTGGTTCCCGGCTTGCCGCGGAGGTGGTCGAGCACAAACTGGTTGGTTACTTTTTTGCCAATAACCAGCTCACCATTAATCTTAATAATCTTGTCGCCCGACATAATGCCGAGTTTATCGGAAGGGCCGCCCGGTACCGCATGAACAACGGTGATGGTATCCTTAAGTATTTCAAACTGAATTCCCACTCCGCCGAAATTCCCCTCCAGCGGTTCGTTTGCCCGCTGCACATCCTTTTTGGAGATGTACATGGAGTGTGGATCAAGATCTTTCAACGTTTCTATGATCGCTTTCTCGACCAGTTTTCCCTCATTAATGGTATCAACGTATGCAAATTTGATGATCTGCATGGCTGTATTATACTTCTTGATCCCGGCGTTGGGGTCCTGCTGCTGACTCTGGGCGCTGACATTTAATAACGTAACTACAAGGAGCAGGCTGAATATTAACTTATACATCATGAATCGCTTTATAATTAAAGGTTTGGAGCGCGCAAAGGTAGCTTTTTTCTGCGGCATCTGCCCGACTCCCGGTATTTTTAACTAATTTTAACGAGAATTTAACGCCATGGCTGAAGTCGAAAAAATACGTTTATACCGCAGTTTTTTTTATCCTGCAATGTTTGTTTTGTTGCTATGGATAATCAGGGGAGCAGATGTGATGCTTGGGCTGAATCTGAATGATTATGGACTTTATCCGCTGCAGGCAAAAGGTATTGCCGGGATTTTCACCGCTCCGTTCCTTCATGCCGACTTTGCACATCTTTTCGCGAACTCGTTGCCATTGCTTGTGTTGGGTGCGTTCCTGTTTTACTTCTATCAGGAACTGGCATGGCGAATCCTTTTCTGGCTTTATATCATCACCGGAGTGTGGGTTTGGACCTTTGCCCGTGGTGGCGCTGCGCATATCGGTGCGAGTGGAATCATTTACGGACTTGCCTCGTTCCTGATTTTCAGCGGTATCATTCGCCGGGAAACATCATTGATGGTACTTACCCTGCTGGTGACCTTTCTTTACGGCGGACTTATCTGGGGCGTTTTTCCACAATTTTTCCCGAACAAGCCTATCTCCTGGGAATCCCACCTGATGGGCTTTTTAGCCGGGGTCGTCTTGGCTGTTTATTACAGGAAACAAGGTCCCCAGCGACCAAGTCTGCAATGGGAGGAGGATGAAGAGGGTGATGACCAGGATGCATACTGGAAAACAGGTGGACAGGCGGATGGTGAAATCATCAATCCAGACGAAGATAAACCTTCATCCGCAAATACAGAGAATCACTGATACCCGGAATAAGCAGTAATTCCTCCATCGATTTAAACCGCTTATTTTTCTGCCGGTAAAGCATGATGTTTTTGGTAATTCCGAAGGGAAAATAGGGATGACGCAGCAGCTCCTTGAAGGTTATGTTGTTGAGATCGATGGTTATGACAGAATCAGCGTTAACGCGAATATTAGGTTCAACCATACGATATCTTGCTGAATCCATACCGAATACCTCCGCCAACTGCCTTTTCTCCACAAATCCTCCAAGTCGCTGCCGGTAATTGACAATCCTCCTGGCGAAAGCCGGGCCAATCCCGCGAAGGCGCTGCAGGTCGAATGTATCTGCAGCGTTCAGCTCGATGACCAGGATGGGTTTTTCAGGATAACGTGGTTTCGTCATGGTATCATTATGCCACTTGTCCGAACGTGTGGAAAAGCGGCTCCGCATCTTCATCCGTTCCAGGGAGTCGTCAAGTTCCCCCTTTGTCCAAGCTTGCTCAAATTCGGACACCTCCCGTTCAAAATTCCTGAAATCAACCGGTTTTTGAAACGTTTCGGAAGGGATCACCGAGTTGGCGAGAACGAGTCCCAGCAGAATTGTCAAAAGTACCATGATCCCCCGTTGTTCCTGCCTGTTGAACGTAAGGTAATCCGTCAAAATCCGTTTGTACCCTCCTGACTTTCTAGTTTTCTTTTCCATATTTCCGATTTAGTATCCGTTCGCCGATCCTGCATTCAAGGCAGCGTTTGTTGCTGCAGTAACACTTTTTGAGGTGCATCAGCGCCTGCGACTGAAGTGCATTTTCCATGATCCATCCCGAATTCTTCCATAGGGCGGTCTCATGGTTTATTTCAGCCTGTGTAAGTTCCAGAAATTGCAATGCCTGTTCCCTGACAGCAGGTATATCTTTTTCAACACCGTAGAAAAATTTAAACATTGCCAGTGCATTAACAAAAAGCAGATTAACACTATTCCGACCCAACATTTTCGGACAGTAAACCGATTGCTTGTCGAATACAAAATGGTCATTCCAGTATGCTGATGCACCAACATTGAACATCTCCCGAACCTCGTTTAAATTGTTCCCTTCAACCAAACCGAACAGTTTGCCCCGGGTGTTGTAAATTAATCTGGAGAACTGACTGATCCGTATCGTAGGAAAATTCGTGGGGCGCATGCGGAGGAATTTCCAGGTTCCCGGGGAGACAGGTTCAAGGTTATATTTCTCCCGCTGAAATACATACTCTGCTGAAAGTTTAACTGCATAGTTATCCTTGAATTGCCTGTTCAACATACCAGCCTGTCCGAAGAACAGCGCTTCAAGGCGGAACAGATTGTCGCAGGCAGGCCGGACATATTTCAGGGGTAACGCTTTCGCGAGCAATTCAAATGGCAGTGCATTGACTTTAAACCCGAAACAGATGGCCAGATAACGGTAGAATGCCTCTTCCCAGTCGTCTTTTGCCGATGCCAGAAGTGCCCTGATGGAAGTTGACTTTTCAGCAATTCGTTCCAATGCAAGCACAGGCGCCCAAAAGGTGAATGTCTGCAAGGGAATCTCAGGAAGCAATGTGGCACAAGGCAGCCACTCCTTTGCACGCATAATCTCACGGTACCTTTCCATCAGAACAGGTGGAAACTGACCATCCACCTTGAGTGTAGGCAACCAGTTATGGTAAATCGTTTCAGCTTGCCGGTCTGCCTCAAAAACAACATGCAGAATCGTATTTTCATACGCTGGATCTGTATGGTGATTGTGATGATACCAGTCCGAAGCCCTGACATGTATCTCAACATTTCCGGCCCAGGTGGTCTCCCCGATCAGAATCCGCGCATTGAAAAAATCGGGTCCGCCATCCCTGTTATGTTCTCCGGGATGCAGGACAACGAGCGACTCCCCTGCTTCTGTTTTCAGATCGGGATTAAGCAGCCTGAATTTCCACAGGTAATGTATAAAATCCTCATTAAATAACATAATCCTGGCTTTTACCTCCTTAATCGGTATTAGAGGCAAAAGGTAAACCGGTTGTGAATAAATAATTAATCATTATATTTGCATTAGCTATAAACAGAAGTAACAATATGGGAGACATTGCCACGCTGGTTTCAGGCATTGAATACCGGGTAAGAAAACTTATCGCCCAAAACCAAAGTCTTCATACTGCGTGTGAACAATTTAAAAACGAAAACCAGCTGTTGATCCAGACCATTGACAAACAAAAGGAAATAATTAAAACCACTGAAGATCGGATTAACTTACTTAAACTTGCAAAAACACTTGAAACTAAAGAAGGAAACGTTGAAGCAAAATTGAAAATCAACGAACTTGTGCGGGAAATCGATAAATGCATTGGACTTTTAAACACTTAGGATAGAATCATTGCCATACCCATGAAGGAACTTTCGATCTCATTACCGGTTGCAGAACGTACGTATCGCCTGATGATCGAGAAAGATCACGAAGAACTGTTCCGAAAGGCTGCCAAACTGATCGACAAACGTATCAGGGATTATTCCGGCAGTTATGCGTACAAAGACAAACAGGATTTGTTGGCCATGGTGGCATTGGAGTATGCAACAAGCTACTTGCAGCATGAACAGTTACTCGCCGTGAAAGGTACTGAATGGGAAGAGAAACTGGAAGAGATAGATCAGGCATTGCATGCTTATCTTAAGGAATAGGGTCACACTCGTTCTTTGAAAGAAATCTGACGATTTACCCGCATTAATTCAGACAGTTTGTAAACCTAACATTACAAATATTAGGGCAACGCTCATTATACCCGTAGGACAGGCCTCACCCAAGCTTCGGCATGGGTTCGGGTTCGCCCGGACAGTGGACGTTCGAAAAGTTTGGCAGCCCTATTCGTGTCGTTAGAGGTTTATCAATACCTCGCTGATTAATGCGGGTTTTTTCATTTTCACCGGCTTTCCTTCATATTATCCACTATAAATAACTACATACAATGGAAGGAATCTTGTTATATATCATCATTTGCGTTTCAGGAATTATTCTGGGCGGCGTTGTTACCGGCACTATTATGAACCGGGCGCTGGAACGGAAACGCGATGTATTGCTTAAAGAGGCCATGGAAAAGGCTGAGGTTATGAAAAAGGAGAAAATCCTACAGGCAAAGGAAAAATTCCTTCAACTCAAAAGCGAACATGAAAAATTTATTCATGAAAAAAATGAAGAGATCGCTAAAAACGAGAACAGGCAGAAACAAAAGGAGGGTTCCCTTAATCAGAAAGTAGAAGAACTGGCGAAAAAACAAAAAGAGATAATCACCGCAAAGCAAACACTGGGTCTGCAACTTGAGATCGTTACAAAAAAGCAGGCCGATCTCGACAAGGCACAAAAACTTCAGGTTGAAAAACTGGAATCTCTTTCTAGTCTTTCAGCGGTAGAGGCCAAAACACAATTGATTGAAACACTGAAGGAAGAGGCTAAGTCGGAGGCACTCACCCACATGAAGGATATTATTGATGAGGCAAGGATCACTGCCAATACGGAAGCCAAGAAAATCATTATTGAAACGATACAGCGCACGGCAACAGAACATGCGATTGAAAATACCGTGTCTGTCTTCAATATTGAAAGCGAAGAGATCAAAGGAAGGATAATCGGTCGCGAAGGCCGTAATATCCGGACACTGGAATCGCTTACCGGTGTTGAAATTATTATTGATGACTCACCTGATGCCATCATTCTGTCGGGATTTGACCCGGTACGGCGTGAAATCGCCCGTCTTTCGCTTCATAAACTTGTCACCGACGGACGCATTCATCCGGCACGTATCGAAGAGGTAGTGGCAAAAATTAAAAAGCAGATCGAACAGGAGATCATCGAAACAGGGAAACGGATCACCATCGACCTTGGCATACATAACATGCACCATGAACTGGTACGGATGATTGGCAAAATGAAGTATCGCTCATCCTACGGACAAAACCTCCTTCAACATTCCATCGAAGTTGCAAAACTTTGTGCAACAATGGCTGCCGAGCTCGGACTTAATCCAAAAATGGCAAAACGTGCGGGATTACTTCACGATATTGGAAAAGTTCCGGATACCGAACCTGAACTGCCACATGCTGTACTCGGAATGAAAATGGCGGAGAAATTCAAGGAGAAGTCTGAGATCATCAACGCTATTGGCGCCCACCACGACGAGGTAGAGATGAACAACCTGATCTCTCCGATTGTTCAGGTATGCGATGCCATTTCCGGGGCAAGACCCGGTGCACGCCGCGAAGTTGTGGAGGCTTACATCGAGCGACTGAAGCACCTCGAAGAGCTTGCGCTGAGTTATCCGGGTGTAGTAAAAACTTATGCTATCCAGGCCGGTCGCGAATTACGTGTGATCGTTGGAGCAGAAAAGGTAAACGACACAGAGGCCAACCAGCTATCCTTTGATCTTTCGAAAAAGATCCAGAGTGAGATGACCTATCCGGGACAGATTAAGATCACGGTTATCCGGGAAACCCGTGCTGTGAGTTACGCCAAATAGATCCTATGCATGACCACCTGAAACAACTGGGTATATCCTTGCAGGTAAAACAGATACTTGATGCGTTGGGCGAAGCTTTTGGCTTTGTTGACGCCCATGAGAATTTGATTTTCGTAAACCAGGTGGCAGCAGACATTTTCGGATATTCCAAGGATGAACTTATCGACACCAACCTCCGCAATTACATGACTGCCGGGGAATTTCAAAAAATTCTCCAGCAAACATCCAACCGCCGCGATGGAAAAGTGAACACTTATGTGCACACCATCATCCGCAAAGATGGTTCAAGCCGTGAGATACAATCGACCGTTTCACCCCATTTCGAGAACGGTGAATTTGCCGGCTCCTTTGGGGTCTTTCGCGATCTAACCGAATCTATACGGGACAAGGAGCGACTCCAGGAAAGCGAAAAGCGATTCAGGACTGTTTCAGATGTGATCTCTGATTTTGCAGCATCCTTTGTGGTTGCAGAAGACTTTACCTTTATACCAGAGTGGCACTCCGGCCTGCTTCCCCTGCGGGAAATTCATCCCGCAGATACGATCACGGAATTTGATACCTGGTTTAAATACTCCCATCCGGAGGACCTCCCTGTACTGAAAGCCGCTATCGACAAGCTAATGACCGATCGGGAACCGGTTACTTTTGAATACAGGATCAGAACCAACAAAGAGCGTTACGAATGGTTCGAGCTGATTGCCAATCCTGAAATGGCCGCCGCTTCCACAAGAATAGGCAGGGTCATTGTTGCAGGTAGGAACATCACCCTGAAGAAAGCGATTGAGGAGGAACTGCTTCTTACCAAATATATGGTAGATAATGCTGCGGAGTCAATCTACATAACCCGTCCCGACTCCTCCATCGCCTATGCAAATAAATTTGCCTGTGCCAAACTTGGCTATACATTTGAGGAGATGCTGCAAATGCATGCATCAGACCTTGATCCGAGATATAAGCCGGAACGCCGCGAAGAGGTGTGGCGACTGATCAAAGAGCGTAAGGCATATTATACAGAATCGGAGGAGAGAAAGAAAGATGGTTCGGTAATCCAGACAGAGGTAAATGCAAATTATTTTGAATTCAATAATCAGCAACTCGCGGTGACCTTTGTACGGGATGTTACTGAGAAAAAGAATATCGAATATGCCCGTCAGATGACGTACTCACTCATAAATTCTGTTAACCTCGCTTCAAATATTCCAGACATTTTCAGCAAAATTCAAGCAGAATTGGGTAAACATCTGGATTGCAGCAATTTATATCTTGGGCTTTTGAAGAAAGAAAAGGGGTTGATGGACACCTATTTTCTGCATGATACCCAGGTCAGGTCCGACCGGCAACCAGTCGAAAAAACATTGAATTCGGTCGTTATCAATTCTCGAAGACCAGCTTTACTTGGCAACAAGGATATCCGGGAACTGGAGGCGAATGGTACAATTCGTGCGAATAAAACGCCTGCAGTTGGATGGGCCGGGGTTCCGCTGCACATCGGTGATGAAATAATAGGGCTACTGGCAATTACCAGTTTTGAAAACGAGAATTTTCTCACAGTTCAGCAGTTGGAGTTGCTCGAATACATCTCGACCCATCTCGCCATGACGATTCAACGCAAACTGGATGAAGAGGCCCTGATCACTTCTGAATCCAACCTCCGTGAATCGAACATTTCAAAGGATAAATTCTTCTCCATAATTGCACATGACCTGCGTGGTCCATTCAACGCCATCATCGGCTTCTCGGATCTTTTACACAACGATTTTGAGTCCCTCGAAGTTTCAGAACAGCGTGCCATGATCAAAAATATTCATGATGCCTCAATCGGAACTTTCAAACTACTCGAAAACCTCCTGGAATGGTCGCGCATCCAAACCGGACGAACCATTCCTAATCCTGACAATATCGATCTGAGCACCATCGCTAATACCAGCTTGAGCATCCTGAAACCACAGGCAGAAAAGAAGAGCATCAAACTCTTTTCAGGCATTCATTTTGGCACCATCGCCTTTTGCGACGAGAACATGATAACCACTGTGGTAAGGAATCTTATCTCCAATGCCATAAAATTCACTCAGCATGGAGGCAATGTAAGGATATGGTCTGCGATCAGAGAAAATTGTATTGAGGTTATCGTTTCCGACAATGGTACCGGTATCTCAAAAGAAAACATTCCCAAACTTTTCAGACTCGACGAAGCCATTAAAACAAGAGGTACGGCTGGTGAACAGGGTACCGGTCTTGGACTGCTGCTGTGTCGTGAATTCATTGAGCTCAACATGGGAACCATCCAGGTTGAAAGTGAACCCTTCAAAGGAAGCCAGTTTAAATTCACGTTACCGAGACCGAAATAGGAAAAATCCAATTTTATCCTGAAAAGAAAAAAGCGTAAAACTGTGAATTAGTTTTACGCTTCTGAGCGGACCGGACGAGACTCGAACTCGCGACCTCCGCCGTGACAGGGCGGCATTCTAACCAACTGAACTACCGATCCTCAATTGGAGGTGCAAAAGTAACTTCTTTTTTTTACAAACCCAATAACTTTTTTAAAATTCTTTTTCGAAAGCTCCATTTCTTTCCAGCAGGTGACATTTTACACCAAGTGAAGCCGCCTGTGCCTCCCATTCGCGGGTTTTCCACCTGCTATTATTCCCGTCAATAAGAATTTCCCCTGGTTTGAATATGCTACAAACTGATTTTAAGGTAACTTTTGGGTTCCCCGTAAGAATGAGGTAATCTGCTCTGATTTGCTTCGTGAGCGACCGTGGGATCTTTTCATCCAATATGACGATCCGCTGAGTTCCGAACGCGATAAAATTCCCGCACCTTAACACCTGGCTTGTCTGACTTAATCGTTCTCTGGAGGAACTTCTGCTCCTGAACTTGAAGATCAATCTGGATTTAATGCCATGCGCCGCAGAATTATTGTATGCAATCCCGGCCAGGGAGGCTGGCAGATCCTCCGCGGGTTCCTTCATCATAAGAAAGAGCATTGCTTTATCCTGACTTACAACATCAACAGCCACACATCCTTTCACCTGATATACCAACAAGGCGGAATAGGAAAGCCGTACAAGTTGAAACTGCAGTACACAGGCTTGCTGCAGTATCATACTTACCAGGGTCAGGTACAAATAACGTCGCTCCTTGGTGATGAGGAAGAGAAAAGCCAGGGCAATGAACAGGTAGATCACAACCAATTCTTCAAAGCTGAGAAATATCCCGCGCAGCGTTGAACAGGGCAGGCTTTCAATTAGATGAATAAGGGTATTCATCAGCCATACAAGCCAGCTGAATATTGCGCCAAGAAGCATCGACAATCCGTGAAACGGGCTGAACACAAGGGCAAAAATGCCTGCATAGATGATAAGACTTGATAACGGGACCACAATGATGTTGGTCACGATAAAATAGTTTGGAAACTGATGAAAAGCCATCAAAGTGAGTGGAAGAGTAGCAAGAGTAGCTGCCAGTGAGCAGGCCACGATGGACCAGATTTTTTCTGCAAGCCAAAACCTGGCTGAATAAAACTCATAGATGGGACGGTAGAGCGTAACGATACCAATCACGGCAATATACGACAACTGGAATCCAATATCCATGACAAGGAAAGGATCGGCAGCAAGGATCATGATCAGTGATGCTGAAAGAATGTTGAACATATCAGGTGAGCGGTCGAGCGAACGACCAATGATGATCAGGCTGAGCATGGCAGCGGACCGGATGACGCTCGGCGACATTCCGGTGAGCACTGCATAAAACCAGATAAAAATGATCAAAATCAGCATTTTAATGATTCGGAATTTTCGTTTTTTTCCGATGAATCCAAGTAAAAAGTCGAGAAAGAGATAAATAATCCCCACATGCATTCCTGAAACAGAAAGAATATGCATGGCGCCGGTCGCAGAATAATCGCGCCTCAGTTCAGGATCGATAGCATTGGTGTATCCCAGCAAAAGCGCTGCAGCCACGGCAAACTCTTTTCCCGTAATCTTTTGTTGTCTGAATATATCAAGGAGCCTGTTACGCAGGTCGAATGCCCATTTTCGCAATGGATTTTCAACGGGAAGGGGGAATTTCCTCCAGGCATGTCCGTTAAGGTAAATCTCATGTGTGATTCCCCGTGTTCGGAGAAACGCACTGTAATTAAACGAATGGGGATTCCCACCTGTGGCAATGGGCTGAAAACAACCTTTAATCAGAAGAATGTCACCGTATTGGATGCTTCTGCCGGAATCTCCTGATTTACACCATGCCTGTCCCCTTCCTGCAGACACTACCCACCTCCTTCCTTCCAACCTGTTTCGCATACCAAGAGTTACCTTGTATCCGCCTTTCGTTGTTACAGGAGGTTCATCAACCACAACAAGAAACACTCCGGACGGGTTTCTGCCAAAGAATCCAGTCATCCCGGGATAGCTATGCAAGGCGATAAGTTGGTACCCTGCCAGAGCCAGAACAAAAAAGATGGCAACTCCGGTGATCCAGCGAAAACGGTAAGATGCGACAGGCAGTGGAAAGAAACAATAAAAAATTGCCGGCAGAAACAATAATATGTTAACCCAAAGATCAATCTGCCACTGCTTTGTCTGAAGTATTCCTGTAATTATACCTGCAAGAAACGGAAACAAAAGCCTGAGCAGGGGATATGGCCGCCAGGAATTCATAGGGTACCTTTTCCTGCTTAATCAGAAAAAAGGGAGAAGGTAAACCGGAATTTACTCACAAAATTTTAAAAGGAAACCTCTGGCCTTAGCAAAACCCTTCTCGGAAGCAGCTTTCCAATCGTCACATGCCTCCGATTTTTCTCCCAGGTAATGGTGCGCCACACCCCGGTTACATAACGCTTCAGGATCGCCCGGCGACAGTTCAAGCATTCTGTCGTAATCGGTCAATGCCTCCCGGTACCTTTTCAGGTAAAGATTTGCAAGTCCTTTGTTGAGCCAGGAGTTCAGGTCTTCCGGATGTATTTCGAGGGCGATGGAGAAGTCATATATTGCATCTTCATAATTGCCGGCAGCAGCCCGTGCCGCACCTCGGCTTGAAAAGTACTCATACTGGCTGGTGTCAATTTTTATGGCTGCATTAAAATCCTGGATAGCTCCGGAATAATTCTGTTGATTGAATCTGCTTAATCCGCGATTATAGAGCGCTTCGGCAAAATCCGGATTGTATTGCAGGGCACGGGAAAAATCCATTTCAGCTTCACGGTAGGCTTGCAGATCGAATTTTGCCAACCCCATGTTATGGTAAGCTTCCGGAAAGTTCATTTTCAAGGAGATGGCCTTATTGTAATCAGAAATGGCTCCTCCAAAATCCTTCATGTAATCTCGGGCAAGTCCCCTGTTGTAGTAAGGTTCCGGATATACTGGCCGGAGTTGGATCACCTTGCTGAAATCGCGGATAGCACCCGGGTAATCCTGCATTTCACTTCGCACGATGCCTCGGTTGTACCATGGTTCCGCTTCCGCAGAGTCAATCTGGATGGCCTTGTCAAAATCAATGATTGCTGCCTTAAAATCACCTAACTTGGCTTTTAGGATTCCGGAGTCGATCAGCTCCTTGCCGGTTTGTTTTTGTGTATATGCTACCGAAGAAAAACAGATAAGAATAACCCAAACAAGAAGCCTGAACATGTGGCTGTTTCGCTACGCGGTTATTTGCAAAATTTGATGATCAGGTTTTTTGATGCATCAAGGCCAAGGGAATAGGCCGTATTCCAATCCTCACAGGCCCCTTTCGTATCGCCCATGGCCTGTTTTACACGCCCCCTGTTGTCGTATGCATCTGCATAATCCTTTTTCAGGTTGATGGCCTTGTTCAGATCGGTAAGGGCATTCGGAAAATCCTTGAGCATCATTTTAGCTGCAGCCCGGTTGTTGTATGCCGACACATTATTGGGGTTGATCTTCAGTGCTTCATTATAATCCTGAATAGCACCGCTAAAATCCTGTAGGTAATGACGCATCATTCCGCGGTTTGTGTAAATGTCCTGGTATTTCGTATCGAGCCTTACCACTTCATCATAATTGGCGAGGGCCCCTTTGTAATCCTGTTTCATAAACTTTATCGCTGCCATGTAATTGAAAGCAATGGGATTCGTATGTTCAATATCGAGCGAATAGTTCAGGTCCTGCTCGGCGCCGGCATAGTCCCTTGTTTCAAACCGGCTCACTCCCCTTACAAAAAATGCTTTGGCATAGGCAGGCTCCATTTTCAAGGCCTCGGTTGCATCTGCAATTGCGGCAGTATAATTTCCGATCATCATGTAAGAGTACCCGCGCTTCATATAGGAATTTGCATTCTTGAAGATATTGAGCGATCGGGTATAATCATTTATAGCACCCTGATAATCACCTGATTTCCCTTTTTTGCTTCCTTCGTTGAATATCTCCATGGCCTGAATTTCTTTGGGGTCGGTAATCTTTTTGGGAGGAAAAATAATGTTGTACAGTTCATCCTTGGAGTATTTCTTTAGCTGATTTTTGTTCGGATTACCCGTATCCTGCTTGACGGCGTTAATTTTCACCACTTTTTTTTGTGACTGAACAGCCTGCTGAGCCTGGCCGTAAGAAGCGGCAAATGTTACTGATAATACGAATGCAAAAATGATTTTAAAAAGGTTCATAGGGGATTCATTTGGTTTGTTAATAAACTCATTTTTTTTGTAAATATTGTAGCATCTTTCGGGCTGTTCTTTCGGCAGCTCCCGGACCGCCTAGCTTTTGTTTTAACAGTTCATAGCCCAGAGTTATGGCTGACCTTGTTTTTTCATCCTCAAGAATTTTTCTGAGTTCGTGTTCCAGTTCCTTCGGATTTAATTTGTTCTGAATCAATTCGGCAACCAGCAGTTTATCAGTTATCAGGTTCACCAATGAAATATATTTGACCTTGACTACATGCTTTGCGACCAGATAGGAAATCGGGCTGCCCTTGTAGCATACAACCTGGGGAACACCCATCAGCGCCGTTTCGAGGGTTGCCGTACCGGAAGTAACCAATGCGGCTGCAGCGTACCTCAGCAGATTGTACGTTTGACCTGTCAGTACCCGGACCCCGGCTTCCCCGATCAGCTGCTCATAAAACCGGGAAGGTATCGCAGGGGCTGCTGCAACAACAAACTGTTTTTGCGGAAATGCCGACCTTACAGAAAGCATCTCTTTCAACATTTTGCCAATCTCCATTTTACGGCTACCGGGCAGCAATGCAACGATCGGTTTATCGGTCAGTTGATTCTTTTCAAGAAACTGTTTACGCTCAGTAAAACTCATCCGCTCATTGATCACATCGAGCAGCGGGTGCCCTGAATAATCGACGTGGTAGTTGTACCGTGCATAAAATTCCTGTTCGAATGGCAGGATCACGAACATCTTCTCAACGAATGCCTTTACTTTTTTAACCCGGGATGCATTCCAGGCCCAGAGTTGAGGAGAGATATAGTAAAAGACTCTCAGGGCATGCTGAGCGGCAAATTTTGCAATTCTCAGGTTAAACCCTGGATAATCAACGAGGATCAATACATCCGGCTTAAAACGGAGCAGGTCTGATTCGCACAGTTTGAAATTACGCATAATTACTGGGAGGTGGGCCACAACTTCGGCAAACCCCATGTAGGCGAGGTCGCGGTAATGTTTAACCAGTTCGCCTCCCTGCTGCTGCATAAGGTCGCCACCCCAGCACCGGAATACCGCGGATTGGTCTGCCCTTTTCAACTCCTTCATCAGGTTTGAAGCATGCAGGTCACCCGAAGCTTCCCCCGCAATGAGATAATATCGCATCAGAACCAGGTTTTAAGAGCTTCCAGGGCATGGTTGGCGGTAAAATCAAAATGCACCGGCACCACCGCCACATAACCGTTTTCCAGTGCCCATTGATCCGTATCAACGCCATCCCCAATTTTCACAAAAACACCCTTCATCCAGTAGTATTTCTCACCATGGGGATCTTCTCGTTCATCAAAATCTTCCTGCCAGGTGCCTTCCGATTGCCGGCAAACCATAACACCCCGGATCTTGTTTTCCGGCAGGTCCGGGATATTAACATTCAGACATACACCATCCGGTAAACCATTGGCAATAACCTTTCCGGCAATTTCCCTGACAAATTTTCCGGAAGGTGCAAAATCAGCGCTTTGACGATAATCTCCAAGCGAAAATCCAACAGAAGGTACACCGGCAAGGGCTCCTTCAAACACCGCTGCCATGGTTCCGGAATAAATTACATTGATGGAGGCATTGGTACCGTGATTGATCCCGGAAAAAAGAAAATCGGGGCGACGTTTCATCACCACCTTAAAAGCCAGCTTTACACAATCAGCAGGCGTTCCATTGCAGCTATATTCCGAATAATCAACCTCTTTTGAAATGAGTTCCAGTCGTAACGGGTGTGCAATGGTTACCGCATGGGCTGTTCCTGATTGAGGACGATCCGGGGCGACAACAACGATGGTTCCCAAGGGCCGTAAAAAGCTTATAAGTGCCCGGATTCCAGGTGCCTTAATACTGTCGTCGTTGGTGATAAGTATGAGGGGCTTTTCTTTCATTGGATGGTTGTTCAGGCAAGTTAAAAAACCTGAAATGTTCGTCAAAATTAGGAAAAATTTAGGTAGCTTTGAGCCGCTGTTTCAGAAAATCAGTACATGCGCAGAACCCTTTATCTTTTCCTACTTCTGTTTCCGATAGCCGCCTGTTCCCAAAACCTCGTCCCCAATCCGGGTTTTGAAAAAAAAAGCGACTGTCCGGAAAAACCTGGGCAGATTACCTTGGCGAATTACTGGTTTTCAGCAAACCCGGGAACTCCGGATTATTTCAATTCATGCAGCCCGGGTGTGGATTATGCAACAGAGTTCAATAAAAGGGGTGGACAACTTCCGCATTCCGGCAACGGGTATGCCGGTGTACAATATTACCTGATGAACCGTAATGAATATTTTGAATACATCGAAACATCGCTTGATACTTCACTTACGGCCGGACAGCTATATTGTATTACCGCCTGGGTTAGTCTTGGCGATGCAAGTTATGCCTTTCACCAGCTTGGAGCTTTACTCTCCATGCGTGAAATTAAATCGCCGGCATCTTCCAATCTAAAGCTTCCTTTTACAAAGCTGGGAAACGGGAATCTCCTTATGGAAACAGACTCCTGGATGTGTATTCAAGGAACCTATAAAGCAAAAGGCGGGGAACGGTTTCTGACCCTTGGAGGAGCATCTCCCAAAGATGATTTCTGGAATATCCGTTTGAGAGCAACAACAGATTCCCTTTTTAAGTCAACGTATTATTTCATTGATGATGTTTCTGTTGAAGCAATAGGAGATTCATCTGTCTGCCGCTGTATTCAGGGAAAATAAGCTAAAATACCAGAAGCTCCTCGTACAACTCCTTCACGGGCAGTCCCATTACATTGAAAAAAGATCCTTCAATCCTGTTGATTCCGATATATCCGATCCATTCCTGGATACCATAACCACCTGCTTTGTCGAAGGGTTGGAAATTATCGATATAATAGTCGATCTCCTCCATGCTCAGCTCTTTGAAAATAACAGAAGAAAGAACATGAAATGTTTTGCTTTTCACCTTTGATTTCAGGCAAACTGCTGTGATCACGTCATGGCGGCGACCAGAGAGTTTTTGCAGCATACTCACAGCCTCGGTATAGTTGCCAGGCTTGCCAAGAATTTCATTACCCAGCGAGACGATGGTATCTGCCGTGATCACAATGGCATAGTCATCGAGCCGGGATGCATCAAAACTTGCCGATTTGAGTTCTGCCAGATAAACTGCAATCTGCTCAGCGGAGAGGCCCTGCGGATAAACCTCTTCTACCATCGTATTGCGGATTTCGAAGTCGATTCCAAGCTCCTTCAGCAGGTATTGTCTGCGGGGAGACTGGGATGCCAAAATAATATGTCTTCCTTCCAGGCGGTAATTGATCATATATCAGATGCTTATAGAAACCAATTCCATGGATAATATCCCCGCAAACATGATGAGTTTGCAGAGGTTACTTAAAAAGTGAAAGTCAGCCTGTTCCTTTGCACTGAATAATTTTACTACAAGGAACAATGCCGGCAGCTGAAGTGCCATCAGGAAATACCAGAAAACCATGTACCAGCTCAGGTGGTACATGACTACCTGACCGTAGCCCAGCAAAAGAATGGTAAAAATGACCAGCATGGCAACGATCCATCGCGAAATTTTCATTCCGGCAACAATTGGTAGGGTTCTGCAGCCATAAGATTCATCGCCCTTCAAGTCCTCCATATCTTTGATAATTTCACGAAAAAGCGACACGATAAATGCAAATAAGCCATAAGCCAGGAATATTTTGGTCACAAATTTCAATTCTGGCAGCACGGAGATGAAGAGCTCATGATTGAGGCGTAGCCAGAAAAATTCGAAAAGCCAGGTTATGAATATCACAAGCGCAGATAACAGGGCAACGATAAGGTTCCCACACACAACCATCCGCTTGTATTTGGCAGAATAGAGCCATAGAAGTCCGGAAATAAATGGAAAAATGAGTCCGAAAGTGATGGAACGAATACGATACGCAAGATAAAATCCGATCACGATGGCCAGTGCGTTAAGGATCATGTGCAATTTGATCGCACCGCGGGCAGTAACCAGCCTGTTAACAACCAACTTTTCCGGCTTGTTGATGGTATCGATCTTGATGTCGAAATAATCGTTGATCACATATCCGCCTGCGGCAATGAGCAGCGTAGCAATGACCAACAGCACGAAGTCAAACCACCTGCTCATGGAGACCGCGTCATTTGCATAAAGCAAGGGTTCAGTGATACTGTAGCGAAGCAGACCCTGGGTGAGGATCACAATCATCAGGTTCGGCAGCCTGATCAACTGGGCAATCGACCGCAATTTTGAAACAAATCCCAACTCAACCATATCCTTCTGTTGAAATATTACTTTTGACCATTGACTTACCAGTGGTAGGCATCATCATTCATCCACTTTCCCTGTACTTTAAGCACTTGTTCGATTACATCACGAACACAGCCTCCGCCGCCGTTAAAGTGAGAAATATATTTTGCAACCCGCCTGATCTCCTCAGCTGCATCAGCCGGACAGGCTGACACTCCTGCCTCCAGCATGACCTCGTAATCGGGAATGTCGTCACCCATATAAAGGACATTCTGGTTTGCCAGGTTATGCCGCGAAAGATATTCACGATACACTTCCAGTTTTTTTTCAACTCCGAGAAAAACGTCGGTTACCTGCAGGGATTCCAGCCGCTGAGACATGGATTCAGACCTGGCACCTGATATCACAGCCACCCGATAGCCTTTTTTTCGTGCAAGCTGCAGCGCATACCCATCCTTCACATTGGAGACTCTATAGGCTTCACCCTTATTTGTCATAATAATACTGCCATCTGTCAGAACTCCGTCATAATCAAAAATGAAGGTATTCACAAGGTGGAGTTGCTCTTTGTAATTAGCCATTGCGCGTTTTATGTTTAATAATATTTTTGCTTAGCAGGGAATAGATCTCACGGTATTCCTCATCGTTTGTAAGCAACCTGAGGTGTTCTTCCATCACCTCCAGGTCCCCCCGCACCGCCGGCCCTGTCTGTAACCGAAACAGGTTATCGTGTTTTGCATTTCTGGCGGTTTGCTCAATAAGGGGTCTGATAAATTCAAACGGCAGATTATTCCGGGTTATCAGATCCTCGGCAATTGTATACATGTAATTTGTAAAGTTACAGGCAATGACCGCTGCAAGATGGATTACCTTACGCTGATTGCCATCTAACCGGTAAACCTTTGAAGACAATCTTGCAGCCATCTCTGTTAACATCTGAAGACCGATCTCATTCCTCGCTTCGATACACAATGGAATTTTACGAAAATTCACCCTTCGCGATTCATTAAAAGTTTGCAAAGGATATAAAACACCCGTATTCTGAGAAATACATTGAAGGACATTCATTTCAACTGTCCCTGAAGTATGTACTACCAGCTTACCTTCCAACTTCATTTTTCCGGCTATTAACGGTAAGACCTGGTCGCTGACAGCCACTATATACAAGTCGGCATTACAATCTATACTTATTAATTCTGAGGTGTAGGATGCCCCACATTTCTTCGCCAGCTTTATTCCTCTTTGCGGCGAACGGTTTACAATCTGAAGAATGCGGATACCACTTCTCGCTAAGGCTAAAGCCAGGTGAGACGCAAGGTTTCCCGCCCCAACCATGACAACACTGCTGATTTTGGTGGCAGCCATTACCTTGATTTATTAAAGATTAACAATACAAATATATAGTTAAACCATCGGAAACCCTTCCTGATACTATAAAAAACTGTTAAATGTCAAGGTCTGCCTGCACCCGGGATAAGGTGCGCAGCAATAAAGAGAATGGTTAATTCGTTAAATACTCAGATTTAACAGCCCAAAAACCAAACCATGCGAAAGATTTTTTTTATCCTCCTCATCTCAGTTTTGTCCATCACCGGTGGTTCTGGCCAGAACCGTTCCATAACTTTCAGAGAACAACCTTTTAAAGAGCTGCAGGCGCTGGCAAAAAGTCAGAATAAGCTTATTTTTATTGATGCCTATGCAACATGGTGTGGCCCCTGCAAATGGATGTCTGCAAACATGTTCACCAATGATTCTATCGCTGATTATTACAACAAGACATTTATCTGTTCAAAGTATGATATGGAGAAAGGCGAAGGCCTGGAATTGCGCTCCAGGTATGAAGTAAAGGCCTACCCTACCCTGCTGTTCATCGACGCGAATGGAAACATGGTACACAAGCGGGTAGGTGCCCCGCAAAAAGTGCAGGAATATCTTGAAATGGGCCAAACGGCGCTCACCCCCGGACAGGGACTTGCAGCCGTGGCTAAAAAATACGATGCGGGCAACCCTGACCCTCAGTTACTCATGTTATATCTCAAACGACTGCAGGAAGCATATATGCCGGTAACGGAGCCCCTTGCAAAGTATTTCACCACCCAGAAGGATGAAAATCTGATCAGCAGTGCCAACTGGAAAATCATTTATTCCTATACCGATGATATGAAATCCAGAGAATTCAGATACCTTGTTAAAAACCAGGATAATTTCACAAAGCTGTATACAAAGGATTCCGTTGAAGGAAAGATCAGCCAGGTGTTTCTTCGAACACTGATTACACTGACGCGCAACCCGAATTTTTCGGAAGAAAATTATAGCACTACGAAGCAGGCTGTCAGAGCGTCAGGATTTTCAGGGGCAGAAAAGGTGATCTTTACGGCAGATATAAACATGTACCTGAGCAGAAACCAGGCTGACAAATTCCTTGAAGCTGTGTATACAGGCACAGATAAATACTACAAAGATGACCCACAAATGCTAAACAGTATGGCATGGCAGATATTTTCCATGACCGATGACGAAAAATACACCCGGAAAGCACTGGATTGGGCCAAACGATCAGTTGATCTGAAAGGTGAGGCGGCGAACACCGATACCTATGCGCAACTTCTTTTTAAACTGGGCAGAAAGGACGAGGCGCTGAAGAATGAGTTGAAAGCTATCGAACTGGCAAAAAATGCAGGTCTCGAAACGAAAGAATACGATCAGGCACTTGCAAAAATGCAGGGTTCAGAATAAATATCATGTTTTACAGCCGTAAAAGCCAGGGCAGTTCAATGTTCTGGCTTTTTTATGCCTGTGCAGTCGGCATTGGAAAGTTAAACGGGATCTCGCCTTCAGCATCTCTGATCTCCCCATACATGGCTTCGTACTTGGCAACATTTTCTTTCAGTGCTTTGTACAGTCTTTTCGCATGCTGAGGGGTAAGGATGATTCTCGACTTCACCTTCGCCTTAGGAACCCCCGGCATCATCTTCACGAAATCAACGATGAACTCAGCTGGTGAGTGGGTGATGATGGCAAGGTTTGAATAGATACCTTCTCCAACTTCATCAGAAATCTCTATATTGATCTGGTTTCCCGGGACGGGCTTCTTGTCTTGCATAAATTCGGAGATTAATTTTCCTCTTTGGAAGCCATCAGTGATTCAAACTCCTCCTTGCTACCAACGATCAGACTTTCATATTCACGAAGTCCGGTACCGGCAGGAATCAGGTGCCCGACAATAACATTCTCTTTCAGGCCCATCAGGTCATCCTGGCGTGCATTAATGGCAGCCTGGGTGAGTACTTTGGTCGTTTCCTGGAAGGATGCAGCCGATATCCAACTCTTGGTTTGCAGCGAAGCACGTGTGATTCCCTGAAGTATCTGAAAAGCAGTGGCAGGTTTAGCATCGCGGGCGTCGACAATTTTACGATCCTTGCGTTTCAACATCGAATTATCATCGCGAAGTTTACGTGCGCTGATAATCTGACCAGACTTAAGAGTGGGAGAATCTCCCGGATCTTCAACAACCTTCTTTCCAAAAATCCAGTCATTCTCTTCCTGGAAGTCGATCTTATTGATAAGTTCACCCTCAAGAAATCTTGAATCGCCGGGATCTTCGACCTCAACCTTGCGCATCATCTGGCGCACAATGGTCTCGAAATGCTTGTCATTGATCTTTACACCCTGGAGACGATAAACCTCCTGGATTTCGTTCACAATGTATTCCTGAACCTTCATGGGTCCCTTGATCGCAAGGATATCGCTCGGCGTGAGCGCTCCATCCGACAAAGGTGTACCAGCCTTTACATAGTCGTTTTCCTGTGCCAGGATCTGTTTGGATGTGGGGACAAGGTAGCGTTTCTCTTCACCGGTTTTTGAGGTAATGATGACTTCACGGTTACCTCTCTTTAGTTTCTTGGCGAAAGACACAACACCATCGATTTCAGAAACAACGGCGGGATCCGACGGGTTACGGGCCTCAAACAGCTCAGTAACACGCGGAAGTCCTCCTGTGATGTCACCGGCCTTTCCAATGGCACGCGGAATTTTCACGAGAATTTCACCCGGTTTGATTTTGGAATTATCTTCGATAATGATATGTGCTCCAACCGGTATGTCATAGGTTCTGATAACCTCGCCAGAGGCAGAGAGGATGTTGATAGCCGGATTTTTGGCTTTCTGACGTGATTCGATAACCACCTTTTCATGGTAACCGGTCTGTTCATCAGATTCAACGCGGAAGGTAACGTTTTCAATAATATTTTCGAAACTTACCTTACCCCCGATTTCGGAAAGAATTACCGCATTGTAGGGATCCCAGTCGCTGATCAGCTGACCTTTTTTAACCTCATCACCATTGCGGAAATAGTTGCGGGCACCATAGGGAATATGAGCCGAAGTAAGGGCAATGTGGGTTTTCTTATCAACGATCCGCATTTCAGCTGACCGTCCGATAACGATATCGATCTTCTCACCTGATTCCTGAGTAAATTCAACGGAACGAAGCTCTTCAATTTCAAGAACACCTTCATGTTTGGCTTCAATACGGGAGGCGCTAGCAATGTTTACACCGCCGGCAACACCCCCTACGTGGAACGTACGAAGCGTAAGCTGTGTACCAGGCTCACCGATCGATTGTGCTGCAATTACGCCTACCGCCTCACCGCGCTGAACCATTATCCCGGTAGCAAGGTTACGACCATAGCATTTGGCACAAACACCCTTTTTTGATTCACAGGTGAGTACCGACCTGATCTCCACTCCTTCAAGCGGTGACGCGTCAATTGTAGCAGCCACTTCTTCCGTGATCTCACTTCCTGCAGTAATGATCAGTTCACCGGTTTGCGGATGGTATACATCATGGAGGGTCACACGACCAAGTACCCGGTCATAGAGTGATTCGACAGTTTCTTCTGCTTTGCGGAGCGCGGTAATGGTAAGTCCCCTGAGGGTTCCGCAATCTTCTTCGGAAATAATGACATCCTGTGAAACATCAACCAACCGACGTGTCAGGTAACCGGCATCAGCTGTCTTGAGAGCGGTATCGGCAAGACCTTTACGCGCACCGTGGGTAGAGATAAAGTACTCAAGTACCGAAAGGCCCTCTTTAAAGTTGGAGAGGATCGGGTTTTCAATAATTTCACCACCGGAAGCACCAGATTTCTGAGGCTTTGCCATCAGTCCGCGCATACCGGAGAGCTGTCTGATCTGCTCTTTGGAACCACGGGCACCTGAATCAAGCATCATATACACCGGATTGAACCCCTGCTTGTCTTTGGAAAGCTGATTCATCAGTTTTACCGTAAGCTGGGAGTTGGTGTGGGTCCAGATGTCGATGATCTGATTGTAACGTTCGTTGTTGGTGATGAACCCCATGTTGTAGTTATTCACAACCTCTTCAACTTCAGTCATTGCTTCTCCAACCATGGTCTCCTTGATCTCAGGAATCAGTACATCATCCAGGTTGAACGACAGACCTCCTTTGAAAGCCATTTTAAAACCGAGGTCCTTGATATCATCGAGAAACTTGGCCGTTTTGGCAGTACCGGTCTTTTTCAGGATCGATCCGATAATATCCCGCAGTGCCTTCTTGGTAAGCAGCTGATTGATATATCCATATTCTTGTGGAACAACCTGATTGAACAGGATACGTCCTACGGTAGTTTCTATGATTTTTGTAACCTGTTCATCATTCTCCATGAAGGTGTGACGGACTTTGATGTTGGTGTGCAGGTCGACAACCTTTTCGTTGTAGGCAATTATCACCTCTTCCGGAGAATAGAAAGTCATTCCTTCTCCCCTCACAATGTGCTCAGGTTCGCTTTTGCGGGACTTGGTCATATAATACAGACCCAGAACCATATCCTGGGATGGAACCGTTATCGGAGCGCCATTGGCGGGGTTCAGAATGTTATGCGAAGCGAGCATCAAAAGCTGTGCTTCAAGGATGGCAGCATTGCCGAGCGGTACGTGCACTGCCATCTGGTCACCGTCGAAGTCGGCGTTGAATGCAGTACAAACCAGTGGATGAAGCTGAATGGCTTTACCTTCAATAAGTTTGGGCTGAAATGCCTGGATCCCCAACCGGTGCAGTGTAGGAGCACGGTTAAGTAAAACAGGGTGACCCTTAAGAATATTTTCGAGGATATCCCAAACAACAGGATCCTTGCGGTCAACGATTTTTTTGGCCGACTTAACAGTCTTCACAATACCTCTTTCCAGCATCTTGCGGATGATGAACGGCTTGAAAAGCTCAGAAGCCATATCTTTGGGTAACCCGCATTCGCTGAGTTTCATTTCTGGACCTACAACGATAACCGAACGACCCGAGTAGTCGACACGTTTTCCAAGCAGGTTCTGGCGGAACCGACCCTGCTTGCCTTTCAGACTGTCGCTAAGAGATTTGAGTGCACGGTTTGATTCGGTCTTAACAGCACTGGCCTTACGGGAGTTGTCAAACAGAGAATCAACTGCTTCCTGCAGCATACGTTTCTCATTACGCAGAATAACATCCGGTGCTTTAATTTCGATAAGCCTTTTCAGACGGTTGTTGCGGATGATAACACGACGGTACAGGTCATTCAGGTCAGAGGTGGCAAAACGGCCGCCATCGAGGGGCACCAATGGCCGGAGTTCTGGCGGAATAACGGGCACCACCTTCACGATCATCCATTCGGGGCGATTTTCCAGGCGCTTCTGAGCGTCACGGAAAGATTCGAAGACCTGAAGACGTTTCAGCGCTTCAGCTTTACGCTGCTGCGAAGTTTCGGTGTTGGCTTTAAAACGGAGGTCATATGATTCCTTGTCCAGGTCAATCCGTGAAAGGAGTTCGGCCAATGCTTCTGCACCCATCTTGGCAACGAACTTGGCCGGATCAGAATCATCGAGGTACTGGTTTTCCTGTGGAAGCTTCTCCATGATGTCGAAGTACTCCTCCTCAGACAGGAAATCAAGGTAATTGATTCCATCGGCCTGCTTTACTCCAGGGTTGACAACCACATACTTCTCATAGTAGATGATTGATTCCAGCTTTTTGGTAGGAAGGCCAAGCAGGGATCCAATCTTATTGGGCAAGGATCGGAAAAACCAGATGTGAGCAACAGGCACAACAAGCTGGATGTGTCCCATCCGCTCACGCCGCACTTTTTTCTCTGTTACCTCAACACCGCAACGGTCGCAAACGATACCTTTGTACCGGATGCGTTTATATTTACCGCAATGACATTCCCAGTCTTTTACGGGGCCGAAGATGCGTTCGCAAAACAAACCATCACGCTCAGGTTTATAAGTCCTGTAATTGATAGTTTCCGGCTTAAGCACCTCTCCACTCGAAAACTCT
Organism: Bacteroidales bacterium; assembly: GCA_025355465.1. Lineage (GTDB taxonomy): Bacteria > Bacteroidota > Bacteroidia > Bacteroidales > FEN-979 > JANXZO01. The sequence goes on from JANXZO010000056.1 coordinate 49,941, forward strand.
AAGATCTTCTCCGGTGAAGCAAGGCTAATGGTAATCTTGGAAAAGCTGCTGTTAACCTGACCGTCTTTTCTGTAAGCCATATTTATTTATTTGTCGATTGAAAACGAAAAACACTTATTCACACGCAAAGGCTGGTAATCGCCTACGGATCAATCAAACGAAAGGTTCAATCCCAGTCCGCGCAATTCGTGGACAAGAACGTTGAACGATTCGGGGATACCCGGAGTTGGCATGGATTCTCCCTTCACAATGCTTTCGTACGCTTTGGCACGGCCAATAACGTCGTCCGATTTAACGGTCTGGATCTCAAGCAGGATATTCGCAGCACCAAAGGCTTCAAGTGCCCAGACTTCCATCTCACCAAAACGCTGCCCGCCGAACTGTGCTTTACCACCAAGGGGTTGCTGTGTAATGAGTGAATAGGGTCCGATGGAGCGTGCATGCATCTTGTCGTCGACCATATGATGGAGCTTAAGAATGTAGATGTAACCTACAGTCGTTGGCTGGTCAAATCGTTCACCTGACAGACCATCATGCAGGTACACTTTGCCATTGCGCGGCAGTCCTGCCTTCTCCATATAGTCATTGATCTGACTTATGGTAGCTCCGTCGAAGATCGGGGTTGTAAACTGAAGGTTTAACCGCTTTCCAGCCCAACCGAGAATGGTTTCATAAATTTGTCCGAGATTCATACGCGAAGGAACACCCAGTGGATTCAGCACCACGTCAACCGGAGTACCATCCTCAAGGAATGGCATATCCTCTTCACGTACAATTCGTGCAACAATCCCCTTATTACCATGGCGTCCTGCCATCTTATCTCCCACCTTCAGCTTACGCTTCTTGGCGATATACACTTTGGCCATCTGAACAATGCCCGCAGGAAGATCGTCGCCTACAACGGCCACGAACTTTTTACGGTTATGAACTCCCTGGATCTCTTTGAATTTGATGATAAAATTATTGATAAGGATCTTGATAAGGTCGTTTTTCTCCTTATCCGTTGTCCATTTATTTGGATTTACATTCAGGTAATCGATATCAAACAGGTTCTTGGTGGTAAACTTTGCGCCTTTGGTAACCACCTCCTGCTTGAAATTATTAAAGACACCCTGTGAAACTTTACCACTGACTAGCACATTGAGCTTCTCAACCAGTCTCGCCTTGACCTTATCAACATCTTTCTGATAATCGTCATCGAGTTTTTTGAGGTCATCTTTTTCCTTCGCTTTTGCTTTGCGGTCTTTGATGATCCTGGAAAAAAGTTTTTTCTCAATCACGACACCCTTCATTGAAGGAGGAGCTTTGAGTGAAGCATCTTTCACATCACCTGCCTTGTCGCCGAAAATTGCGCGCAACAGTTTTTCTTCCGGTGTAGGATCACTCTCCCCTTTGGGGGTGATTTTACCAATAAGGATATCCCCTTCGTTTACTTCTGCTCCGATCCGGATCAGGCCATTTTCATCAAGATCCTTGGTGGCTTCGGCACTTACGTTCGGGATGTCGTTCGTAAGTTCTTCCACACCACGTTTGGTATCGCGCACCTCAAGCGTAAATTCTTCAATATGGATCGAGGTAAAGATGTCTTCCTTGACAACCTTTTCTGAAATAACAATAGCATCTTCGAAGTTGTAACCTTTCCATGGCATAAATGCCACCATCAGGTTTCTGCCCAGGGCTAGCGATCCATCCTTGGTTGCATAACCTTCGCAAAGTACCTGGCCTTTTGACACCTTGTCGCCTTTACGAACAATGGGCCGAAGGTTTACACAAGTATTCTGGTTGGTTCTCGCAAACTTGGTCAGTGTATAACGTTTTGTATCATCATCGAAACTAACCAGTCGTTCTTTCTCATCGCGGATATAGCGGATAACAATCTCCGTTGCATCCACATATTCAACCGTACCATCGCCTTCAGCGTTGATAAGTACCCGGGAATCACGGGCCACGAGATCTTCAATGCCGGTACCCACAATTGACACTTCAGGGTTCAGTAACGGAACGGCCTGGCGCATCATATTGGATCCCATGAGAGCACGGTTCGCATCATCGTGTTCGAGGAACGGAATCAGCGAGGCGGCGATGGAAGCGATCTGGTTGGGTGCCGTGTCTACAAGGTCAACCTTAGTCTTGTCAACAATCGGGTAATCAGCAAGAAAACGGACTTTCACCTTGCTTTCGTTGAAATTACCCTTGCTATCCATGGGCGTAGTAGCCTGCGCGATGATTTTGTGTTCCTCCTCTTCGGCGGTAAGATAGATCGGCTGCTCTTCAATTGCAACACGACCCTCAAGAACCCTGTGATAAGGGGTTTCGATAAAACCGAGTTTGTCGATCTTCGCAAACACACAAAGTGAAGAGATCAAACCGATGTTCGGGCCTTCCGGAGTTTCAATCGTACAAAGACGACCATAATGGGTGTAGTGAACGTCGCGTACCTCAAAACCGGCTCGCTCGCGCGACAAACCACCAGGCCCGAGGGCAGAGATTCTACGTTTGTGAGTTAGTTCTGATAGCGGATTGGTCTGATCCATGAACTGAGAAAGCTGGTTCGTCCCAAAAAAAGTATTGATAACCGACGACAATGTTTTCGCGTTGATCAGATCCATCGGGGTGAATACTTCGTTGTCGCGAACATTCATGCGCTCACGGATGGTACGGGCCATGCGAGACAGTCCCACACCAAACTGGTTGTACAATTGCTCACCAACAGTTCTTACGCGGCGGTTACTCAAATGGTCAATATCATCAACCTCCGCTTTAGAATTGACAAGTTCGATCAGGTACTTAATAATGGAGATGATGTCTTCCTTGGTCAGGACCTTCGTCTCCATGGGTGTGGAAAGGTTCAGCTTGCGGTTAATACGGTAGCGGCCTACGTCCCCAAGATCATAACGTTTGTCAGAGAAAAAGAGCTTTTCAATAATTCCGCGCGCGGTCTCCTCATCGGGAGGTTCGGCATTACGCAACTGACGGTAAATAAACTCGACAGCCTCCTTTTCTGAGTTTGCCGGGTCTTTCTGCAAGGTATTAAAAATGATGGAATAGTCGGTAGCCAGGGCCTCTTCACGGTGAATCAGGATGGCTTTGATACCGGCATCCAGAATCTGATCGATGTGATCATTCTCAAGAATGGTTTCACGTTCAATAATTACCTCAGTACGTTCAATGGAGACAACCTCGCCGGTATCTTCATCAACAAAATCTTCAATCCAGGAGCGAACTACCCGGGCAGCAAGTTTTGAACCCACAACGCGTTTTAAGGCAGCACGGCTAACTTTTATTTCCTGGGCCAGACCAAAAATCTCAAGAATATCCTTATCAGTCTCAAATCCAATGGCCCGGAGCAATGTGGTAACCGGCAATTTCTTTTTCCGGTCAATGTAAGCATACATCACATTGTTGATGTCGGTCGTAAATTCAATCCAGGAACCTTTAAAGGGTATGATCCTGGCCGAATACAACTGGGCTCCATTGGCGTGGAAACTAGTACTGAAAAACACACCCGGGGAACGGTGTAACTGTGAAACGACGACACGTTCAGCGCCGTTGATCACGAAGGTACCACGTGGTGTCATATACGGGATCATTCCCAGGTAAACATCCTGGATAATAGTCTCGAAATCCTCATGCTCCGGATCGGTACAATAAAGCTTCAGTTTTGCTTTCAGCGGAACACTGTAAGTAAGTCCGCGCTCAATACACTCTTCAATGGAATACCTGGGAGGATCGATGAAATAATCCAGAAATTCGAGCACGAAATTATTTCGGGCATCGGAAATCGGGAAATTTTCAGCAAAAACCTTGTATAAGCCCTCGTTGACCCGGTTCTCAGGATTTGTTTCCAGTTGGAAAAAATCCTGGAAGGATTTCACCTGAATGTCAAGAAAATCAGGATACTCAGCTTGTATCTTGGTAGATCCAAAGCGAATTCGTTCGGTTTTTTTTGAAGCCAAGGTTGTTATTTTTTACTCCCGTCACGCCGACAGGAAAGTTTCAAATTACTTCTTATTGTACTTTTCCGGGCAGGTTGTCAGGGTGCCTGGTCGTGAAAATAAATCATAGACCTCTTCACTTTTGGAAGAGATCTATGATAAATTTCTGGTATAAGAAAGAATCGTCTTACTTAATTTCAACCTCTGCACCAGCCTCCTTTAATTGAGCAAACAATGCATCTGCTTCATCCCTGGTAACACCTTCTTTGATCGCTTTAGGTGCAGCATCCACTAATTCCTTGGCTTCTTTCAGACCAAGGCTGGTCAGTTCCTTAACTAATTTAACAACAGCTAATTTAGCCTGTCCGGCTGATTTAAGGATAACATCAAATGTTGATTTTTCCTCAGCAACAGGAGCAGCAACGGCAGCAGGACCGGCAACAGCAACAGCTGCAGCAGCGGGTTCAATGCCATACTCATCCTTCAGGATTTTTGCTAATTCATTAACCTCTTTAACTGTCAAATTAACTAACTGTTCTGCAAAAGCTTTTAAATCTGCCATTTTGATTACTTTTTATGATTGTTAATAATTGCTTTTTACTATTTTTCTCAGGGTTGGCACAACGGCCACTCCCTACTCAGGCCGTTCGGATAACGTTTTGACAACACCGGCGATGGTACCGCCACCCGATTGCAATGCCGAAAGGACATTTTTTGCCGGGGATTGCAGTAACCCAATAAGGTCGCCAAGAAGTTCGTACTTCGACTTGATATTTACCAGAGCATCCAGCTGATCATCGCCAAGGTAGATGGTTTCCTCTACATAAGCGCCCTTCAGGATAGGCTTCGGGGAGGTCTTGCGAAACTCCTTGATCAGTTTGGCCGGGTCTCCAGAAATTTCCGAAAACATAATGGAAGTTGCGCCTTTAAGCACCGGGTACAGCTCCTCGAAGGACCTGCCGCTTTTCTCCATGGCCTTATGTAACAAGGTATTCTTGACCACCGTCAGCTTTACATTCCGCTTGAAACACGTTCTCCTTAACCTGCTGGTAGCATCCGCATTAAGGGCAGAAGTATCCGTCAGGTAAAAGGTATTGGCGCTTTTGAGCTGATCAGCCAGGGAATCAATAAGCTGGGATTTTTCGTCTTTTTTCATGATTATTTTCTCAAAAGTTCAGTAATAATGCTTAAACCGATTTAGGATCAACCTGAATGCTCGGACTCATGGTACTCGACATGTAAATACTCTTCACATAAGTACCTTTTGCCGATGCAGGTTTCAGTTTTATGATCGTCTGAAGGAGTTCATGTGCATTTTCCACGATCTTCTCCGGGTCGAAGGAAGCTTTCGCTACCGAAGCGTGAATAATACCAAATTTGTCCACCTTAAAGTCGATCTTACCGGCTTTCACATCTTTAACGGCCTTTCCAATTTCCATGGTAACGGTCCCCGTTTTGGGGTTGGGCATCAATCCGCGGGGTCCGAGGATCTTTCCTAAAGCACCAACCTTGGCCATAACACTGGGCATGGTAATGATCACGTCAACATCCGTCCATCCTCCTTTGATCTTATCGACATATTCGTCAAGACCAGCGAAGTCTGCGCCGGCTTCCAGTGCTTCAGCCTCCTTGTCGGGAGTACAAAGTACCAGAACACGGATGGTTTTACCGGTACCATGCGGAAGCGTAACGATACCACGAACCATCTGATTGGCCTTGCGGGGATCTACCCCCAGGCGGACATCAATATCTACGGATGAATCAAATTTAGTATTGCTGATCTGTTTAACAATACCGGCTGCATCCAACAGCGAATAAACGGCGTTCTTATCAAATTTTGACAAGGCAACCTTCCTCTTTTTTGTAAGCTTTATCATCGCTTTCTTTTTGTTTATGGAGGTTCAGCATGTGAACCTGTAATTGTGTTAACTATGAGGTCAGTAGAAACACACTAATCCGGCTGCTTTGAATTAGTGTTTAAAAGGTGAATCACCGGTAACAGTGATTCCCATGCTGCGGGCAGTCCCGGCAACCATCTTCACGGCTGACTCCAGAGTGAACGCATTCAAGTCGGGCATCTTGTCTTCGGCTATTTTTTTTACCTGATCCCAGGATACGGCTGCCACCTTGTTTCGGTTTGGCTCCGGCGATCCCTTGGGAAGTTTTGTAGCTTCAAGTAACTGAACAGCTACGGGAGGGGTCTTTACAATAAAGTCAAACGACTTGTCCCTGTAAACCGTAATAATTACGGGAATCAGCTTCCCGGCTTTATCCTGGGTACGTGCATTGAACTGCTTGCAAAACTCCATGATGTTCACACCCTTAGCACCCAATGCTGGACCTACCGGGGGTGAGGGGTTGGCCGCTCCTCCCTTGATCTGTAACTTGATAATACCAGTAACTTCTTTTGCCATTTTGTTTGTTGTTAATTTACAGTCGCACAGCAGTGCGGCTTTCCTACTCTTTTTGTACTTGCATGAAACTTAATTCAAGGGGGGTCTTCCGTCCGAATATCTTGACCATCACCTTGAGCTTTTTCTTTTCTTCATTGATCTCTTCAATTACTCCGCTGAAGCTGTTGAACGGACCATCGATGACAGTTACAGTTTCTCCGACAATAAACGGAATATTCACCTCTTCTCCCTGCTCTGATAATTCGTCGAATTTCCCAAGAATCCGTTTCACTTCCGAAGGCCGAAGCGGATGAGCTTCGCCTTTGGCTCCGAGGAACCCAAGAACACCGGGAATATTCCTGATAATATGAGGAACTTCTCCGGTAAGGTGCGCTTCGATAAGGACGTATCCCGGAAAATAATTCCGCTCTTTGCTAACCTTTTTGCCATTCCTGATCATGTAAACCTTTTCAGTCGGAATAAGCACCTGTGAGATATACTCCTGGAGATGAAGGTTGGCAATCTCACTTTCGAGGTATTGCTTAACCTTTTTCTCGTTCCCTGAGATAGCCCTCACTACGTACCATTTTTTGGTTACTTCGCTCATGCTTAGAATGAGATTTACTTGTGATTAGTCCGGTTGAACATTAGATAAAAAGACCTGAAACCCTAGAAGAGTTTATAGAATTGGATCAGGACGTTACGAAACACCTCATCCATTGCAAAAACAACGATGGCGATGATCAGCGAAGCAACAGACACGACAATTGCACTTCCCTGCAGCTCCGACCAGGTTGGCCAGGAAACCTTGTGCATCAGCTCATCAAAACTTTCTTTTGCGTAGGTGACAAATTTGTTTTTAGCCATTTATCTAATAATTTTGCACGGGTGGTAGGAATCGAACCCACAGCCTACGGTTTTGGAGACCGCCACTCTACCAGTTGAGCTACACCCGTGTGTAATTAAACTTTAACGTTGCAATTTCGTGAAAAGGCGAACCGGATATTTCCATTTCGCCATTTCACTATTTCACTATTTTAATTTAGTCAAGAATCTCAGTTACCTGACCGGCACCAACAGTACGTCCACCTTCGCGGATTGCGAAACGAAGACCCTTGCTCATTGCGATTTCGGAGATCAGGTCAACAGTAATGGTGATGTTGTCGCCAGGCATACACATTTCAACTCCCTCGGGAAGATGAATTTCGCCAGTAACATCAGTAGTACGGAAATAGAACTGCGGACGATATTTGTTATGGAACGGGGTATGACGACCACCTTCCTGTGTCTTCAGTACATAGATCTCAGCCTTGAATTTTTTGTGGGGAGTAATGGAACCCGGCTTGGCAATAACCATACCACGACGGATAGCTTCCTTGTCAATACCACGAAGCAGTAAACCAGCGTTATCACCGGCTTCGCCTCTGTCAAGAATCTTACGGAACATTTCAACACCGGTTACAACTGATTTCAGTTTTTCGGCTCCCATTCCAATAATTTCAACAGGATCACCTGTGTTGATAACACCGGTTTCAATTCTGCCGGTAGCAACTGTTCCACGACCTGTAATGGAGAAAACATCTTCAACAGGCATGAGGAAGGGCTTGTCAACGTCGCGGGTGGGCAGTGGGATGTAACTATCTACAGCATCCATCAATTCCATAATCTTATCAACCCACTTCGGCTCCTTGTTCAATCCGCCAAGTGCTGAACCATGAATAACAGGTGCGTTGGCTCCGTCAAAACCGTAGAAAGTCAAAAGTTCGCGGATTTCCATCTCAACGATCTCGAGTAATTCGGGATCATCAACACTGTCGCATTTGTTCATGAAAACAACCAGCTTGGGTACACCAACCTGACGGGCGAGCAGGATGTGCTCACGGGTCTGTGGCATGGGACCATCTGTCGCAGCCACAACGATAATCGCACCGTCCATCTGTGCAGCACCGGTAACCATGTTCTTGATGTAGTCGGCGTGACCCGGACAATCAACGTGAGCATAGTGACGATTGGCAGTCTGGTATTCGATGTGAGCGGTGTTAATTGTGATACCGCGTGCTTTTTCTTCCGGAGCATTGTCGATCGACTCAAATGAGCGGAACTCCGATAATCCTTTATCTGCCAGTACAAGCGTGATGGCAGCGGTCAAAGTGGTTTTGCCGTGGTCAATATGGCCAATCGTGCCAACGTTGACGTGGGGTTTACTGCGGTTGAATTTTTCTTTTGCCATTTTATTAAAGTTTAATTACAGTGATATTTCAGTTTATCTGTCTTCTTTCGTTTACATGAATAGCCGCCTGATGGGCAGCTGAAAAATCTGAGCCTTTGAGCAGAATTGAACTGCTGACCCCTTCCTTACCAAGGAAGTGCTCTACCCCTGAGCTACAAAGGCGAAGTAATTCTTGAGCGGAAGACGGGGCTCGAACCCGCCACCTGAAGCTTGGAAGGCTTCCGCTCTACCAAATGAGCTACTTCCGCGAAAATGAATAAACACCTGCCTATGGCAGGTGTTTATTCATTTTCTCTTTGTGGGGAAAGAAGGATTCGAACCTCCGAAGGCTGCGCCAACAGATTTACAGTCTGCCCCATTTGACCGCTCTGGTATTTCCCCAAAAAAAACACTAATTCAAAGAACTTTGCAGTATCGTGGCCCAGTTTGACCCCTGAACCTTGAGCCGATGGACGGATTCGAACCGCCGACCAGCTGATTACAAATCAGCTGCTCTACCAGCTGAGCTACATCGGCAATCGTATTTCCTTTCTTTAAAAAGGACTGCAAAAGTATAAACTAATTGAATACGAAACAAGGGTTTTACCAAATAATTACTCAAAAAGGCTGATTTTTTTTAACAAACTCCGTACCGAACTTGGAAATGCCTATGAATAAAGGATCTTGGTAAAACAAAAAGGCAACACCTTGGGCGTTGCCTTTTGAATTTTTCAACCATTCACGATCACGCTCCGCGCACTTTATCCTTATGCTTGACAAGTTGCTTGCGCAGCGCCTCTACCGTTTGGTCCACAGCGGCTTCGAAAGTTGCAGACTCCTTTTTTGCAAACAGGTCGTAACCTTTTATGACAAGCCGGACTTCGGCGACTTTGTTGTCTTTTGAATCGGTATTGCCGACTTTCAGGATGACTTCACTGCTGATAACACCTTCAAAAAAAGTGTGCAGTTTTTCAACCTTCTCCTTGATAAATGCTTCCAGTTTCTTGTCTGCCTTGAAATGAACAGAGTTGATCTTGACATTCATTCCTACCTCCTTTTTTACGCCTTTGGATGGGCTTGTTTGTAAATTGTCTTCAATTTGTCGATCGTATTATGAGTATAAACCTGAGTGGCAGAAAGATTTGCATGCCCCAGCAGTTCTTTAACAGCATTGAGTTCGGCGCCATTGTTTAGCATATGTGTCGCAAAAGTGTGTCGCAATACATGCGGACTCTTTTTATCGAGTGTGGTCACACCAGCCAGGTGTTTCGTGACAATAAGATAAACCAACTTCGGATAAATTTTCTTTCCCCGGGCGGTTAAAAACAGTGCCGCATTGGTACCAAAGCTTCTCTCTTTTTCTGCAAGATACTCTTTTAAAAGTCCGGAGAACTTATAGCTGAACGGGATCAGCCGTTCTTTATTTCGTTTACCCAGTACCTTAATAGTATCGTTGTGAAAATCAACATCAATTTCTGTCAGATTCACCAGTTCCGACAATCGCATCCCGGTCGCATAGAACATCTCCACAATCAGTTTATTCCGCAGACCCGTATAACCCGGACCAAATTCTGTCTGATCGAGCAAGTTATCCATCCTCTCCCGCTCAACAAATACCGGAAGCCGCTTGGAGGTTTTCGGGGAGGTGATTTTCCGCATGGGATTCTCTGTTAAAACCCCATCTCTGATAAGGAATTTATAAAAGGACTTCAGGGTGGTAAGCTTTCGGTTGATCGATCGCGGCATCACTTTTTGCGCCATCAGCTGAACAATCCAGGAGCGGATCATGGGATGATTTACCTGGCAAATATCAGTGATACTATAGGTTAACCGAAGGTATTCGAAGAACTGCGCGAGGTCATTCCGGTAGGCAATTACGGTATTGGGAGAGTACCGTTTTTCAAATTCTATGTATGCGAGAAAGCGTTCCGTCACCATTCAACAAAAAAAAAGAAATTCTGCGAGTGCCAATCAAAGTATAAATATACAATGATATTGAGAAACTGTTTTGATTTTATTTTTCGATTCTGTTAAGCATAAGCCTGATCATTGCTAATTGGATCATCGTTTCACTTGTATCAGTCAGGTATTCATAGTCTTTACTGAGTCTTCGGTAACTTTCAAACCAGGAGAACGTTC
>JANXZO010000063.1 GCA_025355465.1 Bacteroidales bacterium
CCGCTTGTTTATCAACTTTTAAAATAATATTTGTTAGTATGTCTTGGATTTCAAAAAGTCAAAATTTTACCAACAAACCACCTTGTTCATTACCGATTAAAACTGTTAATAACATTAAGATTTAGCACTGATTAGTAACCACCATTAAAATTCTGAAGAACAATATCTGGGCGAATGTTTTTTAAGGTAGGGTAATCCTTTTTTAAATTTTCTGAAATGTCATAGATTTGTTGATAAAGCAAAGTATCTTCTATTTTCCAACCATACTCATTAATAAGCTTAAGAATGATTGGCAAATCAGTGCTTGTAGCTTCATTAATTTTCTTGCTCATCTTTCTCTTCTTCTTTTGTTGGTTCAACAAATTCTACTCCCCAGACATCGGCTAAAATAATTTCAATTATTTCTGCAGCTTCATCCTTTAGCTTTTGAATACCATTCAAGATACCTTGCACCTTCCTAAACTCTTTGATTACATTGTCTTGAATATGAATATCTGGCAACGGTATTTTAAGATCTTTAATTAGGTCAACAGATGTTGAAGGAATATGCGCTCTTTCTGATTGCTTCAGTAATTCATCCTTTACATAAACTGATGGAATTAAAATTTCTATGAAGTCATTACGAAGAATATTTTCGTCTCTAGTTTCAAATTTTATTAGCGCAACATTGATTGCTCCTTCCATTTCTCTCGACAATTTACCTATATGACGATATGCAGCCATAACAATATCGCCCTTATTAATAAGTTTGAGATTTTTTGAATTTGGTACATATGTCATGTAGTCATCGGATCCAAAATCCCTAATTTGTATGAATCTTGTATATCCTTCCTTAACCTCGTAACAGAATTGTTCCTTTGGTGGATTATATCCTCTTGTTGTTTTTATTACTTTATCCAATTCTATTCTATCAAACTCATCAAAATTGACACCTGATGCAGACCAATTTTTTAATATTTTTTCCGCACCTTCAATTATAGCTCTTTGTTTTTCAATTTGGGATAGAATTGCTATTTGTTTGTCAATGGAAGGTAAGGGGATTTCTAATGATTCTATAAATTCAGGTTTGCTTCTTCCTTTTATTCCACCAGGTTTGTTTTCTGTAACATACTGAATAAAGGATTTATTCCTCAACATTAAATTGATAAATGCAGGAATAGCCTTCGACATGTCAACTGCATAAACCAAATAATCCAAAGAAGCTAAAACCTTTCCATATTTGTTTATTGCTGTAGCACCTTGATGAAAATTTATTTTAGAAATTAGCAAATCACCAATTTCAGCAAACTGCAAATCAATACCTGTTTCGCTATCGTTGCGAAGAATCATTGCTCCGTCCTTAAACCTAATTTTCTCTACAATCCGATAATCGGGATTAAAGTCTTCCAATTTCAGAACCTCTCTTTTAATAATCATCAAACTGCCAAGTTTTTCTTTTTCATACTTAGAAGCACTGCGCAAAATTTCTTTTACTATATTTAATTCTCTGTGCTTTGTAATAATCTCATTATCTAAATTGCTTAAAAATTCTCGGGCAATGTCGGCTTCTAATGCATTAGCAGGGTTTAGTTTCACAAGAAACGGTAAAATGTTTTCGAGTTTACCATTATTCAGTTTTTTATATACTTCATCTAAAGTATTTGCTTCACTGGGTTGTATATATTTCAATGCTTCTGTCCATTCAATAATTTGGCTTTCGCTAATAGTGCTTTTATAGTTGGCTAAATTGAAAGAATAGTTGTGTGCCTTATCAATACGTTTGGCAATTTCATTCTTAATGCGGTTTTCAAGCATTTGGTCAAAAACCTTTAAGTCCATTTGCTTGTCTGAAGTGGTTGTCTTATTTGCTAATATTTTTTTATCAAGATCAACTTCTTTTTTCTCTCTTTCAATTTTGCCCTTTACTTCCATATCCGCACGGGTTTCAATGCGGATTTTTTCTTTAATTCGTGGGTCAAGTGTTTTTATCCATTCAGCAGGTATGCAAAATTGATTTTTACTCTCGAGTGGTTGTTTTCCGTGCTTTACATATTTGTGATAAATTTTTAAACACTCTATTAATTGATTTCCTTTTTGTTCTTTGCGGTTTGTTCCCATTGTGTAACCATCATTTGTTACTTTGTAAAACCAGATCCAGTTTGTTTTTCCACCTTTTTCAAAAACAAGTATAGAAGTTTTTGGACCTTGTCCGTTTTTACTAACGAATAAACCTTGAGGTAATGAAATGATAGCTTTCAATTGTGCCTCATCCAACAACATTTTACGCAATGCTTTTGCACTAAATTGATCCCAGGTATGAAAGCCTTCGGAAACCACTACAGCACATCTTCCACCTTGCTTGAGGTGCTCAAACATCAGTTTCACAAACAAAATAGTAGTTTCAGATTCTTTCGAATATTCACCCCACACATCAGGGTAAGCTTCTTGGTCACGCTGTGCACCAAATGGTGGATTTGCAAGAATTATGGATTTGCTTTCATGATCGGTTACCGGCCTGTATTTTGCTAATGAGTCACCTTGTTCAATATTGGCTGGGTTTAAACCCCGGATATAAAAATTGATGGCAGCCATTTTGCGTATCATACCTAAATACTCAATTCCGGTAACACCACCTCTGTAAAATTGTGTAGTTTGCTCAATACTAGGAAATTCAAGCTGATTCTCGTTAAAATAGCCATCGAACCATTCGGCTAACTCGATATGTGATTTTTCTCCCGGCCACTTACGGCAAGGATCAACTCTACGCATAACAAATTCAAATGCATCAAATAAAAATCCGCCAGTACCGCATGCCGGGTCAAAAATAACATCTTCAAAAGTAGGTTCAACTAATGCAGTCATAAATTGACGAACATGATTTGGGGTGCGAAATAGTCCTATGTCTTTTGTCCCGCCTGTTTCACTCAAAGCTGATTCAATGGCATCACCCAATAAATCTGTCTGTAATAAACGGCTCTCTTCGATGTCATTCGCTATGATCCCGATGACTTCTCCAAGATTTCCACTATTTACATTATTTGTAAAATTGGAATTGCTGAAAACTTCTTCAATTAACACCAATTGGTCTTGTACTTTTTGAGGTAAATTGCCCTCAAAAACCTTTCGGGCACTTTGTAAAATACTTGAATAGAAAGGGAAATAATTGTCATTTAACTCCGATAAAATCTGGTCATTTGACACAGTTAGCAGATAAGAGAATAAACGATTTTCATTGGTCTCTTCTTTACCTGTTTTTGGATTCAGCCATATATATTAATGAGTGCAATTAATAGTTAGTTTAAGCTGCATACCGAACATGCTTTCCATGAAAATATTTTTTCACTTGTTCAGGATCATTTTTTCTTTTCATCAGATAGTCCTCTACCGTGTCGGCAAGTTGATCGACGTTAAGCGGCCTATGTTTACCAACCGCGTTGGTCTTTACATCCTGATTAACCAATTCATCAGGATTAAGTTCTGGGCTATAACCGGGGAGCAGGAACAATTCAATACGATCAGCATGATCAGCAACCCACTCCTTGACCATCTTGGCCTTGTGAGTGGGATGACCATCAACAATCAGAAACACTTTGCGTCGGTTATACCTGATCAGCCTGGACATAAAATCAATAAAAACGGCTCCGGTGAATCCCTCTTTAAAAAGCATGAACTGAAGTTTCCCCTGGTTTGTAAGCGAAGAGATCATATTCAAACGAAAACGCTTGCCAGTCTTTACAACGACAGGGGTTTCCCCTTTCGGAGACCACGTCGTGCCAGCTTGATGATCGCTTCTCATTCCCATTTCATCACCCCAATGAATCTCCGCAGTCTCTTCCGCAGCTCTTTCTTTTATAGCAGGATAATCTTTTTTCAGCCACTTTTTAACCTCTGGGCCTTTCTGTTCGTAGGCTTTGTAAACAGGTTTCTGAGGAGTAAAACCCCAAGAGTGGAGGTAACGGCCAATAGTCCAAACGCTAACGTCAACACCGAATTGATCACGAAGGAGATCTCCTACCGCAGCTCTTGTCCACAAGGCAAAAGGAAGCTTCAACTGGTCGGGACATTTATCGATGATCATCTTTTTGGTCTGTTTCTCTTGTTCTTTGGTCAAACTGATCTGCGAAGGTCGGCCACGCTTCTCTTGCTTAAACCAGTTTTTCTTTCTGGTACTACGAACTTCAAGCCATTTGTATATGACTGCATCTGATACACCGAAGGTGCTCATCGCATCCTTCTTTCTCATTCCATTGTCCAGTGCTTCCAATACCTTGACTCGGATGGCCTCCTGGGCAGAGATACTTAATTTTCTCAGGTCATGTTTTTTCATGACCAAAGATAAACATTCTTTTTATATTATACTAACTATTATGTGCACTTATTAATAAATGAAAATGTTGTGCCATGTCTAATAAATACAAAGGTTTTCGACAAGTATGAGATTGATGGCAAGTTGATATTTAAAAAGGAAGATGTTATTTCAGGGATAAAAAGTAAAATTGCCAAATTAACGAGCTTAACACATGAAGGTATTTTAAGGGAATTCATTGATCTCTGTATTTTAAACTATCATCATGTGGGTTCATCAAATGACTACAGACGTGACTTGGAGGACGTTCTCGATAAAAACGAAACAATTAAGAAAAAATTCAACATCAACAACATACAGTCTTATTTTTTACATAAGATGTGTCATCATTATAAAACTCCTATTCACAAATCGAAAAAACAACATCAATTTGTAATTTCAGATACAATAGAACAAGAAAATGAAGAGTTAGGGCGTCGAACTGAGTTAATTGTGAATTGGTACCTGCAAAAGTATCTCGAAGGAGTGAAATGGAATGTAGATCAAAATAATCATTCGAAGAATAGAAATAAGACAAATAAAGACAAACAGAATAACCTTCTTGATGAAAGTGAGAGTTTCTCTAATGCAATGGATTTAGAATTAGACGAAATCCCAGAATGTGTAGTAACTTGGAACAATAAATCAGGAGAATCCTTCAAACCTTATGATTTTTCTATTCAATTAGATGATATTGAGTATCATATTGATGTTAAATCCACAAGAGGTAAGGATGAGAATGTATTTTTCATTTCAATTAATGAATTAGAAATGATTTTATCCTTACCAGACAGATTCTTTATTTTTCGTTTGTCATATATCGATGCAGGTGAAGGAAACTCCGGAATTCAATTAAATGATGAGTTTTATGGTTGTTTTTATAAAATAACCCAGGAGACAATTGATTTAGTTAGTAGTAAGCTAAAAGAATGGAAGGAGTATTATAAGACAAGTAAAATCAGGTTTACAATTGATCAATTTAGCCCTGTACCTGATGTCTGCGGTCACAAATCTAGTCTAAAATTTTTAGAGAAACCTGACATCAATAATTTTAAATATTGGAAAAATTTTGATGACTTCATTGGATATTACTACTTCCGTGACTTGGAAAGAGTAATAGAAACGTATTCCGTTTTTCATGATGTGACAAATCTATGGACCGAGTACCTTGAGGTTAAGTGTGATGAAAAGTTTGCACTGAACAAAGATATTACATTCTAAAGGTATTGTACAAAATTTGGTAAAGTTTAATCCCCTCCCTGCCAGCAGGGAGGGGATATGTGTGGGTAAGAGCGCTGTACTTTCTATTGAAAGATGTTGTAGGTACCATCATAAACCACCTGCATCATGTTACAGGTAGTGAATGCCACCGGAACTGCGTATGGATTATAAGCCTGGTAATAAACCTCCGCAGAAGGCTGATAGTTTTTACCCGGATCAATATAAACGGAACTGATGAAGTTTTCCCAGGAACCTGCATTGCCATAGTTTTCCTTGATGATGTCCTGTGTTGACCGAACTACAGTAACCTGACACCAATTATCCAATGAATTGATCGCGGTTCCCAGGAAGACCTTCATTAAACCATTCTGACCTGTATATTGAGAGCTGCTCATACCCCACATTTCAAGTTTCCCGGAGATGGGCGGAACATTGCTGGAGGTACTGATGTCGCAATAGAGTACATCGGCGGCGATATAATAATGATCGGTATTGACACAGGTGTAACTAAAGCTGCATCCGCCCAGGTTATTGTGGAGCCATGAAAAACCCTGAGAATTGGATTGCTGGTAAACCGAACCGTTTTTATCGGTTGTAGCAGCGCCGGGGGGCGAAAAATAGGGGTCACACCCAAGGGTTGAGTTCTCATTTTGAACATCAAGGTATTGCGGCCGTAAATAGTAGGCATCTCGCATGGTAATAAACATATAGCCCCAATTCCAGCGGGCTCCGAAATAACCAAACTGAATATAACACTGACTGGAATACTTCGTGGAGGTCTGATTCGGATTCTGAGGGTTGTAGAAGAGCGGAGTAACATTCCCTTTGATCGGCTGGTAATGTGACCATGGATAATAGCCGTTGCCATTGTCGATCACCTGGATACTGACCGGCGTGCACGGCCAGCCGCTGTCGCCGGCACCCATTTTGCCGAAACGGTAAACGTTCCATTGATTGTCGGGATAACACACTGCAGGCGATAACTGCCAATAGGTATAAGGAAACTGGCTTGGAAGTTTGATCGCTGTACTATTCAGTTGCTTATTGCTGGTTTGAAGGCTGATGCTGTCAACCACAGATCCATACTCATTCGCATAATTATAGGGCGTAATAATGGTTCCGCACATTACAGGATACGATAATCCCAACGCATCGTAGAGCAAATTCGAGATAAACTGTGCACGTGCCAGGATATGGGTATATAGAAAATCGGGAGCAAGTCCGCTTTGATTATAAGGATAATCTGCTGACATATTTACATAATGACGATAATCGCTCAGATTTAAAGCCAGGTATTCGGCAGTGGTCAGAAAGGCAGTAACCTCCTCCGTAATATTTTGCGTAAATGTTCCCGTGTAGTAGAGATTGGCCTGATATCCCGTGGTATCTTTGCAATTACAGGCATTCGACCATACCGTAACACATTGAAACTGGTTATTCACCACCTGCAGGAAATAACTTTCGAAGAGCTGGTAACATTTCATCAGCGAAGCGGTGTCTGTTAAATTTTTCGGGTTCGCTTTCTGGATTATCAGATTCGCATAGCTCATGAGGGCATTGTCCTGGGGGGCGCCAACTGAAGGACAAATGAGGTTGTTTATCTGTTCCGACCAGTTACAAACGTCATATGCAGTAACAGCATTAAATACATTATTTACAAATGTACTGGCATAAGCGGTATCTTTACTCATTTGACTTTCGGTGATTAATCCCGCCTGGTATTTCCTGCCTTCCATTGGGAAATATCCGAAGCCGTTATGAACAGTTGAATCCATAACTCCCTTAATATTCGTTATGTAGGTGTTCATACTCCCCTGGGTGATAAGTTGCTCCATCTCACTGACATCAATACTGAGCTGAGTCCCAAGGTCAGTGATGGCTGTTTGCAATTGAGTCAATTGACCTTCAATCTGTTTCAGTCCATTATCGATCTGATCGAACCGCATCTCGGTATGTTTATAGTCGTAGACTTCCCATAGTGTTTTGGCGATCTTTTTAAAGGGATTCGGAATCTCCGGATCCTCTCCCCCAACCATACCTTTTCCCAGGCGGTGAATAATGTGACCCGGGAAATCAAGGTTTTGTGCAATTTCATAATCCGACATCATTTTGATGGGTTTGTTCTGGAAGACATCGCTTTGTGCAGGCACTGGCGGACCAGGGGGTATGGGAGGTGTGGGAGTATCGTCCTTCTTTTTACAGGCGATGGCCAGGAGGAGCATCAGCATGACCAGCAGAGCCGGTGTGAAGATGCGGGCGAAAATGTTTGCTTTTGTGCTCATAACTGTAGAATTTTGGGTTAATATTTTTACCGAAATAGATAAAATCATTCGTTGGCGATTTGGCTCCTGAGTTGTTGTCTGGCCGCAATAAGCAGATTCGCCACATTCACCGGTTTGGCGATAAATTCATTACAGCCGACCAGGTTCGCAGCCGTCAGTGATTGTAAATTAAACCAGGCCATGAGGATGATGATAAGGTGAGAGAAACCATTGGCGCGTAAATAATTAATGGTTTCATACCCGTTTACTCCGGGAAGGTCACTGTCGATGAGCAGGAGTTGAATTTTCGGATTTTCAGTCAGGAAGCGAATTATCTCCTCCCTTTCAAGTGCCATGATTACCTGAAAAGAGGCCAGTATAAAGGCATCGCGAATGGCTACGGAAAGAGGGGTATCGGCCATCACTAAAACAATATTTCCGGCTGATTGCGATGCCATAGGGACAGGTGGTTGATGTGCAAAACTAACCCCTGATCAGCGGTAACTCCAAATATTTGAGGCGATTTTATCTTAAAATAAACATAATATTAATTTTATATTATTGAATATCAATAATATATAGCACACATTGAATGACATCCAGGGGACAAAAAATGTAAAATAGTTTTACATTCACCTGCGTATGAACAACTTACAAGGAAGGGTAAGATTTAGCTAAGAGCCTCTTTAGGGTTGATTAAAGGCCTATCCCAGCGCGATAAGATAACTTGTCAGGCTCTGCCCCTGATCAAGTCCAAGTTTTTTTCTGATTTTTGACCGTGTCACGTCAATGGAGGCGACGGTAAGATGGATGATCCGTGCAATATCTTTGGTGGAGAGATTTAACCTTAATAAGGCACAAAGTTGCAACTCCGAACGTGTCAGGTCCGGACAGATCTTCAATAGTTTTTCATAATAATTTCCGTGCATCTGGCGAAACAGGACTTCGAAATTGTTCATTGGGTCTTTCTCTGAATCGCGTTTGATCTCTGAAAGTACCTGGGCAAAGTCCTCCTGCTCCCTCTTTTTAGAAAAACGGATCTGGAAAGGTTCCAGTTTGGCGCTGATCGATTTTGTGAGTTTACTCAGGTCGAGTCCGAGAAGGGTGTGAAACACAAGTTCCTGTTCCTTGATCTGCATTTCCAGTCGCAAATTTTCGATATCCTTTTCTTTCACGACCTTCTCCTTACATTCAACATCAGCTCTGAGTTCGGCAAGCTTCTGCAATGCCTTCGCTTTCTTGCGTTTCCAGTTAAACAAGACCACGAGCATGGAAAGAAAAAGCAGGGTAAGGATGGAAGCGAGGATGAACCCCCTGAGCCGGAAACGCTGCATCAGATTTTCTGATCGCAGCTGGTCCAGTTCAGCTTTCAACAGGCGACTACGGTATTTTATCTCGGTTTCGTCAAAGATCTCATTCCCGATAACCAGAAACAGTGAGTCTTTGTAGATTGTCGCCTGACGAAGATAGGCTATCGCAGCAGCGGTATGATTCCCGGCCAGCGACCACTCCGAGAGCATCGACAAGGCATCCATGGCGATCGGATACACCGAATTTTTACGGGCCCATTCAAACGACTGTTCCACCATGTGCTGAGCGCTGTCGTTCAGATTATTTTCCCGCAGGAGAGAACCGAAAAGGAGCATTCCATCATGAAATTCAGGGATCACCATCATCTGATCGCGGGAATGATACAGACGGGCAAGTTTATTCATGGCCTCCTGCTTTTTCCCATGTTTGACAAGCAATCTGGCCTCCGAAAAGGCATATCCCGTCAACACCCGCGGATCAGTAAAACTGAGGCAGGCGCTGTCGGCCACCAGAATTGAATCGGCGCTGGCAATTTCACCCCTCTCAATATATAAAGAAAGCAGGCTCATGGAGGTAAAACATACGCCGGTGCGATGGTTCAGCGTCCGGAAAAGTTGATGACATTCAAGAAAATTCTGACAGGCCATTGCCAGAAACTGGCTCGATTTTTCAGGTTTATAGAATCTATGCAGATTAGCCATGTTCAGATAAAGAGTGCCGATGCCCAGCAAATGGGTGGCCTTTGCATCAGGTTCGTTAAGCACTGAATCATAGGCAGCCGATGCGAGATAATATTCAAGCGCTTTGTTGTACCGGTTCTGCTCCAGGTAAACACTGCCGATGTTGAAAAGGGTCGACATCACCTGAAAGTTGTTTCCGGTTTTTCGAAAATATTCCAGTGCGCTGTTCATCAGCACGATGGCTGTATCATACCGTCCGATGATTCGGTAAAGACTGCCGATCTGCTCAACGGCCCTGTAATGGAGCCGCAATTCGCCTGCCTGCAGGTAGAGGTCAGATGCCCGTTTCAGGTACCAGAATGCACTGTCCACATCTCCTTTGTTTTCCCAGGCCATCCCCAGGGAAAAGTGAAGCTTCCCGTTCGTCACCGGCCTGACCTTTTTATTCACGAGGGCTAAACCCTGCCAGCCGAACCACAACGAGGAATCCGGATCGGTATTCCAGTAGATGGCACATAAACGGCTCAGATTCCGTACACGCTGATCGTTTTCGATCGGTGTT
This sequence comes from Bacteroidales bacterium, assembly GCA_025355465.1. Taxonomy (GTDB): domain Bacteria; phylum Bacteroidota; class Bacteroidia; order Bacteroidales; family FEN-979; genus JANXZO01. The sequence goes on from JANXZO010000063.1 coordinate 10,360, forward strand.
TTCAATAAATTTTTCAGTATGGTAATAGAATCCTGTTCCGCGGCGCGAAGATCTGATATGGCATAAAAAACGAGAAGGGCGAGGAATGGCAAGGATAATTTCTTCATACAGCCGAAAATATTATTGCAAATGAGGTCAGTTCTCCTTCAGGATGTACTCATCGTATTCGATCTCGAAGCGCAGTTTGTGTTTCGACTCCTCCTGTGCCAGCCTCAGGAAGGTCTCTTTCACGGCCGGATCTGTGGCTCTTTCGGCCAGGGCCGTGTACATCCGGAAAGCGGCTTTCTCCTTTTTCATGGCGAGAATGAGCGACTCCTGGTACGACATTGAGGGGGAGGGTTTTACATCCACAAGATATTCGGAGATCTTCAGGTCACGTACCTGCTGTTCTTCCATCAGAAAGCTGCCGGTCTCCTTTACCGACATCAGGTTTGCTTTGTGGCGCATCTCCTCTTCGGCATACTCCTGAAAGACCTTCCTGGTTTGCTGGCTCTTCGACTGTGTAGCCATCTGAAGATAAAAATCGACTGCTGCCTGCTCCTCGCCTATGGCAAAGTCGAGGATGTCGTTGATATTGTTGAATTCCACCATGGTTTTTTGATTTAGGATTTACGATTTAATACCTCAACCCCCGGCCCCTTCTCCTTAAGGAGAAGGGGTGAAGGGGATGAGGTTATTTAAACTCTTCATCAAACATCCTCGTTACGGCATCACACCCATGTTCATAATGACGTTTGCCGTTATCTCCTTTTGTAGGGCGCATGAGAAGTTTTTCCATCTCTTTCTTTTCGGGCAGGAGGCTGACGATCTCCAGAAACAGTTCGTGGTGATCTTCACTTGATCCGAGTCCGAACTGCCCCAGGATGCCTGCCAATTGCTGTAAAGAGCTCTTTTCTATCCGGCACTTCAAGACGGCTTCAAACTCCTGGATCACCTGTTGTGAATTGGTGAATGTGCCTCCGGTTTCGGCAGGCAACGAGGCCGGAAGAACAAGATCTGCCGCCAGGGCCGATGGGGTCATAAAATAGTCCTGCACCATTATAAACCCGGCCTGCACAAAGATTTTCTCCGCACTTTTCGGATCTGCAGCACAACCCATCGGATCCTCCCCAAAGATAAAGATATTTTTGACGTTTCCTTCATCCAATGAACCGTGGAGGCAGGAAGTTTCGGCCGATGCGACGGTGGAAGTTTTCCACTTGTCTTTCAAACGCTGCACATACGCGGAGTCATCCAACTGCTCCCCTCCGATGCCGAAGTGCGGACTTACACCCATATCGAAAAGCCCCTGGGCATTGTTCTTTTCCTTGATGGCGAACAGTCCGTTGGAACTTTTACCCAACTTCCCGGTGATGCGTGCAAGATTGAAAATCTCCTTGCAGGTATTGCCCGAACTCCCTTTCTCGGAGAAGACGAGGATTGCATTCATCTCATTGTTGTACTCCACGGCAAAGGCTGCCACCTGAGAGGCCGTCACGCCCGACTTTTCAACAAGCTGCTCATACTTCTCCGCCAACAGCATCTGTTTGTAACCGTCGAACCCCGTCACCCGGTCGCGCAGGAACAGGGCATTCTCGAGTCCGTTCGACAAAAGGTAATGGTTCACCGCCTTGATAAAATAGTAGTATGACTTCACCTTCAGCACCTCGTTTACCTTGTGCGACATGGCGCTTTCATCCTTATCGGTAACAAGTATAATGGGTGTCTTCTTCAGGAAGTGTGCGTTTTGAATCATGAATCCGGCCACGGCATGATCGCAGTTGATGTCGGTGCCCAGAAGGTAAAACCTGCTTGCCCCGCCCAGCTGACAGGCAGGAACGTTGAGTTCGCTGTTGTAGCGGAATCCCTCGCCCCGCCCGAGGTAATGGAAACTGCCTATATTGTTGGTCTTCGCAGCGCCACGGGCCAGTTTATGAATGAGGTACAACTCCTCGTTACTCAACCGGGCTCCGCCGAAGAAGGCATTTTCATCGGGTTTTACCGATTGGATCTTCTCACGGATCAGGTCGAAAGCCTTCTCAAAGGTGATCTCTTCGAACTTCCCGTTTACCTTCAACATCGGCCGGGTGATACGGCTGAGGTCGTTGTAGAATTTGTACCCGAATTTCGGATAGCGACAGATGTTCCCGTCGGTGTTTACGATTCCTTTGCGGCCGGTAACGCCCATCACAAAGCCTTTCTTCTGGTGCAGTGTCAGGGTACAGCCCACGCCGCAGTAGTTGCACACAGCATCCACCGGTTCCGTTTTTACAGGTCCGGGTTTGAAGGGTAAATTTTCGGTGATGGCGCCGGTGGGACAGGTGGAGATACACATTCCGCACGATTCGCATTGGGTATCCTGAAGGGCGTTGCCCATACTTGGGGCTACATAGGTATCGAATCCGCGGTTGATCAGTCCGAGCGCGTTGGCCCCCACCACTTCGCGGCAGATCCTGACGCAGCGGGCACAGAGAATGCATTTGTTGTTGTCGATCTCTATGTAAGGATGGCGGAAATCGACCGGGTATTCGCGAAAATCTCCTTCGTAGGATTTCTGCTGTGCGCCATATTCTGTTGAATAGCGTTGCAGATCACAATCCAGGAAGGCGGTACAACCACATTCGAGACAACGCTGCGCCTCGTGACGCGCTACTGCTTCGCCTTCATATCCGAGTTCCACTTCGTTGAAATTCAGGCGGGCATCAGCCGAAAGTGTAGGCATCTCCTCACGAAGCTGGTTCCGGAATTTCCCGATGTACTCCTCTTTCAGCTGTTTTTTGAAGTTGTCGCGCTTGCTGGTGAAGACCTTTTCGCGGGGTTTCAGCGGCCATCCCATGAGGTACTGGTGGGCGCTGTGCGAAGCCGTCTTTGCCTGCGCAATGGCTTCGATGATGGTGGCGGGACCAGTCACCCCGTCACCGGCGGCAAATACCGACGGGATGCCGGTTTGCAGCGTGGCTTTGTCGGCATCGATGTCGCCCCACTTGTTGATCTTCAGTTCACCCTCGCCGGTATGGGCATTAATGTCGTCGATGAAGTTGATATCCGTTTTCTGGCCGATGGCGGCAAGCACGTAGTCCACTTTGATCTCGAAATCGGAACCCTCCACGGGCACGGGCCTGCGTCTGCCCGATGCATCCGGCTCACCCAGCTCCATCCGGATGCAGGTGATGGTTTTACATTCACCCTCGTCGTTCTTGTTGATCTTTTTGGGTAGTGTAAGAAAGAGGTACTCCACCCCCTCCAGCTTCGATTCGTGGATCTCAATCGGGTTTGCGGGCATCTCCTTCTCGGTGCGGCGGTAGATAACATACACCTTGTCGGCCTTGCAGCGGACCGATGTGCGGCAGCAGTCCATGGCGGTATTTCCTCCACCAACAACAGCAATGGTCTTGCCGCTGAAATCGTACCGCTGGCCGGATACCTCCATGTTTTTCAGGAAATCGATACCGGAATAAACATTACCGGCATCATCACCTTCGCAACCCACGCCGGTCCCTTTCTGCGAACCGATGGTGAGAATGGTGGCATCGTACTTTGCCCTGATCTCTTTGTAACTAACGTTTTCACCCAGCCTGGAGTTGTAAAAAATGTTAACGCCCAGGTCGGTGATGTTCTTCACCTCCTGATCGAGGATATCGTTGGGCAGGCGGTACTCGGGAATGCCGTAGCGAAGCCATCCGCCCGGCTTGGGCGCTGCTTCGAAGATGTCGACCTGATGTCCTTCGATTTGCAAAAAATGGCCGGCAGAGAGTCCTCCGGGTCCGGCGCCGATCACAGCGATCCTTTTTCCGGTGGCGGCTTTTACTTCAGGAACAAATTTTTCCGGAGATGCGAGGTCGATGTCCGATGCAAAGCGCTTCAGGTAGTCGATTCCCACAGGGGCGCCTTCATCGAGCAGGTTGCGGCGGCACTCCACCTCGCACGGACGAACACACACCCGGCCGCAGATGGCGGGCAGCGGGTTGGTCTCCTTGATGAGGGCCACGGCATCGTTGTACAAACCTTTGTCGATGAGGGAGATGTAACCCTGAACATCCACGCCGGCGGGGCAGGTCTGCTTGCAGGGACCGATACAATCGGCGTAGTGGTTGCTGAGCATCAGCTCAAGCGCCATCTTCCGCGACTTACGGATCCCCTCGTTGTCGGTGAGTATCTTCATCCCCTCGGTGATCTTCGTGGAGCAGGAGGGCTGATGTCCGCGCATTCCCTCTACCTCTACCACACAAACATAGCAGGAAGTGAAGGGTTCAAGCCGGTCGTCGTTGCAGAGTGTAGGGATCTCAATTCCGTTGCGTCGTGCCAGATCGAGGATGGTTTCGCCTGTGTAACCCTTAACGATGTTTCCGTTGAGTATGATATTTAAAGAGTTGTCTGCCATAAAAATAAATTGTGAAATAGTGAAATAGCGAAATTGTGAAAATTAAGACAAGATGATGGAAGCAAACTTGCATTTCGAGTAGCAGACTCCGCATTTTGTGCAGATATCCTGGTCGATGTGATGAACCTGTTTGCGTTCGCCGGTTATGGCTTTCACCGGACAGTTCTTCAGGCAAACCATGCAGCCTGTGCACTTCTCTTCGTCGACGGTGTAGGTGAGCAGCGGACGACAAACCCTGGCGGGGCACTTTTTGCTCGAAATATGGGCTTCATATTCGTCGCGGAAATAGCGGATCGTGGTGAGAACCGGGTTGGGTGCGGTTTGCCCGAGTCCGCAAAGCGAATTATCCTTGATCTGGTAAGCCAGCTCTTCCAGCTTTTCGAGGTCGCCCGCTTTACCGAGGCCATTGGTGATGCGGTTGAGGATCTCCAGCATACGTTTGGTACCCATCCGGCAGAACGTACATTTACCGCAGCTCTCCTTGCAGGTGAAATCGAGGAAGAATTTGGCCACATCCACCATACAGGTTGTTTCGTCCATCACCACCATTCCGCCTGAGCCCATGATTGCCCCTGTGGCGTTGACAGAGTCGTAGTCGACGATGGTGTCGGATAAAAAGTCAGGGATACAACCTCCGGAGGGGCCTCCCATCTGCACGGCCTTAAACCGTTTGTTGTTCTTGATCCCGCCTCCGAGTTTGAAGATCACATCGCGGATGGTCATGCCCATGGGTACCTCAACGAGTCCCGAATGACAGACCTTTCCAGCGAGGGCAAACACCTTGGTTCCCTTGCTCTTCTCAGTTCCGTATTGTGCGTAGGCTTCCGGACCGTTCAGGATGATCCAGGGGATGTTGGCAAAAGTTTCAACGTTGTTGATGTTCGTCGGCATTTTCCAGAGGCCCGAAGCAGCCGGGAAAGGCGGACGTTTGCGTGGCATGCCACGTTCTCCTTCGATGGAGGCGATCAGCGCCGTCTCTTCACCGCAGACAAATGCACCGGCTCCCTCCTTTATGTAGATGTCGAAGTTGAAGCCCTGTATTCCGAAGATATTTTTTCCGAGATACCCCTTTTCGTGGGCCTGCCGGATTGCGATGTTGAGCCGTTTGATGGCGAGCGGGTATTCGGCACGGCAATAGATCACACCGCCGGTAGCCTCGATGGCGTAAGCAGCAATGATCATTCCTTCCAGCACGGAATGCGGGTCGCCTTCAAGCACCGAGCGGTCCATGAATGCACCCGGATCGCCTTCATCGGCATTGCAGATAACATATTTTTCGGCAGATTTGTTGGCATTGGCAAATTTCCACTTCATGCCGGTGGAGAAACCACCACCGCCACGACCGCGGAGTCCCGATTTGAGCACTGAGTCAATCACTGCTTCACGACTGATCTTATCGATGGCGATTTTTTTGATGGCCGTATAGCCGTAACGCTGCTCATACTCTTCAATTGATTCCGGATCCATGTACCCGCAGTTGCGAAGTACGATCTTTATCTGGGAGTTGATGAAATCATTCTCGGGGGCTTCAAAAAGGTCTGTATATACAATATAATCCCGGATCGGATCCTGCTGATTGATGTGCTTCTCGATCACCTCAACCGCACGGTCGGCATCAACCTCTCCGTAAAGATAGGTCCCGGTTTCATCGGTAATCTCTACCAGCGGCTCGCGGTAACACATGCCCACACAACTGGTTTTCCGCAGATCGAAAGTCAGGTTATCAGACTCCTTTAATGCTTTAATTTTTTCATAGGTCTTGTTGGCCCCTGCGGCAATCCCGCAACTGCCGAGTCCGACGGTTACTGTAGTGTTCATAAATTTCTCAATTTTCAATTAACATTACTCAATTGCTTCCTGCCAGTCTGATATTTTTAATGATCTTCACCGACTCGTTGCCGGTGAGTTTGCCGTAAGTCTGGTCGCCGATCATCATCACCGGAGCAAGAGAACAGCAACCCAGACAGGCGACCGACTCAAGCGTATAGAAGCGGTCGTCGGTAGTTTGCCCATCCTTGATCTTAAGTACCTCCTCGATCGATTCTGTGATCTCCACGGCATTCTGCACATGGCAGGCGGTTCCGTGACACACCTTGATGATGTTCTTTCCGACCGGGTTCAGCCGGAACTGTGCGTAAAAGGTGGCGACGCCAAACATGTCGCTCATGGGAATGCCGGTTTCTGCGGCCAGCTTTTCAAAGGCGGCGCGGGGGATAAAACCGTAGAGTTCCTGTGCTCCCTGGAGCAGCGGGATCAGGTTTCCCTTCTTTCCTTTGTATTTTGCAATGAGCGGATCGAGCAGTGCAAGGTCCGGTACATCCGTGCTGCCAAGGGTGTGATTGGTGCTGATTCGGGTGATGCGCATAGTATGCTTATTTGGGTTTCGGTTATGGGTTATGAGTTCGTTGTTCAGATGGTAATAACAGAGATTCGCTTTTTCCCATCCATCCTCACCATCACGGGTTTTTCAAAATGAGCGATGGTAAAATAGGTGGTTCTGGTGATCTCTGCCTGGCTTTTAAGTATGTCATATCGAATAAAACTATCGGAAAGTTCGGGTTGCACGCAGAAATATCCGACATTCATCGAGGTCACGTTATGAAAAAAATGAGAACCCGAAGATGCATCAAGCGGGAAGTCTTCAAGACTGGTTTCAACAATTACGCGGGCATTGCTGATCTGTGGCCAGGCAACAGGCACGCCAATGAACCGGTCGCGGGTTCCCCACCGGCCGGGACCAATCAGGATATATTTCTTCCCCTCCTTCCCCATCTCCCGGTTGATCTTATCGATCTCCTCCGCCATCTCAATTGTTTTTCCTTTGTCGAAAGTCTCCGGATCGACGAATACCACATCGTGGATATCATCCATCACCCCGTTTCCCATCTCTTTTTCTGAATACAACACGATGGTGTTTTTGTCGATTTTGTCCATGTCGACTTCGTAATCAGTGGCATTGCCGATGAGCGGCTTGATCTGGAGCAGGTAGAAGGAGGCTTTGTAATCTTCATCCTTATTCAGGTCAATGGCAAATTCGATCTCTACCGGCGACCCCATTGCCTCCTTCACCACGTCGAGTACCACCTCGATGGTTTTGGCCATGGGGATATAGTTGTACTTCAGGATGTCGGCAAAGTTTATCACCCTGGGACCGGCGTCGCGCAGTCCTGCAGAGATACGGTTGTTTTCGAGCGAATAAACCGAGGCAAGATGTTTGAGTGTGCCATGCATTTCTGCGTCGTAAATATCGAGTTTCCTCAATCCCGCATCCTCCCCTTCCAGGAGATTCACATCCTTTTTCGCCAGGTCAACAGCATAGAAATAGACCTGCGAACCCTTGTACATGTCTTTTGGCGAATTGATCTCGAGGTCGGGATACTGCGGTGCAAACCGGAAAGCTTTCTCCCCTTCCACAACATAGCGGCCAAGACCAAGCGCGGTAACTGCAAAACCCTCCTCCGGTTTCATGTGGGCAAAGGGGTAATAGTTATAGGATTGTGCCACCCCGCTGATATGCGGATAAAATACGTCTCCGTATTGATGACCCACCACCTCCTGGATCACCACGGCCATCTTTTCCTGGTCGATACGATAATTCACCGCTTCGATGTATCCTTTGGCAATGGGAGAATAGACGGAAGCGTACACCAGCTTGATGGCATCCATCAGTTGCTCCAGACGAACCTTCGGATCCGTATGGTTGTTGGGTATCAGGTATGTTTCAAAAATTCCTGCAAATGGCTGATTAAGTGAATCTTCGAACAGACCGGAGGACCGGATGGCAAGTGGTTTGGTGATGCTTTTGATAATCAGCTTCAGCTTGCGGATCAGGGTTTCCGTTAATTTGCCTTCGATGAAACTACGCTTGATCCCGTCGTAATCAGTATCCGAAACAGCCAGTTCACGGAGTTTGTTGCGATCGAGAAAGTATTCGAACTCATCCGTACCTATGATCGATGTTTTCGGGGTTCGGATGTTGATATTGGGAACATGCTGCGAAAAATCATAATTGTAAATGAGGGTGTTCACAAAGGCAAGGCCGCGCCCCTTGCCTCCAAGCGCTCCCTCTGTCAGTGCCAGGATATTCCGTTCGTCGCTGATGGAAGATTCCTCGAACGGTATCACCTTACCCATGTTCTGCTCATTGCGGAAATGTTGAATTACATTGATAAGATACTCACGTAACGAGGCCGGATCCTTGAAATCAGTGACTTTGGCGGGATTGAGGATCTTTGCCACCTGGATCTCGCCACGGGCCATAAGCCAGAGTGAAAAATGATCTTTGCGGGCATGGTACAACAGCGACTCTTCGGGAATGGTTGCAAGGAGATCTTCAAACTCTTTCAGCGAGCGGGCAATGGCGATCTGGCTTCCCTCTTTATCCCGGTATATGAAATTTCCGAACCCAAGGTAGTGCGTAATAAAACTCTTGAAATCGAGAAGAAGGGTATCGGAGTTTTTGCTGATGAAGGATGCCTTCAGTTCATAGGCGTTCTGCGAATTATTTTCATCCGACGACTGAAGTACAATAGGAAGGTCTTTGATCTCCTTGCGCATTTGCTTCACCAGGTTAAATCCTGCTGTTTCGTTCAGTTTCCCATCCTTCTTGAATTTCACATCGGAGATCAGGCAAAGGATGTACTCCTTGTATTTGTTGAAAATGTAGAGAGCCTCTTCGTAAGTTGAAGCCAGCAGTATTTTCGGACGGGCCTTAAGCCGGAGGATCCGGTAAAGTTCGTCGGTGGTTACGTCTTCGATGATGTGCTTGGTTTGCTCCAGCACGATGTTGTAAAGCATCGGCAGGTAGAGAGAATAATACTTTGCCGAGTCTTCTACCAGCAGGATCACACGCACCATCCCGATCTTTGTGTCGTTCTCGAGGTTTATCTTGTCCTCAAGGTAATTTATCATCGCAAAAAAGATCTTGGAATCACCGTTCCACACAAACACACGGTCGACCCAGGTGAGGTGGGCCGGTTTCTCCTCAAAAAGGGCAACATCGGTATTACTGTTGAGCAACAGGAACACCGGGATGTACTGAAACTGGTCCTTGATCCGCTTGCTCAGTTCCACAGGAAACTGCTTGTCGGTACCGATCATGATGATGATCAGATCATAATGCTTGGTATTGAGCTGCTCCATCACCTCCTCGGTGGTAGAAACCCCGGTGATGCGCGGCATGGTGCTGAGGCTGAGCGAATAAAACTCACCAAGGACGTGTTCGCTGAAACGTCCCTCCTTTTCGATGCTGTAGGCATCGTAGAGGTTGGCCACCAGCAATATCTCCTTCACTTTGAAGGGCATCAGATCGTGGTAGAGATCACGGTTATAGTTGTTGCGGTTGAGGAATGTTTGCAGCAGTTGCCGGCTGTATTTCGACCCGGCAAACTCCAGGGGCGGGTCGGTAGCGGCTTTGGGTGCTGTCCGACGCAGGATGGCCTTGCCCTTCACCGAGTTCAGGTAACCGGCGATGAGGTTTGCAAGGTTTATGATCAGATGGCGCTCCTCCTCCAGGAAAGGACCTTCATAGGAGGCGGCAAACCCTTTGGTGTAGCAAATTTCAATAAAGCCAACCTGGCTGTCGATGGTTTCAAAGACCTGCTTTTGCGACCATGCCGACTCGCGAAAACCCGGACTCTTCAGCTCCATGCTTCCGTATTTGATCCGGCATACCGTGTAATCGGGATATTGCCATGCCTTCGGGAGGATGAGGCAGATCTGGTGTAGCGCCTCCTCAATGGGTTTCCCGGTACGAAGGATGGCTGTTGTCTGGTTGATGGCACTGAGTTCCTTGAGCCGCTCCGTAGTGATATAACGACCTTCGCGTCCTTTCACCCCGTTCAGGTAACCCTCAATAAGGCTGGCCAGACTCACAACCAGGTTGCGTTCTTCCAGCAGGAAAGGACCCTCGTCCGATTCGGGAAATTCTTTGAGGTAAAATATCTCCATCGCGCCTTGCAGGTTGTCGATGGTTTCAAACACCTGTTCCTGTTTCCATTGTGTCTCCAGGAAACCTGCACTGGTAAACTCCATCTCTTCAAATCTGATGCGGACAACCGTATACTCAGGAAATTGCCAGGCTTTTGGAAGGATCTGGCAAATCTCGTACAGGGTCTCCGGAATCGACTTGTTTTTCTTAATAATGGCCGCCGTTTCGTTGATGGCGGCAAGCTCTTTCAAACGTTCCCGATTCTCGTGAACGAGTTTTTCTATATCAACAGCATCGGGAAGTTCGCCCGGAATGGGGCTATTTTCATTAACAGACATGGGCTGAGTAAGGATGGAGGTCTCAAAAGTAGAATAATTTTTTCTAATCCGTGAAGAAAACCATTCTCAGATCGGAAATTTCACACTATTACAACGATTTACAGGCGGGAATTCCGGCTTTTACCCCTATACCGGATTAACAATCCACAGAATACCGATGGCGATAGCCAGTATCCCGCCTCCCAGCGTAAACCACTTGAGGAAAACCTGTTTGTTTTTGAGAACAGCCTGAAAGGCGACCACCCCCAGGAAGAATGAAAAACAAACCATGGTAAGTATGGTCCCTACGGCAAAAGCCGAGATATAAATTACGGAGTCCATGACCGATGGAAGCGCCAGTGAAGGAAGCAGCGCAAACAGGTGACTAAATCCGGCAAAACCGTGAATGACACCAATCCCCAGTGCGGTGAGTGCATTTTGTCTGATATCCGGTATCTCCTTGTGTTCATGGTCGCTGGTAGAACTTACAGGGTGTTCTGTACCATCGTCGTGTGTGTGCCTGTGAATATGTGCATACAGGAAGGGCCGCGTATGAAAATGTGAGTGGGGCCGGCTGCCATGTGAATGACGGATATAGGTACGCAGGAGGGCCCAGATGCCAATCAGGATCAGTAAAACCCCGATTACCGTTTCACTATGCCTGGAAATCAGATTTAACGGCAGATATTGTTTAAACAAGACAAACAGTGCCCCGATCAACAGCATGCCAAACGTGTGTCCCAAACCCCATGAAAGACCGACCCTCCAAGATTTTTTACGGCTGTCGATGGCCAATGGCGTTACCGCGGCAAGATGGTCGGGACCTGTAACCACATGCGCGATACTGGCGATAAAACCTGTCAGGAAGGTTAACATTGGTTCGATTGTGCAGCTAAAATAGTGTAATATTTATAATTTTACATGTATAAAACCGGGAGCGTTGACAAAAACAGTTCAAAAAACCTGCCATATCGTTGTAACAGGACTTGTTCAGGGGGTCGGGTTCCGTCCGTTCGTTTACCGGCTGGCTCAAAGGTTCATGCTTACCGGCCGGGTGGAGAATACCAATGAAAATGTACAGATCGACATTACGGGCGACACCTTGAATATTGAACTATTTCTGCAGTCGCTGAAGTCGGAGGCCCCACCTGCGTCAAGAATTGAAGCGATCATGGTAACGGAATCGGCATTCGAAAAATTTGCGGACTTCTCCATTCGCCACAGCCGGAATGTATCTGACGAAATCACGGAGATCAGTCCTGATATTGCGGTTTGCAGTGAGTGTATGGAAGATATCGCAAAGGCCGGGACCCGGTTCAATTATCCCTTTGTTAACTGCACCCATTGCGGACCCCGGTTCACGATTATTCAGGACCTGCCGTACGACCGGGAAAAAACCACCATGCGGTCGTTCAAAATGTGCGGGAGTTGCAATAGGGAGTACCAGACCATTACCGACCGGCGCTTTCATGCACAGCCCACTGCCTGCGAGGTATGCGGTCCCCGCTATGAGCTGATCGCCCGCAACCAGGAACCCATTTTCGATACAGTGGTCATTCTCAGGCGCCTTGCACTCCTGCTGGAAAAAGGCGGGGTCGTCCTGATGAAAGGGCTGGGCGGAATGCACATTGCCTGTGATGCATTTAATGTGCAGGCGACTGAAAAACTGAGACACCTGAAAAAGCGCGATGCTAAACCATTTGCCGTGATGTTCCGCGATATCGGCTCCCTGCAGCAGCATGTCATGATAGACGAAACGGAGAAAGCTTCACTGCTTTCACCCCGCAGGCCAATCGTGTTGCTGCAGGTCAAACCCGCCAGTGAAGCAAAATTCGCCAAAAACATCAACTCCGGACTAAACCTGCTGGGGGTGCTACTCCCGTACATGCCTTTCCACTACCAGCTTTTTCAACATTTAAAAACTGAGGCGATCGTTCTTACCAGCGGCAATTTCAGCAGTGAGCCGATACTCATCGACAACCAGGAGGCGGTACTAAAGTTTTCGGACTATGCAGATGCCATCCTGCTTCACAACCGCGATATTTTCAACCGCTCCGACGATTCGGTTGTAAGAATTTCTGCGGGAAAGGAACGCGTGTTCCGGCGCTCACGTGGCTATGTACCAACACCTTTGCATATCGGGCTGAACACTGACGGAATTCTTGGTTTCGGAGCCGAACTCACCAACTGCTTTTGTTTGGGAAAAGGGAATAAAGCGATACTCAGTCAGCACATCGGCGACCTTCAGGGAGTAGAGACCACCCTTTTTTATGAACAAACCATGGCACAATTTCTGAAACTGTTTCGCGTAAAGCCTGCACTCCTGGCAGTAGATATGCATCCCAACTATATTTCCACCAGAACCGCGGAGCATTTCAGCGGAATACCTGTCGTGCAGGTTCAACATCATCATGCCCATGTTGCCGCCTGCATGGCCGAACACAACCTGGATGAAAAGGTTATTGGGGTAGCTTTCGACGGAACCGGTTATGGCGATGACGGAAATACCTGGGGATCTGAGTTTTTTGTTTGCGATCTCAACGATTACGAACGGGTAACCCATTTCGACTATATTGGAATGCCTGGTGGTGACTCAGCTTCTGAAGAACCCTGGAGAATGGCGGTGGCATGGCTTTACAGGGTGTATGGCCCAACCTTTAAGGAACTCCCACTCTCCCTTTTCAGCGAAATTGAACCCGGGTCCATCGAAGTGATCATCCGCATGATCGACCGGCAGATCAATACACCGCTCACCTGCGGCGCCGGCCGGCTGTTCGATGCCGTTTCGTCCATCATGGGCCTTTGTCACAAGAGCACTTTTCAGGCTGAAGCACCCATGCGTCTCGAATCCATGGTAACGGAAAACTGCAGTGAGCCCTACCCTTTTGAACAAAAACAAACCCTGTTTTTCGATGTCACGATCAAGGCAATTGTTGACGATCTTACCCGCGGTGTTGACCTTAAAATTATTGCATCAAAGTTCCACAATACCATAATTTCCGTTATCTTTGAAGCAGTGAATAAGATCCGGCAGCGTAATGGAATCTGCAAAGTGGTGTTATCGGGCGGCGTTTTCCAAAATAAATATCTTTTGGAAGGAACGATCATCCGGTTGAGAGAAAACAACTTTGAAGTTTATGCGCACGTTGCTGTTCCGTCCAACGACGGAGGTATCGCACTGGGTCAAACAGCTGTAGCAGCAAAAAGGAGGAGTCTGAAATGTGTTTAGCCATACCTGCCAAAGTAATGAGTGTTCACGGGCAAAGCGCCCTGGTCACCATCGAAGATGTTGAATACCAGGCCAGCCTATTACTTCTCGATGACGTTCAGCCGGGTGATTTTATCATGCTTCATGCCGGTTTTGCCATTCAGAAGGTGGATGCCGGCGAAGCGGAAGAAACCTTGCGTTTACTCAACGAAATCGCCAACAACTCCCCGCGTTAGTTCAGGATGAAATATGTAGGAGAATACCGGAAAAAGGAGCTCATCCTGGCTGTTGCAGAGGAGCTGAAAAGAGTTTCTAAAAAAGATATCACGCTGATGGAGGTTTGCGGTGGACATACCATGGCGATACACCGGTTTGGTTTACCCGCGTTGCTTCCTCCAAACGTAAAACTACTCTCAGGTCCCGGTTGCCCTGTTTGTGTTTCGAGTCAGTATTTCATTGACCTGGCTATAGCCTTTTGCAAAGTTCCGGGGGTCATCATCACCACCTATGGCGACCTGATCCGTGTTCCCGGGTCGGGTAGTTCACTTGAAAAGGAGAAAGCCAACGGAGAGGATATCCGGATCGTTTACTCGGTGCTGGAATCCGTGGAGCTTGCACGTTCAAACCCAGACAGAAAGGTCATCTTCCTGGGCATTGGGTTTGAGACTACCGCACCGGCAACGGCGGCAGCCATCCTCGAAGCAAAAAAGGCAGGACTCACCAACTTTTTCGTGATCAGTGCGCACAAGGTTATGCCCCCCGTCATGAAAGCCCTTGTGGCAGAAGGCGTTAAAATCGACGGATTTCTCGCACCAGGCCATGTAAGCGCCATCACAGGAACAGCCATCTATAACGATCTGGCTACCGTTTGTAAATTGGGGGTGGTCATCGCGGGATTTGAACCCGTCGACATGATGCAGGCAATCCTGATGCTTGTGAAACAGTTTGAAGAAGGCACCCCGAAGGTGGAAATCCAGTATCAGCGGGTTGTTCATCATGAAGGAAATAAAATTGCACAGGCCGTGCTCGATGAGGTTTTTGAATTGCAGGATGATCGCTGGCGCGGACTTGGGGTTATTCCCGGAAGCGGTCTGAAAATCCGCGAACAATTTTCAGCCTTTGATGCAGAAAAGCATTTCCGGATCACTGTTCCCGAACCGGCCGATCCTGCCGGGTGTATCTGCGGTTCGATCCTTCGTGGACTAAAAACTCCTGAACAGTGTGGCCTTTTCGCAACAACCTGCACACCCGCCGATCCGGTAGGCGCCTGTATGGTTTCGGGAGAAGGAACCTGTGCAACCTATTATAAATACCGATCATGAAATCCGGTGAAGAGAAAATATTGTTGAGTCACGGTAATGGCGGAAAAATAATGCACTCACTGATCGGGGAGCTGTTCCTCCGGCATTTTTCGAATCCGATCCTGAATGAACAAACAGATGCCGCTATCCTTGCCACCGGCGGTGATGAGATCGCCTTTACTACCGATTCATTTGTGATCGATCCTATATTTTTTCCGGGTGGTAATATCGGAAAACTTTCCGTTTGCGGAACGGTGAACGACCTCGCCGTTGCCGGTGCCAGCCCGCTTTACCTCAGCGTCTCGTTCATCCTCGAAGAGGGCTTGCCGATAAAGGAGCTTGAAGCCATCGTGGTGGCGCTGGCGGAGGAGGCAAAAGAAGCAGGAATAACCATCGTGACCGGCGACACCAAAGTAGTCCACAAGGGAAAATGCGACAAGATCTTCATCAATACGGCAGGTATCGGCAGTGTGCGAAAGGAGGACCGGCATATTGGAAAAGGGCAGCACATCAGGCCGGGAGATATTATCATCATCAATGGCACCATCGGCGATCATGGCATGGCTGTGATGGGAGCCCGTGAATCGTTCCATTTTAAAACCAGCGTCATTTCCGACTGTGCCTCACTGAACCATCTTATCAGGGAGGTTCTCGACAATTCAAACGGAGTAAAATTCATGCGCGATCCAACCCGGGGCGGTGTTGCAACGGTACTGAATGAACTTGCGGAGAAAACGTGCCTCGGAATAGAAATTGATGAGCCTGCATTGCCGGTTTCGCCCGGAGTAACCGCCATCTGCGAACTGCTGGGTTTTGATCCCCTACACATTGCCAATGAAGGGAAAGTAATTATTGTGGCCACCCCGGAAGCGGCTGAAAGCATCCTTGAGACCATGAAGCGAAACAAACTGGGATTGCACAGTGCCATCATCGGAAGGGTGGTGACCGACCATCCCGGAAAGGTGGTGCTCAATAACGAAACAGGCGGGCGACGAATTGTCGATTCGCTCACGGGCGACCCTTTACCAAGAATATGCTGAAACGGGGAAGTTATGCACGAACTATCGCTGGCAACATCCTTGATTAACCTGATTGAGCGGGAAGCAGCAAAGAGCGGATTTATGGCAGTCCTTGAGGTACAAATTGAGGTGGGCGACCTGAGCGGGGTTGAAGCCGATGCCTTCGGGTCGGCACTTGAACTGCTGGTGAGCGACACCATTCTTTCAGGGGCTGAGATTACCATCCTCCGAACCCCCGGACACGGAAAATGCAACACCTGTGACCGGGAGTTTTTAATGACGACACGGACAGATACCTGCCCTGGTTGCAAAGCTTTTCCTTCGGAAATAAGCGGTGGTGAAGAGTTCAGGGTTGTATCCATGGTTGCAGAATAACGAATTGGTGCTTTCGGCACCCAAAAAAAGAGAAGCTATGTGCGAAACATGCGGTTGCGGAACAGAAACACATGACCACGATGGTCATACCCATACTCACCACGGACTTACACACACCCACGACCACCCTAACAAGAAGGTCGTTAATCTTAACATGGACATCCTATCGGAAAACAACCGCCTGGCTGAACGAAACAGGGGATATTTCGAGGGAAAAAAGGTTCTGGCACTAAACCTGGTCAGCTCCCCCGGCTCGGGCAAAACAACCATTCTCGAGAAAACCATCGGTAAGATGATTGCCACCCGTAAAATTTTTGTCGTTGAGGGCGATCAGCAAACTGCGCGCGATGCCGACCGGATAGAGAAATCGGGAGCCCCGGCAATCCAGATCAACACCGGGTCGGGTTGTCATCTTGATGCTAAAATGGTACACCAGGCATTACTGAAAATGGAGGTGGAGAACAATGCCATCCTGTTTATCGAAAATGTCGGTAACCTGGTTTGTCCGGCCATGTTCGACCTGGGCGAAAGCAAACGCGTGGTGGTCATCAGTGTAACCGAAGGGGATGACAAGCCGTTGAAATATCCTTACATGTTCCAGACTTCGAACCTGTGCATTATCAATAAGACCGACCTGCTTCCTTACGTTGACTTTAACGTGGAAACGGCCATGGGTTATGCACGTCAACTCAACCCGAATCTGGAGTTTATCCTGTTGTCGGCTACAACCGGCGACGGAATGGATGCGTGGATCAACTGGCTGAAGAGGCAGTAACAAGCTCCCTCACACACCGTATTGCCTCAGGAATCGCCAGATCTACCTCCCGGGAAAGCTCCATTCCCATGTCCTGAAAATCCTTTACCGAAATCGCCACAAGGTGCATCTGAGGTACGTTTCCAAGGAGGTTTGCCGCGTCAATCAAGTCTTTCAGGCCGATCTCATGGGCACTCAACTGCTTTGGAAAATCGTGCGCATACCGCGGATGCAGCACCCTCACATGCCCGGGCGGATGATCATCCAGCGACGCATCAATGATGATTATGGTATGATAGGACTGGATGAATCCCAAAAGATGAAACCCTCCGGTACCCCCATCCATTAAATCGGCGCCCTGAATACCCTCCTTTTCAAGCCTGGATATAACATGGATACCCACCCCTTCATCATTCATCAAAATATTTCCAATCCCGAGAACGAGGATCTTGTTTTCCTGGTCAGGCAAGCTTGTTGCTGATAAGATGGTTAAAATTTCTTAGGACAATCCTCCGTATTGTTATCGTGACGCTCGATTACATCTTCTTCGATGAATTTCCAGCCACCGATCATCGATGAGGTAACACCCCGGCGCTCAATATAGTCATGATAGAATACAAGGTACATATGCACCAAAGCAAAAAGGATGAAGGCCCACATGAGGATATGATGAATCTGACGTACGTTCATGTCACCGCCCAGAAATGGAACCACCCATGCAAAAAGATGAGGCAGAAAAGAGTTGCTCATGGCGGCATACATGCCAAACCCGGTGCAACACTGGATCAGGAAGATGATAAAAGTAATAAAGTAGATGAAGCTGGCCAGCGAATTATGACCGATAGAATCGATCTTTTTGTGAGTTAACTGGAGCACATCCACTTTTATGACATCCATGATCTCTTTCCACTGACATTTTTTGAGCGGTATATAATTATACCACCGGGAGAACTCGTTCCCGGCAAATCCCCAATAAAGGCGGAAGATGAAGTTAAAGAAAAACACAAATGCGGAGATGAAATGGATTAACCTGATGGTTCCGAACCAATGGCTGAAATTTGCTTCAGTACCACTCATCAGTGCGGGTGGGTTGCCTATCAAATATCCGGTTATGCACAACGAAAGAATGCACAAGGCATTGATCCAATGGTACATGCGAACGGGCAATTCCCACACATGAACCTCACGTAAAGGAATGATACGGCTTCTCATGGCTTAGTAGGTTTTCATGTCATGAATGGTAGTTCCGTTTTCATCGTATAAATGCACGGCACAAGCCAGGCAAGGGTCGAACGAGTGGATGGTACGAAGTACTTCCAGCGGGGCTTTCGGATCGGCAATGGGTGTACCGAGGAGCGATTCCTCGTAAGCAGAACGCTGGCCTTTAAGGTCGCGTGGTGAGGCATTCCATGTGGTGGGAACAACCAGTTGATAATTGGCGATTTTCTTGTCCTCGATCACGATAAAATGCGAAAGTGCGCCACGCGGAGCTTCTACCAAACCTATTCCTTTTGCTTGTTTCGGCCACGTTTCAGGGTCCCATTTGACGTTATTCTGGGTCCGTGAATCTCCATTTTTGATATTTGCCAGGAGTTGCTGGTAAAACTCAAGTGCCCAGCCGCACGTCAGCTGCGTTTCCAATCCACGGGCTGCAGTGCGTCCCAGGGTGGAGAACAGGGCGGCTACCGGAACGTCAAGCGCTTTGAGTGCCCCTTCCACCACGGCTTTGTAGTCGGCCCGGCCTGAGGCGTAACCAACCAGTGTTCTGGCCAACGGACCAACCTCCATGGGATTACCTTTCCAGCGCGGTGTCTTCACCCAGCTGTATTTCTGCGTGAAATCGAGGTTCTCGTAGGGTGGCTTGGGACCTGTATAGTTGAACTTAGTTTCACCTTCCCAGGGATGTAAACCGGCTTTATCGCCTTTGGAATAGTCGTACCACGAATTGTTGACATACTCCTGGATTTGTTCCGGATCATCGGCTTTAACCTCAAGGATATGGCTTAGATCGCGGCCCAGTATGGCTCCACGCGGCATTTTGAAACTTTCGGGGTTGTTGTACCCGTTCGACGGGAAATCGCCGAAAGCCAGGTAGTTTGAGAGCCCGCCACCGATTGCTCCCCAGTCGCTTTTATAGAATCCGGCAATGGCAATCAGGTCTGGAATGTAAACCTGGTCGACAAAGGTCTTGGCATCTTCGAAGAGTTGTCCGACAAAGGCAAGACGTTCCGCATTCAGGGCATTGGCCTCAT
Organism: Bacteroidales bacterium; assembly: GCA_025355465.1. Taxonomy (GTDB): domain Bacteria; phylum Bacteroidota; class Bacteroidia; order Bacteroidales; family FEN-979; genus JANXZO01. Next base: position 29,875 of record JANXZO010000063.1, read on the forward strand.
CGATGTTGATGGAGCAGGGAACACCGCCCACCAGATAATTCGGATGAGGGTTTTTGCCGCCAAAAACAGTATGAACTTTCACGAGTTCCTTCTGCCACTCCAATGCCTCCAGGTAATGGGCTACCGCAATCAGGTTCACTTCGGGAGGAAGTTTATACGCTTTGTGCCCCCAGTAACCGTTGGCAAATATGCCCAGTTGGCCGCTGGCAACGAAATTCTGAAACCGTTTCTGCACATCGGTAAAATAGCCCACAGAACTTTTCGGCCAGGGGGATATGCTCTGTGCGATCCGGGAAGCTTCGGCAGGATTGGCTTTTAACGCCGATACCACATCCACCCAGTCGAGCGCATGCAGCTGATAAAAATGAACCACGTGGTCCTGAATGTAAAGTGCATTGGCCATCAGGTTGCGGATGAGTTCGGCATTGGGAGGAACAGCAATACCGAGTGCGTTTTCCACGGTCCTCACCGAGGTAAGGGAGTGGGTGGAGGTACAAACACCACACACGCGCCCAACAAACGCCCAGGCATCCCGCGGATCACGGCCTTTTAAGATTGTCTCAATGCCACGTACCATTGTGCCGGCACTCCAGGCATCGGTAATTTTACCATCTTTCACTTCAATCTCAACCCGCAGGTGTCCTTCAATACGGGTGATAGGATCTATAACGATTCTTTCTGCCATGGCTATTTATCTTTCGTGGTTTCGACTGCAGAACCCTCTTCCGGTTCTTCATTAATTATCTCCTTGTGTTTGCGAACATTGGTAACAATGGCATGTCCTGCAATACCAACCGCAGTGGCGATACCAAGCCCAAGGCCGACCGCATCGGCGGTGGTTTCAACACCAAAACCTGCAACACCCGGCAGGTGCTGGTAAAACGGACCGTTGTCCCAGAAACCTGCTTCGGCACAACCGATGCAAGGATGTCCCGACTGGATGGGATAGCTCACGCCGTCGTTCCATTTGATGATGCCGCAGGAGTTGTAGGTAACCGGTCCACGGCAACCCATTTTGTAGAGGCAGTACCCTTTTTTAGCTGCATCATCGTCGAATGACTCAACAAACAGACCGGCATCAAAATTGGCTCTGCGGTAGCAGGTATCATGCACTCGGCGTGAATAGAAGGCTTTGGGCCGTCCCATTCCGTCGAGCTGGGGAATACGATCGAAAGTAAGCAGGTGAACCACCACGCCGGCCATAACGTCGGCAATGGGCGGGCAACCCTGAACATTGATGACGGGTTTTCCGCTGATAACCTTGTGAACCGGTTTGGCTCCGGTGGGGTTCGGACTGGCAGCCTGAACACACCCGGCCGATGCACAATTGCCCCATGCCACAACGGCTTTGCAATTCTTTACCGCCTCCTGAAGGATCTGCAGTGCACTTCTTCCGCCGATACAGCAATACGCCTCGTTTTCGGTCGGGATGGAACCCTCTACCATTACAACATATTCACCGGGGTATTTCGCCATTACGGCCTTGTAAGCCTCCTCGGCAGGAACCCCGGAAGCCGCCATCAGCGTCTCCTGGTAATCGAGCGAGATCTTATTCAACACAATGTCGGCAACAATCGGATGCGAAGCCCTGATAAAGGATTCGCTGCAACAGGTACACTCCTGGAAATGAAACCAGATGACCGGAAGTCGCGGTTTCGTTTCAAAAGCTTTGACGATCTGACCTACCCCGCTGGCTTCCAGTCCCATGAAAGCAGCCATAGCGGTACAGAACTTGAGGAAATCCCTGCGGGATACTCCCTTCCCTTTAAGTTCTTCATAAAATGAAGGTACCTGATTCTCCATAGAGCGATTGGTTTTAGAGATTAAATCCTGATAAAGATATAGAACGAAAGTAACATGTCAATATGTAGATGTTAATTTATACTTGGTCTCATTAAGGGGCAATTCAATCCTGATATACCGAAATGCAGGCAGTTATTGTTTCTTGAAGGAACGAGACAGCCTGAGTTTTTTTTCAGTAATGAAATGTTAAAGGATAAGTCTGAAAAAAAGGAAAACCAATTCTTCTACGTATTACACGTATTTCATCTACGTAAATTTCGTATTAATTTGATTAATAATTAATTGAAAAAAATAATTCATAATTCATTTGCGTTTGATGTAGAATTAATACCTAATATTGTGAAAAATATCACACCAACTATTCAACAACTCAATCATTAATTTAATAATTCAAATATGAACAACGACATGTTAAAAAAGCTGCTTGACGAATTCATGGCCAAAGTTATTGCCAAGAATCCGGGCGAAAAAGAATTTCACCAGGCTGTAATGGAGGTAGCGGAATCGCTTATTCCCTTCATCGAAGAAAATCCGAAATACAAACAGGCAAAGGTCCTGGAACGGATGGCAGAAGCAGAACGCACCATTATTTTCCGTATTCCCTGGTTGGATGACAAGGGTGAAATCCAGATCAACCGTGGTTTCCGTATTGAGATGAACAGCGCCATCGGTCCTTACAAAGGTGGTATGAGATTCCATCCGACAGTGAACCTGGGCATCCTGAAATTTCTTGCTTTTGAGCAGGTTCTGAAAAACAGCCTCACTACCTTGCCCATGGGTGGTGGTAAAGGCGGTTCCGATTTCGATCCCAAAGGAAAGAGCGACAATGAAGTGATGCGTTTCTGCCAGAGCCTGATGACCGAGTTACAGCGTCATATTGGTCCGGACACGGATGTTCCTGCCGGCGATATCGGAGTTGGTGGTCGCGAGATCGGCTTTATGTTTGGTCAGTATAAGCGTCTGCGCAACGAATTCACCGGAGTTCTCACGGGTAAAGGCCTTGAGTGGGGTGGTTCACTGATTCGCCCGGAAGCAACCGGTTACGGTCAGGTATATTTTGCCGAAGAGATGCTGAAGACCCGTGGTCTCGATTTCAAAGGCAAAACCGTGACGGTTTCCGGATCAGGCAACGTTGCCCAGTATGCTACAGAAAAAGCTACCCTCCTTGGCGGTAAAGTGGTTACGCTGAGCGACAGCGAAGGTTACATTCACGATCCCAAAGGTATCGATGCCGAAAAACTGGCCTTTGTTATGCACCTCAAGAATGTGAAGCGCGGCCGTATCAAGGAATATTGCGACAAGTATCCCGAAGCTACCTATGTAGCCGGCAAACGCCCCTGGGAAGTGAAATGCGATATCGCCCTCCCGAGTGCAACCCAGAACGAAATCGACGGCAACGATGCAAAGACCCTTGTGGCTAATGGTTGCTATTGCGTTTCGGAAGGCGCCAACATGCCCTCCACCCCGGATGCGATTGAAGTTTACATTGCCAAGAAGATCCTTTATGGTCCCGGTAAAGCTGCCAACGCCGGTGGTGTTGCCACTTCCGGACTCGAAATGTCGCAGAATTCAATGCGCATGTCGTGGTCACGCGAAGAGGTGGACAGCAAACTCCACAACATCATGATCAACATTCACAAAAATTGTGTGAAGTGGGGAACCGAACCTGATGGATTTATCAACTACGTAAAAGGCGCCAACATCGGCGGTTTTGTAAAAGTTGCTGATGCCATGCTGGCACAGGGCTTAGTCTAGTTTTGAACTGACCAGTTCAATTTTATCCGAACGGGGACGTGTCAATGCGTCCTCGTTTTTTTTCCTGACTACTGACGCATTACGTTTGTCGTGCGGTTATCATTTCCAATTACCTATTCAAATCTAGTTCTCTCACTGCTGCGGTTAAGAAAAGTCCGCTGACTGGGGAACCCCATTTTTTCCAAAACTCAAAAGAATTCATAGTAACCTGTATTGGCTCACAGTTTCAAAATCATCAGCTTGCTGTAAACACGAAACTCATTTAAAACTAACTCACAGAGATAGCTGCCCGGGGCAAATTGACTGGTATCTAAAGTCACTTCGGAACTGCCGCTGGTCACGGTTACCGAAGCGACCACCCTCCCGAAGATGTCGTAGAGCGTGATGTGTGTATTGCAGCTTTTAAGTATCCCGGGTAACTTTATGGTTATCTTCTCCCTGGACGGGTTGGGGAAGATGGTGGGTTTCGGTAAAACCTCATTTCTGTCAACAGCGGTATACAGGCTGTCAAGCTCATGGTAGTAGGTGGTAAAGGTTACCCCGTAATCGCGGCTGAAGTAGATCCAGATGCAGGAGTGCTGAAACGGAGTCGGCCCGCAGACCTCGCGTCTTGCATAGTAGAAGGTTCCCGGAGTCCGTCCTGCCGTATATAATATCTCGTCATAGTTCTGGTCTCTTTCACTCTGCAAAGTGACCGTCTGGCCATAATCGAAGGTGTGATAGAGGGCGATCTCCCAGTAACTCTTCCAGATTACGAAATAGAGTTCGCCGGGCGCCGTACCGCGGTGGATGTCGCAGTAATCATACATTCCGGGCAAACCGGGAAAGGTGACATCCGTGATGGAGAAGGTCTCTCCGTAATCATTGCTATAGGCCAGTTTCAGGGGATTCCATCCGATTTTTTTGGCCGCATATACCTCCCCGGGAAGGGCTCCGACATCCTGCAGCAATAAGGTATCATTCGTAGATTGCAAAGTAAAAGTATCCCCGTAATCCGTTCCGTGGTAAAGACCAAATCCCGTTATATATAGCTCACCGGCCATGCACCCGGCCGCTTTCTTATAAATATTATGAAAGTATTTTTTCACGAATGTTACTCCATAATCACTGCTAACTCCAAAGGTATCCTGTCCGATGAAAGGTATCTGGAACACTACTCCCGAAGAAGAATCTCCAAATATCTCTCCCGCTTCCACCAGCCAGTTTGTCTTCCGTTGAACCGATAATGTTTGTCCGTTGTCGGTTGAACGAAAAAGTCCATTCCAGGTCGTATAATCCGGATCGGCATACCACTGGCAACTGAGGTAAATCTCGGCTGTATCCGAACCCCTTGTAAGATGCCGTGAAGAGTACTGGGCATAACTTGCCCGGGTGAATACAACCATGAGCAAAAAAATCGCGATGATCGATTTCAAGGAGGAATGTTTCAAGATGAGGGAGAATTTTCTGATTTTAGGAAAAACAATTTCTGACCATCCATAAGGTCAAACACACTTGTCCAGACATTTACATAAACCAGAAATTCTGATTCAACCAGAACCCCCCATTCCCGGTCATCGATTTCAACCTCGAGGGTTTCACCACAACTCACGATGAAAGGACCATATATTGTCGTATGATCAAGGCTGTAAACCCACACGGTGGCTTCACATACAAGACTGTCAGCACTTCGCTGACCGGATACTTTAACATAAATTTTTCTTTTCGCATCTGTATTACTTTTTGACGATGGATTATTTTCCTGGAAGACCGATTGCCCGTTAACAGGGCTTTCAAAGGAGGGAATGGGCAAGGGTTTGAAACTTTGGGTATATCCTGCCTGTGTGGCAATCAGGATGCAGACAAAAATGAAG
>JANXZO010000006.1 GCA_025355465.1 Bacteroidales bacterium
TGAAAAAGTCCGGGATGAAGTTGAAGCCTGGGGGAAGTCTCGCAATGGGCTCGAAAAGAAAATCAACTGGCAGTTCACCACGGATAAAGCCCGCATCAAACTGAGAAGACTTTATCCGTCATATGATAGTTGACATGACACTAGGGTGCTGAATTTGTATTTTCAAACCACTACGTTAGTTAAGAAATCCGGAGAAATAACGATCACCTGACAACGCAGGTGATTGTTATCGTCAACAATCCGAGTATTTCTCCATCTATACCTCCAACTGGTGGTTCTTCTGCACCAGGAGTAACTCCCGGATCACCTTCTTTCGGAACCACAGTTCCTGCATCCTTCTGAACAATTTCTAGATAAAGCCAGTTGTCTTTGGGCAGAGTCGAGTTTGCAAAAGCCGTCGTTTCTGTTCCGACGTAAACTGCCTGAATCGGATCAACAGTCAACGAAAATCCTTTTTCATTTACCGAGTTTCGGGATTCAATTAAAAAGTTTACAATTGATTCGGTGCTGAAATGAGAGTCTATCCTTACGACATCCTGGGCCTCGTATAATCTTGCGAAAACCATTGACGTTTTGGTTGACGGGTTTGGAATATTCAGGAAATATTGTTTGACCTGCTGGGTCTGGCCAGCAGAATATTCTCCCCAGGGCATCCACCAATTCCCATTATAAAGGTATGCGGTTTGCTTACCCTCATTATAATACAACTGCCCTGCTACAGGATTTTGAGGTAAATCCCGTAGAGTATGCAGGACAGCGTTCAGGAGTTGATTTTGCTGTATGTCCAGGTTGGACTTAAATGATGGCATAACAACTTTTTAAGTTTCAGAGTTTATCCGACAATTACGATCTGACCGGTGATTGCGGCGGTCGAAGTCCAGGTTACATCACCTGCAGCATTCACGTTAATGTCAACTTCAACGGAATAACGGGTGGTGGAGATCGTTTCATAAACGGCTACAATCACATCCGTTCCGCAACCATGAGTAGCTGCGGCAATGGTCTGGGTGGCAACGGCTGTGATAGTGCCAACGTACTTTTTGGTACGACCGGTAGTCTTCCCGTCAACATACGTTTTCGTTGCTTTCTGGGTTGCCAATTTTGCATCACTATTGGCTGACAAAGTTCCATCTGTATCGATGACCCCGGCTTTGAAATTGTCTATTTCAATGTTGCTGATCGTGTTTGAATCAGCATCGATGGTTTTTTGAGTGAGTGTCTGAGCGCCAGCCAGCCTTACCAGGTCTGAAGATTCAGTGTTGTCAACACCGTCAAAGTCGGCGGCAGTGATACCGGAGCTTTTAGTAACGTTTGCGATGACCATATCGCCCACACTAACACCAGGTCCTGATGGAGTATTCACCCCTGAAACGGTACCTGCGACGGTGACTTTCCAGAACCAGCCTTTTTGAATGGTGGTGATCCCCTGGGCTACAATCGTTTGGCTACCGTCAAACGTGCCTTTGTAAACCATTCCTGCAGTGATCTGCCCCTGGATGGTTGCAATCTGGCCGTCAACGTATGATTTGGTAGCTTTTTGGCTGGCTACTTTAGCATCGGAGTTGGCCGTTAAAGCTGCATCCGTATCCAGGTAAGCCAGCGGCATTTGTTTGATGTCATCAACATTTGACAGGCCTACCTGGGCTTTGGTAGTTGCATGAGGATTGGATGTCGATGCAAGATGGGTATCAATCGTGGCATGAGTATTTGTGCCCCGGTTGAGCAGTGAATTATGGTCTATCGCTGTGGGATCGACAGACTTTACCCATACCGTTCCATTCCAGTACTTCTCATAGTTGTCAGTCGTGTCGAAATACTTCTGGCCTTTAATCGGGCTTCCCGGTGCCGATGCCAGATTTTGAATTACAGCATTCTGCAATTCGTTTTTATTGAAGTCCAACGGGACCAGTACTTTCTTTGCCATGATTATGATTTTAAGGTTTGTAAAAAGGTTAACTGTAAATTATCTTTCCGCTTGCAGCAGGATTGAGACGAATCACCATCTGATCGGTCGATTCATGAGTTATTTCCGAGATCAGTTCCCGACCGGTAGTGTCAACAACAACTACTGTCGGATACTTTTGAAGGTTGTGCTGCACCATGATTTCACTCTGGTTAACAAAAGACTGGACTACCTGAAGCGTTGAGCCGCCGCCACCACCCCCGGGAACTCCTGATCCGAAAGGATCAATGATCCGGTACAAAAAGAAAAGCTCAATTTTTGCGTTTCCGGATTTGGGATTTTCACCACCGGAAAGGCACACATATACAGGCGTATTTTCAAAGAGCTGTGTCGAGAAAACAGGTGTCATTCGCTGAATCTCCATAGACGGAGACATCAGAAAAAGTGACGGAAAATAACCCCAGTCCTGTGTTTCTGTATCGCCATCCGTCGTCACATTCAATGTCTGGTTAGGATAAATGTTCAATCCTCCGATTGGTGGCGGTGCCGGAGTGATTCGTGCAACAAGCGAAATAAGGTCAATGATCTTGCCAGCTCCAGGCGCCGGTATAATTACATTGATCTCTGTCAGGCGGTTGCTTTCATCCTCCGTTATCACATGAATTCCTGCAATGACTGGAGAAGACTGGCCGTTTTGCAAACTGTTATACAGTTCGGTGAAATTTTCATTGATCTTTTTTCCGCCTACCCGGAGTTTGTCACCCCTTTTGTCTCCCGGGATAATCCCGAGATTTATTTCTTGTCTTGCCATAGTTAATATTCTATCTGGTCAAATGTTATTTCCATGTCGTCAAAACTGACCTCTATATTATCCCAGGTCAGCGGCTTGGGTAATATGATCGCATTGGCCGAGCTTTCCGGAACATGAACTGAAAAGAAGGAGTTCTGATACGAGCGTTCGTATTCGATTTCCAGGTTGTACAGGTATTCTCCGTCTTTGAGAAATGGAGTGATCTTTGCCGACTTCACTACAATCTGGAACAGTTCTTTACCGATCTGCTCGTAGCTTTCAGTTGATAAAAGAAGTTCTCTGAGACAATTTTTTTCTTGCAGTGATATCCAACCTGAATTGGCTTTGCAGATTTCCGTCTCTTTTGCGCTGAACTGTATAGAAGGAGCATTAAAGAAGGTGTATTTTTCTTCCCGGATAGTAGTTCCTATCTGGCGTTCATATTCCAGGTTCAATTCGGACTTTCCTAAAAACCTGAAAGTATCATAGGCTGAAAAAGAATTGCGGTAAAAAAAGACTTTCTCATTCTCAAAAACACGGGTATCATTATTGAATACCCGTACTTCAGAAAGCAAGTCATCGTTGCTGTCCATCAAATACACTTCCCATGACTGGACTGTTTTGCCATATTGTGCATTCACCAGGTCAAGGTGATCAAAACCGACTTTGAACTCCATGACTGAAAAGACCGGATACGTCAGCTGCTGGGTTGCGTTCACAATTTTATGGGATCCGTCTGTAAAGGTGATGACCACAACCAGCCTGTACTGAATTCCCGTTGGGTTGTCCTGGAACAGGAAAAACAGTTTCTCCATTACTCCTGACCGGGAATATTTTGTCGTAGGAAGCCATGAAAGGAATTTGGACTTGTTTGCCGGGATTGAGAAATATTCCAGGTACTTCTCATTAAGTGAAGTCAGCAGTTCATGGTTAAGTCCACCGGCCAGGGCGTATTTCCATCCGTCCGATTGAAGGCCTCTTACATTGCCAGCAATGCTTTCTGCAAATGATACTCGGTATTTGAGAAGATAATCCCAGCCATGAACTCTGACATTCCCGGCAAGCTCAGGGAATTCGAAGCGTGTAATTTCCCATGCTGAAAACTTTGACCTCAAATAATCCGAGATATCGAACTTAGCACAGCCAATGAAATCGCTGGGTTTAAGGTCCTCTCCTATCGGATTATTCAGCGTATCGCGAATCAGGCAAAGGATACTGAAGTAATCGGTGTAAATATCATCTATTCCGGGAGTGTTTACCCCCTGCCCTACCCCCGAAACTCCGTTATTCGAAAGTACTATAGAACAATCGGCACCGGACTCCTTTGCCTGGAGTTTGATATTTCGCTGGCTTGCCCCTGTCGGGTCCAGCGTAACATTGAAATATTTTTGGATGTCATAATTTGCTAGAAAACACTGGTAAATATTGTTTGCAAAGTCATTGAAGGTCTGCCCGATATATGCGACTTCAAACAGAAAACCGTCAAAACCGGTGAAGCCGGCTGACTGAAAGATCAGGGTTTTCCCCGCAAACTGAAGATGGAAAGAATGACCGACCGTAATATCAATGGATGATACTACAAGCTCAAAGTGAGCAGGAGAACCAAGCGAGATCAGGTAATTATCTGAACAAGCCTCGTAAATGACCGGATTCCCGGCAAAGGAAATGAGATTAGGTTCCTCCGTGATGTCAATCATGGTGCAATAGTACCATGAGATCTCAGGGAAATAAAGGACAGGATCAGGGCGCTGTGAAGCATTTAAGCTGAGCGGATTTGATCGAGGATTTGTTCAGTGTAACTGAAATCTCACTGATCAGGTAATTGATTCCATTTATCCGGTAACGCTTGGTGAAGTCAAGTTCTTTCAGTTCAATGAAGTCCATCTGCTTTTCAATCTTTACGCTCTTTCTGGTATCCATGATCCAGTTCACCCAGTCTTTCCAGTAAAGATTGAAAAGACCGCTGGAGCCGGTATAGCGTAAAGAGAGATTGCCGTTATTGGCAAGCCCCCGAAGGTGGGCTGGAGTTCCCCACCCGCCAACAGATACCATCCCGACATAGAACAGACGGGGCGTAACCTTGTCTTTGTCAGTTCCGAGGTTGCCGCAGCTTACAACGATGTACTTATCTGAAAGCGAAGAGAAAATCGTTTCGTACTTGTTTTTGTCGTCTCCCCATTTGTAGAAAAATTTGTCGGTCAGAACCGGACCAGTGGGCAATTGCTGCCATTCAATCAGAAATGTAATTCCATTAACACCCAATACCCACCACTGGTTCGTATCGACAACATAGTAGATGTCTCCCAGCCAGGTAAAGGGATACGGTGGGATATCGGAAAAGCTCTGAACAGCTCCCTTGATATAATCGGTCATTCCTTTCTCTGCATCCAACTGTGCCTGGTAAACCTTATCCCCGGAATCGGGTCCAAGCAGGAACCTAAAGCCGGTGATCTCTTCGGGGATCTCCTGGGAGATTGAAAGAACATCCTTTGAAAACTCGACCACCTCGGAGCGAAGCAACACCTCTTTGTTGCTGACAATCCTAACAACCCTTTGCTTGGAGTCCACATGAAAGCAGCAATTAAACCACTTTTCCAGTCCGGATATGAATTCACTCACCTTCACCTTGGGAAGGAAGCGGCAATAATAAATCTGCTGAAGGCCGAATATTACTTCGCTCAGGTTTACCGAATGGTAGATCACCAGGCGGGAAAGCTCGATGCTGGAAGTAAAGAATTCATCTTGCAGCCGGTACCCGAAGTTTTCTGCAAGTTTACTCAGGACAAACTTCAGGTAAAGAAAAGGGATCAGGATCGTTCTGTTTTGTCCGTCTGTCGTGGTTTTATGAAGCCATCCATCCGGGAAGATGTGATTGTAAGCCATCAGTTCAGGAGTTGTGGCCACCGGATCAAAGAAGTCAAGGTTGGCGATCTCCGGCAATGAAAAGTCAACTTCAGGATAAAAATGGGTCAGTGACCAATTGAAGTAATTGACAGCATCCTGATCGGTGGGAAAGCTTTTCATACCGAAGTCAATCCGGTTTAAAAGAAGGTCCTTTACTTCATAATTGAAGTTGCCCTTGTTGATGTATAGGGTACCTTCAAATGACTTGTCTGATGCTGTCTTGATCTTTATCTGACCGACAAAAAGAACTATCCCATTCCACCGGATACTGCCATCAAAAGTTTCGTAGATGCTCCGGGTCGATGATAACCGGTTTTTCCATCCCAGGATCGCCATGTTCCTTGCCGTAGAAGGAACTTTGAATGGAAAGGAATAATCGCCAACATCATTGAAGATTGGAGATTTTAGGTTCAGTGAAACCGAAAAATCATCGCTCAGGTCAAGGGGTTGGTAGGCAATCAGGATGGACAGCATAAGAATTTACAATTATTTGGATACTTCGGCTTCGATCTCGTTGATCCGGTTTGTCGTTTCCCTCAGGTGATCAAAGGAAATGAAGGCAGGAATACCGCTTTCAATCAATGAATTCAGCCTGTTTATACTGGCCGTGAACTCAGGATCGACCACTGAGGGAACTCCTGACGGTGTGGAGGCCGGAGAATCCATATACCGGCCAACGGCTCTTTGCGGAACTCTTGCAAAATTGATCGCATCAATAACGTGGGGGTAATTCACCATCAGGTTCTTTGTCGTTTTGGGATCAATGACGATTTCCTGGCCTGTTTCACTGATGAGTGTTGGCGTGGAATACAAACCGGTTTCCGGTGAATTGACCAACGGAACATCTTTGTAAAGTTTATTGTCATCCTGGCCAATCACAGAATAGCGGCCTTTGGCTGCTTCCGGGACTTTCTGGCTCAGGATGTAACCGATTTGAATTGCACCAAGGGCGGCAGTTATGATGCTTAGCACGATCCCGACTCCGGGACCGGCGCCCAGCGCTGAAGCAACCGCAGTGGCGACACTGATCAGCGCATTGAACAAAGCCACTTCTTTGTTCCGTACAGCCTGATCATGCTCCATCTTCTTCTTTTTCTTATCCAGGTCCTTATCCATTTTATCGACCTGCGAATCATACTGGGACTTTGAAATCAGCTTGGCATCGAGCTGAGCCTTTAAGTTTGCCTTCTTCTTATTGTTTGCTTCTTCATCTTCCTTCAGTTGTTGGTTTTCAGCATCGGTTTGCATGGAGAAGATGGCTGCAAGGCCATCAACAGCGCCTTTTGCCAGGGAGATAGCATCATCAGCTACTTTTAGGGCTGTCTCTTTTGAAAGTTGAAGCTGTTTTGCAGCGACTTCTTCAGAAATCTGCTTTTTAATTTCAGCGATACGCTGTTCATCTCCCAGGTTTTCTTCCAGCAGTTTTTTGTACCTGGCATTGACCTCAAGCTGGATTTTCTCTTTTCCCAATGCCAGATTACGTTCACCTTTGAGTTTGAGATTATTCAGGTCATCCTCAAACTTCGTATCCCCCTGTTTCTTTGCATCGGCAGTTTCCTGCTTCTGACCAGTCTTTAAAACATCCAGGTCTTTCTGAATGGCCTTGAGTGCAGCAGCTTTATTCTTCTCTGCCTGAATGATCTTTTCAGAATTTCCTTCAGCGGCAGCAACTTCTTCTTTATAGGCAAACTCTATCGCCCCGAGGATTTCCTTACTGGCATCCTCGTACTTTTTGTTTACCTCATAGATTTGCCGTTGTGTAATGCTCATGCGGGCAACCCGCAGGTTTTCGTGGATTTTCTTTACGTCTTCTGCAAAAACCTGTTCTGCCTGAAGCAATACCTGTTTTATTTGTGCATCCCTTTGAACCTCCAAAGAAGATACATTGTCATCAATCCCTTTTTTCTGCTCCGGGGATAATGCTTTATCATTATCCGCTTTGAATTTCAAAGCCTTTCTGATCAGGGTGTCGTACTTCTCTTCGACATTCCTTATCTCCTGCTGGGTCTGGGTGAATTTGTCAGCATAGTTCTTTCCCTCAATTTCTTTCAGGGAATCCATCAGGTTCTGATACGCTTCCCTGATCTTGTCATTGGCTTTGACCCTGCTGTTCAATTCATCGGTCGCCTTTCGCATATTGGTCCGGTCAGTGTTGGTTGCATCTGCTTCTCTGCCTTTTGAGATGTAATCATTGAGCTGATCGATTGACATTTTTTTCCAGTCAAGTTCCTCCTTGAATTCCGTTTTCCGGTTCTCCACCATCAGGTGAGTGCGCTCACGGTCCTCCAGTTCGGTCTTAATGATCATCTTGAGGGTTTCATCCTTGGTTTGCATGGCAATCGTAAGGATCTGGTTGGAAACCATGTCAAGATTATTACTGAGGTTCAAAGAGGAATTGACGGCTTCTTCGGCGATCTTCAACTGCTCGTTTTTAAATTCTACCGAGTACACTTTCATTTTATCAGCAGCTTTCTTGGCATTATCTGCCGCTTCCAAAAACCATCCTGCCGTTCCGGTGGTTCCGCCACCGGCACCCCAGTACTGCTTCACCAGCTTTATCTTTTCTTCTAACGTAGTTGCCTGTTCTACCAACCGGGCATAAGCCGGCTTGGAATCGTAAAGTAATTGCATGGAAGCAGCCAGTATTCTGTTTCGTTCCCCTTCGGTTTCAGTAAGTTTTTTTGAAGCTTTCGACTGGGCTTCGGCAATGTCTTTGAGTTTGTCTTCGGATTCCGCCAGGCGGATCTTCTCCATGTATTGAAAATTGACTTCCTCCAAGTGTTTTGCCAGAAACTGGTTGGTAACATCTTCATCTTTCATACTGCCCAAAAACTCCGGGTACTTTTGCCGAAGGTCATCAATCAACCGGTTTCGTTCAGCCTGGTTGGTGTTGGTGGCCTGTATCTGAAATACAAGGGCATTTAAAGTTTCTTGTTCTTCCCTGTATTTCTGAGCCATTGGCACTTCGAAGAGTTTTTTAACCGAATTCAGAGCTTGTGTTGCTCCCTGAACAAGTCCGTCGAACATTCCGTTTGTGCCCAGAAGTGCTTCGCCAATGGTGCGTTGTAATGCTTTCCAGCTTTTACCAAGCAGAACTAACCGCCCTTCGGTGGTTTGCATCTCTTCTTCTGCCAAACCTTTGTACTTTTTGGCAACAATATCAATAGCGGTGCCATGATAGAGTTGTTCTTTCGATAAATCTTTGAATTGACTTGAAAGCTTTTGCAAACCCTTAGCAAGCCGTCCTTCCATTGTTCCATCAAGGTCTTCGACTGCTTTTTCTAATGTCTGGCCAGTGATAACCGCCAGATCCTGGGCGGCTAAAATGGTCTTGCGGATCTGCTCCGGAGTCCTTCCCTGGATAGCCAAAAATTTTTCTGCTTCCTCGATCTCCAGGCGGGAATATTTTGTATTGCCTGCTCTTTCCTTTGCCAGGTCGATCAATTCCCTCTGAACTGCTTTGTTTCCATCCAGCACATCTAACAGAAGCTTTTCTGCATCCCTCAGTTCAATGGCCTTTTGAATACCACCTTTGACATAATCAGCGATTGCAGTGATGGAAAAGGCAGCGGCCATAGCTCCTCCCATCTTCAGGGCAGCGCCTTTCATTGAATCGAAAATTCCGGTCAAGCCTCCGGAATTCTTTTTCATTTCATCTCCCACAGCTTTAGTCTGGCTGCGGATTTCAGCCAGACGGGTATTGATTTCTTTTAGCTGCTTTGATTTATCGGCAAACTCCTGTGTGTTTGTCTTGATGTTCTTGAGTTCCGCATTCAGCGCCCTGGCTGATGCTTCAATCTCCTTCAGGGTTGCATTAGCCTGTTGTCCGTTCAGAATAACAGTTGCCCGGGCTTCTTCTGTCATCTTTGCCATTGCCTTATCTTATTGCGTTATCGTTGATATTCTCAGAAATCACGATTTGACTTCTCCTGCCATATTCCTTCTGAAGAATTTCAAACAATCGGTGGGATTCAGCATAGAAAGTCCGGGAGTACCATTTCTTGGGTACTCTACCCATGCCAAGGAACTTCTTGGAGAGCTTTCGTGTGCCTCTTGAAATTGGCCGATCCCCTAACCGGGTGCCTTTTCCGACACCCATATCCAGGAACTTGCCATAATATCTAAAGGCAAATTCGATCCTGTCGACGTTTCCACCGGAACCAGGAATGACTTTGAATTGAAAGGATCTGAAAAGTTCACCAGAAGAATGCTGGCCGACTTTGAGCCGGTTTAGGTTCTTCCGCCAGAGTTTTACAGTGATCTTCGCCCAGGCTTCGGCTATTTCACGTTCGGAAAGTTTAGATTGAATAGTCTGCATTGAGCAAAGAAAAGCATAATGTTTGGCCGGATAAAGGACATAAAAAATAGACAACTATTATCAAGTTTCTTTGTCTTAAATTATATTCTTGATTAGTAAACCTTGACCAGTAAAGAGATTTACAGCATTGGTCTGCTTCAAAATCAATTTTATTATTTACTTTTACTTGACTATTCAATGAAAATGAAGGCTGTTTTCTTTTTTTACCTGCTTTTTTTCATTACAAATTTATCGGTTTGTCAGGACGTAATTTCTGATGCAAAATCATCCAATAACCCTCGATTTGGCTTCATCGAAAACAAAGGCCAGATCATTGACCAGAACAAGAAGGTTAACTATTCAGTACTTTATCTGCTAAATACGCCAGGGTTGAATGTGCAACTGAGGAAAACAGGTTTCAGTTATGATGTTTACTCAATTGATTACAAGCCTAATCCGCACTACATCCCTTCAAAATATCAATACTTTAGAAATCCAACTCCGGAAAATGATTCATTGATCTCCGAGTATCATTTCCACCGCATCGACATTGATCTGCAGAATGCTAATCCCGATCCTGTGATTGAAACTTCTGCCCCATCAAAAGACTATCTGAATTATTACACTACAGGAACTCCCGAAGAAGGTGTGACTTTAGTTAAATCGTTTAGTGGCATCACCTATAAAAATATTTACCCTGGCATCGATCTTCAGTTTACTGGTAATGATGGAATCTTTGAATATAATTTCCTTATTCAGCCGGGGGCTGATATTGCATCTATTCAGTTTAAAGTAGCCGGACCGGAAAGGATAAAATCTTATAAAGAAAAAATTCAAATGGTTACAAGCATTGGTGATATTGATGAAACCATACCTCTGTGTTATTACAGTTTGAACAATATCCAGGTACCTGTTAAAGGCAGATTCAAAAAGATCAAGGATCAACATTATGGATTTTCTGTAGATCAAACTATTCCAAATGGTGCAGTTTTACTTATCGACCCAATTCCTACCCGCCGGTGGGGAACCTATTACGGAGGAACAGGGGGCTCTGATGTTGTTAAGAGATCCTGCGCAACAGATGAAAACGGAGATATTATTCTGGCAGGTCTTACCCACTCTACTGATAATATTGCAACTGCCGGAGCCTACCAGGTAACTCTCCTTGGGCAGGTAGATGCCTTCATTGCAAAATTTGCAACCAATGGTCAAAGGCTCTGGGGAACCTATTATGGTGGAACTAATAGTGATCAGGCATATTCTTGTGCAACTGACCATGATAACAATATTATTATTGTTGGAATTACAGGATCATCAAATAATATCGCATCACCAGGGGCCTGGCAAACTAATTTAAATGGTTCTAACGATGGTTTTATCGCTAAATTCTCATCTGCCGGACAAAGAATTTGGGGAAGTTATTATGGTGGAAACGAAGTGCCGCCATGGACTAATGAATGTATATTTTCATGTGCTGTTGATTCGACAGGTAATATCTATTTCGCAGGACAAACCAATGCACCCGATCATATAGCATCTCCTGGTGCACATCAGACTACCCTTGGCGGGGCGGTGGACTTATACCTGGTCAAATTCTCCCCGGATGGGCAACGGCTATGGGGAACCTATTATGGCGGCTCAATGGGTGAACAGGAACCTGCCTGCTCCGCAAGCAGGAATGGATATGTTTTCCTGACCGGCAATACCGCTTCATCAAACAATATTGCTACACCGGGCTCCTGGGTTCCCAGTTATAATAACACGCCGGGATTCCTGGCAGCCTTTAATCCAGCAGGCCAAAGACTTTGGGGCACTTACTATGGCGGCTCAATGGGTGACGTCCTTTTCGGATGTACTGCAGATACGGGCACCTCTGTTTATGTTTATGGTAATGGAAATTCTCCAATAATTGGCACACCGGGTGTTTTTCAACCCACAAAGATTGGAGCCATGAACGGATGTCTTTCAAAATTCAGTTCTTCCGGTGCATATCTCTGGGGAACTTTCTACGGCTCAGGGCCTGCC
This sequence comes from Bacteroidales bacterium, assembly GCA_025355465.1. GTDB lineage: Bacteria > Bacteroidota > Bacteroidia > Bacteroidales > FEN-979 > JANXZO01. Next base: position 11,920 of record JANXZO010000006.1, read on the forward strand.
CAAATCGTTAATGCAGCGGTGGATGACAGCGGCTTTGTATATGTCACGGGACAATCGAATAGTCAGGACAGCCAAATCGCATCACCGAACGGATACCTGACGGTATACCGCGGAGTAATTTACAATGACTATCTCGCAAAATTCGATGGAATCGGGCATAGGATCTGGGGAACTTATTATGGAGGTACTAATGATGAAAATGCGAGTTCTGTTGCTGTAGATAAACATGACAACATATTCCTCTCCGGAGAGACTTACTCAGGGAATCATTCGGAAAATCGGCCTTATTGCACACGATCCGCACTAAAGAACCATATTGCCACACCTGGTTCATTGCAACAGGACAGTCTCTCTTGGGTTTCCGCATTTCTCGTTAAATTCTCAGACTGTTATTCTCCGGATACCGCAGCCCAGATATTTGGTCCTGCAATACTTTGCCAGAATTCCATAGGAGTCGTCTTTTCTATCGATCCTATTCCGTCAGCTTCAAGTTATCAGTGGTGTGTAACAGGAGATATAAACATCACCTCCGGCCAGAATACGACATCAATAACGGTGGATGTTGGATCAACTTTAGGGATTGATACCATTTCAGTTTATGGAACTAATGCCTGCGATATAGGGTTCCCGAAATTGATCACACGAAGGGTTGACAAGAGACCTGTTCCGGTATTATCTGGACCGGATACTACCTGTGCAGGAATCAACAATGTTTTTACAACTTCAGGAGGTAAGTCCTATTACCAATGGACCGTATCGGCTGGGGGAACAATTACATTAAACGGTACTTCAACAGACAGTTCCTGTACAGTTAAATGGTCCACCCCCGGAGCACATTGGGTTAAAGTTGGATATACTGATACTACAGGTTGTGCATCTTTAAACCCGACACAAATCAATGTCTGGGTTAACCCGGGTTTGATAACTTCTGTTTCCATTTCATCATCTGCAAACCCCGTCTGTACGGGCATATCGGTTACATTCACGGCAGCCCCGCTCAATGAAGGATCGACGCCATTCTACCAATGGAAGGTCAATGGAATAGATGCAGGGACCAACAATTCTTTTTACACTTATACTCCTGTAAATGGAGATATTGTTGTGTGTCAACTGACATCATCCTTAACAGGATGTCTATCAGGAAACCCGGCCACCTCCAATCAAATCGGGATGATAGTTAATGTCAATCAGCCGGTAAGTATCACAATTTCACCGGATGTAAATCCTGTTTGTTCTGGAACATCCGTGACCTTTACAGCCCACCCTCTAAACGAAGGAACTTTACCGTCCTACCAATGGAAGGTCAACGGGAATCCGGTAGGAGCTAATTTGCCAACCTACACATACATTCCTTTGAACGGTGATGGTGTGACATGTACAGTTAATTCAAATGCGACTTGTGCCGTGAACAACCCGGCCATTTCGCCCGCCGTCACGATGATCGTCAATCCCAACCTGCTTATAACTGTATCAATTATATCGTCTTCAAATCCTTTCTGCGCGGGAAGTTCAGTTACATTTACTGCAACCCCGAACAACGGGGGCACACCGCCTTCTTACCAATGGAAGGTCAACGGCATCAGTGTAAGTCCAAATAACCAGATATATTCCTATTTTCCCAACAGCGGTGATGTAGTTACCTGCGTTTTGAATTCAAGCATTGCCTGTCCGATTGGTAATCCCGCAACATCGAATGCCATAACGATGGTTGTCAATTCAAACTTTCCAGCCGGGGTATCCATTACTGCAACGCCAAACCCATTTTGCCCGGGATCGTCCGTGACCTTTAATGCGACACCCACAAATGGAGGTTCGACCCCATCCTATCAATGGAAGGTCAACGGGGCAAATGTTGGTACCAACTCAAATACCTATTCATATAACCCGGTAAATGGAGACAGCGTTCGCTGCGTGATGACATCGAATCTGGCCTGTGTTACCAGTAATCCTGCAAGCTCCGCAAAGATCATATTGAGCGGAACCCTGGCGCCAATAGTTACCTTCACATCTTGCTTTGATACGATCACATCTGTGAATGCAAAACCCTTTAAACTTAAAGGAGGCATTCCATTAGGTGGAACTTACTCCGGTCCCGGAGTGAATTCGCCCAGCGGCATTTTTACACCATCAACGGCAGGAACCGGAACCAAGATTATAACTTATTCCTATACGAATGTTTCATTGTGCAGTGCAAGCAAATCCAGGAATATTATCGTACAATCCGCACCTGTCTTTGTGTGTGGAAATAGCCTGATAGATATCCGCGATAACAAAATATATCCATCGGTTCAAATTGGATCCCAATGCTGGATGGCAAAAAATTTAGATTACGGAATAACTGTCTTATCTTCATTAGTACAAAATGATAATTGCATTTCAGAAAAGTACTGTTATAATGATTTAGTTGGAAACTGCACCACTTTTGGAGGACTTTACCAGTGGGATGAAATGATGAAGTTTGATGATACTCAAGCCGGGCAAGGGTTTTGTCCTCCAGGGTGGCATGTTCCAACCGAGAACGAATGGCAAACGTTATTTAATTTTTACAATGGAAATGGATTTGCCGGAAGACCTTTACAGGATTTAGGTTTCAGCGGGTTCAATGCTTTAAGAAGCGGCGTTTTCTATTTGAATTCAAGCATGAGTTTTAATGGCTTCGCAACCCTGTTTTGGTCTTCCACATCATGGGGTCAGTTTAAAGCATTATCACACGGGATGAACACATACAACTATTCTGTTTCATTGTATCCATCAAGCAAGGCAAATGCGTTTCCGGTGAGGTGTTTGCGAGATTGACATACCCTTAATCCCATTTCTCTGGATCATATTCCAAATCAAGACAACCCTGGATCTTAAAAGAAAATATCACCCCCAAATCATTATCAAATACCGGTCCCAGCATCTCATAACTCACGGAATTAATATTGAACCCCGGAATGGCTTTCACCGCAAGCTGTTCACATTTTAGATGATCATTCAGCATCCGGGCAATGACATCAGTTCCGATATGCTTCATTTTTGAAACAAGCTGCATTTCAGCGGAAAAGTCATCGACCTGATCCAGGTGGCCGAGAATAATAAAGCCTCCGATAACCGAATCCAGGATATTATCCAGGTTCGAAGCTTCAAAGTTACCGGAAAGGCTGGTCAGGATAAGGGCAGGGTATTTAATGTTTGACCTCAAGGCATTCAATGGCTCGTTGATATCCATCATGTAAAAGTCATTAATTTCCTTATGTTCCCGGGCAAGGGTGCGGAAATACTCAACGTAGCTGTTAATGTCGGTCATAGGATTCGATCTTACTCATATATTCGTGATACTCTTTAGCCTTTTTGTTTAACCCGATCAGCACATTGTAAAGGTTGGAATTCATTACTGTTTCAAGGCTTTTATTATCGGTCTTGCCATCGGCAAGTGAGATAATCAGTGATGCCCAGCCATTATCTTCGCTGCCGGCATCCCCTTTTTGCTGATAAACGTAAGGATATAACACCGGTAATGAATTCAGAACACCGGTAAAGAAAAGGAAAACGGAATACTTGATATCGTAATCAACGGATGCTATCCTGGTACATCGTTTCTTCAGCGACCGGTTGACAAACTTTTTCCGGGGATCCTGGTTATCGGTAAAAGCCTTCCAGATGAACCAGAACCATTTCTTTGGCCTATAGAGAACTGCCACCATTTCATCGAGATACTTTTGCTCTTTGGTTTTTGAGAAAGAATCGAGCAGGGAATTTGCCATCGTGAATTCCCCAAAGATGCAGTCCATCATTGCATCCGAGGGACCCACACATTTTCTCCAACCAGTTCTGATTACAGGCAGTAGGTTCCTGGTCAGGGAGACTTCCTTAAATAGGAAATCAAGGCTTTCGCAAAGGAAATAAGCATCTTCAGGGTGGATTCGATTGGTGACTTTCGGCCTGGCTGAAAGGAAATCAAATAGTGCCCTGAGCTTAAAATCCACCATGGTGAGCTGTCCCTGAAACAAGCGGCTGACAAACAAAACCTGTTTCCTTGTCAGCTCGTTCCAGTCGGAAGGCGTAAGATATGTTTTACCATCGATCACAACCTGGTTCATGGCAGCAGTTTCCTTTTAAGATAGATCCGGATAAGATTTATTCCAACCAGGATGACAATGATAGCCCAGGCTATTCCTCCCGACCAGATCAGGAAATTCTGAAGGCCGCTGACTTTATACACCGGCTTTTCAATTGTCTTTGATTCTATCCTGGATTCCCGGATGTGAGTTTCTTTCCAGGAAAAGTAGATCGAGCTGCTGTCGATCTTTGCGCCCGTGGTCAGAACATTGTTCTGAACCGAAAAGAAAGGAACAACCCGCATTCCCGGCTTTGCTTCCAGAATCTCTTTTACAACCACTTTCCCGTCCTGGCATTCCAATAGCGCTTTGATCAAGCCGCTGTCAGTCGGAAGCGGGATGAGGGAATCTTTCACGCAAATAACGGTATCGTGCTGAACAAAGACATCCGATCGCTCTGCAGGAGGATATCGTTCAGCACATCTTTTTTCAGAAATACAGCCGGACAATAAGGTGGCCAGGAGCAGGATCAAGAAACCCGGTTTAATCATGCTATGAATTTAAAATTGTTCAATCGGTTCATCCATCCGTTGAAAAATTTGAGCTGGTCCGGATGGTTTTTTACCAGTTCTTCTATAAAAGCCTTCCTTTCCTGGAAGATAGAGGCATGAAGGCCACGCTGGTTGACGTTATTGACGGCGAATAACGTTCCCATCCCAACAATGCCATCATCAACCACCTTCAGAATCCGTTGTGGAATGACAATGCCCCATTTTCCGCTACCCCAAACCCAGTCAACCAGGATTTCAGCGATACTTTGGTTGGTAATCTGATCTGCTTTCCACCGGTTCCAGTAATTCAGCTTCAGGACTTTTTCGGCATCTTCTTTGGAAAGCAACTTGATATCTTCAGAGTCAATGTCGCCATCGCCGTCTTTATCATAACCCACCATTCGCCAGGTAGCAAGGGTTACTCCCATATTGGTGGCACCACCCTTGTCTTTGGGATCATTGACATACCCTCCTTCATACCGAAGGATCTTCGGAGCAAATACCAGGACCTTTGCCATGTTACTGTTTGAATGAGGGGTCTTTGACAAAGATCAGGGCAAAGCAAACCGGGGCAAATACCACGTATTCGGTCAGAGTTGCCTTTCCCAAACCTACTAATGCCAAACCACCTGCCAGCATCAGAATGCCGGTCAGGGTAGTTTTCCAATTCTTAAAAATCCGTTCTTTCATACTTGTTTTATTTTGAGAGTTTACCTTCAACTTTAGAGATCCTTTCGCCATGATCTCCCAAGGTGACTTTCATTTCCTCGATCCCGGTGTCATGCCGGCACAAATGCTCGCCGATCTCTTTGTGCTTTTCGGTGCAGTAGGTTTCCCGGCACTGCATCTGGATGATCAGCTTGTCAACAGATTTTTTCAGGGAAACCACACCATTATAAAATTGGTACAGAAAAAAACCGATTACCGGTATTGCAATGATTTTGATGACATCAAAGACATCCTGAAGGATAAATTCGGTTTCTTTCATACCAGGAAAAAGGAGTTTGTGGATTTATTAATGAATTCATCTCTCGAACCGGCATTAGCTGGTCCGACATATCTGGATGACTGAAAGTAAGCCGGGTAAAGGGTTTCACTGGCATTTTCATCCAGGAACTGCTGCAGCGCCTTCAGCTCGGCTTCCCCGTCCCGGAGGTTTGCTTCATACATGACGGCAATTCTTTCTTTGTTGGATGCCTGCTTGGAAGATACATTGGCAAAGGTGTTACCGGCTGTGTCGAAAATTCCCCAATCCAAAAAATCGATGGCGATCTCCTGCAATGCCCTGGCCATGGCCAGATGAGCCAATGCAGGGCGAATGAGACCAAGCAGCTTTAAATTCTCTTCTGCCAGGGTTTCATTTGATCTCCGGGCTGTTTTCAGTTCATCGAACAATTGCGGGGAAAGCGTAGGGCGGATATATTTGTTCTCAATAGAGCGGATAACAGGTTTGAGGGCTATGAAAACCCGTCTGCTCTCGCGTATATCCACCTCGCTGTTGTATTCAAGGGTTGTTCTGATGAACAGATCGCTGTCCTGCTGAATATAGGACGGGTAGTCATCAAGATTTTCCTCGATGAACTTCAGTGCAAGGTCCAAAGCGGTGTTTGCCCTCCGGATCCAGTTCTCCTTGAGGTTTTGAACCCGGTACTGGGGAGCTGTTTTATGGGTAGGCGTCTCAATAACCTGGATACCCTGTGACGAAACGCTCACCCCGAATTCATCGGCTCCGAGCCACAGGGAATAAACAGCCAGCGGTTTGCGAATCTTTTCAAGCAAACCGGCAAGTCTTTCATCGATCGGCCTGTTTTCCGGTCTATGACTTGCAATTTCTTCCACAGTATCAAGCAACTGATCGTACAGCTCATCACCCAAGACAGGTCTGATGAAAGTTTCCTGCGCTTCTTCAATATACGGGTACCAGTTTTCGATGGTATTGCTGACGTTGATGGAAGCAGCGCAAAGTACTTGGGCGATATTATCAATGAGCCGTCTCATGCAATGTTTTTATCGATTCGTTTATCAATTTTTGTCGGGTGATCCTGCATGGTTTGTGATGTATCGACGGTCACATAGTCGAAGTCGATATCCGGTGACCATTTATTGAAATCCCGGATGAAATAGAGGGGTTCAAGGCTGATCTGCCGGTAAATGCCCATTTCTGCATTTAACTGCCAGAAAGCTTCGCGTTTGTCGCTGCCGCTGCCGGAACCGAGATTACCACCGGGCAAACCGGATCCCACCAGGCAGGGATCGACACCGATCGCAAACAGAATTTCACTGTTCGCTGCCTGGGAATCGGGCAGGTAGGCATCATCTTTTAGTTTGTTGTCGATGACATTGATTTTCCACCCTCCCAGGTACTCTCCTTTAAATTTGTTGAAGAATGAGAACGACACAAAGGCTTTTCCGGAGTTTTCGACATCGGACAGGAAATCATTCATCTCGCCCAACACTTTTAATCTCGCGGATTCACGCTGTTCTTTAGTGAAATCCGGGGAAGGATAACGCGATGAGAAGTAGTCATCAGGAATCTCGATGTGGTACTTGATGGTCATCTGATTGCGCATGATGGCCTGTTTGAGCTGCGGCACCTTATTGGCAATCTTCAGCCAGCCGCTTTCACGGATTCCATTCCAGACCGAGAGATGATAGTAGGATTTATTGAAGGACCGGTAATAAACCGGATAGGCGAACTGAGGGTCAGCATACCTGACACCATCGTACCTGGACGGGTCATACATCGGGATTTTCACCAGGGAGCCGTCGCTTTCGGTTGGATTCATGTCCCATTGGGCAGAATAAAACAGGAAAGGAATCCGGGTGGGCTTTTGGGAGTCCATCTTTCCATGGCGGCAATAAGCAGGATCTTTAACAAAAACCTTGTTTATCTTATCCTTGTTTTTATTCAGGATGAACTCGATCCAGCCATTTGCAAATATTTCAAGGCTGCCGATCAGGTCAATCCATTGGAAATTAAGATGGTTTATTTTCAGGAAGTCCACCACTTCCGGATCCTTGACCACTTCCCGGACCGGAGCACCCAAACTGTCAATCCCTTTGTCCCTGTATGCAAGAATACCCCGGCCATAATGAACTGTCTTTCGTTTTTCAAGAGCTCGCAGGGCAATTGAATTCGTTTCCAGGTCTTTCAGGACATTTTGCGGAAACAAATTATCGTCTCCCCAGGGCGACCAGATGGAAGAAGAAAAGTCTTTGGGGATTACAACCTGTTCAATGGTTGCATCATCTGATTTTGAATATGATGTTGCAAGGGCTTTTGCACCCGGCAAAAAAGCGGTTCCGTTCTCAAAGATAATTTTCTGTTTCATCTAATAACAGACTTTCTTATGGTTGAATTCAATGATCAGGCGGATATGCACCTTTCGTATCTGTCCATTGGGCAGGAGCATATTCCGGGTTGAATGAAGCCAGTGGTTCGGGTTCCTGGAAACCTTATCGTCCAGGGATATTACCTTTTGTTTAAAGAACTTTGGTTCTCCTTCCCTGGTTTTTCCGACGCACTTGCGAGCATCCTTCAATTCAATGATATCTCCACCGGTTCCCTTGTCATGGTCAGCAGTTACATATTTGAGATGGAACCTGACAGGCTTACCCTCATTGTCAAGAGAATCCATCTGTTCAAGGACATCCCAAAGCCGGATATAATTGCTGTTCATGTTGCAATGGTAATTACCGGAACAGGAAAAAGAAAGGACACACTCTATTGGTTGATATTCAGAATACTTTTTGTTGAAATGAACCCGGTGCAAACTATAAGGACACTAGGTATTTCGATGTGGTGCTGAAAGTATATAGATCTTACAAGGGCCTTTCATCGACCAGAAAATTCATCTTACATAGTACTGGGTTACTGAGCCCTGATTATTGGAATTTAATCCTTATCAAGGTACTTTCGAAGTAGTTGTTCGGCTTCAGAAATTGGAGAAACTTTGTTGACTATGATTTTGCCATGTTTATCAATGATAACATGCTGGGGGTATGCATTAATATCGTATTTTTCCTTCAGAAGATTGCCCCAGTTCCCCTTACAAAACAGAGTTATAGATTTCATTCCTTTCTTTTGGATGCATTCTTTCCAGCTTTCTTCCGAACTAATCATACATATTGAGACAATTTTCACTTTTTTATCTTTAAATTTCTCTACCAAGCGATTCTCTTCAGGAATCTCTTGCATACATGCCTTACATCCAACAAACCAAAAGGTTATGTAAACCAGATTCCCTTCAAATGTTTTAAGAGTTACAGTTTTATCGTGTTCATCTTTTAAGTAAAAATAGGGTGCGGCATCTCCCTCTTTCAGAACGTACTTGTTTACATAGCTGGAATCCAAAAACCTTTTCAGGTCCGGGTTCCGAATTGCGTTGATATACAAAGTGTATTCGTTAACCGGAACATGCCAGTTGTTTATCCCTTCCTCCAGTTGATAAGCAAGCAATAAATCTGAAATATTCTCATCAAAATTTTGTACCGCAGAATTTATAAAACCATGTAAACGTTTCATTGGAAAAGTAGAATCAAACAGAGTAGAATCCGTATAGGGCATTTGAACCATCGAGAAGTTCATTTGAAGAAAGGTAAAATAATAAACCGACAACACAGCACCTGGGTTATTCAATGGATGTTCATCAACAAACGCGTAATAATTTTGCGGAAGAGGCTCGGAACTATTCCGTATCCTCTTCATAACTGCAACCTGACTAATCTTACCCACATAACTGGAGTAGATAATATCATTTTCTTCGTAGTCGGCAAACCATTTTGGCAAGACATTCTCCCGATCATATTGCCTGAGGTAGGTTAACTCGATGTTTGTAAGGCTATCTTCTTGCTGAATAAAGGAATGGTAATCAGGAGCTCTGTTAGCAACGATTGCTTTCATCCGGATGAAATCACTTGTTTTGAAATAATTTTCTTTGTTTTTATAGTAATCGGAAAGTTCAGCCCATTTCCCTGAATAAAATATGCATCTCTGCAAAGGGCAATTTTTCGCAAGATCCAGTGTTACTCTAAGAGTATCATCTGGAACCAGAAAACAAGTTGTGCTGGTATCTTCGTTAAAATATATTGTGTCTGAACTCTTTTTGACCAACTTCGGAAAGCAAAAAAACAAACTAAGGTTTACCTTCAAAGGCATCTGTATTTTTAGGTCAAGACAGATTTTTCCTGTGCCTATAAACTTAACTGGATCAGATTCGACATAAGTAGTTGGGAGCAAAGTGACAATACCCGTGACCAGGCTCATTGAATCTGTTATATTCCGGTAGTTGAATTCGATGACACCATGATTATTTACATCGAATTTTACGGGGAGAGTATCGGAGGATTGTCCGTAAGCCAAAAGTGAACACATCAAAATGGGGATGTATAGGATGGTTTTCAGGGTAACCATAAGCGGCGGTTGTTTCAACCAAAATTAGGAAAAATTCGGTTCTTTTTAAGAACGAGTTGATAACCATCACAAATAAACCCATTTTATAGCCTACGACAAAAGTAAAAGCGTTCCGGACCCGAGAATCGGGACCGGAACGCCGGAATCTTTACTTCTGCTTGAATCTAGAATTCGATCTTCTTCTCTGCATCAGCAATGCTTGTATCGAATGAGGTCTTGAGAAACTCGATGACTTTCTTGATGCCCGGGGTGAAGCTGGTGGTGAAGACGTTCCCGTCCGAGTCGTTCAGCCGCATCGTGCAGTTGAAGTCATTGGAAGAAATCTGGAAGCGATCCAGTTCGGAGCGGGTCTGCACCAGTTTGGCCCTCTTTTCGATGACAAGCTGGAGGTTTTCGATCTTGAGGATCTTCTCCATCATGGTCATTTCCTTCTTTGGCTCGGGAGCGGGAATGACCGGCTTTTCGGGTTCAATCTGCAAAACCGGCTTTTTCTCTTCGGTTTTGTTTTCTGCAGGATTGAGGATGGTCTTCACGATTGCCATTTCTTCAGCGGTGGGTTTTCCGTTACCCGGCTTCAGTGCGGTGTTCGTTAATTTTGTCATGTAGTGTCGCCGTTGCCCTACGGACTTATTTTGGCATCTGGCTCGCCAGGGTTAAAAAAATTTATGCCCTGACAACAAACGGAATGAAAATTCTGGAACAAATGTTCAGGTCAGATTTTCCTTCAAATCTGAATGAACCCGACGGGCTGCGGTTCCTTCAGGAGGCAGCGTTTAGTGACATGATATTTTCATGAGTTTACCTTTGCATTGAATTTTGAGTAACTGTGGGTGGGGTTTTTGGTACTTTTTTACAAAAAGTTCCCCGGAACATTGGATTTCTTTTTTCCCTGGCGGTTTTTCTTTGTCCCAGACTTTCAAAGAAAAAAAGCATTAAAAAAGGGAGAACCTTTGTAAATGAGGCTCTCCCGGTGAATTAGTGATAAACATTGTTATAGCGGTCTTCGTCTTCGAAGGAAGCTATTGACTGACGGTAATCCTGGATATCGCAGTCATAATGGCCGGCTTTTTTGCCATTTGGCTAATAGATAATTGTTTCACCTTTTTTGATCAGTTTGCCGCAAGTATGGCAGGTTGAAGGGAACCGGGCTGTGATCTGCCTTGGATCACCAGCGTAATGAGTATGTGACATAAGAATTTGCCTATGCCCTTAGGACTTGTATTGGCATCTGGCACGCCGGTTATGATGTGATTGATTATTCGGCCAGTGCAGGCTCAAGGATTTCTTCTTCAGAGGAATCAGCCGGAACCTGTTCCTCGGAGGTGATCCCCAGGATATAATCAGCAGCTTTCTCGGCCCGGGATGCAGCCCAGAGGATCCATTTCTGGTTATCCCTGAGTTTTGAGGCCCAGCCGGAAATGTAAGCGGCAGAATTGCGGATGTTCAGTTCCAGATGTGCGATCTCTGCCAGGTAGGATGAGCAGAGCTCGGCGACTAGTTCCTCTTTGGAATAGGGTTCGTCACCGAATCGATTGGACATGAAATCGAACCGGTTCAGCCTTTTGGGATGGCCGGTGGAATGACCGAGCTCATGGTAGACCGTGCGGAAAAATTCGGACGGGTTTGCAAAGTATTTCATTTGCGGAACTGAGATCATGTCAGCCATTGGTGAATAATAGGCACGGTCATCTTTGTCAGAGAAATGGATATCAGGCTTGTTTTGATAACCCGTGATGATCTGCTCAGCATCGACGTGGCTCTCTTCGTGCCTTTCTTTAACCAAGTTCTGAAGCTGGGCGATCTTGTCAAGGCCCTGTTGGTCGAAATCGGCCTGCTCGGTATTGAAAATGTGGAAGTACCTAAGCAGAAACATCTTTTTTGTTTCCTTGGTGACTTCGTCGGTGTGGATGGATGACTTCCAGAAAACAACCACCGTGGCCTTTTCGCCCTTGCGGACCTTGCCGCCATTGGCCCGGATCTGCTGAAAGGTTCCGTAAACCCGGCTCTTGAATGGATCCGAAGAGAGGATCAGCCGGTTGATTCCCCGGTAATAATGACCGTTCAGGCTGACCGGAGAAGGGATCTGCCAGAGTTTCTTCCAACTCCCGGCTGTCTCGAGGTTTGCGATTATCTTTTCTGTGATCGCTGCATAAATCTGTGTATTGTTCATCAGTGCTGCGCTTGCCCTGGCGACTTGTTATGGCATCTGGCCCGCCGTTTGAATAATTTTTGGCGGGAAAACCAAACGGAGGGCAAAATTCTGAGTCAAGTATTAGGGTCATCCCGAGTACCCGGGATGAAAGAACCCAACGGGCGACGGTTCCTTCAGGAGGTCGTACTTGACGCACGACATTTTGGCGAGTTTACCTTTGTCAGGAATTGTTCGAAACGGAGTGTAGGTTAGGTACGGATTGATCGTGACGCGTGACGCGTGACGGGAAGAGTTATCAACAAGGGTATTACCTTTCCTCTGTCGGGCCGATTAAGGAGAAAAACCATGACCGTAATCAAATCACATCGGGATCTTGATGTCTGGAAACTGGCAATGGATTTTTCGATTTTGATCTATCAGATCAGCGACAAATTCCCGACAAATGAAAAATTTGGGCTTTCACTGCAACTTAGAAGGGCATCCGTTTCTATACCATCAAATATAGCAGAAGGCGCCGCCAGAGCTCATTCCAAAGAATTTATTCAGTTTCTGCATATTTCTCTTGGTTCTTTAGCAGAAATTGAGACTCAGCTTGAAATTGCTGATCGGCTTGCATATTTCAAGCAATCGGAAAAACATCTTGAAATAATTGGAAGGATTCGCAAGATGCTGATTGGACTGATCAAGAGTTTGAAGTAAAATCTGTGACACAAGCTGTCACGCGTTACGCGTCACGCATCACGAACAGACGAGTAGCACAAAAAAGGCTGACACACCGGCCAGCCCCTTAAGCGAAGAAATACCCTTTCTAGAAGGGCACTTCAGAAGTTTCCTTATTTGCAGCTTTGGATTTTTTGGTTGGCTTTTTTGGAGCCGGTGCAGGTTCGCTGACCTGTTCTTCTTCCAGGCGGTTGACGTAAACCGTGTAATCGTGGCCGAAGTTGTCGGTGTTCTGTAATCTTGCAACTTCCAGGGAGATGTAATCTTCGTCGTTGTATTTGTGAGCGAACTTGACGATGTCGGAGATTTTCAGGTTGATCTTGATGATTTCGAGGCCTTCTACTTTCTTTCCTTTTCCGATGTAGTTTTTTACAAATTTTTTCATGGCTTTGAGTTTTAGAGGTTAATTTATATGCAAGTGTAAATAAGACCCTGGAGGGGCACTCAAGGAGGAACTGGAATAC
>JANXZO010000007.1 GCA_025355465.1 Bacteroidales bacterium
AATGCTGCTGAAAACTTTGCCATCCTGAGATCCATTATTGACACTGCCATTAAAAATGGGCAAAAGGTGTTGCCTGCTTTGAATGTCATTGCCGATTATAAATGCGACTGATTAGTAACATTTATTATAATCCTTCAATTCAGGCGCTTTTTTTTCTGGAACCGGGAGCCGGTATCCCAGCGTAAATTCATGATTTCCAAAACTCTGACCATTCATAGAAAAACCCGAGTATTCATAATTATAATTTATTATCAGGCTTTTGACAATTGAAAATCCAGCAGTAATACCAATGATATTATTTTTCCGGTAAAAAGCTCCAAGCCAATAGCTGTCCTGGTATTTGACCATGGCACTGAAATCCAGAGTCCATGGAGAAAACTGCGTACCCCTGTAGAGCAGGTCAAATTTCAATTTCCATGGGGTATTGAAAACAATTGTATAGCTACCATACAGCACCCAGTTTCTGGCCAATCCGAGAACATGGTTTGTATCGGTGATGCTGTACAAAGAGCGATTGTTCAGGATCAGGGGGAATCCAAAACAAAAATAAAGTTCTTTCCAGCTGTATAGCATGCTAAAACCGGCATTCACATAGGTTTCCGTCAATTTATCACGACCGGCCAGCACCGGGTCCTGGGGATTGGAAACAATGGCTTCCGAAATATCCAGTGAATTCTGATAAACCGCGGCATTAACTCCGAAGCTGAGGGTATGTGATTCTGCCAATTTAAGATGGTAGGCATAATTGAGGTTAAGGGCAAAATTTTTAAAGATTCCGGCCTGGTTCACCATCAGCGAGCCTCCGACACCCATATTTTTTCCAACATTTCCATCGGCACTGAGGTATCCGACTTTAGGGGCGCCGGAAAGACCTGTCCAGGAACTGCGATAAGTTAAATAGACTTGAAATGGAGAAATCAAGCCGGCAAATGAAGGTGAGAGTGAAACAGGATTGATGAGATAATTATCCAAAACAGGTAACTGTTGAGCGTACAACTCTGAACAGGTAATGAAAACGAAAGCAATAAATAGTAATGATTTTTTCATTTGTACCTGCTTTTCACCTGACCCTCTATTTTAGAATGTTTAAGGTTCCCTGGTATTGTATATTATCAAAACAGCGGACAAAATAATAATACGTATCATTTGCCAGGATGAAACCATGGTAAGACCCATCCCAATCGTTGCGGTAATCAGGGTTGGAAAATATTTTTTCGCCGGAACGGCTAAATATACTAACCTCACAAGGACCCACACCTTCAAGGTTCAATATCTCCCAACGGTCGTTGATACCATCGCCGTTGGGTGTGAAAAGTGTTGAAACAACAGGAACAGTGCCCCCCTGCCTGATTCTTACCCGGAAGGATTTCTGAATAAAACATCCACCGGCATAGGCATTGACCCAATATAAACCTTCTGATTTTATAACAATTTCACGGCTCTTTTGGCCGGTTGACCACAGTGCGCTGTCTATTTCTCCCTGAATGGAAACGATAATGCTGTCGCCGGAACGCAAAAGCGTATCACCTTTGAATACAAGGTTCGCCAAAGGCGGTGGGCCGATAACTAATGACCTGAGCAGAGAATCCTTACAACCGGCCGAGGTTGTTGCAGTCAATTTTACCAGGTACTGGCCCGATCCGGTATACGTATGTAAAGCATTGCGATCATGACTTTGCAAACTCCCATCACCAAAATTCCACATGTAGTCAATCACATTGTCACCAAGAACAGTTAGTCGTTCTGTAAATGTTGTGGGTTGGGTACTGCAGCCATTTTCAACAGAAAAATCAACCGTCATTCCAACGACGGACACAAGTTGATAAATTGCTTTGGACTCACCAGCATAGGTTACTACCTTAAGGCCAACATTATGTTCACCGGCACTGGAAAAAATAACAGAAACCGTATCGCCCTTTTCATCGCCGAATTTTCCATCACCGTTGATATCCCATAGAAGCAGACGAATGCTGTCACGCGGGGTTGATAAACTAACCAGCGTGGTTGCACTTCCAAAACAAACTTTATCTGATTTAAAGTCTGCAGTAAGTGCAACCACGGTGGCAGGCATGCACATTATACATATTAATAAAGTTTCCAGAACTTTTTTCAAACGTGTATGCCTTTCGTACTATTTAACATCGAGTAATTCAACGTCGAAAACAAGGGTTGAATAGGGAGGGATGGTGCCCATATCACGATCACCGTAAGCAATTGACGATGGGATCACAAGGGTAGCCTTACCGCCGACATTCATCAGGGAAATACCTTCGTCCCAACCCTTGATCACCTGGCCTTTGCCCAGTGTGAATTCAAAAGGTTCGTTGCGGTCGCGCGATGAATCGAACTTTGTGCCGTTAAGCAGTGTGCCGGTATAGTGAACCTTCACCTTTTTTCCTGCAGCTGCCTTGGCACCGGTGCCCTTCACTTTCTCAACATAGTAAAGTCCGGTCGCCGTAGGGGCTACCGTAATATTCTTCTCTTTCAGATATTTTTTCATAAGGTCCTTCTCCTGTGTTTTAGATGTTTCAAGTTTTGCCTGTGCTACCTTCTTTGCAGCTGCCTGCTCCTTTTCATATTCAGCCTTTGACTGAACATCGATAACCTCAACATCGTAAATTACGGTTGAGTAAGGGCCGACCATTGCGCCTCTTCCCATTTCGCCAAAGGCAATTTTGGAAGGTACTACGAAGGTTGCTTTTCCACCCTTTTTCATCATTCCAATACCCTCTTCAAACCCCGGAGTATCAAAACGTTTCCCGTACTCGAATTTCATTGGTTCTCCACGGTCGTAGGATGAAAAAATCTGCTTTCCGTCGGTAAGAGATACCTTGAAATGTGCCTTCACCCAGGTTCCTGAGTCGATCTTTGCGCCCTTACCAGCCACTGTTTCGATAAAATAGAGACCGGAAGCAGTCGGCTGAACCGTAATCTTTTTATCCTCAATGTACTTTTTCAGTGATTCAACTTCTTTCTGCATCATTTTACCAGGAGTGTCAATAGAGATCATCGTAATGTAAAAATAGATCACGCTGTTGCTGTCGACAAAAGCCGGACGAGCTTTCTGGCGGAATGTTTTCAGGAAAAGGGAGTCGGCATTGATGATAAATGCAGCACTGTCGCCAGCTGAGAGCAAACGTAGTCCTTCGTAGATATCACCTTTGAAATCGGAAGGAGGAAGCTGGAACCTCACAGCAGCTGACATCGCTTTGGTGTTATCAAATAAGGTTGAATCCTTATATTTATAACGCATATTCAGAGAAACCCAATCACCGAGTTTCGGCTTTATGGTGTCTTTGCCAACTTTAAATAATTTGTAATACAAACCGGTCTCCGTCTTATCAAATCCGGCATACTTTGATGAGCAGGCCAGTGATGTCAGCGCTACCAACATCACAATGGCAATTGGATTCACAAACACTTTTTTCATACAACTCAATTTAGTCAATTTGGTTTATAATGGTTTAAATTCAAGAAATTCAACATTTTAGCTTTCAACATAACAATAAAAAAAACGCTGACCATGACATTGTCTGCCCAATCAGAATCTGCGGTTTACGGTTGAACAAGATAGTAAAGTCCTGCATGGTTGGGGTCTCGTTAAACCGCTATTTTTTCAACATCTTTTGAACCACCTGCAAATCCTGCATTTCGCGGGTTTCAATGCTTCGGGGCGATGTTTTTTACCTTTATCAGTTCGACATCATAAACTAGGACAGCCTGGCCAGGAATTTTTTTAAGGTCACCCAAAAGTCCGAAGGCAAGGTGCGACGGAACTATTAACTTAGCCCGATCGCCTGGGCGGAGCATTAACACACCCTCTTCAAGACCGTTCTCCGCACTACCTGTTCCGACCATGAATTCACGCGGGCCAGCAGAGTCGGAACTGTATACAGCAGTACCGTTCAGTAATCTAAGATCATACTTTAAAATTACGATCTGCCCCTTGCCGGCTTTTTTTCCTTTACCGTCCGGAAAAATCATATAACGCAATCCTGTCGGACTGGTTTCCATTTTCCATTTATAGCGGTTAATAAAATCTAAAATTTCTTCACTTTCAGTTTTGACAATCTGCCGGTTGTAATCGACCACACTATCATTAATCCCGGATAGATTCGTCGAAGACCTGAGGGATTTTGGGGTCTCTGAGCAGGCCAGAAGAAATATTACAGCCAGTGCCGGGAAAATATATACCCTGGTTTTATTAAT
This sequence comes from Bacteroidales bacterium, assembly GCA_025355465.1. Lineage (GTDB taxonomy): Bacteria > Bacteroidota > Bacteroidia > Bacteroidales > FEN-979 > JANXZO01. Next base: position 4,210 of record JANXZO010000007.1, read on the forward strand.
TGCTTCGAACATTTCAGGGTTAATAAACGGATTTCAGATCAGCCTGATACTCCGGCAACAGGTTGATGAATTTCAGGACTGTCTCCTTAAGGGTCGTAGTACAATTTGCCCCGGAAGCATTGCGATGACCTCCCCCTCCGAAGTGCTCCCTGGCAAGTTTGTCTACAGAAAAACTGCCTTTTGAACGAAAGGAGACCTTGATGATATTATCCCGCTCCATAAACAATGCAGCGACATTGATACCTTTTATCGAAAGGGCATAGTTTACAACCCCTTCGGTATCACCGATCTGGTAGTTGAAATGGTCAAGATCTTCCTGTGAAAGGACAATGTAGGCCGCATGACACTCATGCAAAACGGTAAGTTTGTCACTAATAGAATGTCCCAGCAACCTGAGCCTGCTTTCGGAATAGGTGTCGTAAACCAAACGATGGATATATTCACCGTCAATCCCTAACCGATAAAGTTCGGCAATAGTCAGATAGGTCTTAACATAATTGCATGAATAGCTGAACGAGCCGGTGTCAGTAACAATGCCAACATACAGGCATTCCGCCATGCCCTTATCCAGCAGATGTTTATCGCCCATTGCTTCAATAAAATCATAGATAAGTTCTGAAGCAGAGGACGTTTTCGAAATCGATATCTTCAGATCGAAATGGGGAGCCGGATTCAGGTGATGATCAATTAATATTTTTAAAGCATTGGTTTCAAGTACTTTAATGCCCGCTTCATTCAACCTCTCGAAATTATTGTAATCGACGGCAAAAATAATATCGGCCGATTGAATTTCTGCTTTACACTGTTCAGTTTCCCTCGAATAGACAAGAATGTTTTCGCAACCGGGCAGCCAGGCAAGAAATTCAGGAAACTGATCGGGAATCATCACCTGTACCTGGTGGTTTTTCTTATTCAGGTAGGAATAGAAGGCCAGGCTGGCTCCGATGGCATCGCCGTCGGGATTGGTATGGGTTGTTATGAGAATTCTTGAGGGCCTGGCAACCCTGTCCGCGATATTCTTAAAATCAGTATTTTCCAATAATTCGGCGTGTTTAACGGAGTGCAAAAATACGCATAATATTAAAATTAAAATCGTATTTTTGCCGCCCTTACCAATCTTTATGTCAATGAACGGAAAAATTACCTTCACCATGGTTAAACCCTCTGCACATGCAAGCGGGTACAGCGGAAAGATATTAGCAAAAATCGAAGAAGGGGGATTTAAAATTATCGCACTTAAACTTGTGCATCTCACTAAGGAGCAGGCCTGTATGTTCTACGATGTTCATATTGGACGACCTTTCTACGAAGAATTGGTGAATTTTATGTCGTCTGGTCCCATCATCGCTGCCATTCTTCAGAAAGAGAATGCCGTTGAAGATTTCCGTAAATATATTGGCGCCACCGACCCTGCAAAGGCTGAACCGGGTACTATTCGTAACCTTTACGGGAAAAACATGGGGGAAAATGCAGTTCATGGGTCTGACAGCGATGAAAATGCAGTCCGCGAGGCGGGATTTTTCTTCTCCAGCCTTGAACGTCCTTAAATTACTTCCGGTCCGTACTCCCTGAAAGTGCGATCTGAATAAAAGATTACAACCTTCTCTATCGTCTTTTCTGCTTCCGTCTTTTTCTTCTTCTTCTCCTGGAAGGAAGGAATAGGTATTTCTGCCAACTCAGGTGGATCGAACAGGTCGCTCTGAAATTGGGTGGTTCCGTTTGTTTTAACCGGTTGCGAGGACACCCGCGATTCAATTCCCTGGATCAACCACACTGGATCAGTCTCAGGAAATCGTGCAAGCACTTTCATGATAAATTCCAGACTTGGTTTATTTCGGCCTGAAATGAGGTGCGACATCCCGGAACGTTGAATCCCGATCTCATCAGCAAATTGAGAAGGAGACATCCCTTTCTGTTTCAAAAGCTCGAGAATGCGTTCCAGCATGTAGAATATTTTTTACAAAAGTAACGAAAAAGGAGAAATTTACAACCTTCTTCAATTTACAAACATTTACAAATAATAAATTAAACAATTACTTGATATATATAATATAATATATTGAATTATAAAATAATATCATAAATTAAATATAAAATATAAAATTGTTTACAAATGTAATTACAATTGTGAACTTATTAATTAGTGATGAATGTAAACTAATAATACAGAGGCCAAATTCATGAATGAAACTATTCAAATTATAATGTAAATGACTATAAAAGAATTATAAATGTAAAAAAAAGTTGGGTATTGAATGTTGTTTACAAATGTAATTACATTTGTAAACTGCAACAACCTCACAGATTATTCAATAAATGTGCAGTAAGATATTATCTCATCAGTTTTCTTTGGCAAGAAAACCCTTTCCCAACGATTTTCAGAATGTAACAACCGGAGGTCAATCTACCTGGAATGATAAATTTGATCCTGTTCTCCCCTCTTTCCAGCATCACATCAGCTTGGATAGCGATACACCGGCCGGTAAAATCATACACACTGATTTCAATTGTTTGCCGCTCATTTACCGCAGAAAAGAAAAGTGTCACGTGATCTTTAAATGGATTTGGAAAAACTTCAACAGACAAACCATTTGATTCCAAGGATTTTACACCTACCCTTGCAAGTGCCCGCGAAAAGTCCGGGATTCCATAACCAACCAGTGAGTCGGGCTGTGTGGCTTTGCTTGAACTGATCTCAATAGCTCTCATAATTAATTGATTATAAACATTATATGCAGCCTGCCACAAACATGCAATCATACCGGCAATGACTGGAGAAGAGAATGAAGTGCCATTCCCCCGCGAAACGGAACCATCGGGTGCTGAGAGGACGGTTGCCTTTCCCTGTGCCGTAATATTTGGTTTAACGTGGTCGTTAACCTTGCCAACAGAACTGAAAGTTGCGTAATTCCCCAGGGAGTCAACAGCGCCCACAGCAAATACGGCAAAACCATCGGCAGGTGCCCCTACGCACTTCCAACTGCTGCCACCGGAGTTACCTGCACTGTTTACAACGATCATTCCCTTAGAAACGGCTATATTTGCCCCTTTTGATGCCGGTGTCGTGTTCCCTGTCATATCATTACAAGAGTGATTCTGAGTGGAATCGTCGAATGTAGTGTAACCAAGAGATGAATTGATAACGTCAACACCCGCACTGTCAGCAAATTCCGCTCCTGACACCCAATTGTACTCCTCGATAATAAACTCACTGTTAGCATCTTCTGTGCGGAGTAACCAGAATCTGGCTTTTGGCGCTGTACCCACCAGTTGACCCGGAATATTTCCGCCGATGATTGACAATACTTCCATGCCATGCGGATGTTCTGCGTACACATTGTTACCGGGTACCACAAAGTCCCTGGTTCCGAGCACCTGATTGTTAAGGCGCAGACTATCAAAAGCAGGCAGGGTATTGGCATTGAAAAAACCTGCATCAAGGAGCGCAATCACCATTCCTTCTCCTCTATAGCCCATATTATGAAGGAGTTCACCCTTTACCATGTGGATCTGATTGAATGATTGACCGTAGTTATTGGCCAGGGGACCATGACTGTTATCGTTTATCCATACCGGGTCCACTGGTGTGATGCTCGTTTGTTCTGAACTTAGTTTATCTTCTACGGCAGCGAACCCGTTGCCACCACTTCGGCCTGATTTAACCACCTGCGCGACAAATGACAATGCTTTTATCTGGTTTATCACTGTGGAATCCGGAGTAAAGATGGTGATCCCGTTAAACCACTTGGATACAGTGAGTATAGTTACCCCAAAATTCCTGATGGTATTGATATAGTGTCACGTCACAATTAATATGACGTAATTAATATAATTTCGTATCTTAGCCGAAAAAAGGCTATGACTACATATAAGGTTACTCTTACAAAGGAAGAACGAGATCAGTTGACTGAAATGACCAGGACAGGGACACATGCTGCAAGGAAGATTATTCATGCATTGATTCTCCTAAATGTTGATCGTGGTTCCCATATAGAAAGCCAGATTAATGAAGATATCTGTAAGGTGTTGAAGATCGGGATGCGAACCATTGATCGGGTAAAAAAACGTTTTGTAGAGGAGGGGCTTGAAGCGGCTTTAAAAATGGCACCCACTTCCCGCGTATATGATAAACTGGTAGATGGGGATATGGAAGCCCACCTAATTGCATTGGCTTGCGGTGAACCACCCAAGGGGTTTGCACGTTGGTCTTTGCGATTATTGGCAGACAAGTTAGTAGAACTTCGGTTTACCGATGGTATTTCATACGAAACGGTACGCCGGACGCTAAAAAAAACGAACTTAAGCCTTGGAAAGTAATAGGTTGGGTTATTCCGGCCAAGGAAAACGGAGAATTTGTTGCAGCCATGGAAAAAGTTTTGGATGTGTATAAGAGGCCTTATGATCCAATGCGTCCGGTAGTATGCATGGATGAATCACCAAAACAATTGATTGGAGAGACCCGTGTCCCGATACCCATGAGCAAAGGTCATGATCGTAAATGTGATTATGAATACGAACGTTTAGGCGTTTGTAATATCTTTCTCGCAAATGAACCATTGTCAGGATTCCGCACCGTGAAAATTACTGACAGAAAATGCAAGGTTGATTGGGCAGAGTTTATCAAGGAAATCGCAGATGAACATTATCCTGAAGCTAAATTGATTACCCTGGTCATGGACAATCTTGGTACGCATACACCAGGTGCATTTTACGAGCGGTTTGAACCGGCAGAAGCCAAACGGATACTGGATCGGTTTGAGTTCGTGTTTACTCCGAAACATGGGAGTTGGCTGGACATGGCTGAGATTGAACTGAACGTATTGAATAATCAATGTTTAGGGCGGAGAATAGACTCAATTGAAAAAGTCCGGGATGAAGTTGAAGCCTGGGGGAAGTCTCGCAATGGGCTCGAAAAGAAAATCAACTGGCAGTTCACCACGGATAAAGCCCGCATCAAACTGAGAAGACTTTATCCGTCATATGATAGTTGACATGACAATAGTCAGTCTTTACGGGGATATCGTTTGAAACAACTGCAATACCTTGTCTGTTACGACGTTCGACCGATTTAACGGAAAGAAATTCCAGTGGCCGGTCCACCGAAAAGGGTGAATTTTCCTTGTCGGTAAAGGCAATAAAATACTTGTTCGGGGCAACCTGGGCATACGAAGCAGTCGAAATGCAGATCACGGTCAGTAATAAGGCGATTGTTCTCATTTTTTGGATAAATTTGTGTTAAAATTAATAAAAACCGAACCATGTTCACTTCAAGTGACCTTAATCAGATTAAAGAGCTGGGAATCAGCTTTTTAATTATTGAAAAACAGGTAGCCCATTTTATAAAAGGATTCCCGTTCATGAATCTTGCCAGACCAGCTACGCCTGGCGATGGTATCGTTGTCTTTGATGATGAAATGAAGGAACTGTACCTCCGGAAATTCAGGGAGGAAGCCTTTCACAGTCGCATCGTCAAGTTTGTACCTGCCTCAGGAGCTGCCAGCAGGATGTTCAAGCACTTGTTTGAATTCAGGGGAAAGTACCAGCTTTCCGAGGAAGGACTTGCATTTTATAATTATGACCATTCGTTCAACTCCATCCATTATCTTATCACCTATCTGGAGGAGATCGCGTTTTATGAAGACATGAACTCGATCATGCTGAAGAGCGGTATTTCTGCCGACCAGGCGATCAGGAACCGGGATTTTAACCTGGTGATCGGTTCTATACTGGATGAAAAGGGACTTAATTATGCAAGCCTGCCGAAAGGTTTGATAAAGTTCCATAATTACCCGGATGGAGCGCGTACCGCTGCCGAGGAACACCTTGTGGAGGCCGGAAATTACGCACGAGACAATAAGTTGGCAAGGATTCATTTCACCATATCTCCCGAGCATAAGGAAATATTTAATTCGCTGATTACACGGGTGTTGGAAAAATACGAGTCACAGATTGGTGTGAAATTCGAGATATCCTATTCCGTACAGAAACCTGCCACAGATACACTTGCCGTTGATCCCGGAAACGAGCCTTTTCGAAATGCCGACGGGTCATTGCTATTTCGCCCAGGAGGCCACGGAGCGTTGCTTGAAAACCTGAACGAGATCGATGCTGACCTGGTTTATATTAAAAACATTGATAATATTGTTCCTGACCGGCTTAAACAGCCGACATTTGAATATAAACAATTGATTGGTGGTCATTTATTCACCATGCGTGACCGGATTTTTGATTTCCTTAACAAGGCAGAAGTCAAACAATTGACAGTAAAAGAGTTGGACAAAATGTTAATGTTTGCCAAGACACATCTCTTTCTTTGTTTTGATCCGGGAGCCGACCTTTTGCCCGCCAGGGATAAGCAGGCCCTGCTGGTAAAACAACTCAACCGCCCAATCCGTGTTTGTGGGATGGTTAAAAATGAAGGAGAGCCAGGGGGCGGACCTTTCTGGGTTTATGATGCGAAGGGTGACCTTTCCCTGCAAATCGTTGAAGCATCTCAGATAAATCTAAAGAATCCCGGGCAGGAAACCATCGTGAATTCATCGACTCATTTCAACCCGGTCGACCTGGTATGCAGCATCCGGGACTATAAAGGTAATCCATTTAATCTGAGTGATTTCGTGGATGAGGAAACCGGTTTTATTTCGGTCAAATCAAGTGGGGGGAAATCGCTGAAAGCACAGGAATTACCAGGATTGTGGAACGGTGCCATGGCCAGGTGGATTACCATCTTTGCCGAAGTGCCGATCATAACTTTTAACCCGGTGAAAACTGTTAATGATCTTCTGCGGCAAGAACATCTGGAAGGAAAATCAAAATGACACAACCCACAAAAAGTTATTTTATCGTAAACCGTAAAGAGCGGTGGGGATTAAGTGTGTGGGGTTGGCTGTTGATAATTATCCTCGTGTTAGGCCCGGGATTTTTTCTGGTACGCAATGCCTATTCCATCCTGGCTCCGGTAGAAAAAATGAAATCAGACGTGTTGGTGCTTGAAGGGTTTGCAAGCGATTATGTGATGGAAGAGGCGATTCGGGAATTCAGAAAAAACAACTATTCCCTGTTAATAACTACGGGTACACCGCTGGAGTTCGGACATCTTCTCGTGGCCTATAAGAATACCGCGCTTCTGGCCGCAGCCACCTTAAAAAAGATGGGATTCGATTCCACCCGACTTGTTTCCGTTGCTACAGACAACATTCAAAATGACCGAACGTACAATTCTGCCCTGGAGCTGAAAGCCTGGCTTAAGAAAAACAGACCACAAACAAGTGCCATAAACCTGATGACCATGAGTGTTCACGGGGCAAGGAGTCAGAAGCTTTTCCAATATGCACTCGGCAATTCGATAAAAGTGGGAATCATTTCACTCGAAGGATTCTATTACGGCCCGAATAATTGGTGGAAATCAAGCAAAGGATTCCGTGAGGTGATGAATGAGATTTTTGGGTATTTCTACGTCTGTCTTTTTTTTAAACCGTATGAAATTCCAAAATCAACAAAATAGGAAGCTATACATTGCGTTAATTTGAACTCAACTGCTTCAGACTGATTTCTTATGTTAAAACGAATCCGGATATATGGCTTGATGGTATTGTTATTTGTCACCATGCAAGCTGGTGCCCAAAAGGATTATCATATCAAGTTCCGTATCAAAGGCCTCAAAGATACCACCTGCCTGGTAGCCAATTATTATGGTAACGGAACCTATATAAAGGACACCCTGAAAGTTGACGGTTCTGGCAGATGCGAATTTAAATCTGCGGGGAACTTGCCCAAAGGAGTCTATATCCTTATTATCACCGATAAGATATATTTTGACTTCATTGTTAACAACGATAAAAAATTCAGCATTGAAACCGAGAAGAAAAATCCTTTGTCGAACATGAAAATTTCGGGATCGCCGGAGAACACGCTGTTTTACGAATATCTTGACTATAACAAAGAAAAATATGACCTGGTTCAAGCATACAGCAGCCGAATGAAAGAATCAGTGGATAACAAAGACAGCGTAAAACTTCTGACTGCGGCGATCGATCGGGTAAACAAGGAGATAATAGGCTATAAACTGGACCTTGTAACAACGAAGCCTGCCTCCTTCGTTGCATTCATGATCAATGTCATGAAAGAACCGGAGATTCCTGAAATACCAGTACTTCCCAATGGAAGGAAAGATTCTGCGTTTGCCTACCACTATTTCAAAACACATTTCTGGGACGGGACAGATTTTACCGACGAAAGGGTACTCAGGACTCCCGTTTTTCATAACAAGCTAAAAAAATATTTCACCCAGGTCGTTGTGCAATACCCTGATTCGATCATCGCTGAATCGGATGCTATGATTGACAAAGCCAGGCCGAACCCGGAAATGTTTAAATACCTGGTATGGTTTTCGACCTACACCTATGAGAATTCAGAAATCATGGGATTTGATAAAATATTTGTTCATCTTGCTGATCGTTATTATGTTACAGGTGAAGCAACTTGGGTCAGTAAGGCCGTGAATGAGAATATCATCAAAAAGGCAAACCGGCTCAAACCACTTCTGATCGGGCAGGTAGCGCCAAATATGATCATGCTCGACACCAACAATCAGCTGGTTTCGATGCACAACATCAAGGCCCGGGTTTTAATGTTGCTTTTCTGGGATCCGGATTGCGGACATTGTGAAACTGAGATTCCGAAGATCCACGATTTTTATATGCGGTCTAAAGAAGAATATGGACTGGAGGTGATGGCTGTTTGCTCAGATACCTCACTGGTAAAGTGGAAAAGTTCCATCAAAAAGAAACAGATGAACTGGATCAACGTTGACGGTCCGCGCACCCTGACAGGTAATTACCACGATCAGTACGACATTACCACCACACCTGAGATTTACCTGCTGAACGAGAAAAAGGAGATCATCGCCAAGCATCTGCGGCATGATCAGATTGAAATGTTTCTGAAAAACCGGAGACAAAAAAAAACCAACCCTTAGGTTGGTTTTTCATTTCTATTTGACCGCTTCAACGATTGCCTTGAAGGCATTTGGATTATTCATGGCCAGATCGGCCAGGGTCTTTCTGTTAATAACAATATTGTTTTCAGCGAGTTTTCCAATGAAAACCGAATAGGACATTCCATGTTCACGAACACCTGCATTGATCCTCACGATCCACAAACCACGGAAGTTCCGCTTTTTGGTCCGGCGATCGCGATAGGCGTATCCCAGCCCTTTTTCAACTGAATTTATCGCAACGGTAAAGACATTCTTTCTTCTTCCGAATTGTCCTTTGGCCCGTTTCAGGACTTTTTTCCTTCTCTCTCGCGAGGCGACTGCATTTACTGATCTTGGCATAATTTTACATTTTTTGCTTTAGCGTTCCCGAATCAGGGAATCTTTTGGAGCTACAAGCAAGTTAGAACTAAATTAACTACGGAGCATTGCTTTTACATTGGCCTCATCTGACTTGTCAACCGTTGTCGAATACGTAAGATTACGTTTCCGTTTGGTGGTCTTCTTGGTCAGGATGTGACTTTTGTAAGCATGCTTCCTTTTCACTTTTCCGGTGCCGGTCAGTGTGAACCGCTTTTTGGCTCCGGATTTGGTCTTCATTTTTGGCATGTTACCTTAAATTGAATTGATGAATTATTGAATTAGTGATTATTGAATGCTGACAAATCTTATTTTTTGGGTGCAATGATCATGATCATGCGTTTTCCTTCGAGGCGTGGCATTTGTTCAATTTTGCCTACTTCAGTCACAGCCTGTGCAAATTTCAGAAGGATCAATTCTCCTTGTTCTTTATAAATAATTGACCTGCCCTTGAAGAATACATCCACTTTTACCTTGGCTCCCTCTTTAAGGAATTTAATGGCATGATTCAATTTAAAGTTAAAATCATGTTCATCCGTATTGGGACCCAGCCGGATCTCCTTGACTACGATTTTGGCCGTTTTGGCCTTCATCTCCTTCTGTTTCTTCTTTAATTCGTAAAGAAACTTTTTATAATCGATTACCTTACAAACAGGAGGGTTGGCCGTTGGGGAAATCTCCACCAGATCAAGTCCCTGGGCTTCCGCCATGTTTAACGCCTCCCTTATATTGTAGATGCCCGGATTAATGTTTTCACCAACAACACGCACCATGGGCGCTTTGATGTATTGATTGATGTTATAGGGCTCCTCTTTCTTTCCCGGTCTCGGAAATTTCCTCGGGCTGTTGAATGTTGTTACTATAATTGAACCTCCTATAATTAATTAATAATTAAGAATTTAAAATTATGAATTATCAATTGATGTCACCTAATTCATTCTTTATTTCGGTCTGTACAAACCGGATAAAGTCCTCTATTTTCTGGGGTCCAAGATCCCCTTGTCCATGCTTTCTTACAGAAACCGTCCCCTCTGCCTCTTCGCGCTCACCAACTACCAACATAAACGGCACTTTCATCAGTTCGGCATCACGAATCTTCTTGCCGGCCTTCTCATTCCTGTCGTCAACAAGGGCGCGAATTTCGACATTATTTAGCAAATTTAAAACTTTTTTTGCATACTCCTGATATTTCTCACTGATTGGCAATATGATAGCCTGATCAGGGGTAAGCCATAACGGGAAATTTCCACCGGTATGTTCGAGTAAAACAGCAACAAACCGTTCCATGGAGCCAAAGGGAGCCCTGTGAATCATTACCGGCCGATGACGCTGGTTATCGTTGCCGATGTATTCAAGTTCGAACCTTTCGGGAAGGTTATAGTCAACCTGGATCGTTCCTAACTGCCATTTACGGCCGATGGCGTCCTTGACCATGAAATCCATTTTCGGACCATAAAAGGCGGCTTCACCCTCTTCGATAACAGTTGTCACCCCACGTTCCTGAGCGACTTCAAGAATGGCCCTTTCAGCTTTTTCCCAATTTTCATCACTGCCGATGTACTTCTCCTTGTTGTTTGGATCGCGTAATGAAATCTGAACGATAAAGTCTTTGAATTCGAGTGCCTTGAAAATAAGCATCACGATATCCATGACGCCTTTAAACTCATCTTTTACCTGTTCGGGGGTGCAGAAGATGTGTGCATCATCCTGTGTAAAGCCGCGAACACGCGTAAGTCCGTGAAGCTCGCCGCTCTGCTCATAACGATATACAGTGCCAAATTCCGCCAGGCGGACAGGCAGGTCGCGGTACGATCTGGGTTTGGTTTTATAAATTTCGCAATGGTGCGGACAATTCATCGGTTTAAGGAAGAACTCCTCTCCCTCAACCGGGGTGGTGATGGGACGAAATGAGCTGTCGCCGTATTTCTGGTAGTGGCCGGAGGTTTTATACAATTCAACATTTCCGATATGCGGACAAATGACCTGCTGATAGCCTGCCTTTTTCTGAACCTTTTTGAGAAACATCTCAAGACGTTCACGCAGGGCAGCCCCTCTCGGTAGCCATAAGGGAAGACCGAGGCCTACTTTCTGAGAAAATGCAAAGAGTTCAAGCTCCTTTCCGAGTTTGCGGTGATCACGCTTTTTCGCTTCCTCGAGAAAAGTCATAAACTCGGCCAATTCCCCGGATTTTGTGAAGGTGATACCGTAAATGCGGGTCAGCTGTTTCCGCTTTTCGTCGCCACGCCAGTAAGCACCTGCAATATTCAGCAATTTCACGGCTTTGATAAGGCCTGTATCCGGAATATGAGGTCCGCGACAGAGGTCGGTGAAACCGCCGGATTGGTAAAAGGTAATACTCCCGTCCGGAAGGTCGTGCAGGAGTTCGATCTTGTACTCATCCCCTTTCCGGGTGAAATAATCTATGGCATCTGCTTTCGAGACTTCACTTCTGACGAAGGCTTGCTTGCTCTTTGCCAATTCCATGAATTTGTTTTCGATTTTCTGAAAATCATCGGAAGAGATGGAATGGGAACCAAAATCAATATCGTAATAAAAACCGTTTTCTATATCGGGACCTATGCCGAACTTCACCCCGGGATAAAGTATCTCGATGGCTTCTGCCATCAGGTGGGCCGAGGAGTGCCACATGGCAGCCTTCCCTTCGGGATCGCTCCAAGTCAGCAATTTCACTTTTGAATTGTCAGGCACAGGCCGTGTGGCATCCCATACCTCGCCGTTCACCATTGCAGCCAGCACATTCCTGGCTAACCCTTCGGATATGCTTTTAGCGATATCAATGCCGGTGGCTCCTTCTGGAAACTGACGGACAGAATTATCGGGTAAGGTTATGTTAATCATGCGGATTTACTGGTTTTTGGGGGTGCAAAGGTACAAAATTAAATCAAACAGGCAATACCGGAAAAGGAAGTAAATTTTTCAGGAAATCAATTTCCGACGACCCTGAATTCTGTCCTGCGGTTATTGGCACGTCCCTGTTCTGTAGAATTTACATCAACCGGACGTGTAAAACCATAGCCTGCGTGGGTCAGGCGTCCCTTTTCAATGCCATGTTGAATCAGGTATTCATAAACAGTCTGTGCACGATTTCCTGAAAGTTCCAAATTATATTCGGCGGTACCTTCAATATCGGTATGACCGCTGATCTCGATTTTCAATTTTGGGTTTTTCTGTAATAATCTGATCAGCTTCTGCAGTTCAGTAACGGATTCTTCCATCAGCGTATATTTATCGGTGTCGAAGAAGATGTTTTTCAGGATGACCGTTTCCCCGATTTTAATTTGCTTCATGGGAATATTTTTAATAAAAGGTTTACTTCTGGTGTTGTTTCCCGTGAGTGAAAAATTATCGGAATAAAAGAGGTAACCCTCCTTTGACACATTGAGCGCATAATTTTTTTCGGATGGCAGGACCAGGAGAAACTCCCCGGTAAGTCTGTCGGAGTATGATTCTGCAACAACTTTTGAAGATCCGAGATCAACCAGCTCAAATTTCGCCTCCAGCCGGTCTTTCGTTTCAACATCATAAACTATCCCTTTAAAATAGGTAGTGAGCAGTGGCTGGGCCTCTTTGTACAATTTAAAATTATAGATGTCCTGTTTCCCCTTGCCACCGAATTTGTCGGAGGAGATAAAGGCAAGATTACCACGGGCATTCACCACCAGCGTAATTTCGTCGGCGAAGGTGTTAATCGGATATCCCATGTTTACGGGGCGTTTCCATCTTCCACCTGCATCCTTGCGGGAATAATATAGATCCAGTCCTCCCATTCCGGGATGTCCTTTTGAAGAAAAGTACAAAGTCTGGTCATCCGGATGGATAAAGGGGGCCATCTCCTCAAACCGGGTATTGATTGAATCCCCCAGATTGACCGGAGTGCTCCATTGTCCGTCTGCAAGAAGGGTGGTGTACCATAGGTCAGAACTGCCTTTGCCCCCTTGTCTCTTGCTGGCAAAATAGAGGGTTTTACCATCCGAGGAAAAGGATGGCTGGGAATCCCAGGTGGGTGAATTCACGACCGGCCCCATGTTTTCGGGCAGGGTCCAGCGATCGCCGAGTTTTCTTGCCCAGTAGAGATCGCAGCTACCATAACTGTCGTCGCGGTTGCAGGCAGCAAAGAACAGATATTTACCATCGGGTGAGATACAAAGGGCCCCTTCATTCCCATGTGTATTAATCGGAGGCCCGAGGTTCACAGCTTTTCTCCAGACAGAATCCGTTTTCCCTGAAACATAAAAATCTTCTTCAAAAAGCTGATCCTGATCAATGGTTTGCTGATCTTTTGCCTGTTTTTTGGTGAAGTAAAGCATCTCATCGTCAGGGGTGATGTAGTTGATGTATTCATCGAAAGCTGTGTTGATGCTATCTCCCAGGTTGACAGGCTCAAACGGCACCGGATGTTCCATGCACCGGATTGCGAATTCACAGGACCTGATCGATTCCACCGCACGTCTGGCCTTCTCCTCCGGAATATTCCTGTTTCCAAGAAATCTTTCAAAATTATTTTTAGCATCGGAATACCGGCCCGTCAGGAGCTGAATGTTTGCGAGTACATTGTACAGTGTTGGGGAAAACTGGTTGTTGGTCGCAACCGCATGCTGATAAGCTTCGATGCATTTGTCATATTGTCTGCCATCAGCATAAATATCTCCCTGCAAAATATAAGCTTCTGCAAACAAGGGATCTTGTTCGGCTGCCCGGCCTGCATCAACCAACGCCCTTTCGTTATCACCACGCTGGTAGTAATCGACGGCCGACATGAAAAATTTTTCTGCTTTTTTGCTGGTCGTGGAGAGTGGCTGGGCCAGTCCATTATCGGCGAATGGCACAAGGCACCCAGCGATTACCAACAATAAGAAAAGGATCCTGCGTTTCATGGGATATGCATATATTTATGGCTTTGCAGCGACACTTTCCATTTCGGGTGATCCTGTATATATTGAACGATCTGCGGAATCATTTTTTCAATCCGGCTCCATTCAGGCTGAAGGTAGAGTTTGCATGCTAATGATACCCGTTCAGCATTCTCTTCTGCCCAGATAAAATCTGTTTCATCGTGTATGATCACCTTGAGTTCGGAAGCAATTTCAACCATTTCGGTCAGTGGCGGGGCATCCTTTTTCGGAGAGAGGCATATCCAGTCGAAGTTGCCACGCATCGGCTGTGACCCCGACGTTTCGATAAATATCTTCATCCCTCTTGATTTCAGTGAATCACACAAGTAATTCAGGTTGTAGAGCAGGGGTTCTCCTCCCGTGATAACAATTGCTTTGGCAGGATAGGCAACAGCACGTTCTACGACCTCATCCACTGGCTGCGGAGGAAAGTCGCCTGAGTTCCAGGATTCCTTCACATCGCACCAGCGGCAGCCCACATCACACCCCCCGATACGTAAAAAATAGGCGGCCTGGCCGGTATTAAAACCTTCACCCTGTAAAGTATAGAACTCCTCCATCACAGGAAGCGTCTTCCCGTCGCGAAGTAATTTATCCGGTAAATCTTCCAATGGTAATTATTTAATCTCTTTCTGCGAGGCTTTCAATGCATTCTGAAGCAGGGAAACGATGGTCATGGGTCCGACACCTCCCGGGACCGGTGTAATGCGGCTGCATACCCTTGAAACTTCATCGAATTTAACATCTCCTTTCAGGCGATAGCCCGATTTTGTCTCTTCCGACGGAACCCGGTGAACCCCAACATCTATCACTACTGCTCCCGGCTTTACCATCTCCTTTGTGATACAATCGGGTTTACCCATGGCTACGATCAGGATATCGGCTTCCCGGGTATATTTAGTCAGGTCGGGAGTAAAACTGTGACATAAGGTAACAGTGGCATTTCCATGGGTAGACTTCCTGGATAAAAGGATACTGATCGGTGTTCCGACGATATGGCTGCGACCGAGGACAACGCAATGTTTACCTGCTGTTTCAACGCCACCACGTTCGAGGAGTGTAACAATACCGAAAGGCGTTGCCGGCAGGAAGCAGGGCAATCCCAAGACCATCTTACCAATGTTTACTGGATGAAATCCGTCGATATCCCTGACCGGATTGATCCGTTCTATGATTTTCTGCTCGTTGATATGTTTGGGAAGTGGCAGCTGTACTATAAAACCGTCTATTTCAGGATCGTTGTTTAAAAAATCCACCACCTTAAGAAGCTGCTTTTCAGTAATGTTATCAGGATAACGATACACTGACGACAGGAATCCCACCTCTCTGCACGATTTTTCCTTGGCGGCTACATAGGTCTGGCTTGCAGGATCTTCGCCCACCAGCACTGCGGCAATATGTGGTGCAGCCAAACCTGCATCCAGTAATTTCTCCCTGACATGCAGGGCAATTTCTGTCTTGATTTGGTGAGAGATAAGCTTTCCGTCGAGTAATTGCATGTAAGTGGTGATTAATTCGAATTTTTCATATTTCGCATCACATTTGCCATATTCCGGCCTTTGTTGGCGGTCACCATTTTCATCATTTTCCTTGTGTCGTCGAACTGTTTGATCAAACGGTTAACATCCGGAATTGTGGTTCCTGACCCTGCAGCAATCCTTTTCCTGCGGCTCCCGTTGATAATTACAGGATCCTTACGTTCAGCTGGCGTCATGGAATGAATTATGGCTTCGATCCCTTTAAAGGCATTATCGTCGATATCAATGTTTCGCAAGGCTTTACCCATGCCTGGTATCATACCCAAAAGGTCTTTCACATTCCCCATTTTTTTGATCTGCTTGATCTGTGACAAAAAATCGTCGAAATCAAACTGGTTCTTGGCTATTTTCCGCTGAAGCTTTTGTGCTTCCTCTTCATCGAACTGCTCCTGTGCCTTTTCAACAAGTGAAACGATGTCGCCCATCCCCAGAATACGATCGGCCATACGTTCGGGATAAAAAACGTCGATGGCCTCCATCTTTTCACCCAACCCGACGAATTTGATGGGTTTATTCACTACCGACTTGATACTGAGTGCCGCTCCTCCCCGGGTGTCTCCGTCCAGTTTGGTAAGAACTACTCCTTCATAATCAAGTCTTTCGTTGAATGTCTTGGCCGTATTTACGGCATCCTGGCCCGTCATCGAATCGACAACGAAAAGTGTTTCATGCGGATTAACACTCTTTTTGATGTTGGAAATTTCATCCATCATCTGCTCATCAATGGCAAGGCGTCCGGCTGTATCAACGATCACTACATTGTAACCTTTATCCTTTGCGTAGGAGATCGATTGTTTTGCAATTTTAACGGGATCCTTGTCAACAAGGTCGGAAAACACCTCCACCTCAATCTGCTCACCCAGGACCCTGAGCTGCTCGATGGCCGCAGGACGGTATACGTCGCAGGCTACGAGCATAGGACGCTTTCCCTTCTTGGTCTTAAGGTAGTTGGCCAGTTTTGCCGAGAAAGTAGTCTTTCCGGAACCCTGTAGTCCTGCAATTAAAATAACCGCAGGCTCTCCTTTCAGGTTCAGATCACTTTTCTGCATCCCCATGAGGCCGACCAGCTCGTCATGCACGATCTTGACCATCAGCTGGCCGGGAGAAACAGCAGTAAGCACATTCTGGCCCAGGGCCTTCTCCTTGACCTGATCGGTAAATTGTTTAGCAATTTTGAAACTGACATCGGCGTCGAGCAATGCTTTTCTGACATCTTTCAATGTATCGGCAACATTGATCTCGGTAATATGTCCATGTCCCTTGAGAACTTTGAACGCCCTGTCCAGTTTATCACTTAATCCTTCAAACATGTAATTTATCTTTATATGCGGACTGAAAAATCAGCCGATTTCGTTTCAGATTGCAAAAATAGCAATTTAAAATGACTCAGCGAGGTTAGTAAAAGCCTTTCTGTAACGCGTAACATTGAGAAGGTTCTTAATTTGACACATAAGAAACCTGTGATGATTTTTTTTCAGAAAATATATCCTGACGAAGAAAATTTTGTGTAAGTTTGTGCAAACATTAATTATTCACCAAAACTCTTAAGTCATGAAGAAAACCTTACTTTCTGTATTAGCTATTCTGGCCATTACCCTGAGTTCGTATGCTCAGTTTATCGAACAAGCCACTCGTTTTGCTGCTGCTTCCAGAGGAATCCAGGACGTAGTTGCCGTTAATGCCAACGTCGTTTGGGCTGCTGCTTACGATGGAACCGGAGCGAACCTTCCCTGTTCTGATGTTTGCGTTACCACCAATGGCGGAACCTTGTGGACCCCACGTACAGTAACCGGCTCCACCGGTACTGCGATTGCAAATATCACCGCAATCAGTGCACTTAAAGCATGGACTTGTCATTTTTATCCTTCAGGCAGCGGTACCAAAGACGGTATTTATTATACAGCCGATGGTGGTGCAACCTGGACTCAGCAGACCTCAGCAACTTTCTCGAATTCAGCTTCATTCCCCGACTGCGTATGGTTCTGGGATGACAACAACGGATATTGCATGGGCGACCCCATCAATGGAAAATTCGAAATCTATACCACCACCAATGGCGGAACAACCTGGACACTTATTCCTGCCGCCGGCAATCCCGCTCCTGTATCAGGAGAGTTTGGCATCGTAGGTTATCAGGCAGTTGTTGGCAACACCGTATGGTTCGGAACAAACAAAGGACGTATTTATAAATCAATTGACAAAGGTCTTAACTGGACTGTTTCAGTATGTACCCCGATCAACAATAAATACATCCAGCCCTTCTTCAAGAACGCAAACTTTGGTCTGATCATGGACAAGGACGCTTCCACAACCGGTTTCCTGGCGATGACCACCGACGGCGGAACTACGTTTACCCCACGCAACAATGCCGGCAACACGTTCACCAATGATATGGCTTACGTTAAAGGTTCAGACAAAACATGGGTTACCACAGGTGCTGATGCAGCAGGTGGTGCAGCCGGTGTCACCTATTCCTTTGATGACGGAGCTACCTGGCATGACATGGCGCTGACAATCGGAGCTCAGTATCTTGCCACCGATTGGTACAATGACTCGACTGCATGGGCTGGTGGTTTCAATACCGATGCCACAACGGGTGGAATGTTTAAATTTGAAGGATATCTTTTACCTGCTAATTTCGCGGCCAACGACACTGCAATCGGTCTCGGCGGTCATGTCAACTTTACCTGCACCGTTCCTACCAGTTCAACCGCTACCTACCTTTGGACCTTCCAGGGTGGAGTTCCGGCAACTTCAACAGCCAAAACGCCTCCTGCTATCACCTACAGTGCACATGGCGACTACAACGTTACCTTGCAAATCACCAGCGACTGGGGAGTTTCTACCTTGCTGAAGACCGCTTACATCTATGTTGGTGGCGTTGGCATTGGCGAAAATTCGGCAGCTAGTGTTTCGGTATATCCGAATCCGGTTTCTGATGTTCTGAACATCAATTCGACCATGAATATCGAGTCATTAAAGATGATCAACCTCGTTGGACAGACTGTACTCACCCACAATGGCGATGCACAGAATATTACCCTTAACACCTCCGGCCTGAGGTCAGGTGTTTATACCCTGCAGATGAAGATGGCTGACGGATTCATCAACAAGAAGATTGTTGTAAAATAAGTCTCATCACATTCAAAAAACAAGAAGGGGCGACACAGTGTGT
>JANXZO010000013.1 GCA_025355465.1 Bacteroidales bacterium
CCGCTTGTTTATCAACTTTTAAAATAATATTTGTTAGTATGTCTTGGATTTCAAAAAGTCAAAATTTTACCAACAAACCACCTTGTTCATTACCGATTAAAACTGTTAATAACATTAAGATTTAGCACTGATTAGTAACAACCAGTGAAATTCTGGATCACCAGAGGGTAAACTATGAAAATCAAGGGGAGAATGCCTAAAACTGGACTAGGGTAAACCCTACAATAGGGTTGATTATAATAATTCTACCAGCTTATTTTTAATCGCGTACAAAACCAGGTTGACTGTATTCCGGGTATCGGTCTTTTGGAGGAGTTTTGACCGATGCGCCTCGACGGTTTTAACAGACCGGTTTATTTTATCTGCAATTTCTGTGGGAGATTGGCCTTCACAAAGAAGTCTCAACACCTCAAGTTCCCGTTCCGTAAAATCGTGACCTGCAGAAATATCCGGGATCGTTTCTGACCGTTTCTTCCCGAAATCAAGAATGAGCTTGCGGAGAAGGTCATTCGAAAAGTAACTTTGCCCGCTGATGACGGTCTTTATGGCGTTCTCAAGTTCCGCCTTTCCCGCCGATTTGACTACGCAACCCATGGCCCCGCTGTTGACCAGTTTTGCATAGTCCTCGCTCATGTCAAGCATTGTGACCAGCAATATTTTCAAGGCTGGATACCGTTCGATGGCCTTAACGGTTGCCTCAACACCACCCATGACAGGCATCTCTATGTCCATAAGCACCAGGTCAGGATCAAGTGTTTCGAGCAGGTTCAGAAATACCTGGCCGTTGGATGCCTCGGCAATCACCGTTCCCATGCCTTCTGCCTCGATAAGCAGTTTCATCCCTTCCCGGAATAAAAGGTGGTCGTCGACGAGAATTATTTTTGTTGCAGCACCCATTATCAAAGTTTCTGCCGGTTATACAAAAAGGGTTAATCAAGCGGCATTTCGATGTAGATTTCAAGCCCTTCCCCGGGGGTAGTCCTGATGGTTATCAAACCACGGATCAACATGATCCGCTGCTGGATATTCAACAGCCCAAGTCCATCCTTCTTCTTTTCAACAAGCGAAAGGTCGAAACCGATCCCGTTATCGGTATAGCGGAACTTAATCCTGCTTTTTTCACGAAGGTAAAAATAGGAAATATTTACCTGGGTTGCCGCTGCATATTTCAGGGTGTTATTGATCAACTCTGTTGTGATCCGGTACAGGGTGGTCTCCCTCAGGTGGTCGAACCTGGCTTTTGAATTGAAATCAAAGTTTATGTTCAACTTCTGCAATTCATTAATATTCCTGGTAAAGCTCAAAACGGCATCAACGAATCCATGCTTCGACAGAATGATGGAGCTTAGTCCCTGCGCGACTTCGCGTGTAGTCTGGATCGCCTTTTCAATGTTGTTGTTACCTTTCTCGGTAATCAGCTTTGTCTTCTCCGGATCGTTGGTTTCTGCAAGCCACTGAAAATAGAGCTTGATGGTCGATAACAGGGGGCCAAGGCCGTCGTGCAGTTCACCGGCAAACCTGTTGCGTTCCCTCTCTTCAACCTCAACGGTTACATTGAAAAGCTCTCCTTCAATTCCGACCTTTTCGGTGATATCACGATTGGAAGCCCTGATGCCAAGACATTTACCATCACTGAAAATTCTTCTGCAAATATGATCAATCCATCGGATATTGCCATTTTTAGCCACAACTCTGAAACTCACTTCCGGGGCAATCTCACCTGGCATACAGTTATGTTCCGCTTGTTTGTGGGTATCCCATATTTCTTTGTCAGCCTCAAAAACAATGGTGTCGATCAGTGTCGGTTGTGCAATAAACTCTCCAATGGTGTACCCTGTAGTTCTTTCGGCGGAGAGTGACATATAAACAACCTCTCCGTTAAGTCCGATCCAATATTCCCAGTCGTAGGTATAGTCTGCCACGGTCCGGTATTTCTCTTTGCTCTTCTGCAGGGCCACATTGGCCTGGGCCAGTTCCCGCGCTGAATGCTTCAACAGGACTGTATCCATGAGGATATCCTGCTTATATCTGAAGAGGTCGAGAAAGACATTTATTTTCCGGACCAGGATAAGGTCATGGAATGGCTTTACGATGTAGTCAACGGCCCCGCTGTTATAACCTTTAAAAATCTCCGCTTCGGAAATATGATTTGCCGTCAGGAAAATTACAGGCACTTTGTTATTCGATCTGTTTTCATTCAGCATTACGGCCATCTCATAACCATCCATACCGAACATCATTACATCGAGTATGGCCAGGGCCAGGTCTATGTCCCGGGTCTTCTCCAGCGCCGATTGTCCTGACGTTGCCCTGATCACATTCGCTTCGATCCCGTGGTGCCTGATAATGGCATCAAGCAGCTCAAGGTTATCGACCGAATCATCAACGATGAGCAGATTGGGAAGTTGTGACATAGGTGGTAAAGTGTTCAATACGCCAGGGCTGTATCGCCATAGCGATGGAGCAGCTATTTGTGGAAATTTCTTATAAATTCCTCTACTTCAGGAACACCCCCCTGGTATATCAGGTAGCCGTTATAGGGCTCCCTTGGCGTAATTTCGTCGTTGATGGGGGTCAGCATAATCTCTTTCACTTTTGCCAGGTCGCTGGTTTGTCCCAACGCCCAGCTCAGCTTGATAAAGGCAGTTTCAGGGAGCATGTTCTCGGCGGGGATGATTCCCTTGGCCATGAGATCGCGTCCGGTGTCGTACACAAACATGTGCACGTATCCCCAGAGGGTCTGCACGGTCATGTAAATGGCAACGCCTTTGGCAATGGCGCGTTCGATGGCCGGATAGATGGGCTTGTTCACGTGACCCAGCCCGGTACCGATGATGATGATGCCTTTATAGCCTGCATCCACCAAGGCGTCGATGACATCAGGTTGCATGTTGGTGTAGTAA
Organism: Bacteroidales bacterium; assembly: GCA_025355465.1. Lineage (GTDB taxonomy): Bacteria > Bacteroidota > Bacteroidia > Bacteroidales > FEN-979 > JANXZO01. The sequence goes on from JANXZO010000013.1 coordinate 2,904, forward strand.
TAGATCATCGTCACCTTCTCTTCGTAGTAAGGCATGATGGTCACTTTGCGATCGGTGCGACGGTGATGATACTCCTCCTTGATTGGAACCACACCCTGCCGGGTTACTGTTGCAAGTGGAGTGTCGCCGATAGTCCGGAAGGTGGACCGGTAAGAGGAGTGCATTTTTCGAACGCGGGTTCCTTTGTGAAGAAAGCCATATTCGTCGGAAGTAGGGCCGAACATGCACACCATCACTTCGGCAATGTCTCCATGGGCGGCTGCCGTAGCTGCATGCATCAGGTTGAGCGCGGCATCGGAACTGGGTCTGTCGCTCGATCGCTGCGAACCCACAAGCACAATGGGTATCGGTGAATTCTGCACCATGAAGGTAAGGGCCGCGGAGGTGTAATGAAGGGTATCGGTACCATGACCGATAATGATCCCGTCAATCCCCTTTTCAATCTCTTCTCCGATGGCAATGGCAAGCTTTTTATACTGCTCGGGCCCCATGTTTTCGCTGAACACGGCAAAGAGCTTTTCTGTGGTGAGATTGCAGATGTCGGCAAGCTCGGGGACAGCCCCGTACAACTCGCCCGGCGAGAATGCAGGAATTACCGCACCAGTGCGGTAGTCCAACCGTGAAGCGATGGTTCCTCCGGTTCCCAGCAGCTTCACATTGCGCCGGTCCTTGGAGTATGGAAACTCCTTTTCCGGAATCTTGTATACCGCCTTCTTATAACCAAGTTCCTCGATATGGGTAATTCCATCGATGTCTACGCCGATATTATACCCTGTGAAAATCTTAAGAACAAGGTGTTTGTCGTCGGTATTCTCGGCACGCGGAAGTATCGTGCCTTCAAAGGTACCACGTGATGAATCGACCCTTACTTTGGCCCATACCCGGGCATTGAATTTTTGCAGCACGGCAAGTGCACGCCCTTTGTAACCCTGGAAAATATCTTCGCTCATAACAGATGGTAAAATGGTAAGATGTAAAATGGTAAAATAGTGGGTTGAAAGTGATTCGGTTGGGTTATAGTATAATTTGTTTGCTGAATGCGCTCAGAGATACATTTCCCAGGGCTATTTTGCTGATGTTGCCCATAATCCAGTTATGACCGGCTGAATCATCCCGCGAGGTGCGGATGTCTTTGTATTTCTTCACCAGGAAAGGCAGCTTGCCTTCGATCTCGGCAACCGGGGTAGCTTTGTAACCAAGGGTGATCAGGATCGAATCGAAATCCATTTTTGGATGCTGATACAAATGGTAGAGCATTTTTTTGGCCAGGGCAAGGTCGAGTTTCCTCAACACCAGGAATTCAAGCATGTCGAAAACCTTATTGAATGAAAAATCATTGGGGGCAGGATAGCTGCGCTGGATATGTTTCAGGGTGTGGGCCAGCAGGGTTCCCGTGAACCGGGGCTGGATTTTCAGCTTCTCTTCCACCTTTTCGATCATTGGAACGAGGTTGTTTTTCAGGATGTATGAGAAGGCGTCACCAGGAATATTCCAGGCCATCAGCTGATGTATACGGTCTGCTACCAGCGGTGGAAGTTTTTGTGCCATGCCATCTACCAATGAATCCTCGAGCGGGATGGGGGCTGAATCTGTGTCGGGATACATCCGGTCAGCGCCAGGCAGCACGCGTTCGAAAATTGTCGTTCCGTCCTCAAACGATTTACGCGTTTCGTTAGGCACCCCGGCAAAAGCCATCTTGCACCGTTCTTCAATGGTTTCAAGCGCGGTTTTAACATCCCCTTCAGGTCCCCAGAAAATCAGCTGGGCATCCTCCTCACCCGAGCCAAGCAAGGCGCTTACTTTAGTCCAGACTTTCTCTCCCAGTGCATCTTCAATCATCTCAGAATGCGCCATGTTGGGCTGTTCAATGCATGCAATGACCTTCAACCGCTCTGAAATTTCATCGGCAAACATCTTCCCCGGCTGGGTAAAATGCGACATGATCCCCCGGAATTGCGGTAGGTTCACAATGATAACTTTCAGACTTTGCACCAACTCCCTTGGGACGCCAAGTCCTTCGAGTTTAAAATCCTTGGATTTAACTTCCCGGTGACTTATTTTCCACGAGCCGGTATCTTTAACACGCTTGTTCAAAAGATCCTTAACCGCAAGCAAGGCCCATTGCCGGTACGCCTCATTATGGGTTAGCTCAGGCATCCAACTGGTATGGGCAACTCCTTTTATCTCCACCCGGGTTCCGCCTTTGCAGCTGACATTCACATCAGCGCGGGTTGAACCGATACCGGTCCTTACCAATCCGGTGCTGCGGTTCAGAAAACGGATATAATCGGCGCCCTCTTTCACCTCTGCGGGGTTTTTAAAGTCGGGATATGTCACTGTTTCTATCAGCGGCATACCCAGTCGGTCGGTGCGATAAACACGTACATGCCCGATGTCGGAAACTTCGCGGCATGAATCCTCCTCCAGACTTAGCTGTATCAACCTTATCTTCTTGTCTTTTAGCTGAATCTCTCCTTCAATGCCGATGATTGCCGTGCGCTGAAACCCCGTGGGGATGGAACCGTCAAGGTACTGTTTACGTGTAATATGCACCTCCCCAACTACCTTCATCTTCGACAAAAGCGTAATGGCAATAGAGATGTTGAGCGCTTCGCGGTTTAGTGCGAAAGGAGGCGTATCATCGACCTCATAAGTACAGGCAGTTCGGTTTTTGATCCGGTAAACAATCTCTTTGCGTGTCCGGAATTCCATCAAGGCCGTACCGTCATATTCGCCAAGTTCACTAAGGGTAGGACGCATATGGCGGATGAGCTCCGCATCAAAATCCTCAGACTTCTGAAACACGCCAGCAGGACAATGACAGAAAAGTTTTTCTTTTGTTTTCAGTTGCTGATGAACTTCCAGTCCCGACATGAATCCGATACGATCGTAATCAGCCTGGGTTGCGGTTTTGCGCGTCACATAGCCGATCGATTGCCGGGAGTCTTCATAGTTGCGCTTAGGATCAATGTTTTGTTTCATTTTTTCGAAGGAGATAGGATATAAAGGAGGCTTCAAAAATAGGGATTTCTGCGACATAAGCCGGTTTTTCCCGGGAGAATTTATTAACCGGTTTTCATATCTTTGCATTGACCTAAGTAAATCTGGCATGTCTATCAGCGTGGCAACAATTACGTATCCTGATTCAGCATCCTAAACAAACATAAAAGTTGAAGAACCGCCTTCTACGGACACTTTTTCTCATGGCACTTCTGGCCCCTTCTCTGATCAGCGCTCAGGAAGTTACCAAAATCAACCTGATCAGTGCCAACGACTGGAAGTACAACAGCGATATCCGCAGAGATGTTCAGCGCATTATCGGAAATGTGGTACTTAACCACGACAGCGCTTTTCTCTATTGCGACAGCGCCTATCTTTTCGAGAAAGAAAACAACGTTATTGCCTACGGCAATGTGCGTGTTAAACTAAGCGACACCCTGAATCTGTACAGCGACTCCCTGAAATATGACGGGAATACAAAAGTGGCGCGGGCAAACAGCAACGTAAGGCTGATTGACAATCAGACCATTCTGACGACAGACACCATGGTTTACGACCGCAAAACCCAGATCGCACAATATGATTACTGGGGTAAAATCGTCAACGATAAAAATATTCTTGTCAGCCAGCATGGTTATTATTACACCAGCATCAAGGAATTTTTCTTTAAGAACCGCGTTCTGCTGATCAATCCTGACTACCAGATGCGTTCGGATACACTGATGTACAACACACTGACAGAGGTCTCCTATTTTTTCGGCCCGACACAGATTGTGAGCAAAGACAAACAGGATTCGATTTATTGTGAAAACGGCTGGTACGATACGAAGTTCGACAAGGCCCGATTCCGTAAGCGGGCGAAGATATATCATGAGGTTCAGTACCTGACAGGCGACAGTCTCTATTATGAACGTAAAAATGGGTTCGGTCAGGTTTTCAGACACGCAGTGTTGAAGGACACTGTGCAAAACGTGCTGCTCACAGGTAATTATGGAGAGTTGCAGCGAAAGAAAGGTTTTGCGTTCATGACCGACAGTGCCATGGCCATCCTCATCGATAAAAAAGACTCCCTGTTTATGCATTCCGACAGTGTTATAGGCACTTTCGACACCGCCAAAACAATCAAACAGGTGTATTGCTATTATAAGGTGAGATTTTTTCGCGACGATATGCAGGGGCTGTGTGATTCGCTGGTTTATCGAGGAAGGGATTCGGTGATGACCATGTATAAGGATCCGGTACTCTGGTCGGGCCCGAACCAGCTTAGTGCGGATTCGATACGATTGACCATGCACAATGGGCAGGCGGATTCGTTGTTCATGTACAATTCAGCCTTCATCATTTCGCAGGATGACACAAACCGGTTCAATCAGATCAAAGGACGAAACCTGCTGGCCAAGTTCCGGAAAAATGAACTTTACAAGATAAGGATCCTGGGAAACTCCGAAACCATTTACTATACCCGGGAAGAGGACAGGAGCCTGATTGGGATAAACAAGGCGATCGCCAGCGACATGCTTATATTCCTTGAGAACAACAAGCTTCAAAGCATTACTTATATTGAAAAACCAGAAGTAAAACTGATCCCGGAAAAGGATTTCCCGGTTCAGGAATTAAAACTGAAAGGATTTAAATGGTTGGAGCCGCTCAGGCCAAAGAATAAGTGGGATATATTTAAAACACCGAAAATTTCAGATACTTTTTAGGGTTGGCTTTCACATCCTCGAGCAGCAGGTTAAGGTCTCGCGCAGCTTTTTCGATCTCCTTGTAAAGCTGCTCATTATTGACCAGTTGTCCAACCGATCCTTCGCCCTTATTGATTTTAACCAGCACAGAATCCAGGTTGGCCACAGCCGAATTTACCCGTGCAAGCGTCATTGGGATCCTAGCCTTTGCAAGGGAGTCGCTGATGGCGGAAAAATTACTGATCACATTGGAGATCTTATCATTGTTGTTGCGCAGATTCCCGCTGATAGATTCCATATTCCTGACAATATCAGCCAGGTTCTTCTTTTCTGAACCCACCAGATTATCCATGTTTTTTGTTATGCCCGCCAGATTCGCCATTGTTTCCCTGATGTGCACGATCGAAAGCTGAATATTTTCACGGGTATCTTTGTTCAACACCTCTTTCACAATAATGGCAATGGAGTCGAGGGAACTTATAAGGCTTTCTGCTTTTGTTTTTATCGGCATCAGCATCGCTTCGCCAAAAGCCTCTTCCACGGAGGCGGCAAGTGTGTCCTTGTTATGGGCCATCACTTTTGAATCACCCATGATGATTTCCACCTGGTGTTCTCCCAGAAGGCTTGCCCTGACGATCCTGGCCCCGGAATTTTCCGGGATGGCATAGTCGCCTGTGATGTACAACTCGGCCACAATTTTTGTGGGGTCATTCGGGTTGAAATAAACCTTTTTCACCTGTCCGACCTGAAGTCCTTTGATCATCACCGGATTGGCTGCTACCAGGCCGTTTACATTATCATATTGAGCATAAAAAGTCCTGCTGGGTTTGAATAGTTCCAGACCTTTAAGGTACATCAGTCCCCAGATAAGGACGGCTGTGGCCAAGACAAACACGCCCCCTACTTTAATTTCTTTGCTGATATTCACGGGAAATATTTTTACAAACTTACAAATTTTAATGTTTGGGTGTTGCAAGGATTCTGTTGGCCTCATCCTGCGAAATCCGCTCGTTGTTGCGGAAAATCACAACAAAAGCATCCTTCACCCCTTTCCGCTTCACTTCGGCCAGCAGCCGGTTGGCGGCAGCCAGCGTTGATTCATCGCCGACAGTATATTTATAGAGTCCGCCATGTCTGTACATTTTCGGGTCAGAGAAACCGAAGAAACCTGAAAAACCTGACGGAAGCTCCTGCGATGCTACGGCAATCTGCACCCGGAAAGACAAGCCATCAGCAGGCGTTGGTTTTGCTTTCTTCTCAGCTGGTTTTGCCAATGGTAATCCATCATAAGGTTTAACGACCAGGGTTGACTCCCTTCCCGTTGAATTGTATGCAGGTTCCGCAACGGGATCGGATTCTTTTGTCAGCCCTGGATTATCAAGAGTTTGTTTGTAGTTTCGAAACGCTCTATAAATTGCTGACGCAATATATTCCTGCCCTTTGTCAGAACTGAGGAAATTTTCCTCACTGGGGTTACTGAGGTAGCCGGTCTCAACAAGAACGCTGGGCATGGTGGTACGGTAAAGTACAATAAACCCGGCTTGCCTGACGCCACGGTTGTTCATCCCGACGCGTTCCTCCATCTGACTTTGGATCAACGAGGCAAAATCGGAGCTTTGATCGAGGTTCGCATTCTGGTAAAGTGAAAAGGCAATATAGGATTCGTCAGAGTTGGGATCAAATCCATCATAAACCGCCTGGTAATCGTTCTCCAGGAGGATGGCAGCATTCTCCTGTTTTGCGATATTCAGGTTAGCCTGCGACTTATGCAGCCCCATCACATAGGTTTCGGTACCCTTCAGCGACTTGCTGGGGTTGGCATTGCAATGAATGCATATGAAAAGGTCTGCCTTGTTCTCGTTGGCAATCTCGGCGCGGCGAAACAATTCAACAAAGAAATCCTTATCCCGGGTATAGATCACCCGAACATCCTTAAAATTACGCTGGATCAGGTTTCCCAGTTTCAGGGCGATGGAAAGGTTTATGTTTTTCTCCTTGGCTTTACGGCCGATCGCACCCGGATCATGGCCTCCATGGCCGGCGTCGATAACCACGGTTCGCAAAACGGCACGCTTCTGGGCAAGAAAACTATTGACGGGAAGAAATAAAAGTAAAACAACCGGCAAAATACTGTGTATTTGCAGGTTACGAAAGACCAGATTGTTAAAGTATCTTAAAAAAGAGAACAGTCTCAAGAATTTTGATTAGTTTTGAAACCCAAGAATAACGGCCGTCACCGCATGTTTATTCCGAAATTTTTCAAAACAAAGATAGAATATAAACCCCAGTATTCAGAAGAGAAGTTGTTAACGGATTTATTAACAAGATCTTTCCTTTCATCCCTTTTTTTTGTACTCTCCTTCCTGATGTCAATCCCCCAAGGGAATGCCCAGGATACAGTCCGGCAAAAGAATGCGGATTCTGCTGCCATTAAACGCATCAGGCTTGATTCTGTAAAGGTCGATTCCATCAAAATTGATTCCGTCACTGCAGCCACACTTGCCGGGAAACCCAAAAAAAAGCCGGCACTCCAGGCAACGGTCGAATATAAGGCCAAAGACTCTCTTCGTTTCGAGATCAGCAAACAGAAGGTTTTCCTTTTCAAGGAGGCAGATATCAAATACCAGGATATAAACCTGAAGTCGGGTTATGTCGAAATTGATTTCCCGAAAAATCTTGTTTATGCCACCGGGGTAGAGGATTCGACAAAAAAAATGGTGCAGAACCCCGAGTTCATCCAGGGGGATCAGAATTTCAAATCGAAGGTTATAAATTACAACTACACCACCAAAAGGGGCATTATTAATACTGTTTTTACGAAGCAGGATGAGGGATACCTGCATGGTACGGTCGTAAAGAAAATGGAAAACGATGTAACCTATATGAAGTCGGGGTCTTATACAACCTGCGACCGGCAGGAGAATCCTCATTTCTCATTCCGCTTTAACAAAGCCAAGGTGATTCCGGGGAAACGTATTATCACCGGGCCGGCATACATGGACATTGCCAATGTGGCTACGCCGCTGGTGATCCCGTTTGGTTTTTTTCCCAACCGGGCCGGACAAAGGTCAGGCATTCTTTTGCCAACCTATGGCGAATCGAACAACCGCGGTTTTTACTTTGAGAATTTCGGATACTATCTTGCCCTGAGTGAATATATGGACCTGAAAATCCAAGCCGATATTTATACCCGCGGAAGCTGGGCGATAAAACCCACCTTCACCTATAACAAGCGTTATCACTACAGTGGCGGGTTCAACCTCAGTTATGCCGTAAACCTCATCGGCTCCTCTGATTCACCCGATTACCAGCGCTCCAACGATTTCCGAGTGAGATGGGTACATAATCAGGATCCCAAGGCAAGACCGAGAAGTACCTTTTCTGCCAACGTGAACATCGTCAGCAATACATTTAACAAGTATAACCTTTCGTCAAGTACCGAAGCCTATTTATCCAACACATTCCAATCCAGTATCAACTATGCCACCAACTTTGGCGGAAAATATTTCCTGAACCTCAACTTCAACCACAGTCAGAACACGCTCAACAAAACGATCAATATCACCCTTCCCCAGGTCTCCTTCTCAGTGAACCAGTTCTATCCGTTCCGTCGTCAGAATCCGGCCGGAAAACTCAAATGGTACGAGCAGATTAGCATGAAGTACAACCTCGACATGGAAAACAGGTACAACACTGTCGATTCAAATTTCATGAAAGGAAGCTGGGCCGATTCGATGCAAAACGGAATGAAGCACAGCGTTCCAATCAGCGCTTCACTTAAAGTCTTGAAGTTTTTCATGTGGACCAACAGCATCAATCTTACCGACAGGATGTACCTGAAAACCATCCGCAAACAATTTGTCGACGACACGCTTTTCAGAAAGAACGACACCATTGTCGGGTACTACCAAACCCGGAACGTAACCGGCTTTGAGAACTCGATTGATTTTAGTTACTCCTCCTCCCTTAACACCAGACTATACGGAATGTATTCCTTCAAGCGAGGACCGATACTGGCTATCAGGCACATGATGACCCCATCGGTTTCGTTTTCATACACGCCAAACTGGGGCTCACCATCTCTTGGTTACTGGAGATACGTTGAGAACGACACCAACATCATGAATCCCGGTTACTACACCATTTTTCAAGGGGGGATCTATGGCGGTCCTCCGGGTCAGAAGTCTGGAATGATCTCGTTTGCGATCAGCAACAACCTTGAAATGAAGGTGCGAAACCGGAAAGACACGATCACGGGATTCAAGAAAATTCCATTGATCGACGAACTGAATATCCGGGCCTCCTATGATATTGCCCGCGATTCATGCAACTGGTCGCCGATCACGATCAACGGCCGCAGCACGCTCTTCAAAGGATTAACTGTTCAGTATGCCTGGATCTGGGATATTTATGCGCGCGATTCGCTCGGAAGAAGAACGAACACCACCGAATGGAAAAAAAACCGAAGGCTGATACGGCTTGACAATACCAGCTGGGACGTCGGGTTAAGCTATACCCTATCCTCCGACAAGGTAAAAGCAAAAAAGAAACCTACCAAGGGAACTCCGATGGAGCAACAGGACCTGCTCGATTATTACGACTATTACATTGATTTTGACATTCCATGGAGCTTTTCTTTCAATTACAGTTTCCGGTACACCAAAGCCTGGAACAACGCAGTAAAAACACGTACTTCTCAGATTATTCAGACCCTATCGTTCAACGGACAGCTGAATATCACACCGAAATGGAAAATCTCACTTACAACCGGATGGGATTTTGTAAATAATGAGATATCCTACACCTCCATCGATGTATACCGCGATCTTCATTGCTGGGAGATGCGGTTCGGCTGGATTCCGAAAGGAGCACAGCAAAGCTGGAATTTTTCGATCAATGTCAAGGCCTCCATCCTGCAGGATCTGAAGCTGAATAAAAAGCGGGACTTCAGGGATTTTGCAAATTAAACAGTCACAAAGTCACTTAACAATAGAAAATTAAAACTTCCGGGACATGAAAAAAATTATCAATACTGCCGCTGCACCAAAGGCAATCGGACCTTACAGCCAGGCGATTGAGGCCAATGGAATGTTGTTTATTTCCGGTCAGATTCCAATTGATCCGGGAACGGGCAAAATAATTGAAGGCGATATATCCGAGCAAACCGAACAGGTGATGAAAAACATTGACGCTATCCTGAAGGAGGCCGGCCTTGATTTTTCTAATGTAGTAAAATCAACCTGTTTGTTAAGTGATATGGATAATTTTGCTGCCATGAATGCAGTGTATGGCCGGTTTTATCCGGAAAATCCACCGGCCCGTGCAGCCTACGGTGTAGTAAAACTCCCTCTTGGGGCGTTGATCGAAATTGAAACTATAGCAGCCAGGTAAATATTTATTGACCGTACATTACATACGGCGCCCAAACGATCGGCAGAGAGGTTCCGGGATTTCCGAGTAACTCCAGCTTGATCTTTCGTAACGCGGCGCTGTAGGTTTCACCCGCAAGCCGGTTCCTGTAAAAACCTACCATAAAATTACCGGCCAGGCGGTCCGTCACATTCCACAGCGATGAAAGGATGTTTCTGGCACCCGCCCTGATGAAATTCATCGGCAAAGGGACTCCTTCCATGCCGCCTTCGGGCTGACCCAATCCGGAACTGCAGGCATTCAATACGATCAGTTCGGCGTTGAGGTTCAACTCTCCAATCTCTGTAGTGGTAAGGACCCCATCCTGAAGCGAATCCGGTTGACAGGCCGGGTCGTAACCCCAGAAAAGAACCCCACAGCAAGGATGTCCCGCAACTTGTCTTAAACTATGTGTTGCAATATGCAATATCCTGGAACGGCAGGCAACCTCTTTAAATCGCGATTTCCTCGAATCGTTATCGTATGAAGTATAGGAAATCAGACCCTTTTTTACGAACATCGAACCGATGGTGGCGACTTCATTCCTGGAGTCAGGCAGCGGATTGAGTGTAGAATGCCCCGAAAATACCGGAGAAAAACCGGTAAATTCATAATCAGGTTCAGTTTTCCCTCCGTAGTGCCGCAACTCCCCCTCTCCGAAAGAATCCACCCACAGCATGGAAGAATAGTTGTAGGTGATCTCATAATCACAAACCAGATAGTGAACTATTTCTCGTTTGCCCCTGCTACTGGAATTCGCTTCGCTGATTAATGCTTCGAATGGGATACCGGCCAGTTTACAATCGGGAATAACAATTAATCGCCTTTTACCTGTGACGTATTGGCTCAACGGAGCCATCAGCCAGGAATACAGAATGCGGGAGGCCGAGACGAATTCCCTGATATCGGCCGACCTGAGATTCCTCCGGAATGTTTTAACGATCCCCCAGAACCATGGATCAAGCTTCTCCCGAATGATTGCGAAAGCTTCATGAGAGATGACGGCAATGAGCATTATCGAATCCGTGAACTGGTACTCTACCATGGCTTCATCCGGTTTGAGCCTTTCCCTGATCTCTGTCAAACAAAAGTATTCATCTGCACCGGGTACTACCGTTTCAACAGGAACCTGTTTTTCTATACATTGCGGCATGACCAGAAGGTGCCCAATAAGGCTCAATAACGTGCCGGCCATCCGGATCGGTATATTTAACATGGCTAAGTCGAATTATCAGGTTAGAATAAAGTTAAACTTCCCATCATTAACAGCCCTTCATCAGACATGATCCTCCAATAAAATATTCCGGACCCAATCTGCTCTGTACTCAGCTGGTAGGAATTCCCCTGCATCGTGAGTGGCGGGATTACCACAAATCCCTTGTTGTCCAGCAGTTCCAAAGTCAGGGGAGACAGTATCGTTCCGGCGATCCAATTAAAGTGAACAACACCTCCGTGAGGAATGCGTAACCTTGCCTGGGGAGATTGCACCCTGAAATTTTCACACCGCGCAACACCGCCAACCAACAGCTCATATTCGGCAACAGGTCGGAAATTCGCTGCCAGGAGATTTTTCTCCGACTGGATATTCCTCGACGCAGAGACCGTATTTTTATTAGCCCGGGATTGCTTCAATGCATAAAGACCCAGGTACATCGGTGCCGACGGATGCCGATTGCTCATGACGCCGGTTATCCCGGGTAAATGCCGCCCGACCTGATCGAAACACCGGGTAATTATCCCGACTGACAATAACAGCAATACCGTCGCAGCAATGCACAGATATTTCCTTGCGCGATTTTTTTCGGGTTGAGCTTCGATCTGCCGGACTTTCTCAATAAATTCGAGTAAATCACTGTTTTTCAACATCTTATTTATATTGCGGTCGATGCTGACGTGAACCCTGAGTACCGGGTCGACCTCGAACATTTTCCGAAAGAGGGTGAGTTCAGGTTCCTGCAAATCACCGGTGTTGTACCGGTCGATCCATTCGCTCATTCGTTCTTTTTCAATCATAACTGATAAATTGTTTGAATCTTGGATCATTTTTTATTCGCTTAATCAGTAGATTTTTACAGGCATACTTCCGTGATTTGGCTGTAGCTTCATTGCTATAACTCATGGCACAGGCGATCTCTGACATTGATTTTTTCTCGGTAAACAGGGTAAGTATGATCCGGCACTCTTTCGGCAGAGAAGCGAGGTGTTCACGAAACAGTGTCATCCGCGCCAGGTTGAACTCTTTTAAGTCAGCATTATCGGTCCCGTATTCGGCGGCTTCATCATTTACCTCAAAATCGGCATAGTACAATAGTTGATTTTTACGCTCCAGCCTTTGAAGCCAAAGGTTTTTACCGATGGCAAAAAAATAGGTCTTCAATTTGGAGGACAACGTGAAACCCTCCTCCTGACAACGGCAGTATAACACGATAAGGGAATCCTGAAAAATGTCCTCTACATCCTTTTGGATCCCGGAGTTTCGCTCAACAAATGACCGGATCAGAGGCGTGTATTCGCGCATTACATATTTTATGTATTTTTCATTTTTTTCCCTGATTCCCGAAAGGATGGCCGAATCTGAATAATGTAGAATCATAAACAGGTTTCTTGTTGCTTAATCGGAAAAAATGGAAAAGGTAAACTGCCTTTGAAAAATAAATCAAACTTTTAGCGGCCAGATTCTATAAGACACATCAACCCGGAGAAAGGTTCGATTGACAGATTCAAAATGTAGAAAAAAAAAACAGGGAGCAGAACCTGCCCCCTGTTTTTCATCCTGGATTTCGCAACATTATCTGAAGGTCATACCCAGATTGTAGAATACAAACGACCAAAGGTCTGTAGCTTCCTGGATCACTTTGGTTGTAGGTTTTCCTGCTCCATGGCCTGCTTTTGTTTCGATTCGTAAAAGGACCGGTTGATCTCCCTTCTGCTTCGCCTGCAAGGTGGCCATAAATTTAAAAGTATGGGCAGGTACCACCCGGTCGTCGTGGTCGGCAGTGAACGCAAGTGTGGCCGGATATGCAACACTGTCTTTAATATTATGCAACGGTGAATATTTGAACAGGTAATCAAATTCCTCCTTTTTATCGCTTGTACCATAGTCGCTGGCCCAGGCCCAGCCAATGGTAAACTTTTGGTATCTCAGCATATCCATCACCCCGACCTGCGGGATGGCTACCTTAAAGAGTCCGGGCCGTTGGGTCATACAGGCTCCAATCAGTAGTCCGCCATTGGAACCACCCATGATCGCCAGTTTTTCAGATGAGGTATATTTTTCTGCTATCAGGAATTCTGCAGCGGCAATAAAATCATCAAAAACATTCTGTTTTCGTTCTTTCGTTCCGGCTTTATGCCATTCTTCGCCATATTCTCCCCCGCCACGGATATTGGCCAGTGCATAAACACCACCGTTTTCAAGGAATAATATCCGGCTCAGACTGAAACTCGGCGTCAGGCTTACATTGAATCCTCCATATCCGTAAAGCATTGTCGGATTATTACCATTTAACTCTATTCCCTTCTTGTAAACCAGGAACATCGGCACAGTGGTTTTATCCTTGCTGCTATAAAAAACCTGCTTTACCTCGTATTCGTCGGGTTTGAAATCGATAACGGGACGGGTGTAAACTTCCGAACTATTTTTCTCTACGTTGTATTTATAAACCGTAAGCGGGAAAGTAAAGGAGGTATATCCGAAAAATGCTAAATTCTCCCCTTTCTTTCCGCTAAAACCAGCCAGGGTGCCAATCCCGGGAAGGCTCATTTCGTGGAGAAATTTTCCGTCGGCACTATAAACGAATGCTTTGGAGGTTGCATTCTGCATGTACTCCGATATTAAGAGGTTGCCCGCCAGGGCTACATTATCCAGCACATCTTCCCGTTCGGGGATTATGGTTTTCCAAAACTGCGGATCGGGCTTTAACGGATCAATGAGCACCAGTTTCTTTTTTGGTGACTTGTTATTGGTAATCACCAACAACTGGTCTCCAATATTATCCACCACGGAATACTCATATTCAAATCCGTCGGCGATCAAAGCAAACGGCATATTTTTTTTCGCAAGATCACGAAAGTAAATGGCCGATCCGCTTGTGGATTCGGATTCGTAAAGAATGAGGTAGCGTTCATCTTCGGTAGTGGCAACACCATAATTTCGCAGCGGAAATTTCAGGTTCTGATAGATCAGCTGATCCTCTTTCTGAGGTGTCCCGACTTTGTGGAAATAGACCTTATGGAATTCATTTTTGTTGGAGAGTTCCATGCCTTTTTTGGGTTCATCGTAGCGGCTATAATAAAATCCATCGCCCTGCCACGACATCCCTGAAAACTTTACCCAGCGAATGGTATCTGCAAGCTGCTTCCCTGAAGCAATTTCCATTACGTAGATCTCATTCCAGTCCGAACCGCTCTTTGCAATGCTGTAGGCAAGGTATTTGCCATCGTGCGACACTTCCGTACCAGCCAGTGCGATGGTCCCGTCTGACGAAAGTTTGTTGGGATCCAGCAGGGTGCGAACCACTCCCTCAAGTCCCTCGCGAAAGTATAAAACAGACTGGTTTTGTAATCCGTCATTCTTGAAAAAAAAGATGTAGGGTCCCTCTTTGAATGGCACAGCAAACCTGGGATAGTTCCACATTTTTGTCAGCCTTTCCCGGATCTTGTCACGGAAAGGAATCTGGTTGAGATATTCATTGGTAACAGCGTTCTCGGCTTTGACCCATTCAGCTGTTGCGACCGATGTGTCATTTTCAAGCCACCGGTATGGATCGGCAACATTGGTTCCGAAATAGTTATCCACCGTATCAACCTTGTTTGTAACCGGGTATTTCACTGCGACTTGCCGTTTACAGGATGGCGATGTAATAACTACCAACAGGAGCAGAGGAAAGAGATACGTTTTCATTGATCATGGTTTTAAAATTCGTTAAGAAAATGTGTAACCCTTACGATTCCATTATTTGAAGTAAATTTACATCATTAATTCAAATTGTCATTCCAATTATTGTATTTCATGAAGAAAAAGATACGTACAATTACTGTTACACAATCCGACTATCTTGTCGTCCATGTAAACGACGAACAACCCAAGATCCAAAGCCATATAAATCATTACCAGGAATTTGACCTGGAAGGCCACCTGCTGAAGGATGCAAGGTACAACCGTAATGGTGAACTGGAAGAGATGTATGAATACACCTTCAATACCACAGGGCTTCCCGTAACTGAGACCTATTATCTCGAAGAGAACGAAGCAGCTGAAACCAAGTCGTTTGAATATAATACTGCCGGCAAACCGATACAGGTATTGAAGCATTATCTCGACGGGTCAGTAGATACAACCATTTACGTTTACAATGATGCCGGACAACTGATCAGAACGGAAAGAAAAGACGATGAAGGCGAGACGGAACAGGTTGAACAACTGGAGTGGAAAAACGACAGACTGTCAGCTGAATTTGTTTTTGACGGAAACGGGAACCCATTGATCAGACGGTCAATGCAGTATGACGAAAAGGGTAATATTTCGGAGCTCATCCTGTGGAATGCGGATGACGAAACAGAGGTTCGCACTGTCAACGAATACGACGAAAATGATTATCTGGTCAGCGTGAAACGTTTTAACAACGATGGCGAACTGATCGATGCCACTATTTTCCAACAGGATGAAGAGGGCAACCTCGTTTCCTTTACCGAAAATGCAGAAGGTCCAAAGATACAGTCACAGGTTTTATATAACGACAAACGAAAACCTGTCAGAGAAGAAGAGGTGACCGAGGAGGGAGATGTTCTTACCAGGGTTGAACGAAAGTACGATGAAGCTGACCGGGAGTCAGAGACCGAAGTGTTCATCGACGGTCAGGGTCGCTCCATTAGCCGGCACTATGTTTTAAGGTATGAATATACCTTCTTTGAGCAGTGAATCGTCCACATAATTTGGCAGGGTCACCTTCAGCCTGGGTTCGGCCTCCATGGCCCGGCTGATAGCAAACACAGCTTCCTCATTACGGGCCCAGGCACGCCGGGCGATTCCGTTGTTCACGTCCCAGTGAAGCATCGAAGTAAGCCGTCGGTCTGCATCGGCAGAGCCATCCAACAGCATTCCGAAACCACCGTTGATCACTTCACCCCAGCCCACACCGCCACCATTGTGAACAGAAACCCAGGTGGCACCCCTGAAGCTGTCGCCGATCACGTTCTGAATGGCCATATCCGCCGTAAATGCTGATCCATCATAGATGTTGGATGTTTCGCGGTAAGGCGAATCTGTTCCCGATACGTCATGGTGGTCGCGGCCCAAAACAATCGGTGCAGTTATTTTACCTGATTTGATCGCATTATTGAATGCCGCGGCAATCTTCGTACGACCTTCACAATCAGCGTAGAGGATGCGGGCCTGGGATCCGACAACCAGCCTGTTTTTGCCGGCTTCCCGGATCCAGTGGATATTGTCACGCATCTGCATCTCGATCTCCTTCGGAGCCGTGGCGGCAATCTCTTCCATGACGCTGGCAGCGATCTGGTCGGTGACCTCGAGATCTTCCGGTTTGCCTGAGGTGCAAACCCAACGGAAGGGTCCAAAGCCGTAATCGAAGAAGAGGGGGCCCATGATATCCTGCACGTATGACTGGTAAGTAAAGGTGCCGTCGGGATTGAGGACATCGGCTCCGGCCCGGCCCGCCTCAAGCAGGAAAGCATTGCCGTAATCCCAGAAATACATACCGTTTTCGGTCATCTTGTTTATGGCGGCCACCTGACGGCGAAGTGAAGCCTGAACCTTTTCCCTGAATTTCACAGGGTCTTTAACCATCATTTCGTTCGACTCCTCATAGGTTAGACCTACCGGATAATAGCCGCCAGCCCAGGGATTGTGCAGGGAGGTCTGATCGGAACCCATTTCAACCTGTAGTCGTAAGCCGGCGAATTTTTCCCATAGATCAACCACATTGCCTTCATACGCCAGAGATACTGCTTCTTTGTTGCAGATGGCCTGCATCAGGCGTTTAACAAGTTCGTCAAGGTCATTGTATACCTCATCCACCCAACCCTGCTCATGACGTTTTTTCACCACCTTCGGGTTAACTTCCGCAACCACGCCGATGGTACCGGCAATAACAGCCGCTTTTGCCTGGGCACCCGACATGCCACCGAGACCCGATGAGATGAAAACTTTACCGGCAACACCATCAGAGGTTACCTTTCGGGCGGCATTTAATATCGTGATGGTGGTTCCATGAACAATACCCTGCGGACCAATATACATATAAGATCCGGCTGTCATCTGTCCATACTGAGTAACTCCGAGGGCATTAAACCGCTCCCAGTCATCGGGTTTGGAATAGTTGGGGATCATCATACCATTGGTGACTACCACACGAGGGGCATCCTTATGCGAAGGGAACAGTCCCATCGGGTGACCGGAATACATCACAAGCGTCTGCTCATCAGTCATCTCCGAAAGGTACTTCATGGCCAGCAGGTACTGGGCCCAGTTCTGGAACACCGCACCGTTACCTCCATAAGTGATGAGTTCATGCGGATGCTGTGCCACCACCGGGTCGAGATTGTTCTGAATCATCAGCATAACCGCACCGGCCTGTTCACACCGGAATGGGTAATCCTGCAGTGGCCGGGCATGCATGGCATAGGATGGACGAAAGCGGTACATATAGATGCGCCCGTACCTTTGCAGCTCCTCTGCAAACTCCGGCGCCAGCACCGGATGGTGTTTCGGTTTGAAGTAACGAAGCGCATTCCGCAGCGCCAGTTTTTTCTCTTCTGCGCTCAGGATATCCTTGCGAACCGGTGCGTGGTTGGCACTGGTATCATACGGTAGCGGCAATGGCAATGGCTCAGGAATGCCCCGGGTGATCTCTTCCTTAAATGTCATGTGGGTACGATTAATCTTTTTGCAAAGATAGAAGTCGTAGGTTCAAATGTAAAATCTAAAATCTAAAATCTAAAAATAGTAAAATGGCAATGTGCTACTTCCCTTTCTGCACTACAACCTTTCTCGTAAAATTGAAATCGCTGCCATAAATCTGCACAAAATTGGACCCGTTCATCAGGATGGAGTGATACCGGTAGCCAGCTGAAGGATGGTCGATCACGTCAATTGTTCTGCCTACCATGTCGCGTATAACAACCTTGTCGATGGCCCTGGCAGACCGTATAAAGGAGGTGCCATTATTTGGGTTGGGATATAGAACAACAGAATTGGGACCTATCTCTCCCAGTCCGGTGACATTATCTGCGAGCGTATATTTGATCGGCGAATAGTTCGACTCCCCGCAAATGTTCATGGCCAGCACCTTCACCATAGCCAGACCCAGGAATCCCGGGTTCCAGGTAACTGTCCCGGTAGTTCCATAGCCTGAAATAACGCCGGCACTGGTGGGCAGAAGCAACCAGGAGTAACTGGTGGCCCCGGCCACCGGGGAAATGGTATAGTCGGTATAGGTGACCACATTCAGATTTACAGTATCAGGACCGGCAGGAACGTCAGGAATTACAGGCATAGTATTCACGGTCACTGAAACGTTGTCGCTCACTGTCGTCGAACCGTCATTGACCGTTGCAGTATATGTCGCATTCAACGTGGGATAGGCAATGGGATTCGGTATGGTGGCTGTAAATCCCGGGGGCACGGATGCCCAGGTTTAGGTGTATGAGGAGGATCCACCGCCTGCGAAGGCATTGAGCTGAACGGCCTGGCCCGAGCAGATAACGCAGGGAGTAGCCGTGACATCCAGCGTGAGGGGCCCGCTAACGTTGATGAACACGTCATCGGTTCCGGTGCAGCCATAGGGGAACTAATCAGTAGCTTTTGTGATCAGCAATAACGTTCAAAGCAGGTAACACCTTTTGCCCATTTTTAATGGCAGTGTCAATAATGGATCTCAGGATGGCAAAGTTTTCATCAGCATTAAATACCTTGAACTGGCCGGATATTTTCTGTTTCACCTTGACATTTCGGATGGCTCTTTCTGAACCATTATTATCGGGAGGAACATCTGGATGATAGAGGAAGGTAAATACATGATCACGATACTTGATTATTCGCTTTTGAAAAGCAATCAACTCTTTGTGGTTTGGCTCCAAAGGCTCACACAACAAATTATCCAGCTCTCTTTCCAAATGGTTTCGGGTATGGCTGGGGTAATAATAATCAACAGGAGTAAATTGTTTTTTAAGTCTCTCCGCCTCCAACAGCATAATCCGGAACCTTACCGGCGTTTGAAAATGCGCTTTCCAGCAATCATGAACAAGCACAGCCTCTTGAGATATTCCGCTCATATGCTCACCAATCGTAGCGGTTCCCCTGTTGGTCGAAGCAGCAATGAAAGTAGCACACTTATTTTGCCACAAGTGCATGTACACCGGTAAACATGATGCTCAGTCACGATTTGTTGGAGCATGGGAATGTCAATGACTTGTCGTTTGCCAAAAAACGCGAAGGACTGGTTCGCCAAATTGTTTCCGCATTCAGGACAAAAACATGCTCTGTGTTCAATAACCTCATCCGGATTTTCTGTCATCGCCAAAGTTCTTCCCTCATGACCGGGCTGTCCTCCCGCTTTACGATCGCTTTCTCACGAAGACTAATGGTGCGTGGAGGCCGGTTTTCATCATTAGAAGGTGGTACAGAGCTATTATTGCTGTCTTTACGGGGTCTGTTGTTTTGTGCGATTATTCGTTCCAGCTCTGTGATTCTGGCCTTCAGCAATTTGATTTCTTGCGCCTGCATTTGAACGAGACGCATCAATTCACCGATAATTATTTGCTCAGAAGTCTGCATAGTTACAAAAATGTTAATTGTGTTCATACAATAATGGAAATAGAAGTTCGTTTAAGCCATAATGTGTACCTTTGCACCATGGTAAATCGGATTGTCCATATCTTTCTGGCGTTTCTCATACTGGTCTCAACCGGAGGAGTAACCATTTACCATCATTACTGTGGTCAAAAGCTGATCAGTACGACCATTGATGTGAAACCAGATGATTGCTGCAACAGTGGATGTGAAGATTGCAGGACAGATGTCGTTAACCTCAAGGTTAAGACAAAAGTGATTGTTACTCAGGCTTCATTTACCTTTAAACCTGTGCAAACCGATCTTCAGGAATTTTCGTTCGTTCCGGTGGATCTTTTTATTTCCTCGAATATCCAATTTCTCTCCGCTGAAAGCGATATTGGAGTCAAACCTGTCGAAAGAACACCGCTGCCTGCAGAAAACCAGGAGGCTTTTCTGCAGGTTTTCCTTGTCTGATCATTCCTTGTTTTGTTAAACCATATCCATTGAAGGGTATTGGTTTTCTTTTGCTATTTCAAATCATTCATTTACCCAGTTACTAAAATAAATCGAATCATGAATACAAAAATCTTTCTTCCGGCAATTATCCTGGTGATCTTCGGTGCATCAGCATGTAAAAAAAGTTCAAATGATCAGCCAAACAGTCAGCTCACTCAAACTGAATCCAATCTGAAGCAGGCTTATTCCCAGGCCCGGATTTATGAAAATATCCTGGTCGACAGGCACAATACCCAAGGTATGACCATGAATGACCCTATCTGTAAAATGAATGACAGCCTTTTTCACATAAATGATACGGCTTTTACCATTCACATGCAGACTTATTGCAAGGAAATGATGTCGGATATGGGCATGGGTTCCAACGGCATAATGGGTGGCGGTATGATGGGCGGCGGATCATCGGGCGGAATGATGTGCAATATGGACAGCATGATGACTGTTATGAATGGCATGATGAACATGAATACATTCAAGATGGACAGCATGATGGAAAACCACATGAAGAATTGCCCGAAGATGGGAACCCTTAACTCAAATGTACAGGGTTATCTTGATAACATGCAAGCCATGCGCAAGGCACACATGATGTTGCACAAATAAAAAAACAGAATTCAACAATATAATTGCACCCTGCTGCATTTTTTTTTTAAGAATTAGGTCTAATACTAGAAATGATCGTTTCATAAAGTGTTGAGAAAAGCCGGACATATTGCAATCATTCTGCTTCTGATCATCGCGACCGGTGGTGTTACTATTACAAAGCACTATTGCGGAAATTCGCTGATTGGCCAAAGTATCTTTTCTTCTCCGAAAGATTGCTGTAACGAACCTTGCAAAGATTGCAGGAATGAAACGAAAACAATAAAAGTCACCGATACTTTCGAATCTGCCAACAATCAGATTCATTTTCACGATGTGTTCAAAGTTCTGTCTGATCAGTTCAGCCTGAATGCCGTTATACTGGAAACAGGTTATGGTCAGACAGATCTGCAGCACGTTCTCTTCCCGATTAAAGGCCCACCCATAACCCCGGGTTCTGCAGGAGATGCTGAAGCAATCCTGCAGTGCTTCCGATTGTGATTTTTTCATTTTTTTTACCAGAACAATCCGGATTGGTAATGATTATCCTTTGGGGATAGATCATAAATTATCCACATCTGGCATTTTCCCCTATTGATTTTATTGAAAATAGAATTGTAACTTTATCACTAAATTTAATTACTATGAAAACAAAAGTTGTTGCAATAATGATAAACTGCATTTTTGCGGTAAGTGCAAATCTCCTTTCAGCCCAGAATGCCGCACATGACATGAACGGGCACAATATGAATATGAACCAGGCTTCAAAGTCGGCTAAACAGGCCGCAGTAAAGACAGACTCGGTAAAAGTTATGGGTAATTGCAGTCAGTGTAAGACCCGTATCGAAAAGGCAGCCATGTCGGTCATTGGAGTGAAGAGCGCAAACTGGGACAAGCAATCAAAATTGCTGTACCTGGTCTATACCGGAGATAAAAAGACGACGGAAGTTCAGAAAGCTGTTGCAAAAGTGGGTCATGATACCGGCCCGTACAAGGCGACCAAGGAGGCCTATAATGCCCTGCCAGGTTGCTGCCAGTATAGGGATTGATATTGCTCAAGTTTCCTTGGTTGGGTAGTA
Source organism: Bacteroidales bacterium (assembly GCA_025355465.1). Taxonomy (GTDB): domain Bacteria; phylum Bacteroidota; class Bacteroidia; order Bacteroidales; family FEN-979; genus JANXZO01. Next base: position 24,968 of record JANXZO010000013.1, read on the forward strand.
GTTAGTGTGAATTAAAATCCATAATCGTATGCTTTTTAACAGGCTTGTCAAATATTTCCTTGATAACAGACTCGTGACGTTTATCTTGTTCATGACGTTCCTTGTCGGAGGGATCATCACTGCCCCGTTCAACTGGAATCTGGATCTCCTCCCGCGTAATCCGGTTCCGGTGGACGCAATTCCTGACCTGGGGGATAATCAACAGATTGTCTCAACGGAATGGATGGGCAGATCTCCCAGGGATATCCAGGACCAGATCACTTATCCACTGACTACTGCCCTGCTGGGAATTCCAGGGGTAAAGACGATCCGGAGCACTTCCATGTTTGGAATGTCTTTCATTTATGTGATATTCAAAGACGGAATTGATTTCTACTGGAGTCGTTCCCGAATTCTTGAAAAGCTTAATTCACTGCCGCCGGGTATTTTACCGGTTGGAATCCAACCAACACTTGGGCCCGATGCCACTGCCCTTGGCCAGATCTTCTGGTACACGCTTGAAGGACGAAATCCAAAGACCGGCCAGCCAAACGGCGGCTGGAACCCGGAAGAATTGAGGACTATACAGGATTTTTATGTGAAGTATAGCCTCGCGACGGCTGAAGGTGTATCAGAAGTCGCTTCGGTGGGAGGATTTGTCAAGGAATACCAGGTCGATCTTAATCCGGATGCCTTGAAAGCCTATGGTGTTTCTGTAATGGATGTGATGAATGCAGTAAGGAAAAGCAACCTGGACATCGGGGCCGAGACCATCGAGATGAATAATGTCGAGTACATCATCCGCGGCCTTGGTTACGTAAAAAACCTCTCGGATGTTGAGAATTCAGTCGTTGCCGTTCGCAATAACGTGCCGGTCAGGGTAAAGGATGTTTCAGTCGTCTCTTTTGGTCCGGCCACCCGAAGGGGCGGATTGGATAAAGCGGGATCTGAAGCAGTCGGCGCTGTGGTGGTGGCTCGCTATGGAAGTAATCCGCTCGAAGTGATCAATAATGTTAAAGAGAAGATCAGGGATATCGATGCCGGATTGCCTCAGAAAACCTTGCCGGATGGCAGCATTTCAAAGGTCACCATTATTCCTTTTTACGACCGTACCAGCCTGATCAAGGAGACGATCGGAACCCTGGAGACGGCATTGACACATGAAATTCTCATCAGTATCCTGGTCATCATTGTCCTGGTGATGAACCTGCGTTCCTCGTTCATCATTGCCAGCCTTCTGCCGATCGGGGTGATCATGACCTTTATTGCCATGAAGCTTTTCGGCGTGGATGCTAACATCGTCGCACTGTCGGGTATTGCTATTGCCATCGGCGTCATGGTCGATATGGGAATCGTGGATGTTGAAAACATCACGCGACACCTTGAGATGCCCGAGAACCACAATGCAAAGGGGAAGCACCTGCTTAAAGTGATCTATGATGCCACATGCGAGGTGAGGGCGGCAGTAGTCACTGGACTGTCCACCACGATCGTGAGCTTTTTACCCGTGTTTGCAATGGAAGCAGCTGAAGGCAAGCTCTTCCGACCACTCGCCTTTACAAAAACCTTTGCTCTCGGCGCATCGTTTCTTCTCGGGATCATCGTCCTGCCCACACTTGCCTACCTGATATTTTCCATCAGATTCGATACAAAAAAGATAAAGCGGTTATGGAACGGCATCCTGATTTTTGCAGGGTTCTTATTCATCATTATCTGGGGTGCCTGGATTTCCTTTGCCCTGGTCGCCATCGGGATAAACAACCTTCTTGCATACAGATGGCAGGAAAAACGTAAGGAGTTTACGAATTACATCAACATTGCAATTACGCTGCTGGTGGCTCTCTGGTATCTTACCGCAGAATGGCTTCCCCTGGGCCCTCATAACAACACCCTGGTCAATTTTCTGTTTGTCGGAGGCATCGTGGCGGTCATTTTATCTGCACTCATGCTGATGGTTCACTTCTACACGTCGATCATGCGCTGGTGCCTTGCAAATAAATGGAAATTCCTTACAATCCCGGGTCTTGTATTGCTCTGGGGTATGCTGGTATGGCAGGGATCAGACAGGATCTTTGGTTTCGTAGCATCCGGTATGGAGAAAGCAGGATGGAAATCGTTCAGGCAGACTGCAGTCTGGACCGGATTTACAAACGTTTTCCCAGGAACCGGTAAAGAGTTCATGCCATCGCTGAATGAAGGTTCGTTTCTGCTTATGCCCACCAGCATGCCACACTCAAGCATTGAAAAAAACCTTCAGTACATTGAGATCCTTGATAAGCGGCTCTCGATGATTCCGGAGGTTGAAGTAGCTGCAGGCAAGTGGGGAAGGGTTAATTCTGCTCTGGATCCAGCGCCGGTACAGATGTTCGAGAATACGATCAATTATCGGCCGGAATACATTTTGGATGAAGACGGGCACAGGATGCGTTTCAAGGTTGACAAAAAAGGAAACTTTCATCTGGTTGGCGGGAAGAAATACAGCATGGAGCGTGACGGGTTCCGGATCATTCCTTCTGACAGCCTGATCGCCGACAATCATGGCGAGTACTTCCGTCAGTGGAGAGCCCAGATCAAGAAGCCGCTTGATATCTGGAACGAGATCGTGAAAGTCACCAATATTCCGGGCCTGACTTCAGCTCCGAAGCTTCAGCCAATCGAAACCAGGCTGGTAATGCTTTCCACGGGAATGCGGGCGCCGATGGGTCTGAAAGTTTATGGCCCTGACCTGGAAACCATCCAGCAAGCCGGACTTGAGCTGGAACAGGCGTTAAAAGATGTTCCTTCCGTAAAGCAGAGCTCTGTATTCTATGACCGTGCTGTTGGTGCTCCGTACATTGAGATCAAACTCAACCGGGAAGCCATGGCTCGATATGGAATGTCCATCAACGATGTGCAGGAGATTCTTCAGGTTGCTGTCGGTGGCATGTCACTGAGTACATCCGTTGAAGGCCGTGAACGGTTTCCTTTGAGGGTAAGGTATGCCAGGGAACTCAGGGATAATCCCGAGGATCTGAAACGCATACTGATCCCATCGATGAACGGGGTACAGGTTCCACTGGGAGAGATCGCCGATATTGACTATACAACCGGCGCCCAGATGATCCGAAGCGAGAACACGTTTTTGGTTGGCTACGTGATCTTCGACAAAGTTGAAAACAGGGCTGAAGTGGATGTGGTCGAAGATGCAACCGCCATACTGAAACAGAAGATCGATAATGGTTCGTTGAAGCTGCCTCCAGGAGTATCATACAAATTCGCTGGAAATTACGAGCAGCAGATACGGGCTACGAAACGACTGATGATCGTCATCCCGATAAGCCTCATACTGATATTCCTCCTTCTCTATTTTCAGTTCCGGACAATTACAGCTTCATTTATCCACTTCTCCGGAGTGTTCGTGGCGTTCGCGGGAGGATTCATCATGATCTGGCTTTACGGACAGGGGTGGTTCCTGGATTGCTCAGTCGCCGGAGTCAACCTGCGGGATCTCTTCCAAATGCACACGATAAACCTAAGTGTTGCCGTTTGGGTCGGCTTTATAGCCCTCTTCGGGATTGCCACCAACGACGGAGTAATCATGGGGACATACATCCACCAGGTATTTGAGGATAAGCATCCAAAAACAGTGGATGAGGTTCGCGAGGCAGTGATCCTCGCCGGGAAAAAGCGTGTCAGGCCGGCCATGATGACAACGGCAGTAGCAGTTATCGCCTTGCTGCCGGTGCTTACATCGACTGGAAAAGGCGCTGACATCATGGTTCCGATGGCGATCCCTACATTCGGCGGAATGGTTATCCAGGTCATGACCGTGTTCGTCGTTCCCCTGTTCCAGGCAATGTGGAGAGAGGGAGAGGTCAAAAGAAAAAGTCGCAAGGAAGTTGAATAAAAAAAGATAAAAGATGAAACCGGTTCTTAAATCTGTTCTTGTCATCGGTCTTCTGCTCTTTACGCTGCTGCAGGTAAAGGCCCAGAACCAAATACTGGCAGGAGATTCATTGATGGCATACCTGAAGATAGCGGCGCAGAATAATCCCACGGTGCTTCAGCGGTTTTCGGAATACAAGGCTGCACTCCAGAAGGTACCCCAGGTCGGCGCTCTGAATGATCCTGAATTTCAGGTTGGAGTTTTCATTCAACCCATGGAGCTTGTGGATGGCAGGCAGTACGCCGATTTTCAACTCATGCAGATGTTCCCCTGGTTTGGCACCCTGAAGGCGGCAAAGGATGAGATGAGCCTCATGGCCAAAGCCAGATACGAACAGTTCCGGGATGCCCGGCTTCAGGTTTTTTATGACGTTCAGCGTACCTGGTACGAGCTCTATAAGATCAGCAAGGAAAAGAATACCTCCGAAAAGAACATGCAACTCCTGAAAACAATTGAACGCCTTGCAATCGTAAGGTTCAAGACAGCTTCGCCGGGTTCCGGTACTTCGTCCAATTCTTCTTACGGCAATTCTTCCTCCCTTATTCAGCAATCCAATGTTACAGGATCAGGCGGTATGCAAAGTATGGGAAGCGGACAACAAAATTCTTCTTCCGTGCCTTCCTCTTCATCGTCCATGCAGTCAGGCGGGATGGGATCGTCTTCAGAAGGCAGTAGCCTTTCCGACCTGTACCGGATCCAGATCGAGATGGGTGAGCTCAATAACAACATTGCTTTGCTTGAAACATTGAAAAACACCGTTCAGGCAAGGTTCAACAGCTACCTGAACCGTCCTGTTCAAATGACGGTCCAGGTCCCGGATACACTGGTCGCCGACACTTTAAACATATCTCAGTCTGCTATCCAGGACAGTGTATTAAGGAACAATCCCATGCTGGGAATGCTCTCTTATGAACAACAATCCCTTGATGCCCGTCAGAGAATGGCTGTGCGTATGGGATTGCCCATGTTCGGTTTGGGGGTTAACTATTCGTTGATCGGGAAAAGCGATATGTCGACTTCATCCATGAATGGCAAAGATATGATCATGCCAATGGTCAAGCTTACCCTTCCGATCTACCGGGGCAAATACAACGCATTGAAGAAGGAGGCTGATCTGCTGAAAACCGCTACCGGCGAGAATTTAAAGGCTACTGCCAACTCGCTGCAAGTGGAATATTACCAGGCTCTTCAGCTTTATCTGGATTCAAAGCGAAGGATAAATTTGTATTCAAGCCAGTTGCAGCTTGCCAAAAAGACCCTCGCTCTCATGCTGGTCAGCTTTACCACTTCCGGAGGAAGCCTGACGGATATCCTCAGGATACGTCAGCAAACGCTGGATTACGAGCTGAAGAGCATTGAGGCTGCTGCCAATCTGAACACTGGAACGGCATGGATAAAGCGATTGATGGCAGTCAGCCAGGTTAATTAATGTTGAAAACTATAATAGTATGAAACTGGATTTTTTGAAATCGGAAATTGTCAGAAAGGTAATCCTGAACCGGTATGTTCTTTTTGGATTGCTCTTCCTTGCCGGATTGTTTTTGGGATGGATTCTGTTCCATTCTTCACATAAGCAATCAACGGAACAGCAAGTCGTATCGCTGAGTGGTAAAGAAACTATCTGGACCTGTGCCATGCATCCACAGATCCGAAAGACAGAACCCGGCAAATGCCCAATCTGCGGCATGGACCTCATTCCATTGAACCAGGCTACGGATACCACCATGGATCCTTCTGCCATACGGCTCACAAAGGATGCAGCACAGCTTGCCAATGTACAGACCTCTGTAGTAACGCGGCAGCAGCCAGTGAAAGAGGTCCGTCTTTACGGAAAAGTCCAGGCTGATGAACGCCTGATCCAGAGCCAGGTTTCTCACCTTCCGGGCCGGATTGACAAACTCATGGTCAATTTTACCGGCGAAACGGTAAGTAAAGGGCAAGCACTGGCGGTCATTTATTCACCAGAACTGGTCACTGCTCAGCAGGAATTGCTTGAAGCAGCAAAAATGAAATCCACCCAACCGGAGATCTATCAGGCGGCTAAAGATAAACTGCTTCTCTGGAAGCTGTCAGATGATCAGATACGAAATGTTGAAACATCAGGCAAAGTTCAGACTGACTTTGAAATCAGAGCCAACACCAGCGGTGTTGTTATTTCCCGTAGAGTTAACGCAGGTGATCATGTTGGTGAGGGTTCCGTAATATTTGAAGTGGCCGATCTTTCCCATGTCTGGGTCCTTTTCGATGTGTATGAAAGTGATCTTCCGTTCATGAAAAAAGGCGATGGGATCGCGTTTACCGTTCAGGCTATTCCCGGAAAAAACTTTAGTGGGAATATCCTTTTCATTGATCCGGTGATTGATCCGATTACCCGTGTAGCAAAGGTCAGGGTTGAAATGAACAATTCCTCCGGAATACTCAAGCCCGAAATGTTTGCCACAGGGATCATTAATGCACGGCTGGACAGCCACGGCAACAGCCTGGTCATCCCGCAGTCCTCGGTGCTATGGACCGGAAAACGATCGATCGTTTATGTCAAACAACCCGGAACAGATGAGCCGGTGTTCAAACTCCGGGAAATTGAACTGGGTCCAAGGCTGACCAACAGCTATGTTGTCGAAAGCGGACTGAATGAAGGCGAGGAAATCGTTACCGAAGGTACTTTCAGCGTGGATGCGGCAGCCCAGCTGGAGGGAAAACCAAGCATGATGAACCCCACGGGTGGTAAAGTATCAACAATGCCCGGAATGGATATGTCAGAGAAAGGCACAACGACAACTGTGCAGAAGAAGTCGCCTTCAGATCAGACAATGGGCGACATGACTGGACACGCTACGTTCCATGTTTCCGGAAACTGTGACCTGTGTAAAGCACGGATTGAAACGGCGACTAAATCGGTCGACGGCGTAAAATCTGCTACATGGGACGAAAAATCGCAAAACGCCCATGTTGCATACGATGAAATGAAAACGGATCCTATGAAGATCCAGGCGGCGATTGCAAAAGCCGGCCATGATACGGAAAAAATTAAGGCGGATGTCAAGGCGTACAATGCATTGCCGGAGTGCTGCAGATACAGAAAATAACCCTAAACTCATATTTATGAAAACAACGCTGAGATTAATGATCTCCATTACATTATTGTCTCTGGCCAAGCCGGGGTATGATCAAATAATTCTAACCGAAAATGATCTTCCGGCCATTGGAGAAGCACAGATAAGCATCAAAGTAGACTCCTTACAGGCAGCTACCCTGTTTGAAGGTCAGGTTGGAGAAAATCAGATCTGGAATTTTAAAAACCTTATTCCCTGCTGCGGTTTACCGGCATCAGAAGACACAACTAAATGGCTTGCTGCAGGCAATGTTGATCCGAACAATAATTTTCCGGGGGCAACAATGGCGGTAAATGGCCATTTCTACACCTATCACTCTCATGTTACACATACGGATTTGACTGTTTTTCATCACAAATACTACTTAAAGGATGCCGAAGGGTTAAAATTCTACGGAACGGATTATCCTGCAAATGCACTTGCTCAACCATCTTTGCTGGTTCAACCATTGCTTACCTATGGTCAATCCGTTGTTACCCATTCAAGACTGATCTTTGAAGTGTCGTCTGACAGCCTGCAGACAGTTACCGTTACGGATTCGATTTTCGCTGATGGCTGGGGAACACTTATCACTCCGACGGACACAATCAGTACCATCCGGTACCGAACAGCTGAATATTCAACAGATTCTTTGTTTGTGAACGGATCCCTGACTTCGGCTGAAAATACCAATGGAACATCCTGGAAATGGTTCACAAACGGTGTCAGATTTCCTGTTTTACAGATAGGTGAAGGGAGCCTGTCGACCCGAAGCGGCAGCCGGTCTGCTGAATATTCACTTAAATCTGAGAACCTCCTGGGCATTGATGACCCTATTGCTGATAAATTTCCCGTAAAGGTGTTTCCAAACCCTGTTCAGACACAAGTTACCTTTCAGTTCGGTTTGAACAATATGTCTAAACTAACCCTAGTAATCTGCGATCTGGCAGGTCGGGAAGTGAAACGCATTGATGGAATCAATTCCCCGACGGTCATAGTCGAAAGAGCAAGCCTGCCCGCCGGTCTTTACTTTTATCGGATCTATTCTGCCATGGGACCGGTCAATTCAGGTAACCTGATCGTTCAGTAAGGAAACGCCAGCTTCAGGGCTTTAATAAGATGATGCATTTCCATCAACCAGGATGGAGGAATCCAAGGTTACGATAATAACCAGAGTTTGGCCGTTCTGAAGAATATTGCCAGTCCTTGGTCACATCATTGTCGGGCATGACCACTACTATTCCTTTGCAGATGAAGTGACAATTTTAACCCCTTCATCTACTTCATTCAAAGAAGGTAATCCTATAATATATTTGGGAAACAAATGATTTCGGATTCTTTTCTAATTTTGAATATTAATCCAGTGATTAAGTCTGAAAATTACTCATCCCCTCGAAAGGCCCTAAATAAATCATTCTTAAAGGTAAAACCAACCCGTTCGGAGATGGAATCCTTTAAGAAAAACCTGATTTTACTGCTGGGTGGACTTAATGAAACCGAATCGGAAGAACATAACAAGAATGACCTCGGTGATTTCCTTAAGAATACTTTTTACCAGCCCGGATATTATATCAACACAAAAGACCGTGCTGACCTCGTTATTCATAACGGCCCCGATTCAAAAAGCAAACCAGGGGTTCTTGTTGAAGTCAAGAAACCCGGGAACAAAAATGAAATGGTCAGGAAGGATGACCTGAAGGCAAAGGGATTCTACGAACTCATTTTATTTTCAATAACAAGCGGAACAATATTTCAGGAAAGCAAAAAGCCATTGTTACTGTGGTTTCATATTATGTGGTGGGTAGTAGCGCGAAAGACCGGGGCCAGCGCTTATAATCTTAAAGATTTTATGGGATTCGGTTCGTATGAAACTGCATGGACTTGGTTACATAAGCTTCGCAGAACCATGGTAAGGGATGGCAGAGAGAAATTATCAGGCGTTGTTGAAGTGGACGAAACATATATAGGCGCCGAAGAAATTGGAACAGGAAAACAAGGAAGAGGCGCAGAAGATAAAAGTTTAGTCGTTGTTGCAACAGAATGTATTGGAAAGCAAATAGGCAGAGTGCGATTTAAAATAATACCTGATGCGTCGAAAGAAAATCTCTTGTCATTCATAGAGGAGAACTTAGAATATGGAAGCACGGTAATTACAGATGGTTGGTCAGGATATGCTTCTTTATCTCAAAACAAAGAATACGAGCATATAAAAAAAGTTATATCGGGCACGGGAAAGCAAGCACATGAATTATTACCTCATGTACATATGGCAGATTCATTAGTAAAACGATGGATTAACGGAACGCATCAAGGGAAAATTTCTACAAAACACTTGGAATATTATTTGGACGAGTTCGCATTTCGTTTCAATAGAAAATTATCTACTCATAGAGGAAAGTTGTTTTACTGGTTAATGCAACAAGCCGTAACCACTTCCCCTGTGACTTATAAAGACATTATAACCTAACTTGCTTATTGTGGATAAACAGTTTACCTAAAACTGAATTTATCTACCAAAGAGATATCGAAAATAACCAGGAAAAACGAACATTCCATCAAAATTGCCCGTCATCGGCTGCGACAAAAGCTATCCCTTGGCAGGGAGGAGAACCTGACGATGTTTCTCAATAAATATTAGGGTGTGGGAACCGGAGTGTCTCAAATTTTTTCCTGGGCATTGCGGAGCACCTGGTAAAGAAAATCGCGGGCGCGGAAAAGCTGGGCTTTTACAGTGCCGATGGGGAGGTCGAGTTCGGTGGCAATCTCTTCGTATGACCACTCTTTGAAATAGCGGAGCTCGACCAGATACCGGTAATGGGGTTTTAGTTTTTCCACCACTTCGTGCATCAGCTCGATCTTCTGTTTCTCGATGATCTTCTCTTCGGGATCGAGTGTAGTGGCTGGAATGTTTGCAGTTGAATCAGAAACCCCATTCTCGTCGTCAAAGGTTCCTTCGGCAAACTGAAGTCGCTTGCTTTTGCGCAGAAAGTCGATACAATTGTTGGCGCCTATCTTGAAAAGCCAGGTGCTAAATGCAAAATCGGGAGTGTACTGGGCCAGGTTTTTAAACGCTTTTCCGAATGCTTCGATGGTCAGATCCTCTGCATCTGTTGCATTGCTCGTCATCTTGAGCATCATAAAGTACAGCGAGTCGCGGTAATTATTGAGGAGTTCGGCATATGCTTTCTGATCGCCATGATCCCGTGCCCTGATCACTAACTGGTAATCGCGCTGGGCTTTTTCAGTCAGACGGTCAGCTATTTCCATCGCACGGGTTTTCGGAAAATATTGGATAACATGATTCCGGCATTAAGCAGCAATAAGATCACTTCATAAACCGGAATTAAAGGTATCAAATCTTTTTCATTCAATTGCCTCAGGCACCTCGAAATTACCACATACTGCGTCGAAGCCCGGATGATAAAGAGTCCGATCACGGCGAAAACCGAGATATTCAATCCAAGTAACATGATCGTCAACAGATAATAGGTGATCAGACTAAGGGAATAGAAGCCAAGCAGGAATTTATGCAGGAGGCGGTAATGCGTGGCGGTAGAAAGGTGCCGTCTTTTCTGGGTAATCCACTTGCCAAAAGTCTGTTTCGGATCCGAAAATGTATAGCTGTCGGGATGGGTCATGATGGCCGTATTTCGACGGTTGGCCACGCGATTTACAAACAGGTCGTCGTCGCCGGAATGAATCCGGTAGTGCGAGATGAACCCTTTGTGCCGGTAAAAAAGCTGCTTGATATAGGAGAGATTCCTGCCGACCCCCATGTAAGGGATCCCTACCAGCGCATAGGAAAGGTATTGAACGGCAATATGCACTGTATCGTAGCGGATCAGTTTATTAACCATCCCTTTAACCCGGTTGTATGAACCGTATCCAAGCACTATTTCGGTCTTGGAAGTGTACGCCGATTGCATCAGGCTTACCCAGTTCTTTGAAGCCGGTCTGCAGTCAGCATCGGTCAGCAAAACAATGTCATACATCGCTGATTTAATTCCGATCGACAACGGAAACTTCTTTCCGCTGAAAAAATTCAGATCCTCCCGGATGGTAAGACTTCTCAAATGCGGATATTTTTCACCCAGCCTGCTGAGTAAAAAGTGCGTATCATCATCCGAGGCATGGTTGACCACCAGAACCTCATATTCCGGGTAATCCTGTTCCAGAAACAATGGCAGACTTTCCTTGAGATGGTGATATTCATTATGCGCACAAATCACGACAGAAACCCCCGATTTTTTTGAATTTACCGGCGGGGTCCGATGACGTCCAAGTCGCCAGAAAAAGCCCCAGTAAAAGATGATCTGGAGTAGAAATGCAATGGCAAGAACAGCCAAAAGTACAAGCGGAATAAAACGCGTATCGATCAAATTATCAATCATTTATCATCATTTATCAGGAGTGGTGGCAAAGTTATTCAATATCGGTGAATAAAAGCTACCTTTGTCAACAATTTGATGAAATTCTTTGTCTCTCACCGCGATAATCAAACCTCTGCACGGGCAGGGGTTCTCGAAACCGATCATGGGCTGATCGAAACCCCGATCTTCATGCCTGTAGGTACGGCGGGTGCCGTAAAGGCGCTCCACGTGAGAGAGCTGCACGACGATGTGAAGGCTCAGATCATGCTGAGTAACACCTATCATCTTTACCTTCGACCGGGGGTAAATATTGTTTCCAGGGCTGGCGGACTTCATAAATTCAACGGATGGGACAAGCCAATACTTACCGACAGCGGCGGGTACCAGATCTATTCGTTGGGGGCCATGCGTAAGTTCACTGATGACGGAGTGATCTTTCAGTCGCATATCGACGGTTCAAAGCACACATTCACCCCTGAAAAAGCCATTGATGTGCAACGGGAACTCGGTGCCGACATTATCATGGCTTTCGATGAATGCACACCTTATCCCTGCGATTACGCGTATGCCAGAAAGTCGATGAAGCGCACCCACCAGTGGTTGAAGCGTTGTGTAGACCATTACAAGGTCACCGAATGCCCCCATGGTTATTCGCAGGCGCTCTTTCCCATTGTTCAGGGAAGTGTTTACCCCGACCTCCGCATGGAATCAGCGAGGTACATCTCAGAAATGGAAGCCCGGGGGAATGCCATCGGCGGACTTTCGGTTGGCGAGCCTGCTGAAATGATGTATGAAATGACGGAGCAGGTTTGCGGAATCCTTCCGGCCGACAAGCCACGTTATCTGATGGGCGTTGGCACACCGGCAAATATTCTCGAGAGCATTGCGCTTGGGATCGACATGTTCGACTGTGTGATGCCAACCCGCAACGGCAGGAATGGTATGCTATTCACCCGCAACGGGATCATCAATATTAAAAACGAGAAATGGAAGGACGACTTCTCTCCACTGGAACCGGAGGGAGATGTTTTCGCAGACACACAATATTCAAAAGCATTTGTGCGTCATTTATATGTGGCGGGGGAGATGCTTGCAGCCATGATCGCTACGGTACACAACCTTGGGTTTTACCTGTGGCTCATGAAGGAATCACGGCGACAGATTGAGTCAGGAACATTCGGTCCGTGGAAAAAAACCATGGTTAAACAGCTCATGCAGCGTCTGTAAACGTAACACAGGATGAAAACGATCGATTATTACATCATCAGAAAGTTTCTTGGCACCTTTTTCTTCACCCTGATCCTGTTGATTTTTATTGTGATCGTTTTCGATATTTCCGAAAAGATTGACGACTTTCTTAAACGGGATGCCCCGCTTCACGCAATCATTTTCTCGTATTATTTCAACTTCGTACCCTATTTCATTAACCTGTTCAGCTACCTTCTGACCTTTATCGCTGTAATCTTTTTTACCTCACGGATGGCCTCCGATTCCGAAATAATCGCCATCCTGAGCAGCGGAATCAGTTTCAGGCGAATGCTGCTCCCCTACTTCGTTTCTGCAGCAGTACTCGGCCTCCTCTCCTTTTTTCTTGCCAATTTCCTGATACCCTTTACCAACCGCGGAATGCTCGATTTCGAAAAACAATACGTCAACGACCCGCGAGAGTTTACCGACCAGAATGTTCACAAACAGATTGCCCCCGGAACCTTTATCTACCTGGAGAATTTCAACCTCAAGACCGGAGTCGGTTGGAAATTCACATTGGAAAAGTTCGAAAACCGGCAGCTTATTTACAAACTTAAAGGTGAACGGATAGAATGGGACAGTGTTAAATCGTTCTGGAAGATCAGCAATTTTTTTGTCAGAAGAGTAGACGGAATGAACGAATCTCTTGTGAAAGGAGAAAAACTTGACACGGTACTTCCCTTTAAACCTTCCGAATTTATGGAAGACATAGAAGAGGTGAAGGTCATGAACTACTTTACACTTCGGGAACATATCAAGAAAAAGGAGCTGCGAGGCGACCCGGATGTCACAAAGTATAAGGTGAAGAAGTATGAGCGTATTGCAAACCCGTTTGCCACCATCATCCTTACGTTGATCGGTGTTGCCGTATCAAGCCGAAAAGTACGGGGCGGGATCGGATTTCATCTTGGGTTTGGGTTGGCGTTAACCTTCCTTTATATCCTCTTCATGCAGATTTCCACGGTTTTCGCTACGTTCGGCAACCTGCCTCCGCTTCTTGCAGTATGGCTTCCAAACATTGTTTTCGGATTTATTGCGGTGGCACTTATCCGACTGGCGCCAAAATAGAAGGCAAAACTCCTTTCCAGAAGAAACATCCCGCGAAGCGGTTATCCATTGCAGGATTCTCTTTAAATATACCATACACCGCTGAGCCGCTTCCGGTCATCGAGGCATATATGGCTCCGGAGTCATAGAGTTTCTGCCTGATCTCTCCGATTACAGGATATTTTTGCGATAACGGGGCTTCAAAATCATTCACCAGTTCACCCTTCCAGTCTTCCACAGGTTGGGTGATGATCTCGGCCAACGACCTGTCGGGCTGCTGTGGGGTTAGCATTTGGTAAGCTTCCGCCGTTGAAACATGTACATCAGGTTTGACAACGATGAGATGATAACCAGACAGACTGATATTGCAGGGAGAGAACTGGTCGCCTCTGCCATTGGCAAATACAGGTTTGTTTTGTATAAAAAAAGGACAATCGCTACCCAGTTTCCCAGCCAATAATTCCATTGCTCCAACGGTAAGGTTCAACCCGAATAAACGGTCAAGCAGTTTTATGGTAGCTGCACCGTCGGACGAACCTCCACCCAGTCCGGCACCCATTGGGATCATCTTATGGAGATGAAGAAAAACACCTGAAATGGGAGGCAGGTTTGGAGATTTACTGCGCTCCTTCGCGCTTTTCAGCTCACCGACTGCCCGAAGGCAAAGATTTGATTTAGCTTCACCGGGTATATTTAAGCCAGAGCAGGTAAATATTGTTTTGTTGGTTTTTGTTGGAACCGCTTCGAGGGCATCGCGCATCGGGATCGGGTAAAACACAGTTTCGATCTCATGGTAACCATCAGGACGAATTGCGGTAACACGCAGCCCGAGGTTTATTTTGGCATTGGGAAACAGGATCATTCTCCAGGCAGTGTTGTCGGTCTCGAAAAGGCCGGGTTAGTTACAAAAACCGTATCCGTCAGGGTCAGCAAAAAGGCTTTCAAATCAGACAAATAAGCAGGTGTCAGGCGAATTCCACCCTGACCGAGATGGTGCATCAGCGGACTGACAGAAGGCGTGTTGACCAAGCCGGAGTTGTAGAATGTCAGCACCTCATCAAGGGTTTTAAATCGTCCGTCGTGCATATATGGGGCCCTGAAAGCCAGATTTCGCAAGGTAGGCGCTTTGTAAGCTCCGATGTCAGACTCCTGCCCGGTCACAGAATACCGGTCGCGCGGGTCATTGAAAGAAGAATCCTTTGCATTATTGTAGAACAGGTTTGTGGTGAACAGCGGGTTCCCATCTCCGCCGTGACAATGAAAGCAATCAGCCCCCTGCTCCGTCATAAACAGCACATATCCATGTCGTTCAGCCTCATTCAGATTTTCCTCACCACGAAGGAATCTGTCAAATTTTGAATCCGACGAGATCAGTGTACGAACAAACTGGGCGATTGCCCTTCCCATATTTTTTACGGTGATCTTGTCGCTACCGAAAGCGCTTTTAAACATATTGGGGTACCCTTTTATCTTCCCGATCATCGCCTTGGAGCGGTTGGTATCGCTGTTCATCTCATGTGGTGCCATAATGGCCATGGCGGTAAGGTCTTCGAGCTGACGCATCCCCGGGTCGGGATTTGATTGGCTTATTTTTCCATTCCACAGGTAACCATGATTGCTCCACACCAGGTTGATCATCGGAAGCATGAAATGCGGGGTTAGTATCCCGGTCACCCCGAATGGATGCCCCCCTTTGAACTTCGGATGATCGATCCCACAAACAAATGAATGTGACTGCAGGTGGCAGGTTGCGCAACTCATCATTGAATCCGGATCGCTTCTTCCGGAAATCCGTCCATCATAGAACAGGTAACGGCCCAGCTCTACCCCCTCAACGGTCATAGGGTTATCGGGCGGAATATTCAATAGGGTTGGAAAATATTTCGGGATGGTGATGGAATAAGGAGTGGGCTGGTAGGACTCCTCAACCGGCCCGCCTTTTTTGCAGGAAATCATAAAAAGCAAAGCCAGAAGCAGCAAGAGCCGTTGTGCAGGAATATAATCAGTATATCCTCTCATTTGTGCATTCTTGCATTCGTTCATTTGTGCATTCGTTCATTTGTGCATTTGCTCTAGAGCTTCCAGTCTATTTCCTGAACATTCATCTGCCGGAGCAGATTGTTTATCTGCGAAAAATGCCTGCATCCCATGAACCCCCGGCTGGCGGAAAGTGGAGAAGGATGGGCTGCGGTAAGGATATGGTGACGGGAAGCATCTATGAGAGATTTCTTCGCCATTGCATAGTTACCCCAAAGCACAAAAATTACGGGTTCCCTGCCGGCCGAAAGGGCAGAAATTGCAGCATCGGTAAATATCTCCCAACCTTTGTTCTGGTGCGAACCGGCCTGATTTTCGCGAACGGTAAGGGTGGCATTAAGCAGTAATACACCCTGGCCTGCCCATTTTTCCAGATTTCCGTTTCGGGGAGTTGAGATGCCAAGATCGCTGGCCAGTTCCTTGCAAATATTGAGTAACGACGGGGGTTTGGAAATGCCATCAGGAACTGAAAAACAGAGTCCGTGAGCCTGGCCATAGCCGTGGTAAGGATCCTGACCCAATATTACGACCTTCACCTTTGCGAACGGAGTGAGATTGAATGCATTGAAAATTAATGATCCGGGTGGAAATACACGATATTTTGCTTTTTCCTCCACCAGGAACGACTTTAAAGAATAAAAGTAAGGTTTGTCGAATTCCTTATCCAGGGCGGACTTCCAGCTATTTTCAAGACCGGGTGTCAACTTTTCCATAGTGAGTTATAAACACGACGGGCAGGGAAAAAATCCGGCCACGTTAATAACTTTACGCAATAAAACTTGATTTTATTTGTTCATGTACTTAACAACCATTAACTTTGCCCCTTAATTAAACGAAAACCGGGACCAAACATCATGAAAAAAATTCTTTTTATCGTGCTAACCGTCATCGTTTTGGGAATCGTCACATCCTGTGCTTCGAACCAGCGTTGTGCTGCATACGGTGAAAAGCAAAGATACCAAATTGAACGTCGTTAACCGACATTGGTTATTCATTAAAACGTATTTTAAATGGGAGGCCACCACCTCCCATTTATTTTTTTCTTTTGTACCTTTGTCCCATTCCGTTGACATCCCGATGCAAAGAGTCTCATTTTTGTTCATTCTGATTGTGTTATTGGCATCCGGCCAGGCCGGATACGGACAATATGGTCCGGAGGAGACGGATACCATGCCCGATAACGTACTGCTTGAAAAGCAATGGAGTTTGGGAGCTCAACTCAACACCAATGGCTGGGGCTTGAAATTCCGCAAGGGTCATAATGTGACTGCCCTCCGTCAGTTCATGTGGGAGGTTGAATTTTCGACCTACAAATCCCCCAAAGAGGTACGTACTGTAAACCCCTATTTCTCTGATTCAAGGTCATATATTTACGGAAAGCTAAATTCCGTTTGGTTTATCCGTGGTGGGGTTGGACAACAGCATATACTTAACCGCAAACCGTATTGGGGCGGCGTGCAGGTAAGCTGGCTCTATTACGGAGGCTTCTCCCTTGGGATGGGCAAGCCAATGTACCTGTATATCATTCATTTCAACAGTGGCTTCACGGATTATGAAATCTCCGAGGAGCGATATAACCCGGAAATTCATTTTACGGATAATATTTATGGCCGGGCCTCCTGGCTTTCGGGTTTTACCAAACTGGGCCTCTACCCGGGGGCTTACGTAAAAACCGGACTGGATTTCGAATTTGGTGTCAGAAGCACCCGGATCAGCTCCCTTGAAGTTGGCGGAATACTTGATTTTTCTCCCATTGGCATCCCGATTATGGCTTACAATCCTAAACAGAATTTTTTTCTGACGTTATACATTAGTGCGATGTTTGGAAAGAGATACAACACCTATGGCAAGGGGAAATAGCCATTGGGTGATATTCAGAGGATAATTTCTATCTCTTTGTGATTGAATGCCATTGATCCTTTGGCCCGTGTTTTAATCAACAGACGGCCCAGGGCATCAACTCCTTCAAGGCGACCTTCAAACCGGATTTCCCCGGCCCTATATTCGCGCCAAACTCCATAGCCAAGCAGGGCTTCCCGATAATCTGTCTCGATCGCCTCATCGCCCTTTTCCAGAGAAGAATAACGATCACCGATACGGGAACAAACATCAGACAATGCCATGCGCAGATCGGTATCCCGGCCAGTCACCTGTTTCAATGAAACCGGGTTTGGCAAACCGGGGAGAAACACCTCCTGATTAATGTTTATGCCGATCCCGATGATAGAGGAATCCAGAAAAGGGCTCATAATGCGGTGGGAGATCAGAATGCCGCCAAGTTTCCGGTTGTCGAGATAAATATCGTTAGGCCATTTGATGCACGAAACAGGATGCATTATGCAGTACCTCCTGACATAATCCAGAATACCCAACGAGATGGCCTTGTTGAGCAGAAATTGCCGGTCGGGAGTAAGAAACCGGGGATGCAGGATGATTGAGAAGGTGAGGTTCATTCCGGGTTCGCTGATCCAGCGGTTGTTATTCTGTCCCCGGCCACCGTATTGGTCGTGTGCCCAAACAACGGTTCCCTGGGCGACCTGCTTTGTCTGGATCATCTCTGCAGCAAAGGCGTTCGTTGATTCCACCCGCTCCAGTTCAATAAGATGTTTACCGATCATGGTGCAATTTAATATGTTCAGCCGGATTCCGAAAATAAAAAGCCACCAGAGTTCACCTTTGGAGGTAAAATCCGATTAAGCATAAAAATTCGATGGAGACCTATTCAAATCATATCACGATCAGAAATTGGGCGGAAGATGACAGACCGCGAGAAAAATTCATGCTTAAGGGCCGACATTCGCTCAGTGATGCCGAACTGCTTGCGATCCTCATCGGCTCAGGAACAAAGCAGGAATCTGCACTTGACCTGGCTAAGAATATTTTGCGGCTGGCCAGTGAAAACCTAGCGGAACTTTCCAAACTCACCATCCCCGACCTGCTAAAGATAAAGGGAATTGGCTATGTAAGAGCGACAGCATTACTGGCAGCGCTCGAGCTGGGCAGGAGGAGAAATGAGTCGGAGGTGATGGTGAAGGAAAAGATAAAAAACAGCCATGACGCATTTGAAATTCTGAGGTCGGCAATTGGTGACAAGCCTTATGAGGAGTTCTGGATCATCATGATGAATCGCGCCAACAAAATCATCCGGAAATGTTGCATCAGCGAAGGCGGGGTTTCGGGAACAGTCGTTGATCCGAAAAAAATTTTTAAAATGGCGATCGATAATCATGCCTGTTCCATCGTTCTGGGGCACAATCACCCGTCGGGAAATATCACGCCGAGTGAAGCAGATATACAGATCACCAAAAAGCTACGGGAGGCCGGGTTTATGCTCGACATTGCCGTGCTTGATCATCTCATCATCGGGGAGGACAGGTTTTACAGCTTTGCCGACAACGGGAATATGTGATATTGCGAAAACTGCATCTTCCCGGGAGGTAACGAAATGGCCAGTCTAATGCGTCGGGATCGTCTCGAAGCGGTATCCCTGCCCAAGAAAATGCGATAAAAACCTGGGTAAGGCATACCTGACGTTTTCGATCGATTTTACGCTGTCGTGGAAAACCACAACCGAGCCTTCTCCGGTATTGTCGAGTGCATACTGAAGACAAATCTCCGGCGTGGTACGACGGTCGAAATCCCAGGTGAGTACCGACCATAGAACGAAACGGTATTTTTTACGCAACAGGAAATATTGTGAAAGGTTAAACCGGCCATACGGGGGGCGAAACAATCCGGACTGAAAATATTGCTCACACCGGGCTACATCTTCGATATAAGCCCCGGGAGGGGTTTTCCAGCCATTGAGATGGTGATAAGTATGGTTGCCGATTGCATGACCGGCCTTGTTGACCATTTCGAAAATCTCCGGATTTCTCCTGACGTTATCGCCAACCATAAAAAATGTGGCAGTGACCTTGTAAGTCTCAAGAATTCCGAGTATTTCCGGGGTTGCTTCGGGTATCGGTCCGTCATCAAAAGTAAGGTAGATAACCTTGCCGCTGGCCGGCAAGTCGCATACCAGCCAGGCAGGACTAAACCACCGCAGGAAGAAGGGAGCTTTTACGGATTTCACGGGTTGCCCTGCTGATAAACTTTCTGAATATACTGATCGTAATATCGTTTCATGGTAGTTTCGGCATTGGTGGCAACTTTTTCCTGGCCAGCCTGTTTGGCCACGACACTCAACCGTTGCAGCGTAAACAAAGCCTCCTGCATGTTAACATCCATAGCCCTGAGATCCTGGTCGGGGAAGGAGAAATAGTAGGCTAACTCATCGCCTGAATACCGGGTGAGCTTTTCGGCAATCGCGTTTGCTTTGGCCACCTCTCCCACCTTATAATAACCCTCTGCGATGGGTACGGAGAAAAAATCGTACTTTGCTGCTGCGTCCGGCATTACCTCAATGCATTTGTCGAGAACACGCTTTGCAGAATCGAGCTTTCCTTCACGGATTAAGGCCTCGGTAAGACGGCCGAAAATGCTGCGGAAATTCATGAACATCCGCATATTGTTTTCGTCCAGGTAGACCCCGGGTTTACCAAGGTTCCCCCATTTAAATTTATTCATGAGGTTATCATACATTGCCGGGGTGTTCACATCACCGATCTGGCCGTCGGTACTCACGGCTGCTACCGGAAGCAAACGGTAAGCCAACCCCTCCAGATGGAAATATTTTTCCAGCCCGATATAAGT
This sequence comes from Bacteroidales bacterium, assembly GCA_025355465.1. Lineage (GTDB taxonomy): Bacteria > Bacteroidota > Bacteroidia > Bacteroidales > FEN-979 > JANXZO01. The sequence goes on from JANXZO010000013.1 coordinate 45,361, forward strand.
ATCCGCCCCCGTTGTCATCACGAAATAGACCGGACGCTTCCAGTTGTTGGTGGCGAGCAGGTCGAGGATCATCAGACTGTTCTTCTCCACTGCCTGGCGGTTTATTTCCCACCTCAGGGTATCTATCATTCCGGCGTACCTTTCGGGCACATGGCTCCTGATGGTGGCCGGATCGTAAGGAACCATGAATTTTTTTGTCGGGAAAAAGTCAATCATTCCAACTTGTGATGTGTTCATCTTCAGTTTCGATTCATCCGATGCGATGATTCCAAACAGGGCACGCAGATCAACAAACTGGTTCTTAAGATTTTCATCCTCGATAAGGTAAGTGACATCGTGATTGCCCTGCCGGTATTTTTCTTTGGTGAGTGAAAAAGGAACAGGATCAGAATCATAGGCTTTGCGCTTCATCTGGTCAATATACCATTCGGTATTGAGCAGGCTGAGGTTCACCACGCGCACATCGGTACGGATTCCTTCAACCTCCTGTGCATACCACAAAGGAAAAGTATCATTATCGCCGTTGGTAAAGAGGATGGCATTGGGAGCGCAGGAGTTCAGGTAGTTCTCTGCAATAGCCAGGGCCGTATACCGCCCGGAACGATCATGGTCATCCCAACCCTGCTGGGCCATAATCCCTGGAACAAGTCCAAGACAAGCCACGGTAGCAATGATCGCTGCTGTTTTCTGACTCACCCATTTGGTCATCCACGAGATGAGTTGCATCACGCCGAGACCGATCCAGATGGCGAAAGCATAAAAGGAGCCTGCAAAAGCGTAGTCGCGCTCCCTCGGCTGCGGCGAATACTGGTTCAGATACAATACGATGGCAAGTCCGGTCATGAAAAAGAGCAGGAAGATAACCAGGGAACTCTTATAATCCTTCTGAAGTGTAAAATAAATTCCGAGCAGTCCAAGTATCAGTGGAAGGAAAAAGAAACTGTTGTCCCCCTTGCTTTTCCTTGTTTCCGGGATATCCTGATTACCCAGCCGTGCTTTGTCATAAAAACCAATCCCGCTTTTCCAGTTACCGTCAATTTTATTGCCTGTTCCCTGGAAATCATTTTGTCGGCCGGCGAAGTTCCACATGAAGTATCTGAAATACATGTGGATCACCTGGTAATTCCAGAAAAATGTCAGATTCTCGCCAAAGGTAGGCTTGTTGCGGGTTTCAGCACGGTCGCCCTGTTGCACTTCGATGGGCGTGCCTTTTACATTTCCCCACCGTTCATATTCTTTCACATAACGGTCTTCCATGCTGGCCCACATCCGCGGAAAAATGGTCGTAAACCTGGTATCATAGACCGGGATGGATTTTTCGCGTTTATCGATAACGACATATTTTTTGGCCTTTGCATCTTTCGCATAAACCGGACTTCCATCGGTCCGGTCGATGAGTGGTGCATTGTAATACTGACCTGATAGCAGCGGCCAGTCGCCATATTGCTCGCGGTTCAGATAGGAGAGCAAGGAGATGGCATTTTCCGGATTGTTCTCATCGATGGGCGTATCGGCATTGCTCCTGATGACAAGCATCAGGAAGGAGGAGTAACCGATGACGATGAAAGTAAAGGCAAGGATGATGGCATTCCACACCGGTTTCACTTTTTTCCCCGCATACCAGAGTCCCCAGATGATCAAACCGATCAACATCAGGAAATAGAAAATGGTACCCGTATTGAAAGGAAGTCCGAGTGAGTTGATAAAGAAGAGCTCAAACATTCCGGCAAGTTTCAGAATTCCAGGGATGATAAGGAACATTATCCCGGCGAGGATCACAATGGAGAGAACCGAGGTTAACAACATGGTTTTCCAATTCGGGGATTCCACTTTTTTGAAATAGTAGACAAAGGTGATGGCGGGGATGGCCAGCAGGTTAAGCAGGTGAACACCAATGGAAAGGCCCATCAGGTAGGCGATAAGCAGCAGCCAGCGGAAGTTATGAGGTTCTTCGGAATGTTCTTCCCATTTGAAAATAACCCAGAAGACGATAGCGGTAAAGAACGAAGACATGGCATAAACTTCTCCTTCCACAGCCGAAAACCAGAAGGAGTCGGTAAATGTGTAGGCGAGTGAACCCACCAGGCCGGCACCCAGGATACCATACATTTTACTCTCGGTGAGTTCTCCGTCGCGGAGGGCAATTTTTTTGGCGATCATGGTGATGGTCCAGAAGAGGAACAGGATGGTAAAACCGCTCGATAATGCCGACATGGTATTGACCATCCTGGCAACATGCGTAAGGTCGCCGAATGCAAACAGCGAGAAGAACCTCCCAATCAATTGAAATAAAGGTGCTCCCGGCGGGTGCCCGACTTCGAGTTTAAATGCTGTGGAGATGTACTCACCGCAATCCCAGAAACTCATCGTAGGTTCTGAGGTCATGATGTATACGGTGGAGGCAATGACAAACACCACCCAGCCCAGGATGTTATTAAGTCGATTATAAGTCTTCATGGATCTTTGCTTTGCAGGACGCCAAAGGTAGGAAAAATAGAGACTAATTTGTATTTTTGCCGTATCTGACCCAAACAACAAGGCTATGTACAAACTCGTATTGATCCGCCATGGTGAAAGCACCTGGAACAAAGAGAACCGTTTCACCGGATGGACAGATGTAGAACTTTCGGAACGAGGCATCAATGAAGCCATCGAAGCAGGCAAATTTCTGAAGAAGGAAGGGTTTAACTTTAAGATCGCTTACACCTCATATCTCACCCGTGCCATCCGCACCCTTTGGCTCATCCAGGAACAGATGGACCTGCTGTGGATCCCGGTTTACAAAACCTGGCGTCTCAACGAAAAGCATTATGGCATCCTGCAGGGTTTAAATAAAGCTGAAATGACCGAGAAATATGGCGCTGAGCAGGTCCTGATCTGGCGTCGCAGCTATGATGTGCAGCCGCCTGCGCTGGAGGCCACCGACCCCCGCCATCCGCGCTTCGATCCGCGATATCAGGATCTAAACCCGAATGACATCCCGGCAACAGAAGCCCTGAAAGATACTGTTGAACGCATTGTTCCTTACTGGAAAGATGAGATGGAACCCAGCCTGCGAAAACATAAGGAGGTGATCGTGGCTGCTCACGGCAATAGTTTGCGTGGCATTGTGAAATACCTCAAGAATATTTCAGACAGCGATATCGTAGGGTTAAATCTTCCGACAGGGATTCCTTATGTGTTCGAATTCAATGCAAACATGGTACTCGAAAGAGATTATTTCCTCGGCGATCCGGAGGTAATTAAAAAACTGATGGAAGAGGTTGCCAACCAGGGAAAAAAGAAGTAATCATTAAACCCGTTTCATGCCAAAACGCTGGATCATCCCCGATGTTCACGGATATGTGAATACGCTGAAATCGCTGGTCGGCGACATCATCCGGCCCATGCGCTCTGATGAGTTGTACTTTTTGGGTGATTATGTTGACCGTGGTCCCGACTCAAAGGGGGTGATCGATTTTATCCGCGGACTTGAAAAGGACAAATATAATGTGACAGCGCTCAAGGGCAACCATGAAGACTTTATGGTGGAGCTTTATGAGGCAGAGATGAAATCGAAGAATGCCTGGTGGCACAATTTCGGCAACAAGAAGCACAAATCGTGGCTTGAGATCGGAGGCAAACCTACCCTGGACAGTTTCGGGGTAAGTCACATCAAGGATGTTGCCGTGGATTACATTGACTGGATGCGCGGATTGCCTTACTATGTTGAACTGGATAAGTTCGTGTTGGTGCATGCCGGACTTAACTTCCGGAATGACGATCCTTTCGAAGATAAACGTTCGATGCTCTGGCTCCGCGACTATCCCATTATTCCTGAAAAGATCGGGGGGCGGCGAATCATTCACGGCCATGTTCCCGTTAATATGGAACTGATCACCCTGGCGGTAAAAAACCGGATCTATAAATTCATCGACCTGGACAACGGGCCTTACATTACCGGCAAAGAGGGTTTCGGCAATATGGTTGCCCTCGAACTCGAAAGCATGGAGATGGTGATCCAGTATAATATGGACCTGGCGTAAAGACGGACGTCAGGAACGGCTGGCAGGAATTGTAAATTCAAATTTGCTACCCACTCCGGGGGCGCTGGTAACACTAATGGTTCCACCGTTTTTCCGGACGAATTCATCACACAGGATCAAACCCAAACCTGTACCAACCTCATTGGCTGTACCCTTGTTTACCGTACGTTCTTCTATCTTAAATAAATTATCCAGTATTTCAGAAGGCATTCCCACCCCGTTATCTTTGATGGAAACCCGCACTGTATTTCCGTCCTGCCTATCCATCTCAATTGAAATGATACCTCCCGGGAAGGTAAATTTAATGGCGTTCGACAGCAGGTTCCTGATCACGGCATCCATCATATTTTTGTCGGCAAACACCTGCATATCAGCATTATTCCCGGCCAGTAGTTTAATTTTCTTGCTGTTGGCAGAGGTTTCATGAAGGTTTATGTTATTGGTGATAAGCTCGCCAATATCGAATGAACCGGGCTCAAAGGGCAGGCTGCCTCGTTGGGATCGTGCCCAGGTAAGAAGGTTTTCCAACAGGTCGATTGTTCGGATGGATGCGGATCTGAGTTTCAGGAGCATTTGCTTGCGCTCCGGTTCTGTAAAATCAGAATCATCCTGGGTCAGGAGTTCCAGGTATCCCAAAATAACATTGAAAGGGTTTCTGAGGTCGTGGGCAATGATGGAGAAAAAACTATCCTTCGCGGTATTGCTCTCCAACAGCTGTTGTTCAGATTTTCTAAGTTCGAGTGTTCGCAGGTTCACCTCTTCCTGAAGCCGGTTTTTATAACGACTTATAAGTACAAATCTGAAGGTGAAAAATACAATCGCAGAAAGAGTGAGTCCGACCAGAAGGATGAACCACCATTGAAGCCAAAATTTATTCTTAATGGTGAACCTTGCAGAGGCAACAGGATCACTCCAGGCACCCAGTGAATTGCGCGCTTTCAGGTAAAACCTGTAACTTCCCGGCTCGAGATTGACATAGTTTATGCTATTGTGCCCATAATATGGAAAATCTCCAGACCAACTGGTGTCGGCACCCTCCAGGTAGTACTTGACAAAGATCTTTTGTTCATTGATGAAGGAGATCACGCGGGTATGAAACTGGAGGTCATCCTGATCCGGAGAAAGTACTACATCCTGGTTTGGATCGAGGGTATCCTTTCCATTTATAACCTCAAGCAGACTGACTTTCGGGGTCGGAACCTGTCCGGGTCGGTAGTCAAGTTCTGGCCGATAAACGGAGAGCCCGTGGTTGGTACCGAACCACAGTTCGTGTTTGCTGTCCATAAATCCTGCAGCTCTGTTGATATCGTGGCCGGCCAATCCGTCGCTGACGGTGAAGTGGGCCAACGCCTTACCATTCCATCTGTACACCCCGTTGTCAGTACCCATCCACAGGTTTCCTGAATTGTCTTCCAGTATCAGATATACCGGTCTGTTGAGCACAAGAGCTCCTTCATTGACCTGCTTCAGAGAATTTTTCGACAATTCAAACAGGCCAGCCGCCGTTCCTACCCAATAGTGTTTCTTTGAATCCATGCAAAGTGCATACACATCATTCGCCAGTTTATTTTCTGTTGAGGTGTATTTTGAGAATTCAGTTCCTTTTAATACGAAGAGCCCGGAAGACAGGGTCGCCAGATAGATCGTATCGTTCGTGCCTGCAAATATTTTGCGGATGGACGGCTCCTTCATTTCACTGAGGTCGACACGTACGAACCGGTCATTATAAAACCGGAATAATCCTTTTGTCGTGCTCGCATAAACAGTTCCATTTGCAGAAACACAAACCGAAAATGCACAGCCCGGAAGTCCCTGTTTGTCCCGGTACCAAGTTATTTTCCTGTTATTATCAAGGTATGCCAATCCAAGGAAGTTTACGGCAAGCCAAAGGTTCCCCCGCGAGTCCTTTTGAATGTCCAGGACCCTCTTTTCAAAAAGTGGTTCAGTTCGGTTATTATCAAGAATGATATACGACATTTTCTTTCCGTCGAAAAAAGTCAACGCTCCGTCGTGACCAAAAACATAATGGCCCGGACTGATTTCCAATGCAGAGGCTACCTCGTTATTGTAGAGCCCCTCCTTTTCCGAATAGTTTACAAACCGTTCGGATATTATTTTGGTGATCCCGAGATAGCCGGTGATCCAGGTGTTCATCTCCCGGTCGACCAGAACCGCAGTGGCCCCTTCAGCAATCAGACCATTTCTCTGGCTTAATACACTAACAGGAGGGCTGAATTCAGAGATAAAAAATACCTTGTATGAATTGCCAAAATAGACCCTCTTGTTTCGTCCGGGATGAATGAAACAGTGCCATCCCTGGCCATTTATGGTAAGTTGAAAATCTGAAGTAACGTGATTGTAAGTTCCATCCTTCAGATAACCCAGACTTTTCTTTGACAGCAGCCACATAATATCACCATCCGGTTCCATGGCAAGAACACTGGCACACTGTGCCATTAACCCATCATTTTCATAGGGCTTTAAAACACCATTCACAAGCTGCATCATCCCTTTGTCGGTGGAAATATAAATTCTGCCCTGAAAATATCTTACGGAGTAAACGATGTTACTGGGTAATCCATTTGATATCGTGTATTGTTTCCACTTTCCCTCGCTGTATGTTATAAATCCGACATCTGCCGTACCAATCAGGACAACGGCGGCACCCTGCTCGTAGTAAACGTCAAGGGAGGTAAAGCGGTCTGAATATGGATAAGGGATTTGATCCCTGACACACATTGTCCGCCATTTATTACCCTTTTTAACGGAGAGGCAGACAAGACTCGACTCCGGCAGCGCCCACAACTGATTTTTTTCATCGATTTTCAAGAATGAATAGGTGCCGGAATTCAATCCGTCGGTAACATTATAATTATAAAATGCTCCGCCATCGTAGGATGATATGCCTAAGCGACGGCCCAGCCAAATTACTCCGGAGGAATCCTGAACGATGCTATATACCAGTGAGTTGGCTAAACCATCAGCTTCAGTGTAGGAACGGGTCTGGTATCTCTGTCCAAGAAGAGTTCCGCAGGTGGTTGTAATCAAAATGATAATTACCAGAACGGGTTTTGAAATAAAGAAGGAGTTCAACAAGGGTTTCATAACACCGTATTGAGTTCAAAGCTAATAAATTTCCGGCAACCCGACAGTAAATTTTAGTTATTCCGTTCAGTCCTCGAGCAGGAACATCTTTACCCGCTGTTCGTCTACCGGTGTATTAAGGTTTCTGACAAGGGTTTCACCCTGGCCCAGATGCTGCACCAGTTCCTTCCTGTCAACAAATCCCGAAGTATCCGAAACGGTAGCCCTGTAGGAGGAGAACCTGTATTGTGTGAGATCTTCTGTAACACCATGGCGGCGTGCATTCTGGTTGATGTACCGGATCATCTCCGAAAGATAGGTTTCGCGGCGGATCTCCATTTGTTTAAGCTTAAACTTGAACACCCTCCCCTCCTTTCCATTTTGTTTGTTATAGCCTTTGGCATAGGCGTTGAAAAGGATTGCAAACGGTTTGAAAAGACTACCCTGTGCCGTTTCCCTGATCCTGACTAACAGATGAAGATGGTCCTGTAAAAGGCAATAGGCGAATGTTTCGGCTACCGGCACGATGTGAGATTTATAAAGCTTCAGGAAAAATTTGAAATCCTCTTCGGTATTAAACAGAAGTTCTCCGGATTTGGCGCAGTTGAAGATGTGATAATACCTTCCGGGCTGCAACAGGGTTGTTTTCATAAGCAGTGTTTTTTACTGCTTAATCGGAAAAAATGAAAAAGGTAAACCAGTCTGATGGAAATTACATCAAGAAACTACTCCCGGCTTATAAACCACCCCGATGTTTTTCTTGCCGTCGATTTCGATACGTACTTCATGGCTGAACCGTACGTGACGGATATATTCATCCTCGTATACCGCCGGCTGGCTGTTCAGGAACTCCACATCGTAAAATCCGTCTTTGAGGTAAGGATTTATGGTAAAGTAACCAACCCGGAAGGAGGTCAGGTTCTGGAAAAAATGGGTTCCCTGGCTGGGGTCGATCCGGTAATGTTCCAGACCTGATTCAACGATTACGCGGGCGGCGCTGATCTGCGGCCATTTTACCGGTATCCCGAGCCACGGGTCGCTTGATCCCCACCGGCCGGGACCGACCAGGATATAGTTCCGTTTTTCATTGATGAACAGGTCGTTCAGCTTTTCCAGCCGCAGCGCCATCTCCTGGCTTTTGGCCGCACTGAATTCATCGGGCTTCACATACACAAAATCGTACACCCCCTTGATGATGCCGTTGCCGAGGGCCGTGTTTGAGATCAACAGCATCTCCTCCTGCCGGATATTCCCGGGTTTGATGTGGATCGTTTCATCGCGGCCGGCAATGGGCCTGATCTGCAGGAGGCTGAATACCCTGGGTTCGCCTTTGGGCATGTCGAGGTTCACCGCAAACTCGATCTCAACGGGTTTGTTCATTTCGCGCTGGCCGATTTCGAGAACCTCCTGTAATATTTCGGCCAGCGGGAAGGTTCCATGGTTGAGTTGTTGCGAAAAGGCAATGATCCTTTTCCCTTCATAGATTGTCCCCTCTTTCAGCTGGTGCGATTCATAATCGAAGGTGGAGGCAACAAGTTTCAGGACGCTGTCGCCCTCCGCATCCCGGATCCTGAGATTCATCAGGTTCACCGTATCATCGGTGTTGGGGGTGAAACTCTCAGGTTTCAGATCCAATGCGTAGAACGACTTCTGGGTACCGCTGAGCGCCAATTCGGGTGTTGAAAGTTGGAGAATCTTCTTTGGGTATTTGGGAGAAAACCTGAGTCCGTTCCCACCATCAACAATAAATTTCCCCAGTCCGAATGCGATGTTGGCAATGCCATCCTCCGGCTTTTCAGGGGCGATGGGGTAAAAATTGATGGAACGGGCCACTCCGGATATGGCAGGATAGAAGCGGTCGCCATACTGCCGGCCGGTAACCTCCTGCAGCACGATCCCCATCTTCTCCTCGTCGATCATGTTCAGGGTGGCTGCCATGTACGACTTGCTGTCCTTGAAATAGGCGGAAGCATAGACACTTTTGATCGCCTCACCCAGCTTATCGATCATGATCCGGTCGTTGAACTTGATGTTCGGGAGCATGTAGGTGGAGTAGATGCCCGCGAAGGGCTGGTAGTGGGAGTCCTCCAGCAGACTCGACGAGCGGATGGCAATGGGGTTGTTGATGCAGGAGATGAAACGGTAGAGGTCTTCATGGATCCGGAACGGGAGGCGCGACTTCACAAAACGTGCGAGGATCTCTTTGTCGCTCCGGTCGCTCAGGGCGATCTCGAAGAGGTTGTTGTCCTCCATGAATTCATCGAAAATGTCGGTACCGAGAACCACTGTTCGCGGGATGGTCACCACCACATCTTCGTATTTGTAAGTGAGTCTGTTCCGCTTGATCAGCGAATCGAGAAAGGCCAGTCCGCGAGCCTTTCCGCCAATCGACCCCTCCCCGATCCGGGCAAACTGGAGATACTCGTCGTACCGTTCGCGGTCGAAATCGGCAATAACTCCCTTGGCCTTGTTGATGCGGAATGCCGTGATGGAGTCGAAGAGGTATCGTTTGGCCGCATCCATGTCGTCGGCAAACTCCTGCGCCGAAACTTCGCGAAACATCTCGGCGATGGGAAAGAGGGCACGGGCGTTGAGCCATTTCGAAAAATGGTTCCGCTGCATGTGGTACATCAGCGAATCGTCGGGGATCTCAAAGATCTTCTCCTGAAGCGATTTCAGGTCGCCTGCCCGGGTGATCTCGCGGCCATTCTTGGGATCGATGAATACAAAATCGCCGAACGAGAAATATTCATTAATGAAATTCCGCAGTTCGATGGAGAGGGTTTTTGAAAGTTTGTTCAGAAAGCCGACCTTCATGCTGTAGGCCATCGTTTCGTACTCGGTATCTGTGGACTGGAACAGGATGGGCATATATTCATCCTCTGCCCTCACCTTTTCTACGAACCGGATTCCGGCGGTTTTGTCGGTTTCTCCGTTACGCATAAAACTGATGTCGGTGATGATCCCCAGCAGGTTCCCTTTGTAGTTTTCCCACATATCAACTGCCTGCTCATAATTGGTAGCCAGCAGTATTTTTGTGCGTCCCCGCATCCTGAGCATCTTCTGATGTTCGTTAAGCCCTTCCGCCATGAAAGTTTTCGACTGTTTCAGCAGGATCTTGTACATGTTTGGCAGGTAGCTTGAGTAAAACCGGATGGAATCTTCCACCAGGAGGATCGCCTGCACCCCCTGTTTTACATCTACATCAACGTTCATCCGGTCTTCGATCAGTTTGATGATGGCCAGCAGGATGTCGGCATTGCCGAGCCAGCTGAACACGTAATCGATAGCGCTGAGATCTTTCGCCGCCAGCTTCAGGTTAACCTCACGTGAAAAGGGTGTCAGCACCACGATGGGGATCCTCGGGTACTGCTTCTTGATGCGGATGGCGAGGTCGAAGGTGTCGGTTTTTTCGATGTTGAGCATCGAGATGATCAACTCCACCCGTTTGTCCTCAAGCACTTCCATGGCCTCCTCCTCCGAAGTCACCTTGATGAACTGCGGCGGGTAGCGCAGGTTCAGCGACACATACTCCATGAAGATGGTCTCATCGATCCGCCCGTCCTCCTCCAGCATAAAGGAGTCGTAGGTACTGGAAATGAGGAGCACCTGGTACACCCTCCGCTTCATCATCATGTTGAAGGAGGTGTCGATGAAGTAATACTTCTTGGGATTCAGGGCGTTTTTGGTTTCCGGCATGGGAGCGATACTTTCTTCAAAAGTAGGAATCTTTGGCGAAAAAAAAACCTCCCTGGTGACAGGGAGGGGATCAGTCCACCATTGAATTAACCCAAACGCTACTTTTTTCCAGGTGTTTGCTGTTTCCAAGATAATTTAAAAATTGATTCAAATTCACTCTACAGATTACCCATTAAGGGTGAAGACCTCAAATTTTCCAGTAACTCGTTCGTGATGAAAAACTGAAATAAATCAATGAAAATACCGCTCATAAAAATCGGTATCTTAGAATCAGTAATATGCAAAAACCCTTGTGTTCTTATTTACCGATTGCTTGCATTAGTAGCTAAATAACGCTTATAAATATAGTTTCGCAACGCGAACGATTTGATTTGAAAGGAGACTGAAATGGTCCCTGTCTGCTGGACAGTATTTAAAAGAACTTAAGGATAATATTGTTGTTGTAATCGGTACATGTGCGTAAGCACATGTGTTTTTTTCTTTTTGCTTCTTTTTCTTTTGTCAGTAACTTGTTAATTTCTTAATATCTATGCGGCTTTTGAGAGATGCATTGTAAATTTCCTGTACGGTACCATCCCGATAGTTTGGTGCGGGCGTTCATGGTTGTAGGTCGTAAAGTATTCATCCAGCCCATGATAAAGTTCCACACCGTCTTTTGGGAGGTTTAAGTAAAGATATTCATATTTAACGCTTCGCCAGAGCCGTTCAACAAAAATATTGTCCAGGTATCGTCCTTTACCGTCCATGCTGATTTTAATGTCGTTCTTCAAAAGCACGGCTGTAAAGACATCTGAGGTAAATTGAGAACCTTGGTCTGTGTTAAAATATTCCGGACAGCCATGTGTCGAAATAGCGCGTTTTAAGGTCTCTGTGCAAAATCCGACAGTCAGGGTGTTGGATATACTCCAGGCCACCACATAACGGCTGTAAACGTCTATAATGGCCACCAGGTACATAAATCCATGCTCCATCCTCAGGTAGGTGATGTCAGCTTCCCAAACCATGTTTGGATGGTTTATATCCAGACCCTTTAACAGATAGGGAAAAATCTTGTGATCCTGACCGGGCTTGCTTAGCCACTTTTTGGGATAGATCGCAACAATGCCCATGAGTTTATATAGCCGGCGTAATCTTTTGCGATCAATTTTGTATCCTAAGTTTTTCAGATAATCACACATCCTGCGGGTGCCATAATAGGGAGTTTTGGTGTATTGTACATCAATCAGATTCATCAGCTTTAAGGCAACTTCATCCACGGGACAAGGAGTGTAATAGTAGCCGGAACGACTGATTCCCAGCAATGCGCATTGACTCTTTATGGTGAATTCGGGATGGGCAGGGTCAATCATGGCTTTCAATTCTAAGACAGAGTAGGCTAAAGTTTTTTTTTCAACCAGTCGTTTTCCATTTCAAGCCGACCAATTTTGGCAAACAGCTTTTCGTTGGCCTTTTCCAGTTCTTTATCCGGTTCGCGTTTATTGAAAATTTCAATGGATCTGCGTAAAAACTCATTTTTCCAGTTACTGACCTGTTGCTGGGTTACTCCAAACATCACCGAGAGGTCGGCCAATGTTTTTTGTTCTTTAATGGCCTCGATGGCTACTTTTGTTTTAAATTCTGCGGTGTGTCGTACTCGGGTCTTTTTCATTGGACTTTGGGTTTAAGGTTTATACTCATTTTTTAACCTTAAGTTTCTGTCCAGTTTTTTGGGACTATTTCAGACTTTTAAGAAAGAAAATAAATGAAATAAAATGCTTAATATTGTTTAACAAATCCGCCCAATACAAGGTGGCGCTTAATGCGCCGAAGTGGTGACAACCAATCACTGAAAGTATCAGAAAATGGAAAATTCCGTTTTAATTATAGTTGATCCTGGGTATTTTTTGTTGATTATCTGAGTGTTACCTTTTAAATTTTAATACAAATGGGGACAATTACTTATAATATTACAAAGAAAGACCTGTCTTCGTACTGTCTTACTGTCACGAAAGAAAGAGTTTTACTGAATAATGAGGTTTTCACATCTGTGTTCAGAGTACCATTTTTGGATTTCTTATTATCTCTTAGAGAAACGAATATCTATAACTTATTGTTGGATTGTATTACAATGAATCTTGAATTATCGAAATTACATGTAAATAAAGAGATGTACAATTTCTTCAGTTTGTTTACATTCTTTTTAAATAAGATTTCCAATAAAAATCCGAATGATATCGAATTTGAAAATTTCAGTCGAATTTTACGAAATAACAAGGATGAATATGTGAAAATTCAGTTTAAATATGACTGGGATTTTAAGCAAAAAATTGAGAATCTTCAAAAGGATTTCGAATTTCACAAATTACTATCTCCAACAGAGAATTTGGCAACCACCAAATCGAATCTTGATAAATATTGGAGGACCAGGTTTGAGGAACAATATGATAATGTTTTTAAAGATTATATTCTCACTTTAATTAGAGAACCAGAATCAGTTTCTCTGACAAAACCAGAAATAACGGATCCAAAAATTCTACAATTGCTATCGGGACCACTTGTAAAAAAAGTTGAGAACGAGTTAATAGACTATTTCGTTCAAGAAATTGAAATAATTCTGAAAGACTTTTACTATCGTTTCGAAGCTGAAAAATCAAATTTTTATAACGATTGTCTTATTAGATTGCAAGAGAAGCAAATTAAAAAACAAACCCTCCAAACACCACAAAACATTACGGATAAGGATCAAAAACGAATTTCTAAAATTCTAGAAAAGAATCCATCTTTAAATAATCCCAATCTAATTATGAATTTTGGTGAAAATTTGATTTATCATCTGATTCGTAAATTGTCACTTTCAATATACAATGATAAAAACATCAAGCACAAATACAGTTCTGATTCTAAGACATTTGGTTTACTTTATAATAATAAAAATGAACCTATAGTTTTTAGCGGTTTAAAACCAAATTTCGATTTGAACCATCAGCACTGTTTCAAGCCTGATCACTGTTTTCTGAAAAATAATTACTATAGTGTTGGTGAATTTTATATTAATATTAACACACCCATTGTTAAACAAGTAAACTTGTTACATTCCGTTAATGAGGGTTCTTCAAACGAAATAGTATATGAACTAAGGAATAAATGTAATGGAAATGATTCTGAATTAAAGGATGACTTTTTTTTCATGTTATTAATGAGTGCAATTAATAGTTAGTTTAAGCTGCATACCGAACATGCTTTCCATGAAAATATTTTTTCACTTGTTCAGGATCATTTTTTCTTTTCATCAGATAGTCCTCTACCGTGTCGGCAAGTTGATCGACGTTAA
>JANXZO010000022.1 GCA_025355465.1 Bacteroidales bacterium
TTTCATGGTTTTTGGTTTTTTTATTTTTTGTTTGGTTTATTTGCGTTTGGTTTGTCGTTGTTGATGAAGCAAAGATACGGCGACCGGCATGCCGTAAACAACCACCAATTTGTAAGTGTGCAGATAAACCATGGTTTTGTAACCTTAAAATAAGTAAGTGGTTTCTAAATTTTATCCGGCCATTGAAACACCGATAATTTTACCGATGCCAAAGGTCAGGGCCGCAGCGGCCAGACCGAATATGACCTGACGGAAACCCGAGTACCAGACATTTTTTCCGGTGAACAGCGTGATCGCGGCGCCAATCAGAAACAGGCCGGTAGCTGATGCACCTACACTCACGGCCACGGCAGTCATTCCGCTTAGGAAGAAAAATGGGATCACAGGGATGACCGCTCCGATGGCAAATAATACGAATGAATACAAGGCAGCTTCCATTGCAGATCCTTTTAGCTCTTCGGCGTTGATCCCTAATTCCTCTTGGATGAGAAACTGGTGCGCCAGCGTTTTGTCTTTAATGATTTCGGCAGCCATTTCATGGGCCTGGCCTTCGGGTATTCCTTTGGCCATATATATCAAGGCAATTTCCTGTTGTTCACCTTCGGGGTTTGTTTCCAGCTCTTCCTGCTCAAGATCCATCTGGTTTTCATACAACTCCTTCGAACTCTTTACCGAGATCCATTCTCCCAGTGCCATCGAAAGGGCTCCGGCCAGCAGACCGGCTAATCCGGCCAGCAGCACTCCGGTGTTACCGGAAGTGGCGCCCGCAATACCCATGATCAGACTGAAATTGGAAACCAATCCGTCGTTGCCGCCCAAAACAGCAGCCCTGATGGCATTGCCACCCACCGAACGGTGCCGGCTTTCAAATTTTGAGAGTTGTTTCCCGGAAATTTTCCCTTCAGTGTCAAGGATGGATCGAAGAATTTTCACATGGTTTATCTCGTTGCCGGTAAGCTCCTGTTTGTTTTTTTTCTTGGCAGACAGAATATTGGTTGAAATGCTTTTTTCGGTATCCATCAAAACACCCAGAATGTAATCGTAACCGAAAATCTTACCAATTGTATGCAGTGTTTTTGCCCGCCATGAAGGTTTGTTTAATTCAGACGGATGGATTTGAAGCTTCTTGCAGAGCGATTCAGCATGCCCCCTTTCAATTTCGCTCATCCTCTTGAATACATCCGATACCAATGGATCCTGCTCGTTATCGGCAAGCACCTGATAAAGATAGCAGGTGTCAATCTCAGTCTGTATGTTTTTGTTTTTCATCTCAAGGTCTGGTTAAGATGCGGAAAGATAATAAAAGCTGAAGAAACAACGGTTTTACAACCTGGCTGAAATTCCGAGATTGACCATCCCCTGATATCCAAACCCGAATTCAACATACCCCGCTATATCTTTTCCAACCCTGATTCCCAAGGCATTTAGCTGGTAAGCAACGGAGAAATAATTGAAACTCTGGTCAAACCGGTTGCTGTAATTCGTGTGACAGAAGCTATGGGAAACCCCAGCAGCCAACCCTGAATAGAGCGAGAACAATTCCCTGTTTACATAATAGATGTCGGCTTTAGGCATCACTGTGCAAACAATCCAGGAATCAGTTTCCGTGGTGCCTTTTCTGTAGATGTAATGGGCGGAGGTTTCGATAGCCAGGAAGAGTATGAAAATGAAAAGTAAATATCCAGGCGCTTTTCTCATGAATGAGCAGTTTTTCGGATCCATTGTTTCCGGAATTTATTTTTTCACCTTCTTGTTCAATGAGGTGAGCTTAAAAATAAAACCAAAATGGGTGCTTATGTTGTTCCAGACATAATCTGTCATCCATTGGTGATTACCCGACCGTGGTGTGTCTGTTTTATACCCCGTTTGAGAAATGACATAATCGAGGGTGTAGTACAAACCAAACCTTTCGTTGGTATCAAAAAAAAGATTGTACCCCAGGCCAATCACATTGTTAATGTACATATCGGTTTCAGTCCACCGGCCTTGCTGAAAATTCGAATCGTAGGTTCCCGAAAATCGTAAATATTGAAAAGCATAATGAATGAACATGTTCTCTCTTCCCTCGACATTAAAAATGTAAAATTTATATCCGGCTATACCGCCTGGTCGGGGAGAGATATTGGCGCTATTGTTCGCCAGGGCCTGGGTTTGCAGGGGTAATAACAACCCGGCAGAAAACTCATGTTTACCCACCCTTACGTAGGGAGCAACATAAAATGCGCCCATGTTCTCTGTCAGATAATTCTGATTGGCCGGGAAGTTGGTAAATCCGCCGGCAGAAATACCAAACTCCTTTAAAATGGGGTCAGATTGAGCAAGAAGGTTTTCTGCCTGGAAAAAACCAAGCTGGGCGATGAAAAGCATGACAATGAATATCCTCATGGTATAGACTTTTTTAAGAAAAATCGTTGTAGCATCAATTTCACTTTCAGGTCTGAATTTTCACTCCCCAAAGGTACAGAATTATTGTATTTTTGTGATGAATATGCAAGAAGTCCGAAATTTCCCTTTTGCCCTTATTGTAAATCTTAAATCGTAACCATGCCACAGATTTCTAAAATAGCTATCATGACCTCAGGCGGGGATTCGCCAGGGATGAATGCCGCAATCCGTGCGGTAGTGCGTACCGGAATTTACAACGGACTTGATGTTTTTGGCATCTCACGTGGTTACGAAGGGATGATCGACGGCCAGATTGAGCCGATGCACAGCCATTCTGTTTCGAATATCATTCAGCGCGGGGGGACGATTCTTAAGACTGCCCGCAGCAAAAGGTTTCTGACCTATGAAGGACGGCTTCAGGCGTACCAGAACCTGATGGACCAAAAGATTGATGCACTGGTTGCCATCGGGGGCAACGGTACCTTTACCGGTGCATCCATTTTCGATAAGGAGTTTAATTTCCCCGTGATTGGTTTGCCGGGTACCATCGATAATGATCTGTACGGAACAGATGCCACGATTGGATACGACACTGCAGTGAATACCGTGGTGGAGGCTGCCGACAAGATCCGCGACACAGCCAACTCTCATGAGCGGCTGTTTTTTCTTGAAGTTATGGGACGTGATGCCGGATTTATAGCACTGCGCAGTGGCATTGCCTGTGGCGCCGAGTTTATCCTGGTCCCCGAAACTACTACTTACATTGACAACTTTGCCCGTCTTCTTCGTCACGACTGGCGTCGAAATAAGACCTCAGGTATTGTTGTGGTGGCTGAAGGAGAAGAGGAGGGAGGCGCCTACGAGATTGCCCGTAAGGTGAAAGAGCGGATTCCTGAACTTGACACACGTGTAACCGTGCTCGGCCACGTTCAGCGGGGAGGCGCACCCAGTGCCTACGACCGTGTGCTGGCCAGCACCCTTGGCCATGTTGCCGTGCGCGGGTTGCTCGAAGGCGAACGCGGATCAATGGCAGGTATTGTCGACAAAAAAGTAGTATATACCCCGTTCGATAAAGCCATCAAACATCATAAGGATATCAATAAGGAGATGCTGGAGATGTCGCGTATTCTCGCTTTATAGGAGATGCAGAGATGGAGAGGATTACCCTGTTTGCTGATGTCCTGTTGCCGATCCCTGTCGGCGGAACCTTTACCTACAGGGTTCCTTTTGACCTTAACGACACCATCAGCGAAGGCGTTCGCGTGGTGATTCAGTTTGGTTCAAGAAAGATTTACACTGCACTGGTTTTGCGGCTTCACCAACCCCCCCCGGCCAACCGTATTCCAAAATATATCTTGTCCGTCCTGGATGAAGCGCCTATCGTGGTTCCATTACAACGTGACTTTTGGGATTGGCTTTCCGGATATTACCTTTGTTATCCGGGAGAGGTGATGAATGCAGCGCTGCCTTCGGCATTGAAACTTGCCAGTGAATCGAAAATTGCATTAAACCCTTCATACCAGGAAGACTATTCCGTCCTGAATGAAAAGGAGAGCTTGCTGCTTGAGGTGCTTCATCACCGGAAAACGATTACACTTTCCGAAGTTTCCAAAATCATCGAACAGCAAAAGATCATTCCGCTCGTAAAAACAATGATTGAGAAAGGAATTATCGTGCTTGAGGAAGAACTGCAGCAGCGCGTGAAACCGAAAACCGAGTCTGTCGTTTCGCTGGCCCCGCCATTTGATGAGGAGGAACAGCTGCGATACCTCTTCGACCGCCTGGAAAAAAAGGCAAAGAAACAACTTGAGATCCTGATGACCTACATTCAGCTTTCACAGCACGGATCGGAAACGCTGGCTGAGGTCAGAAAGGGGGAATTACTTAAGAAGTCGAAGGGCACCTCTGCACAACTTGACGAACTGATAAAGAAAGGGGTGTTCGTGGTTACAGTAAGACAGGTTAGCCGGTTTGGATCGGGTGGAGCCGTGTCATCATCGGAAAATATAGAACTCTCGCCGGCGCAATTCACTGCCTTCAATCAGATCCATGATGGCTTTTCGGCGAAAGATGTGGTGCTGTTGCACGGGGTTACCAGCAGCGGTAAAACGGAATTGTACATAAAGTTGATACAGGAGGTGATTGACCAGGGGAAGCAGGTGCTGTACATGCTTCCGGAAATTGCACTCACAACCCAGATCATCTCCCGTTTGAGAAAATATTTTGGCGACAGGGTAGGTGTTTATCATTCACGCTTTAATGAGCAGGAGCGGGTCGAAGTCTGGAACAGCATCCTCTCGTCAAACAATGTTTCCGGCGGAATTCATGCCGGTCACGACATTATCCTTGGGGCCCGTTCGTCGGTTTTTCTGCCCTTCGCAAACCTGGGTCTTGTCATCGTCGACGAAGAACACGACCCGTCCTTCAAACAAATGGATCCCGCACCGAGATACAACGGACGGGATGCAGCCATTTACCTGGCACACCTGCATGGTGCCAAGACCTTGTTGGGCTCAGCCACCCCGTCTATCGAAAGTTATTTCAACGCCCTGCAGGGGAAATATGCACTTGTAGAGATTTTTGAGCGATTCGGGAACATGGAGATGCCGGTGGTTCAGATCGTAAACATAAAGGAGGAGCTGCGACAAGGGAAGATGAAGAGTCATTTTACCTCGGTGCTGCTCAATCAACTTACTGATGCACTTGAGAAAAATGAGCAATCGATTCTTTTTCAGAACAGACGCGGGTTTTCACTCCGGCTGGAGTGCGACACCTGTCACTGGATGCCCTCCTGTATCAATTGCGATGTTACCCTGGTATACCATAAAAAGAGCAATCAGCTGAGGTGTCATTATTGCGGCTATTCTACCAGGATCCCCGATAAATGTCCCGATTGTCAGGGGATAAGTATTCGCATGAAGGGATTCGGAACAGAGAAGGTGGAAGAGGAGCTGGTCATCCTTTTTCCCAAAGCGCGCATCGCGAGGATGGACCTTGATACAACGCGGAGTAAGAATTCGCATTTGCAGATCATCAGCGACTTTGAAGAAGGCAGGATCGACATCCTGGTCGGAACACAGATGGTGACCAAGGGACTAGACTTTGATCACGTAAGCACAGTTTGTATTTTGAATGCGGACAACCTGCTCAGTTTTCCCGATTTCAGGGCCCCTGAAAGAAGTTTTCAGCTGATGGCACAGGTAAGCGGAAGGTCGGGCAGGAAAAATAAACAGGGCAGGGTGCTGATCCAGACTTACAACCCTGAACACACGATTCTCCGTGATGTGGTAAACAATGATTACGCGGCGATGTTCAAAAAACAGATCGCCGATCGCCGGAAATTTAAATACCCCCCGTTTTACCGGTTGGTCCTGCTCAGGGTAAAGCACAAAGATGCCGATCTCCTGAATAAGGCTGCCGAAAGCCTTGCAAGATCCCTCCGTTCAACGTTTGGCAACCGTGTGCTCGGACCTGAATTCCCGATGGTAGGGAGGATCATGAATTACTATCTTAAGCACATCATGGTGAAGATAGAACGGACTACTTCCGCCATAGAGATGAAAGGAAAGTTGCTGGAAGAGGTCGAAAAATTCAGGGGCAGGAAGGATTTTTCAGGGGTAAAGGTGCTTATTGATGTAGATCCGCAGTAGTGTCAATCACCAGGTAGACATCCTCTTTGTCTTTTTTCATCAGGTACCGTTCCCGGGCAAATTTTTCAAGTTGTGTACTGTCACTGAGCAATTGCCATGTAAGCGTCGAATCCTTTTTAATTTCATCCAGGTAAAACCGCTTCTCAAGGTTAAGAATGTCCAGTTTTTCCTGTAATTTATTTCTTTCGACCAGGCTGTTGCTGTCGAAAAATACCAGCCATACAATAAATGCTACTGTGGTGACAAAGTACTTATTGATAAAAATGCGCAATATTTTTTTTAATACCTCCACAGGTTTGGTTAAAGACAAATTCGATGCGTTTGGTTTTTTTATTAAATCTGATCTTTAAGAAATTCGTAGATTTTCGTTTGCGATCTTATCTCCGGGCCGCCGTTTGTGCGGTATTCATTCATTCGGCTGTGGCTGATAATACGGGCCTTTACGTTATCGGACAGCTGTATGTCGAGCATCCCGCGAAGCATCTTCTGAAGGTTTGGGTCCTCAACCGGAGATGCAACCTCAATGCGGTTGTCGAAATTTCGTACCATCCAATCAGCGGAGGTGATATAATATTTATTGTCACCCCCGTTACAAAAAACGATAACTCTTGCATGTTCAAGAAACCGGTCGACAATGCTGATGGCTTCAATATTGTCGCTAATGCCCGGAAGGCCGGGGACCAGTGTACAGATACCACGGATGATAAGTTTGATCTTCACCCCGGCCTGGCTGGCTTTATATAACTTTTTTACCATGGTTTCATCAACCAGACTGTTGAGTTTGATGATGGCCCAGGCCTCCTGGCCGGCAGCAGCGTTTTTGATCTCATGGGTGAGCATGTTCAGAAAAAAGTTCCGCATGTTAAATGGCGAAACGATCAGTTTCTTGAACTTATACGGACGATAATTTTCCTCCACCAGATGAAAGGCATTCACAACATCAGCACAAATGTCCTGGTCGGCCGTGAGCAGACTCACATCTGCATAAACCTTGGCCGTATCTTCATTGAAATTACCGGTACCGATGAAAGAGAAATAGAAGTTCTTGTTGTTCTCTTTACGCCGTATCAGAATAAGTTTCGAGTGGACCTTAAAACCGGGTATACTGTGAATCACTTTTACCCCCTCCTCACGTAACTTTTCAGTCCAGAAAATATTTGCCTCCTCATCGAACCGGGCCTGTAACTCCATAAAAACAGTTACGTACTTTCCATTGCGGGCTGCGTTTATAAGTGCATTGATGACCCCGGAATTTCTTGCAGCACGATAAATTGTCATCTTGATCGAGCGGACTTTAGGGTCGATGGAGGCTTCCCGAAGCAGGTCGATGATATATTGAAACGACTGGTAGGGATAATGGAGCATGATGTCTTTCCGCCGGATGGAGGACAAAATGCTGCGATTGGGAGGCAGGTCGCGGTGGGTAAGCGGCACCAGTGGCTGGTATTCCAGTTCGGAGTGTCCGAGGTTGGGAAAACCCATAAAATCTTTGAAATTGTGGTATCGGCCTCCACCCCGGATTGGGTCGTCTTTGGTGATATTCAGTTGTTTGGTAATGATCTTCAGCAAATCCGCAGGAATAGATTTGTCGTAAACAAAACGGACCGGTATTCCGCGTTTTCGTTGTTTTATGCTTTCCGTCATTACCTCTAGAAAACTCTTCGAAACGTCGGTGTCAATGTCTATTTCCGCATCCCGGGTAATTTTTACAGTATAGGCTGAATAATTATCATAGCCGAAAATTGAGAAAATGTCCGAAAGGCAGTACCGGATAATGTCGTCAAGCAGGATGATAAAATGTTTGTCTCCTTCCGGGGGCAGGATCAGAAATCGTGAAACAGTTTTTGTCGGTACTTCAATAAGGGCATAGTCATCCTTCAGGACCTTGTCTTTACGACCCAGGGTTACCGCCAGGTAGATCGACTTATCGCGGAGCGATGAAATATCGCGCAGGCTGCTGATCATCATCGGGAAGAGGCAGACCCGGACCTGTTCCTGAAAATATTTCTTCACAATCTGACCCTGTTCCTGCGTTAACTGCGTCTCATTGACGATATAGATCTCATGGATTGCCAGATCCTTTACGATTGATTCGTACACCTGCATAAATTCACGCTCCTGCTTCTGCACAAGTTCCCCGATCTCTTTAAGCGTCCTTTTGGGATTTACAGACATGTCGTATTCCATGCGTTCCATCTTCAGCAGACGGTTTAGGGTGGCCACTCGCACACGGAAAAATTCATCCCGGTTATTGGAAAAAATGCCCAGAAACTTAAGCCGCTCCAGCAATGGATTGCGTTTATCTGCAGCTTCCTGCAATACACGGCCGTTGAAATACAGCCAGTTTAGATCGCGGTTAAGTATGGGCTGTTTTTTCTTGGGCATATCAGTCAGCAGAAGGTTTTTCCTTGTATTTCAGCATCTTCGGAGTGATAAAAAATTCCTTAACCGGATCGCTTGAAGGAAGGTCTTCCCATTTGTCTGTCGGGAAGGTAAGGCAAACAACGCTGGAAGTTGGCATGTTTTCAATACCCGGATGAAGAAAGAGGTTGGCAAGGTGGGTGATGGTAGGATTATGACCGAAAATTGCCGACGAACTAACCTCATTGGAAATACCATAAATAATATCGAGGATCCGGTCGTAATAGCCATCATAAATCTTCCTGTCGAGCTGGATCTTTTCCATCGGGTAATTAAATCCGACAGCCACCAATTTGGCGGTTTCATAGGCCCTTACTGCCGGACTTGAAATGATCAGGTCGAAGGTGGTTAACCGTTTTTCCAGAAATTTGATAATCAGCGCTGTTTTTTGGACTCCTTTGGGAATCAGCGGCCGGTCTGAATCAGATATGCCGGTTGATTCCCAGGATGATTTGGCGTGACGGAATAGGTATAGCGTCTTCATGATGGAGTAGTCTATTCGTGTACTTTTTCAATCCTTAATTCCATGGATTCGATCAATCCACCGTTTAATAAGCAAACAGCGGAAATTCAGCCATCATTTCGTTCACTTTTTTTCTGACTTTCAGAATTTTATTCTCATTTTCGATATTGCTGATCACCTCATCGATCAGGTTCACGATCTTTTCCATGTGTTTCTCCTTCATCCCGCGGGTGGTGATGGCGGGTGTTCCTACCCGGAGGCCGGAGGTCTGGAAAGGCGAACGGCTGTCGAACGGAACCATGTTTTTGTTTACGGTGATGTCGGCCGTTACCAGTGTATTCTCAACCAGTTTTCCCGTAATATCGGGGAACTTGCTGCGGAGATCGATCAGCATCAGGTGGTTTTCGGTCCCGCCCGAAATAACGTTGTACCCTTTGTTCACAAAGGCTTTAGACATGGCTGATGCGTTTTTCTTTACCTGGATGATATATTCCATGTATTCTTCGGAAAGGCACTCGAAGAATGCCACTGCTTTGGCAGCAATAACGTGCTCCAGCGGTCCGCCCTGGATACCGGGAAATACGGCCGAGTCCAATAATTGAGACATCATCTTGATTTCACCCTTGGGTGTGGTCAACCCCCAGGGATTGGGGAAGTCTTTGCCCATGAGGATCATCCCTCCGCGAGGTCCGCGCAGGGTTTTGTGGGTGGTGGTGGTTACAACATGGCAATGAGGCAATGGGTCGTTGAGCAATCCGCGTGCGATCAACCCGGCAGGGTGTGCAATGTCAGCCAGGAGGATGGCACCGATCTTGTCGGCGATCTCGCGCATCCGCTTGTAATCCCAGTCGCGGGAGTAGGCCGAGGCGCCGGCAATGAGCAGTTTTGGCTTCACCTCCAAGGCTTTGGCCTCCATCTTATCGTAGTTGATCGTGCCGGTTTCCTGTTCAACCTGATAGCTTACCGCCTTGTACAGAATGCCCGAAGAATTCACAGGGGATCCGTGCGACAGGTGTCCGCCATGTGCCAGATCAAGTCCCATGAAGGTATCCCCTGGTTTCAGACAGGTCATCAGAACGGCCATGTTTGCCTGAGCACCGGAATGCGGCTGAACATTCGCCCATTCAGCGTTGAAAAGCATTTTAGCACGGTCAATGGCAAGCTGTTCGGACAGGTCTACATTCACGCATCCTCCATAGTAGCGCTTGCCGGGGTAACCTTCAGCATATTTGTTGGTTAAGCACGATCCCATGGCTTTCAGCACCTGGCTGCTGACAAAGTTTTCGGAAGCGATGAGTTCCAGTCCGCTGGTTTGTCGGTGCAACTCATGCTTAATGATCTTGAAAATGGCAGAATCTTTTTTCATAACAGCTTAAAATTTTGGAGGTTGTATATCGTTCTTTAGCGTAGAAATCATACGGAGGAACAAAAGTAAGATTATTTCGGATTATTTCTGGATATTTGCTAGCAAAAGTCAAAGGTCAAAAGTCGAAAGTCAAAGGTGAAAATCAGTCTCGTATTGCTGCTTTGTCTGTTTCCAAATTTTCTTTGGGCCCAGTTTACTGCCGGGGTTGATGATACCATTAATCCCGGGGTTCCGGTGACTCTTACGGCCAGTTACGGATTGATCGGTAACGAGGTGGCCACCACCGACGACGGAGTAGAAGGGCCCTTTCCGATCGGGTTTGATTTCTCCTTCTTCGGGAACATCTACACGCAATTTTATATTGGAGCGAACGGCTGGATCTCATTTTCCCCAAATCCCGACGCGAAGGGTCGCCGTGATGCATTTGCGGTGCCCAGCGCTGCCGACTACAACCCCAAAAATTGCATCCTCGGTCCCTGGCAGGACATGGATCCGGGTCAGATCAACAGTCCGTACATTTTTTATCTCACTACCGGTAAAGCTCCGGTGCGAAGCTTGGTCGTTATGTGGTGTGAGTGTCCGCTTTATGCTACAGCGATGCGTGATTCACTGGTTACTTTTCAGATCATTTTACGCGAAGGTTCCAATAATGTCGAAAACCATATCATGAAGAAACCTTCGGTAGACTGGCTCGGGAACAAGGCAACGCTCGGTTTGCAGAACATTACAGGTTATATCGGAATGGCGGTGCCAGGCCGCAATGCAACTTCCTGGCGAGCGGAGAAGGAGGCCTGGAGATATTCCCCAAGTTCGGCAGACAGCTTTCTCGTTGCCTCGATCCCTTACCATTTGCAGCCAGTCACGCCCGGAAGCAAAATCAGCTACCGCTGGTACCAGGGTTCGGAATTCATCTCAGACCAACAGAGTATTGTCGTAACGCCATCGCAAACAACAACCTACAGAGCGTTTTGCAGTGTTTGCAGCGGGGATACATTCTCTGCCCAGGTAACGGTTCATGTGGTGCCGTACATTCCAAACGCTTTTACCCCTAACGGTGACGGGCTTAACGACCTGTTCACCATCACGGGTCTGCCGAAAGAGAACATCACGCAATTCAATTTCCAGATTTTTAACCGATGGGGCCAGCTGGTTTTTCTCACTCGAGACATAATGGAGGGCTGGGATGGAAGGAGCAAAGGGGAATACTGTCCGACGGATGTTTATTTCTGGGTGATTTATTGGGAAGACAACAAAAAAACCAAAGTTACCAATAAGGGAATGATAACCCTCGTACGTTAATTTTTTTCTTGTTTTTCAGCCCATCTACCCACATCACCACATCACCACATTACCACATTACCACATTATCACATTACCACATTATCCAACAGATCGATCAGAACCTGTTTGTAAAATGGCTTTTCGAGGTAATGGTTGGCTCCTTTGGAGATGATGTAATCCTTCTCATTCCGGAAAGCATAACCGGTTACCGCGATGATCGGGGTGAGCCTGTAATCCTGCATTTCCCTGATCTTCCCGATCACATAAATTCCGTCAATTCCCGGCCCGAGATTAATATCCATCAGGATGGCTTTGTATTTTTTGGTTTTAACCATCTCCAGCGATGATTCCCCGTCCCTTGCAACCTCAAGCCGGTAGTTCTTCAGCAGGTAATGTTTCACCAGGTCAATGTTGGCTTCATTGTCTTCAACAAGCAGAATCAGTGGAGGCTCCCTTAATGGATCATTAGTTTCTTCCGGAATGATCAGGTCGGGTTTATCAGTTGTATTGCTGGCTTGTTTTGTTGAGCCGGAGGGGAGGATTATTACGAATTCAGCCCCTTTCCCGGCTTCACTTTTCAGTGAGATTTTGCCATTGAGCGTGCGGATCGCCTTCCTGACGATGGCCAGGCCAAGTCCGCTGCCTTCATAAGGCCGGTTATATCCCTCCTCCGCCTGCCTGAATTCCTCGAAGATGATTTCCTGTTTTTCTGGCGCAATTCCAATACCGGTGTCGCGGATCCGGATATCCAGTTCCCCGTTGGCAGTATATTTACCTGTAATTGAAATGCTGCCTGTGCTTGTGAACTTTACCGCGTTCTCAATAATATTGAACAGGGAACGGCGAAGGAGGTGCTCATCGGTCACCACCAGGAGCGAAGGTTCGATGGCTACTTCCAATGCAAGTCCCTTGCTATTTATCATCGCGTCGAGGCATTCACAGATGCTCCCGATGATATCCCTAATGTCGACCGTAACAGGTTTAAGCGGAATTCCTGATTCAAGCTGGGCAAAAAGCATGATGGAATCGAGTGTTTGCTGAAGTCTTTTTCCCGACAGGAAAATATGTTCCGACATCGTTTTTGAATGTGGGTCAGAAAGTTCACCTGCAAGAATTTCAGAAAATCCGAGTATCCCATTCATGGGGGTACGGAATTCATGGCTCATATTCTGAAGTAAAGCAGATTTCATCCGGCTCGACTCCTCTGCTGCCATTTTTGCCTGGATCAACTCTTGTTCCGCTAACTTCTTTTCGGTAATGTCTGATAATATACCGCCCACCATCGACTCCCCGCCGCTATCTCCGGAAATGATGTAGCGTTGGTCCTTGACCCACCTTTCCGATCCGTCCGAACGACGGATCCGATATTCATGGGTACTGATGCCGTGTGGGTTCAATTCCGTGATGAAATTTGTATAGCCGGACACATCTTCCGCGATAACGGACTCAATCCACCGTGATGGCTGTGCCCGGACATCATCCAGTTCAATATCATAAATTTTAGTGAAAGCTGCATTAATGATGTATGTTCTGGTCCCTTCAAGATTGGCAAGCCACACAACATCAAGCAGGTCCCGGATCAGTCGCTGAAACCGCTTTTCGGTTTGAGTAAGTACGGTTTCCACCCGTTTTTTATCCCGTTTCATGGCCGTCTCCTCAAGTTCCCGCTTCACGGCAGGTCCGAGCCTGTGAAGATGGGTTTTCATCAGGTAGTCATTCGCCCCTCCTTTCATGATGCTTACCGCAATGTCTTCTCCCACAGTTCCTGAAACAAGGATAAAAGGAATGTCAAGTCCTTTCGACTTAAACAGTTCCAGGGCATCTCCGCCACCGAATCCCGGCATGGAGAAATCGGAAATTACGATGTCCCAACCGCCACGATCGAGCGCCTTATTCATTTCGTCGCGTGTTTTTACCTGAACATGATCAACTTCGAATCCCTCTTTCCTCAGTTGCCTGATGAGCAACAGTGCATCCGTGTCATTGTCTTCGGCCAGCAACAAATTGATTTTCGTCATACTTCCAAATGGATTTTGGACCGGAAAATTATCTCTTATTTCTGGTTATTTTAGCGTAAAGAAAAATGTGGTTCCTTTACCGGGCTCGCTTTCCGCCCAGATTGAACCACCGTGTTTCTGAATGATCCTTTTTACTGTA
Organism: Bacteroidales bacterium; assembly: GCA_025355465.1. GTDB lineage: Bacteria > Bacteroidota > Bacteroidia > Bacteroidales > FEN-979 > JANXZO01. The sequence goes on from JANXZO010000022.1 coordinate 13,724, forward strand.
GCAAGTCCGATGCCTGTTCCCTGGAACTGGTCATCGCTGTGCAGTCGCTGAAATGGAGTAAATAATTTGTCATAATGGTGCATGTCAAAACCCACCCCGTTATCATGGATAAAGATGGAATTTTTTCCATCTTTATCCACTTTTCCAAAAGTTATCATGGCGTTCATCTGATGGGATGAATATTTCCAGGCATTGTCGAGGAGGTTTTGCAGGGCGATCTGTATCAGTCTTGCATCGCAATCAACCACAAAATCCTGTTGGATCGAAAAGGAAATTTTGCGTTCGGGGTTGGCAGTTTTGTGTTTCTCCAGTATTTTTTCTGCCATGCTGCTGAGGTTCACATCTGTTCTTTCGATCTCCTGGCGTGCAATACGTGATAGTTTCAACAGTTCATCGATCAGTTGGCTCATGGTAGCCACCGATTCTGAGATTTTTGCCAGAAAATCCTGTGCTGTAACATCCAGCTTTTCACCGTAATCTTCATTCAATGCGGCAATCAATCCTTCAATTCGCCTCACCGGTGCTTTCAGGTCATGGGAAACGGAATAGGAAAATGCTTCCAGTTCGGCATTGGTCGCCCCAAGCTGGGCAGTCCGGTCAATTACTTTTTCTTCCAGCTCTTCATTCAGCTTCCGGATCTCTTCAGTGCGGATAAACACAAGGTGTTCCAGCTCTTTTTCGCGCACCTGCCTGATCCGGTATTTCATGAAGAAGTAAAAAATTCCGATCACCAGCAAGATACATAGCAACAGGAACCAGGTAGTCTGATAAAAATATGGTTTAAGGTGTATCTCTATGAGCTGCGTCTGGTCGCCCCATTGCCCTTGATGATTCATCACCTGCAGCTGAAATATGTAATCGCCGGGAGGCAATTTGTTGTAAAAGGCTGACCGCCTTGTTTTGGCTTCAATCCATGTCTGGTCATACCCTTCAAGTTTATAGCGGAAATTCAGGTCTTCCGGCAAGATAAAGCTTGGTGCCGTATATTTTATCTCCATTTCAATGGCCCCGGCTGGGATGACATAGCTGTTAGAAATTCCCAACGACTCATTGTTGATACTCAGATCCTGCAGGATGGCCAAAGGAGCATAAGAAGGCAATTCAATCGTTTGGGGATCAACCTCAACGATACCCAGCATGGTCGGAAACCAAATCTTATGGTCGCTGGTCTCGCAACCTGCCGGGAATATAGCTCCGGTACAACTGCCCGCTTTTATTCCTTCCGCCTCGCCAAGTGAAATAATATTTAACGTTGTTAATTCCCCCTTTATGCAGGCTTCAATATCAGTTCGTTTCACGGCTATAATGCCGTTGCTGCTTCCCATCCATAGTTTTCCTCCCTGGTCTTCCACAATATGTGTGATGGCTTGCGGGTAGTTAAGGAATTGTCCGAGCTGATTGATTTTGCCTGTCTTTCCGTCGATGCGGTTAAGCCCGTCGTGTGCAGTGCCAACCCACATCGACCCCGATGCATCCCTGTAAAAACAGAGAATCATGTTGTCCGACAATCCATCCTTGCGGGTAATCGATTGTATCTTCCCATTGCGGATAATGTTAATGCCGCCCTCCTGCGTACCTGCCCACATGCTGCCTGAAGGACCTTCGTAGAAACACAGAACCTTGTCGTCTGTGAGGCCATCTGTTTTTCTGATCGTTCTGATGCTTCCGTCCTTTACGACGATGATACCGGCATCCGTGCCGATCCACAGCGAATGGTCGCCCGATTCTATAACCGACCGGAATTGTGTATTTGGCAGCAACTGGCCGGCTTTGAACGGTTTGTTTGCCTTTCCGCCAGATCCTGCCAGAAATCCATAGGTGGCAGCCCAGATGATGTTGTCGGGACCTCCGCCTGCTATTGAAAACACAGGCTTGTCCTGGGTGTTAAACCGGGAACTCATATCGGTGAACTTCCCATTCCGGTAACAAACAATTTTACCCGATTCGCTGCTCACCCAGATGTCGCCGCTGTGGTCCTTGAAAATTGCCATTACCGAATTGTCCTTGAGCCCATCCGAGGTGGTGTAAGTTTTTACCAGATTGTTTCTGAGTCTGAAAATTGATGCACCCTGGGTTCCGATGATAACGTCGCCCTCGCGATCGGTGATCACGGAGGTGCAATTCGAACTATTCAGCAACGGGTCGGAGACGATACGTATGAAGGTTGAATTCGAAGGATCATACACCAGCGGCCCGAGATCTCGCGACAGAACCCAAATCTTCCCTTCAGAATCCTGGTGAAATGCATTGATTGGGGACCCCTCTGACTGTTTCGGTTGATTGAATTGTTCAAATTTACCGGAGCTGAAGGTAATGATCTTTCCCTGGTTGGTGCCGATCCAGAGCTTTCCAGTCTTGTCATAGTGCAGGCTGCTGACATCATTCCACACTAATCCGTCATTTTTTCCGTATGAATGTACCTTTCCATCCTTGATCAAATAGAGGCCTGACATAGCACCTGCCCAGATTTCATTCCCGTTACCGGCTGCAAGGCAACCGATGCCCTGGGAAAGCAATCCTTCGCCCGTGCCGTATCTTTTGAATTGTTTATTCCTGTAGCAGATGAGACCCGCCCCGTCGGTGGCTATCCATAAACCTCCGTCTTTGTCTTCGGTGATGGCTTTGATCGTACTGTTATGAAAATCCTTTTTACTGCCAATTATTTCAAACCGGCCATTCCTGTATCTTGCCAGCAATCCATTGTACAATCCGCAATAAAGACTGCTGTCACGGGCAATATACAAGGCACTGCAGTCATCTTCCGTAAGCTCCGACGCCGTATGGCGGTTGAAAAGGGTGGTGGAGATCCCGTCAAAACGATAAATGCCCGATTCACTCCCCATCCATACATATCCCTCATAATCCTGAACCATGGTGTACACCATGGACGGGAGTCCGCTGTTCTCTTTCCATCGAACAACATTTAACTGATTTTCATCTGAAAGGATGATGTTATCCTGTGCAACCAGCTCAGGGCCGGTAAACAAAGAGGTCAAAATGAATAACAAAAGGGACGCAAAATGGAAGTGCATAAATTCACCAATTTTTCCTATCAAAAGTATAAAATATTTTTTTGGTACATAATTATTATTAATTTAGTTGCGCCTTCAATTGCATTCCATGATAATTCTAAATTAACCTTATTCCCTGAGTTATGGCAAAACTGTTTGTGACCATTGTTAACACTCCTGTTCCCGTGTTGTTTTTTGAAGCGCTGGATTTTCAAAAGGCAATGCCTGCTGACCTCATTTCAATAATTGAACATTTTGGCCCGAAACCATCCAAAGGAAGGATCTGGAAAATTCACAAAACCTCGAGAGCCGTTGGCCAGATGCTGGACCATGCACTAAGTTTCGCCTCCAATGGCATTTTGGATGGTGACTCGGTGTCGCTTGTTGAATATCCTGAAATTTAAGCAGACCCCGCGAAATAGTTTACGCAACTTCTGATTTTCCTGCCGGCTGCTGCCATGCATGTCCGGCTTTTTGTTATTTTTACCACGTACATTTATTCATTTTCGCGCCATGAGAATCTCTACGACCGTACTAGTTTTTTGTCTTGCACTCCTGTGGATAAAACCCGCTTTTGCGCAGGATGAAACTCCGCCAGCTTCCCTTGATAACCGGATGGATTGGTGGAGAGATGCCCGCTTCGGAATGTTCATTCACTGGGGACTCTATGCTGTGCCGGCCGGCGAATGGAACGAAAAAACCAATTACGGCGAGTGGATACGAACTTCGGCAGAGATCCCGCTGGAGACCTATGACCAGTTTCGGCTGCGGTTCAACCCGGTAGATTTTAATGCCGATGCGTGGGTTAAAATGGCCCGTGATGCCGGCATGAAGTATATCGTGATCACTTCCAAACACCACGATGGCTTCTGCATGTTCGACACCAAACAGACCGAGTTCAACATCATGACGACCCCTTTCAAACGGGATCCCATGAAGGAGCTGGCTGCAGCGTGCAAAAAGTACGGACTTAAATTTTGTTTTTATCACTCCATTATGGATTGGCACCATCCCGACTATCTTCCCCGTCGTGAGTGGGAAAAGGACCGCACTACTGAAGGTGCCGAATTCAACCGGTATGTGCAGTATATGAAGGCTCAGCTGAAAGAACTTCTCACCAATTACGGGGATATCGGGGTTTTGTGGTTTGATGGAGAGTGGGAAAACACATGGAATGAAACCTATGGTAAGGAGATATATAACTATGTACGCAGTCTGCAACCCGATATCATCATCAATAACCGCGTGGGAGCAGGCCGTCTCGACATGGAAGGACTGACCAAAAAAGGTGCTTTCGGTGGCGATTTCGGGACGCCTGAACAGCAAATCCCGCCGACCGGACTTCCCTGTGTTGACTGGGAAACCTGCATGACCATGAATGATCACTGGGGTTATAACAAAGCCGATAAGAATTTTAAGACCTGCAGAGAGATACTCAGAATGCTGACTGACATCGCCTCGAAAGGCGGTAATTACCTGCTGAATGTAGGACCTACTGCAGAAGGTACAATTCCGGGTGAGAGTATTGGCAGGCTGGATTCAATCGGACGATGGATGAAAGTGAACGGTGAAGCGATTTATGGAACCCAGGCCGCCCCTTTCAAAACCCTCGATTGGGGACGTTGTACACGGAAGGAAACCAGGACAGGAACCATACTTTATCTGCATGTCTTTAACTGGCCTGTCGATGGGAAACTTAACATTTCAGGGTTACTCAACAACATTGAGAAAGCTTACCTTCTGGCTGATCCAAAGCATAAGAAACTCCAGGTAAATCGTGTGGATGACAAGGTCGAAATCGCTATACCCGTAGCCGCACCGGATGCCAACGTCAGCGTCATCGCAGTTGAAATCAAAGGTAAACTTGACCTGACTGAACCCCCGCTGATCCATTCCGAATACGATACTTTTGTTGACTCCCTGAAAGTAACCATGTCAACAGAACGTGAAAATGTTGAGATACGGATGACTTTTGACAGTTCTGAACCCAATGCTTCCTCTCCGATATATACTACGGCGTTGAAAATTAAAGGATGGGTGGTTGTCAGCGCCCGGTGTTTCCGCGATGGTAAGCCTGTAAGCGGCACCTCCCGGCGTGAATTTCGCCAGGCCATGCCGTATGTCGCTAAATCCGTTGAAAAGGAAAAAATGCAGCAGGGCATCCGGTATAAGTATTATGAGGGCGCCTGGGATAGTATCCCCAATTACAGCAAGATGAAACCGGTAAAGGAGGGTGTTGTCCTTGATTTCGTTTTCACTCCGAGGAATCAGGAGGACAATTTCGTTTTTGTTTATTCCGGTTATCTCCAGATACCACAAAGCTGTGTTTATAAGTTTTCCACAGCTTCGGATGACGGAAGCAGACTTTATATTGACGATATGCCGGTTGTCAACAACGACGGACTGCACGGACTCCGGGAGCAGCAAGGTGTTATCGCCCTGGCAAAGGGCTTTCATAAAATCCGGGTTGCTTACCTGGAGCGGACCGGCAGTAACACGCTGACGGTATATATTCAGAGCGAGAAACTGGAAAAAAGGATCCTTCCGGCGGAATGGCTTTTCTGCTATTAATACCACCCATGAAACGAAACCTTACACTGATCCTGCTGTTCGCTGCGTCGTTAGTGTCAGCGCAGAAAACGTCGCCATGGCCGGGAGAATATTTTAACGGTTATTCAGCATCTGTAAAGGGAGGTGGATTTGGTTATCATTCTCCGCAGCCCGATGTGGGAAGTGCACTGCTGGTTCGTTCCATCGACTCGGTGCAGTATATTGAATGGAAAACAGCGGTCATTCCATCCATCATCAAGACGCCATTTGTGAACCTTATCTGGCTTTACGGTATGGATGCAACAACCGATGGACATTCTTTTAAATTGTACCTGAACGGCAATTATTGCATGACCTTTTCAAATCCGTCGATCGCTGCCATTCAACCCATTAACTTTTCCGGTACCGGCGGAGGCAGGCTTACCTTTCTTCCAACGATGATTGACAAATATGAGGATGCCATGGGATATGCCATCTTGTCTGTGCCGGTGTCAATGATCATCCCAGGGAAGAGTCAGGTGGTAAGGGTCATTGGAGAATCGGCGGAGAATCGAACCTGGTATATGACGTTTGAAGCCGGGGTGGAGGAAAAACTGACAGTAGATCAGGAAGAGGCGGTGATTCGTGGTAAAGAAAAGAACTTCTTCTCCGTATTGTTCAATTTTATTCACATCGGGGAGCCGGTTAAAGGGCAGATAAAGCAACAGGGTGGAAAGATTACCCCGTTTTATCTGCAGCCCGGTTACAATCGTGTTCAGATCCTGGTTGCGGAGGATTCGGTTAAAGCAGTTCAATCTGCCCGTGTGACGATTGAAGGGAAAGAACCCTGCGTGGTTAATTTCGAAACAAAACCGGTAAGACACTGGAATATATACCTGGTTCAGCATACACACACCGACATTGGATATACCCGGCCGCAGACCGAAATCCTTCCCGAACATTTGCGGTATATTGACTATGCACTCGACTACTGCGATCAGACAGATTCTTTACCCGACGAGGCTCGTTTCCGGTGGACCTGTGAGACATCCTGGGCGGTTCGTGAATATCTTAAAACACGTCCGGCTGTTCAGATTGAACGGCTGAAAAGGCGGGTGGGAGAAGGTCGAATCGAGTTGGCTGCACTTTTCCTGAACGCTTCTGATCTTTCTGATGAAACCACTATTGCCGCCACGCTTCAACCTGTTAAATTGTTTCGTGAATCAGGATTTCCGGTTTATTCAGCCATGCAAAGCGATATAAACGGAGTACCCTGGTGTTTGGTTGATTACCTTTCCGGGGCCGGAATTCCCTATCTGAATATGGGACAGAACACCCACCGGGCAGAGAAACCTTTTAATAAACCCACAACTTTCTGGTGGGAATCCCCTTCGGGTAACCGTATACTTGTTAACCGGCCCGAACACTACATGTGGGGAAACAACCTGGGAATCCTTTCCAACATTCAAACTTTCGGAAAAAATCTGTTCGCCCACCTTCGCGATATCAGTGAAAAGGGCTTTGCATACGATCATTATGCGATTCAGTTTAGCGGCTATTTAACTGACAACTCTCCTCCTTCAACCACCGCTTGCAAAATTGTAGCTGAATGGAATAAAACTTACGTATGGCCAAAGCTCGAACTTGCTACACTTTCAAGCTATTTCAATTACATGAGGAACAATTACGCGAACGCGCTTCCGGTGGTTCGCGGGGCATGGCCAGACTGGTGGATGGATGGCTTTGGATCGGCAGCAAGACAGACAGCCTATGCCAGAAAAGCGCATGCAGATTATATCGCCAACCAGGGTTTACGATCGATGGCCCTGATCATGGGAGTAAACCCGGGCAACAACATCAGTCAACTCAACGACCAGATTTCCGATGACCTGGCTTTTTATGATGAACACACCTTTGGCGCTGCCGAAAGTATTACTGATCCCCTGTGCGAAAATTCAGTCGTCCAGCTTGGGGAGAAGGAATCCTACGTGTGGGAAGCGGTAAAAAAGAATCATCTGCTGCGTGAGGAGGTGATGGGGCAAATACAACCCTTGCTTTCAAGGACGAGTGTTCCCGTCATCACGGTATTTAACACCCTGAACTGGACGCGCTCAGGAAGTGTCACCCTCTACATTGATCACCAGGTGTTACCGAAGCATGTGAAATTCAGGATTCTCGACCCTTCCAACAGGGAGGTGGCTGCCCAACAGGTGATGACACGTGAAGATGGCACCTATTGGACCCTTTTTGTGAGGGATGTGTCTCCTATGGGTTTCCTTACGTTACGGATTCTGGTTGATCAGCAGATCCGGAGTAATCCGAAGGAGAAACCGTTTGACGGTACCCTTGAAAACGATGATTATAAGATGGTTGTCGATCCGGTATCGGGAACCATACACAGCATTTTTGACAAGGATCTGAGGAAGGAGCTTTTGGACCCAAAACAACCATATGGAGCGGGAAGCCTTGTGTATGAAAGACTCGGAAAAAACCGGGGACAGCTGGAACAGCACCGGTTGGATGAATTTACCCGGGAACCCTGGAAGGATCTTCATCTAAGCGGATTGACGGAGGGACAGGTTTGGAAGAGCATAACCCTTACAGGCCAGGTGCCGGGATGTGTCGATTCCGATGGAGCAAAGTGCGAAATCCGGCTGTATAACCAGGAAAAGAAGATTGAGTTTTATTATTCGATGAGGAAATTGGCAGTGACAGATCCCGAAGGGGTTTACGTTGCCTTTCCTTTTAGACTGGATGAAGGAAAGCTGGTTTATGAAGTGGCCGGAGGGACCGTGGTAGCCGGAAAGGAGCAGATTCCCGGTTCTGCTTCCGACTGGCAGGGGATTCAGAATTTTGTGGCCGTAAGGAATGACAGCGCTCAGATAGTTTTTGTTTCACCCGAGATTCCGCTTGTTCAGCTGGGCGAAATCAACCTGGGAAAATTTCGCAAACTCGACGGATCTGATCCCGGGAGCCAGTTTCCTGTTTCGAACAGCATCTACTCCTGGGTGCTCAACAACTACTGGACAACCAACTTCCTTGCCAGTCAGCAGGGTGAACTGAAATGGAGTTACCAGATCACTTCAACCGGCGACACAACAAACCTCTGCTCCACCCAGTTTGGATGGAACAACCGCATACCTCTATTAACGAGGATATTTCCGGCCGGCCCCGAAGATTCTGTGCTTATCCCACGTTCTTTCACGGGATCGAATTTGTATCATCTGCTGATGGTTTCAGCAACTCCCGCCGCCGACAACAAATCGGTCGTCATGCAATTCAGGGAGGTGAATGGAAAGGCAGACTCAGTGGCGGTTGAGGCAGTGTTTGCATCTGCCATCACCCTTTCAATGGCAACCCGGGCAATATCCATTGCTGAGGTAAATGTTCTTGGCGAAACGATAGAACTTCTTTGGGAAAAATATCCCAAAGCACTGCGTGGGTATAAAGCCTCCTTTGTTCGTTTTAAGCCTTTTGAGACAAAGTTTGTGAAGGTTGTGCTGCCCTGAATGATTCTCCTAACCGTTCCAGCCCTTTGGAACAATCGCGGTCGGGGAGAAGGACTTCGATAAATACCAGTTTGTCTTTTTCGTGGATGGCAAGTTTCATGGCCGCTGTGAGTTCTTCCTCCGTGGTGACCAGGAGTCCGGTCACAAAGGAACTTCTGTCAAAAACTCCGGGAAGTTTTGAATATTGCCACATCTGGATGTCGTTATAAGGGCCATCCTGGTGCAGGCGACGTTCGATGAGGTAACCGTCGTTGTTGATAAGGATGAAAATTGCAGGGCAATGTTGGCGGGCGAGTGTAGAAACCTCCTGGGCCGTCATCTGGAAAGCGCCATCTCCGGTGAGAACAACGGATCTTTTGTCTGGACGGGCAAGCGAAACCCCCAGTGCAGCCGGCGTACAGTAACCGATCGAGCAATAGTAATCCTGAACGATGAAGTTTTCCGCCTCCTCAATATGAAATTCCGGGCTGGCACAGAAAGCATCTCCCGGTTCAGCCAGGAGGATCATTTCATCATTGAGATAAAAATTCAGGCACTCATAAAGTCTTGCTGCCGTCAGCTTTGTGGAAATTTCCGGAACGAATGGCCGTTGTGGGGCAAAAGATTCGGCCGGATGAGAAGCCAGGTAGGAGCGTGGCTCGAGCTTCGGGGTAAGCTCACGGATGAAATCCCATAGCTGTATGTCCTGATAGAAATGACTGCCAATGCGAACCTTTCCGCCGCCTGCCGTGATCATCCTTCGGTTGTCGAGATTCATGGAGAAAAGTCCGGTGGCAAGGTCGGTCATCCATACGCCGAGCGAGACCAGACAGTCTGATTCCTCCACCTGCTGCCTCACAACCGGCCGGCTCCATCCTCCCTGGTACATGCCCACGAACTGCGGATGAAGCTCCGGCAGTACAGATTTACTGCTTAGCATCGTGGCAAAAGGAACCTCCGACGTTTCAACCAGCCTGAGCGACTCGCTTCCCAGGTTGTACCGCATCAGTTCAATGCCGGCAAGGATCAATGGGTGTTCCGCCTTGTTTATCAGTTCGGCAGCTTCCGCCACACATTCGGCCAGGCTTTCAGGATTCGACGAAGGAGGAATGGCCTTTAAAATACCCTCGGGTTTGCGGCAACCTGCATGCGTCATGTCAGCGGGAAGCTCAAGGTAGGCCGGTAATTTTAAGGATATGCAGTTTCTTAACACCCGGTCAATTTCATCGGGAGCCGTTGCAGGATCGGTGAGAATGGCAGCGTCAATGGTGATCTTTTTGAAAATATCCAGTTGAAGGTAGTAATTGGAAACGAGGTGATGAACCATGGCTCCGGCTTCCCTCCGGCGTGCAGGCGGAGCACCGTTGATAACAATCACAGGAACATGTTCTGCATAAGCCCCGGCCACTGCATTAAGAATGCTCAGCCCGCCAACTCCATAGGTGACCACGGCACAACCTGCACCGTTCAACCGGGCATAACCATCGGCAGCATATCCTGCATTCAATTCATTGCAAGTGCCTACCCATTCGATGGGACTTTTGACCAACTCATCAAGAAAATCCAGTGTATAATCCCCGGGCACACCAAATGCATGATTTATTCCGATCTCCTTCAAACGATGGAGAAGGTATTCCGACACTGTGTAGTTTCCGTTCATAAGTTGGTTTTTTTTAGAGTCATACAGCTGAATTCCGATCAGAACAAATTTAAAATTATTTTCATTGGGTTGAATCATGAATCAGGATGATCATGGCAAAATTGCAATAAGGGAGGGCATTTTTTGTATTTTTGCATTCCAGTATAGTCTCCCAACCTGGAAATTTGAAATGAATGGCGCAACTCATACTGGATGATGGTACCCTTTTCCGGGGTAAACCATTCGGGGCGAACAGGCCTGTTGCCGGAGAGGTCGTTTTTAATACGGCCATGACCGGTTACCCCGAAAGCCTTACAGATCCCTCTTACAAAGGTCAGATTCTTGTGCTTACCTACCCGCTCATCGGGAACTATGGTGTGCCGGGAAGAATAATCAAGGAACAGCTGTCAGAATATTTCGAATCGGATCATGTTCATATTTCCGGCCTGGTGATCTCCAGCTACTCCGCTGAATACAGCCATTGGAATGCGTTGGAGAGTTTGTCGGACTGGCTTCGTGAAAACGATGTGCCCGGACTCTCTGGCGTCGATACCCGCGCCATCACCAAAATTCTGCGGGAACGTGGAACCATGCTCGGGAAACTTGTTCAGGAAAGCGAAGATGAGATCGGATTCTACGATCCCAACCAGGAAAACCTGGTAGCCAAGGTCAGCGTTAAAGAGACCATGATCTATCCGGGCGGAGAAAGTAAGATCCTTCTGGTAGACTGCGGCGTGAAAAACAACATTATCCGTTGCCTTCTCAGAAATGATGCGACCGTGATCAGGGTACCCTGGGATCATGATTTTACAACAGATGATTACGATGGTATCATTGTTTCCAACGGACCGGGTGACCCCCAGCAATGCAAGGTGACGGCAAGCCACCTTCGCACTGCCCTTGAACAGGAGAAACCGATCTTCGGCATATGCCTGGGCAATCAGCTTTTGTCGATGGCTGGCGGCGCTTCTACCTATAAACTCAAATACGGTCATCGGGGGTATAATCAACCCGTGCTGCAAGCCGGAACCAACCATGCCTACATCACCTCCCAGAACCATGGTTATGCGGTAGACAACGCAACCCTCGGCGATGCGTGGGAACCTTTTTTTCTGAACCTGAACGATGGAACCAACGAAGGTATCAGGCATAAAACAAAACCTTTTTTTTCTACGCAGTTCCACCCTGAAGCATCTGGTGGGCCTACTGATACAAATTTTTTGTTCAACGATTTTATGGCACTTGTGAAAAAGCAGAAGGAGGGACTCCGTGGAACATAAAATAACAAAGGCCCTCATCCTGGGATCGGGAGCCCTTAAGATCGGGGAAGCCGGCGAGTTCGATTATTCCGGTTCCCAGGCGCTCAAAGCCCTGAAGGAGGAGGGGATCTTCACCATCCTCATCAATCCGAACATCGCCACTATTCAAACTTCGGAGAACATCGCCGACAAAGTATATTTTCTCCCGGTCACACCCTATTTCGTCGAAAAGGTCATTGAAAAAGAGCAACCCGATGCTATCCTGCTTGCCTTCGGCGGACAAACGGCCCTTAATTGCGGGGTGGCGCTTTTTAAAACCGGGGTGCTGGAAAAATATTCTGTGAAGGTTCTGGGAACTCCGGTTAAGACCATCATCGATACCGAAGACCGGGAGCTTTTTATAAGGAAACTTGATGAGATCGGTGTGCGTACACCCCGCAGTTTTGCGGTGACTGAAGCAGAGGCAGCCAGAATTGCCGCACAAACGGTCGGGTATCCGGTAATTATCCGCGCTGCGTTTACCCTGGGCGGACAAGGAAGCGGTTTCTGCGCCGATGAAGCCGAACTTGACAACATGGTTGCAAAGGCATTTTCCTATTCCGGTCAGATCCTCGTGGAGGAGTCGCTGAAGGGTTGGAAAGAGATTGAGTATGAGGTAGTACGCGATTGCTACGATAACTGCATCACGGTGTGTAACATGGAAAACTTTGATCCCCTGGGGATTCATACCGGCGAAAGCATCGTGGTCGCTCCATCACAAACACTCACCAATATTGAATATTACAAACTTCGCGAACTTTCCATCAAGGTGATCCGTCACCTGGGTATTGTGGGAGAGTGTAACATCCAGTACGCCCTTAACCCCGATTCAGAGGACTACCGGGTGATTGAAGTGAACGCACGCCTTTCACGCTCCTCCGCCCTGGCCTCAAAAGCAACGGGTTATCCGCTGGCTTTCGTGGCAGCAAAACTCGGACTGGGTTATGGGCTCCATGAACTTAATAACGCAGTCACCAAAGTCACCACTGCCTGTTTTGAACCGGCACTCGATTATATTGTGTGTAAGATCCCGCGTTGGGACCTCGGAAAATTTACCGGTGTCTCCAAGCAGATCGGCTCCAGCATGAAGAGCGTGGGTGAGATTATGGCCATCGGTCGGAATTTTGAGGAGGTGATCCAGAAAGGCCTCCGGATGATCGGGCAGGGGATGCACGGGTTCATCGGAAATAAGGATTTGCAGGTAGATGATATTGAAAAGGAACTTTCCAATCCGACGGATACTCGCATTTTTGTGATTGCCCAGGCCCTGGCTGAGGGTTATTCCGTGGATCGGATATGGGAACTTACACGCATCGACAAATGGTTTCTCTATCGATTGAAGAACATTTTCGATACCGGTCAGTCACTGGCTGAGGCCGATGATGTCAGCGTTTTGCCTGACGAACAGATCCTCGATGCCAAGTGCTTCGGATTTTCGGATTTTCAGATTGCCCGGCTTATATATAAACATGAGAAGGGGGAGATTGAAAAGGACATGCTGAAGGTGCGCGATTACAGGAAGTCGAGAGGAATCCTGCCACAGGTAAAACAGATTGATACCCTCGCGGCAGAATATCCCGCTCGGACAAATTACCTGTTCACTACCTACAACGGAACGGAACATGATGTCCTCTTTCCGGATGATGGCCAGTCAGTAATCGTGCTCGGATCAGGCGCTTACCGGATAGGCAGTTCGGTGGAGTTCGACTGGTGCAGCGTAAACACACTCAATACCGTAAAGTCGTCAGGTTACAGGTCGGTAATGATCAACTACAACCCGGAAACAGTAAGCACCGACTATGACATCTGCGACCGGCTCTATTTTGATGAACTTTCCTTTGAAAGGGTGATGGACATCATTGAACTGGAGAACCCGAAGGGCGTGGTTGTTTCAATGGGCGGGCAGATACCGAACAACCTGGCGATGCGATTGTTCAAGCAGAATGTTCCCATTCTAGGCACTTCACCTGTTTCCATCGACAATGCTGAGGACCGGCATAAATTCTCTTCAATGCTTGATGAGTTGGAGATTGATCAGCCACGATGGCAGGAACTCACGAGCCTGGAAGAGATTTATGATTTTGCCGAAATTGTTGGGTTCCCGCTCCTTATCCGTCCATCCTATGTGTTATCCGGAGCGGCAATGAACGTCGTCTCCAATAAAACGGAGATGGAATACTTTCTCACCCTTGCCGCCAATGTTTCAAAGGAACACCCGGTGGTGGTTTCCGAATTTATTCAGGAGGCTAAGGAAATTGAAATTGATGCAGTTGCAAACAAAGGGGAAATTGTTGCCTATGCCATCTCAGAGCACGTTGAATTTGCAGGTGTGCACTCCGGTGATGCGACCATCATCTTTCCACCGCAAAAGATCTATATCGAAACTGTTCGCCGGATCAAGCGCATCAGCCGTGAAATATCACGTTCACTCGGCATCTCGGGTCCTTTCAACATCCAGTTTCTGGCAAAAGACAACGATATCAAGGTGATCGAATGCAACCTCAGGGCTTCCCGCAGCTTTCCTTTCGTTTCCAAGGTGTTGAAGATCAATTTTATAGAAATGGCAACCCGGATTATGCTGGATCTTCCATACCAGAAACCTGATAAATCGTTCTTCGACATCGAATATATCGGGGTCAAAGCCCCGCAGTTCTCCTTTTCACGACTTCAAAAGGCCGACCCGGTGCTGGGTGTCGACATGGCTTCTACCGGTGAAGTTGGCTGTATCGCCGACAACTATTATGAAGCAATCCTGACTGCAATGCTCTCGGTCGGTTATCGGATTCCGGAGAAAAGTGTCATGATCTCATCCGGTCCAACAAAATCAAAAACCGTATTACTGGAAGGTTGCAGGCAACTGGTCGAGAAAAATTTTATCATTTATGCCACCCGGGGAACTGCAGCATTTCTGGCCGACAATGGTATTCATTCAACTGTCCTCCACTGGCCCGATGAGAATAAGTCTCCCAACGTGCTTGAATACCTGAAAGAGAAAAAGATCGGACTGGTTGTCAATATTCCGAAGAACCTTTCAAAAAATGAGCTCGACAACGATTACACCATACGGCGTGCATCCATCGATTTCAATATTCCGCTGATCACCAACGCCAATCTGGCCAATGCCTTCATTATGGCCTTTTGCAAGATGGGGCAGAGTCAGATTGAAATCAAAAGCTGGGATGAATATTAATTTTTTATCCGCTTCTTCCCCGGCACAGGGGTGAAGTTCCACTTGCTATTCTCCGATGGGGTGCGCTGCCAGAAAATTTCCTGCGCTTTTAAAATGATCTCCGGATGTTTTGCAGCAATGTTCCTTGTCTCGCCGGTATCTGTGCTCAGGTCGTAAAGTTCCAGCCTGCGACCAGGTTCTTTCACCAGATGTTTTCGGACCACTTTCCAGTTGTCGATACGAGCCGCCTGCCAGCCGCTGTTTCCGGTAAATTCCCAATATAGCCAGGGGTGTTTTTTCTGGCCTCTCGTTCCCGTGATTTCCGGAAGAATGGATATCCCGTCCATGTCAGGGGATGTTCTCTGTCCGGTCAACACTGCAAAGGTGGGCATCATGTCCCACGCGGCACAAACAAGATCGGAAACAGTTCCTGATTTTACCCTGCCCGGCCAACGAACGATCATCGGTACACGAAGCCCTCCTTCATAAAGCGTCGCCTTGCCGGCCTTGAAAGGTCCGTTGCTGTTAAATACGGCGGGATCATAACCTCCGATACAAAAAGTAGCGCCGTTGTCGCTTGTCAGAAGGATCATCGTAGCAGAATCTATCCCTGCAGTTTGAACACACGCCATGATCTGGCCGATATAATCATCCAAAGCCGCTACCATGGCTGCATAGGCTGCATTGGGATACTGTTGGGGAAGGTAACCGTTGTCGCCGGTATAGGGCTTGCCGGTAAGGACGTTTCTGTAATAATCAAGATATTTGTCTGGTACCTGCAGCGCCAGATGAGGCAGCGTACAAGACAGATACAGAAAAAAAACCGAGTCTTTGTGGTCGGTAATAAACCGTCTGGCCGCGTCTGTAATTAATGCCGGGGCATAATCCCTTCCGGTAAAACCCGCGTAAGAAGTTGCGGAAACCGGATTTCCCCTGAGTTTCTGATGAGCCGGAAAATCAGGGTTGCCGAGGGACTTCTTATCCCCATTTTCATAAAGGTAGGCGGGATAATGATTATGGGCCTGGCGCTGGCACAGGTATCCGTAAAAATAATCGAATCCCTCATTTTTCGGAACACCCTGCGAGTCCGGACCTCCAAGGCCCCATTTGCCGATGCATGCGGTCGTGTAACCAGCATTTTTAAAGAGTGTTCCAAGGGTGAAGGTATTTGCCTTCAAAGGCAACTGTCCAAGGTAGGCGTCCCAGTCCCCAACCTCTTCATTGTCGCGGATGTAGCAATGACCCGTGTGCTTTCCTGTGAGCATAGCGCATCGCGAAGGTGCACATACCGGACTTCCTGCATAATATTGCCTGAACCGGATCCCACCGGCAGCAAGTTTGTCGATGTTCGGTGTCCTGATAATTTTTTGACCATAAACACCCATATCCCCATAACCCAGGTCGTCGGCCACAATGAGGATTACGTTAGGTTTGCGGGGAGATTTGAATACGCTCCGGCTTGAAGGCTGGCTCCAACAGTGCTCCGAAATGAATAGGGAGATGAGGAAAAATGCAAGGATAAATCTACACTGGGAAGCCATGATAAAGCTTTGCTATGGGTTTTCAAAAGTAAAGTTTTCTATCTTTGCCGTGATGGGGATTTATACTTTATATGGAAAAATGAATATTTCGCAGTCTGCACGCCTTCGCACTTTCGCACGTTCTTCTCTCATTGGTGTACTACTGTTTCTGATCAGTTGCAGCGTTACACGGCAGGCGCAGGAAGCAGCCAACCTTACAAATTGCGAGTTCAGAATAGTATCCGTAGAAAATATTATGATGGGCGGGGTCTCCGTTCAAAATATCAAATCCATCAAAGACCTTAATTTCAGTGATCTCGCCATGGTAATGGCAAGCTTATCAAGCCCATCATTGCCTCTCTCGATGCAGCTCAACCTGGAGGGAAAGAATCCGAATTCAAAACCAGCAGGACTTAACAGGCTCGAATGGATACTTTTCATCGACGATGTTCAGATGACTTCCGGCATACTCGACAAGCCTTTCCTTATCCCGGATAACATGGGAACGGCAATCATCCCGGTAGAAATCGGAATGGATATGAAGAAGGTACTTAGCGGAAAGTCTTCAGATGCCCTTCTTAATTTCGGATTAAACCTGGCAGGTATGGGAAACAAACCATCCAGGTTCAAAATCAAGATCAAGCCCACCATCGCCACCAATGGTGCCGCCATCGTCTTTCCCGGTTACATCACCGTAAAATCCGAATACTCGGGAAACTAACGTATTGGTTACGACCTCAGCAAAATAATATAACCGGCAACAGCCGAGA
This sequence comes from Bacteroidales bacterium, assembly GCA_025355465.1. Lineage (GTDB taxonomy): Bacteria > Bacteroidota > Bacteroidia > Bacteroidales > FEN-979 > JANXZO01. Next base: position 31,148 of record JANXZO010000022.1, read on the forward strand.
ATATTGAGCCTGAGATGATCGCCAGTTTGGCAATATTCAGTGAATCAGCGTTGTGGAAGGAGAGGGAGGCGATAAATATGGACATGGTGAATCCGATCCCTGCCACAAATCCGATCCCTGCCATCATTTTCCAGCTTGATCTGGCTGGTAATTCTGCAACTTGAAATTTCACGCTGAGATAAGAGAACAGCAGGATCCCAATGGGTTTTCCAAAAACTAATCCGCAAACTATCCCCAGACTGATATCCGAAAAAGCCATTCCCATGCTGTGCATGTCGAGAGGAATGGCTGTATTTGCCAGTGCGAAAAGTGGAAGTATGACATAGTTTACGGGTTTATGGAGTTGGTGTTCCGTGTCGCCGCTTAATTTCTGGGGAATGAGCATGGCCAGTAAAACGCCGGCAATCGTAGGATGTATTCCCGATTTGAGGATGAAATACCACAGAACAACTCCAGTGAGTAAGTATAAGGAGATGTACTGAACATGCATCCGGTTCATGATTAAAAGACCGGCAAGGATCACCATGGCAATAAGCAGGTAGTTGATTTGCAAAGTACTTGTATAAAAAACCGCGATGATAAGGATGGCTCCGAGATCATCAATAATGGCCAGGGCAGTGAGAAATATTTTAAGCGATAACGGTACCCGGTTTCCGAGCAATGAAAGAATCGCCAGCGAGAATGCAATGTCAGTGGCAGTTGGAATGGCCCAGCCATGAACGTTTTCCGGCGATCTCATGTTGAACAGAATGTAAATGAGCGCAGGAGTGACAATTCCTCCGATTGCTGCAAGAACAGGAAGCAGGGCCTGTCGCCGGTTTGAAAGTTCACCGACGATCAGCTCCCGCTTGATCTCCAGTCCGACCAGGAAAAAAAAGATGACCATCAACCCGTCATTTATCCAGTGCTCGATACTTTTGCTGAGGAAGGAAAAACCGATCTGTTGTTGCCAGAGATCAAGGTAAGTTAATCCGAATTCTGAGTTGCTGAGGGAGATGGAAAGGATCGTAGCACATATCAGCAGGATGCCCGAAAGTTTGCCGGTTTCAGATAATTCCCTGAATGGATCGATGACATATTTCCTGATTGCCATAAATGCTTAATGATTCTCTATTCCTCTATTTTACTGCCTCTTCCAGCAACCTGGCTTCCTTTATATAGTCAAGGGCCGGAAAGTACTGCTTCAGGTAGGAGTTTCCTCTGACCATGATGGAATCCTGAAATTTGGCCGGATCAAAACCATAGCCTCCGTAAAGTTTGGCGATCACCTCATATCCGGAAATGATCTTTGCTAACGGGGTAAAACCGCGTAAACCATTGTAGTTGACAGTGTCGAGTTTTAGGTTGTCTTTCAGGTTGATGAACAACTGAACTGTACGGCTGTTAATTCCGTCGCGGGCATAGGAAAGGGTTCCTTCAAGGTTTTTCATCAGTACCGGTTCATCCGGAATGATGTGCCGGTCCCAGAAAGTGTTGACCTCTTTGTTGTCGCAAATACCAAACTGAACCACATATCCCTTTTGTACGCGAAATAAGGCATTGTTGTCATAGAACCTTGTCATCAGCAACTGATAAAGCCGGTCGGCACCCGTTGGCGACCATTCGCGATTCACTTCGATAATAAAATCACCTTGTGTCGTTATGAATTGAGCCTTGAAAATAGCAGGAGCCCGGGCCATAAGAGTTGACTGGTCGGGTATGAACTGGGAATATAATCTCGACGATAAAGGTTGAATCTGAAGGAGGAACAGTCCAATGGATACCAGCAGTGTTCGAGTGTTCATGACGCGAAAGAAATTTTTCAGCAGTTGTATTTGAGCTGCAAATGTATTAAAAAATGAATGCATCGCTTTTTGCCTGCTGGTTAGAAAATTAACCATCTTGATGCCGGGTATGAAATATTTCATGTTAAAATATACAGCCAGAAATCTGTTTTTGGTTAAAAGTTATTTTACTTTTATACCGCATTATTCACTGTCCCGATCACCTCCTGCCAAAAAATCCTAACGGCAACTTTTTCTCAGTTTTTTGTTTCCGGCTTTTTAGTATTATAATATATATAATTATCAAAATAGCTGAATATGACTGCGAACGAAAACGATCGTCAGTCACGCCGGAAATTTATTAAACTTGGCATAGGTGCCGGAGCTGGTGTGATTGTTGGGGGTGGACTTTTAACTGCCATTACCCGGGCCGGGGAGGCCGAAAGTGGAGAAAAAATCAAACTTCTGTCGCCCGACGGGCAACTGATGGAGGTTGATAAATCACACTGCCGATCGTGCCCTGCTACCGGGCTGGAGGCGCGGCAGGGTATTCCCAACAAGAAAATGGTGATGGTCGTTGATCTTGCGCGTTGCCGCAACGCCCGCAAGTGTCTGGATGGTTGCCAGAAAATGCACAATCTTCCGCCCCGGATCGAGTGGATAAAATTTTTTCTGCTGCGCGACAGTGAAGATACCTCTCCTTACTGGTTTCCCAAACCCTGTTTCCAGTGTAACAACCCGCCGTGTGTAAAGGTATGCCCTGTGGGTGCTACCTTCAAAAGAAGCGATGGGATTGTGCTCATCGACAACGACCGGTGCATCGGATGTAAATTTTGTATGGCAGCCTGCCCATATTCGTCCCGGGTTTTTAACTGGACAGATCCGAATGAACTTCGTGAACCGAAAGGTACCACCTATTCGCCGGAAACAAGCCAGCCCGGTAAAGTCGGTACCGTCGGAAAATGTGATTTCTGTCCTGATATGGTTCGCATCGGCAAACTTCCTTCCTGTGTCTCTTCCTGTCCTAACGGGGTTTTCTTTTATGGAGACAAAAATGAAGATGTGGTTACCAATGGAACCGATACCGTCAGATTCAGTGAGTTGATCCAGCAACGTTCGGCATACCGGTTTATGGAAGAACTGGGCACCGAACCAGGGGTCTATTACCTCCCTCCTGTTAACCGTCTGTTCGATTATAAAGTGGGATTTGAAGACCTTAGTGAAGAGGAGATCAAATTGTATAAACAAGAAGCGCACATAACTGAATAAAACCGACGCTATGGATCAGAATGAAAAAACACTACAGAATTTTGAAAACTTCAGACCCCAGATTGAATCGATCAGTAAGAAAGGAAAAATAACCATCGCCGTACTTTCGCTGATCATCCTTTTCGGATTGTATGCGCTCTATGTTCAAATGGTCAAAGGCCATATTGTTACCGGGATGCGCGATTATGTGATCTGGGGATTGTATATCGTCAATTTCATCTTTTTTATCGGAATAAGTTATGCCGGAGCGCTTATTTCAGGGATCCTTCATTTGCTCCGGGTGCAATGGCGGACTCCGATCATCAGAATGGCCGAAACCATTACCGTGGTTTCAACACTCATCGGTCCGTGTTATATCCTGCTCTGTATGGGACGACTAGACCGGCTGCACCACCTTCTGTTGTTCGGACGGATCCAGTCGCCGATAGCCTGGGACGTCATTGCCATCACAACCTACCTTACCGGAAGTATCATTTTTCTCTACCTGGCCAGCATCAGGGATCTTGCCTTCCTTCGCGATCACCCGCTCAGCGTGGGGAAATGGCGTAACCCTGTGTACAAGTTCCTGGCTGCGGGATATCATGACACGCCCAAACAAAAAGAACTTCTGAACCAGCTTATCGACCTTTTATCGATCGTAATCATTCCCCTTGCAATCCTCGTTCACTCGGTGCTGGCATGGATTTTCGGAATGACACTCAGGCCTGGCTGGCACAGTACGATCTTTGCCCCCTATTTTGTTGTTGCTGCAGTTTATTCAGGCACAGGGGTGCTTATTCTGGTCATGTGGGTGTTCCGAAAAATCTATCACCTGGAGTCTTACATAACAAAAATCCATTTCACCTATCTTGGTATCCTGCTGATGATTCTGGGTGCACTGTATGGGTATTTCACCTTCAGCGAATACCTTACAAGCTGGTATGGCAGCGTGAAATGGGATATGGCAGTTCTGTATCGACTGTTTGATCCTACCGATTATTGGTGGTGGTTCTTCTTTGCCGCCTTTATCGGGGTGCTGTTGCCTATTGCCATCATTGCCATCCCTAAGTTCAGAAATATCAATTCCATTGCATTTGCTTCCCTGATTGCGGTGTTTGCACTTTGGATCAAACGTTACCTGATCATCATTCCAACCCTTGAGGCCCCGTTGCTTCCACTGCACGACCTGAGGCCGGAATATGCACACTATTCAGCAACCTGGGTGGAATGGGCGCTTACTGTGGGCGGTGTCGCAACATTCTTTCTGCTTTTTTATCTTTTTTCCAAATTCATCCCGATCATTCCCATTGTGAAGATCAAATCATCGGAGGAGATGGATTATCTGAAACTGCGCAAGCTCACAACCCAACGTATGCTCAAACGAATCATGAAGCAGGTGAGAAAGGATAAAAAGGTCGTCGTCGTCGTCCTTATCCTGCTGTTTGTGTCTGCCGGGCATGTTGGCCTCACGCAGGAACAGCTAACCCCCAGGCTTAGACTTGATTTCGTCAACAAGTCCGGGATCAGATTACTCAACGCAAAAGTTACCGTGAAGATCGAAGGAAAGAACACCCCTGTGGCTGATTTAAAGGTGCATTATTTCCTGATAGGCGATAAAACGAAAAAGCCGCTGGGAATAGATACCACTAATGGAGATGGCCTTACCTCCTTTACCCTCCCTGCCGATCTTGGCGCGCCAAGGAGCAAGGAGGGTGCCTACACCTATATGGCTTGTGTGGACAGCACCAAAGAATATTCAGGAGCATCCGCCGAAGTCAATATCCGGGATGTCTTTATGCTCATTACCTTCCATCAAAAAGATACCATTAAGCAGATCATGGTCGAAGCCCGCGAAATAGGACCGAAAGGAGATACGTTGCCAGTGCAGGATCAGAAGATTAATTTTTATGTGCCCCGCACTTTTACTTCGCTGAAAATAGGGGAGGCAACCGTTGTAAACGGCAGGGCCACGCTTGACTTTCCTGTCACGTTGCCGGGTGATTCGATTGGAAACCTCCCGATCGTAGCAAAGTTTGAAGACAATGAAGCCTATGGCACGGCAGAAACCAATGCGGTAATCAACTGGGGAAAACCATTGCCGCCCATGCAGATAATCCATCGGGGCCTGGGCGACGTGAATGCTCCGTTATGGATGGTATACACGCTGATCATCCTTCTTTCCCTCGTTTGGTTTCACTACATGTATGCCATTTTCACTGTCTTCAGGATCAGACGGCTCGGGAAAAAGTTTGAAGCCCTGGAAAAGACAGGGAGCGGTGCAATTCAATAGATAATCAAATAATAAGTAAACATATGATATAGGAGATTCGTCATTATGCAAACAGAGAATATAAAACACCTGAGCTTTGACAGTATCCTTGAGCAACTACACTCCCTCGAAACACGCCTGGCAAGGCTGGAAGGAAAGTTATCTACTGAAAATGCACGCCAGTTTAGTGAAAATGCCCAATCTGCCGAAGAAGAGGCCAATCTCGTTGAGGTAGATAAATCAGTTATTGAATCAAATGTTGTCGAATACGGACTTGCCTGGGTGGGGAGTATTGTCCTTTTATTCGGGATAACCTTTCTGATGACTTTCACCCAAAACCATCTCAACGGGATCCTTTCAAGTTTGATCGGATATTTTGCAGCAGCCGCGGTATTTCTGATTGGCTGGTCACTGAGAAACTCTTTCCCACACTTGTCATTTATGCTCAATATCGGAGCCCACCTGCTACTATTCTACGTTACCTTGCGGTTGTATTTTTTCTCACCTGTACCTGTGATCCCCGTTAAATTTGTGGTAATTCTTCTTATGCTCATTGCCACCGGAGCCATGCTATACGGTGCCTTACGACGTGGAAGTGAGTTCATGGGAGCCATCGGGGTAATTCTTGTTTTGGCAACGGCACTTATCAGCGATTCTACCCATTATACGCTGCCATTGCTGGTTGTTGCGTCAGCCACATCGATGTATCTCTTTATCAGAAATGCCTGGTGGCACCAACTCATCCTGTCGCTTATTCTGGTTTATGTATGCCATGTTCTCTGGCTTTTTGGAGATCCGCTGATGGAGCACCCCTTCGGCGTTGTCCAGGCACCGCAATTTAATCTTTTCTACCTGTTTGCCTATGGAACGATCTTTTCCCTCATTCCGCTGATAAAGCAGAAGGGCGAATTCCCCGATGGTGTTTATACCGCTTCCATCATCCTGAACGGTATCAGTTTCTCCATGGTGGTATTCCTTGTAGTACTCTCTTTCTATACCAAGGGGTATGTTTGGATATTCAGCCTGATTTCCGCAATCTGCCTTTTTTATTCCATCTTCCTCAAATTCCGGACAAACCGTCTTTTTGATTCGGCCTTCTATGCCTGTTTCAGTTTTATGGCGCTAAGTATTGCTGTATACGGATATGCCAATCTCCCCGGGGCATACCTGTTGTTGTCTCTCCAGAGTCTGCTTGTAGTCTCCTGGGCACTGTGGTTCCGGTCAAAGATTATTGTGGTGATGAATACCATCCTTTTTGTTGGAATGCTGCTGGTTTATCTGAGTTTTTCTCAACAGGTCAATCAGGTTAATTTCGCCTTTGCCATTACCGCTTTTGTGACAGCCCGCGTTATTAACTGGAGAAGGGACAGGCTGACCCTGAAGACTGATATGATCCGGAATGTGTACCTGATTACGCTCTTTTTTACGGTATTGTTTGCACTTTACCATGCCGTTCCCAAGCAGTATATAACACTTTCATGGACCATAGCGGCCCTGAGTTATTTTATTTTCAGTCTGGTGATGAAACTTGTTAAATACCGCTGGATGGCCATTGCAACCTTACTCGTTACGGCCATTTACCTTTTTGTCTTTGACTTTGCCAACATGGAGGTAGGTTACAGGGTGGTGGCTTTTCTCTTTCTCGCTTTTATTACCCTGGGGGCATCCCTCTATTTTACAAAGCAGATGCGGAAGAAAAAACATGGGGCAGCAACAGATGATGCAGTTAATTCAGCATGATCCTTTTCATCTCGAAAATGTGCTGGAAAGCCCGGATTCCGGGCTTTCTGTTTTTTATGTAAACTTTCATGCTGAGGTTTCTTGGTTGTTTAGATTTAATTTCTAATTTTAACTGTGAAAACAATAACAATTATTTAGAATCAATCTAAACCCTGCATGTATGAAAATGCCCAAAGCAATCTCTAACTGGATCAGTATTTTAGGAGCCCTTTTTGCCATCAATGCCTTGATTTTAATTGTTGTTCTTTTTGTTCATGGGCTGCTCACCGATCATCAGAACCCGTATAATGGCATGTTTACTTTTATCATTATGCCTGCGATCCTGGTTATTGGGTTGATTATGATCCCCACAGGAATGATGATAAAGCGGTTCAGGGTCAAGAAAGATGATCAGAAATGGCCGGTGCTCGACATGAACAACGCTCGTCAAAGGCAAAAACTGGTCCTTGTTTCCATTCTGACTTTCCTGTTCATGATTATTTCTGCAGTTGGAAGCTACCAGGCTTTTACATTTACTGAATCCGTTGAATTTTGCGGAAAGCTATGCCATCGCGTGATGGAGCCTGAGCACACTACGTACCTTCACTCACCCCATGCCAGGGTTGCCTGCGTTGAATGTCATGTTGGCGAAGGAGCCGACTGGTATGTGAAATCGAAACTTTCCGGTATGTACCAGGTTTATTCAGTGATTTTTCATAAATATCCGCAACCGATTTCAACGCCGATTAAAAATTTGCGGCCTGCCCGGGAAACCTGCGAACGCTGTCACTGGCCTGAAAAATTTTACTCAAGGAAAATGCGTACACAGCGAAATTATCTTACCGATTCGCTCAACACCGAATGGAACTATTCAATGCTCATGAAAATCGGACCCAACCTCGCTGCCGAAGGGCTGAAAGAGGGCATTCACTGGCACATCAACAAAGATATGCGCATAGAGTATGTCGCCTCCACCAACGACCGTGAAACAATTCCCTGGGTTAAATATACCAACCTCAAAACAGGAGAGGTAAAGATCTTTCAGGACGAAGAGAACAAACTTGATAAAAAGGCCCTCGATACACTCGAGCATCGTATCATGGATTGTATGGATTGTCATAACAGACCTTCCCACAATTATAAATCAGCCACCACTTACGTCGACAATGCCCTTATAAACGGAGAAATTCCGAAGGATCTTCCGCTGATAAAAAAGGTGGCCATGAACGTCCTCAAAGGACCGTTTACCAATACCGATTCCTCTCTTACCTACATTCGCGACAGTATCACTAATTTTTACAAGTTGGGATACCCGACCATCTATGCCTCGCGTAAAAAAGACATAGAACAGGCAATTAAAGGGATTTTGAAGGAATTTTCACTGAATGTTTTCCCTTATATGAGGGTTACTTCGAGTACCTACCTCAATCACATCGGCCACCTGGAGTCTGATGGTTGTTTCCGCTGCCACTCCAATCGTCATAAAACCGACAAGGGTCAAGTCATCTCCAAAGACTGTAATCTTTGTCATACAATTATCGCCCAGGGGCCCACAGGAAAAATCAAATATACCACAATTGATTCCGTGATGGAGTTTACCCACCCGATCGATGTGAAGGATAATTGGAAAACCTATTTCTGCACAGAATGTCACCGTCAGCTTTACCCTTGACGAAATAACCCTGCCAGTCCAAAATCTGGCAGGGTTTTCCATCTTTCTTTTCTTTCTTTTTCACCAGCAATAATAAATCTTAGCGGATTTAAGTTATAATGATTTTAAATTATATTTTTTAGTACATTTGCACACCTAATTTTGATGCATATGTTCCTTAATTCAGCGAAGTTCCACGGAGAAGGGTTAACGTATGACGATGTGCTGCTTGTACCTGCCTATTCAGAGGTTTTGCCGCGCGATGTTGACTGTGCAACGCTCTTCACCAGAAACATAAAACTCAACATTCCCATCGTTTCTGCCGCCATGGATACCGTTACGGAATCACGGATGGCCATAGCCATGGCCCAGGAGGGCGGAATCGGAGTGTTGCATAAGAATATGCCCATTGAAGCCCAGGCACTTCAGGTGCGAAAGGTTAAAAGGGCCGAAAACGGCATGATTCTCGATCCGGTAACGCTCATGGAGAATGCCCTCGTCGGGGATGCCCTTGCCATGATGAAGGAGTTCAGCATCGGTGGAATTCCGGTGACAAACCAAAACAATGAACTGGTTGGCATCGTGACAAACCGGGACCTTCGTTTTGAACGGGATCATATGCGGCCGGTAACGGAGGTAATGACCCGAAAAGTTATCACTATCAGTGAGTTTACTGATTTTGAACAAGCCGAAGCAATCCTCCAGCAGCATAAAATCGAAAAACTTCCGGTCGTAGATAAGCACAACAAACTCATCGGACTTATCACCTACAAGGATATTATCAAGATCAAAGCCAGACCCAATGCCTGTAAGGATAGCCTTGGACGCCTCAGGGTTGCAGCCGCTGTAGGCATCGCAGCCGATACCCTCGACCGCGTTGCCGCGCTGGTTAGAGAAAATGTTGATGCCATCGTAATTGATACGGCGCACGGTCATTCAAAAGGCGTAATGGACATGGCGCGGAGGGTGAAAGCAGGTTTCCCCAACGTGGATCTTATCATCGGCAATATTGGCACTGGCGATGCCGCACGCGACCTTGCCAAAATTGGTGTGGACGGCGTGAAGATAGGTATCGGACCGGGTTCTATCTGCACCACACGGATCATTGCCGGGATTGGAATTCCACAACTTTCTGCCATTTATGATGTTACGAACGCACTTAAAGGAAGCGGGATCCCAGCTATTGCAGATGGCGGTATCAGGTACACCGGCGATATAGTAAAGGCATTGGCTGCCGGAGCGCATAATATCATGGCAGGATCACTTTTTGCCGGAGTTGACGAATCTCCGGGCGAGACAATTATTTATGAAGGCCGTAAATTCAAGACCTACCGGGGCATGGGATCAATCGAAGCCATGCAACATGGTTCCAAAGACCGTTATTTCCAGGATGTTGAGGACGACATCAAAAAGCTGGTTCCCGAAGGCATCGTCGGCAGGGTTCCCTACAAAGGTTCCTTGTCGGAAGTTATATATCAGATGGTTGGCGGATTACGTGCCGGAATGGGCTACACCGGTTCAGCCACCATCGATGACTTGCAGAAGGCAAAATTTATAAAAATAACTTCTGCAGGTGTTGTGGAGAGCCATCCCCACGATGTCACCATCATCAGCGAAGCACCTAATTACAGCCGCTAATCAGATCTATAAATATAGTAAGTACAATAAATTCTATCTCACAATGAAAAGCTTGAATTTTAAAGTTTTGTTTTCATTATTGATGCTGATCCCCTTTGTTGTTGTCACTGCACAGGTTAACAATGATGAAGTCCTGATGACAATCGCCGGTAAAAAGATTCATGTCAAAGACTTCATGGCAATCTACCAGAAAAATAATGTGAAAGGTGAAACCATCGACAAAAAATCACTGGATGAATATCTCGATCTGTTCATTAATTTTAAACTGAAGGTAAAGCAGGCTGAAGAGCTCGGACTGGATACCGTGTCGACTTTTGTGAATGAACTTGCCGGGTATCGCGACCAGCTGGCGCAACCATATCTGACGGATGCTGCCACCATGGATCGCCTCGTTGCGGAAGCCTACGAACGGGGCAAGGCCGATATCAGGGCCAGCCATATCTACTTCAGGCTGAAAGCTGATGCCACACCTGCCGATACCCTGGCTGCCTATACCAAAGCATTGAAAGTAAGGGAACGGATCGCCAATGGTGAATCATTCGAAAAATTGGCAATTGAATTTTCAGAAGACCCCTCTGCAAAAGATCGCGATGCAAATCAGCAACATCCTTTTATCAAAGGGAACCGCGGTGATCTGGGGTACTTTACCGTCTTTGATATGGTATATCCATTTGAAACCGGAGCCTATAGCCTCGAGGAAACAAAGGTTTCCGCACCCATCAGGTCGGAATACGGTTACCATATCATTAAAGTCACAGTACGCCGGCCTGCCCTGGGAAAGGTAACTGTAGCACACATTTTTATGGCCATCCCTAAAAGTGCAACTGCCCAGGATTCATCCCGCATACAAAAACGGATCGACAGTGTTTATGCGAAATTATCGGCTGGCGCATCTTTTGAAGATCTCGTCAAAGTATACTCCGACGACAAAGGTTCCGCCGCCAAGGGTGGTGTTCTTCCTAAATTCGGCGTGAACAGGATGGTGCCCGAATTTATTGATGCAATCTCAGGTTTGAAGAACCCGGGAGATTATTCAAAACCGATTCTTACCCCCTATGGATGGCATATTGTAAAGCTTGAGAAGCGTGATGAACCCGTCACCCAGGAAGAATTGACAGCAGATCTGAAGAAACGTATAAAGAACGATTCGAGGTTCCAACTTGTGAAAAATGCTACCCTGAACCGTATCCGTGCTGAATATGGAGTCACTGAATTTCCTGAGGCGAAAGCAGATTTCTACACGGTGGTTACCGACAGTATTTTTGTTGGCAAATGGGATGTAAACCTTGCCAAGGACCTTACAAAACCGATTTTCAAAATTGGAAATATGACCTTTCGTCAAAAAGATTTTGCCGAATCGCTTGCAGCAAAACAGCGTAAACGCGACAAAGAAAATATTCAGGTCTATGTTGATAAAATGTATTCTGAATATCTCGACGAAAGTTTGTTGAAATGGGAGAACGCCCATCTTGAAATTAAATATCCGGAATTTAAGGCACTAATGACCGAATACCGTGATGGCATCCTGCTCTTCGACCTTACCGACCAGAAAGTTTGGTCCAAAGCGGTGAAAGACACCACCGGACTGAAAGAGTTCTATGCCAAAAACAAAGGAAGTTACATTTGGGATGCAAGAGTTGATGCCAGTGTTTATACCCTGAAAGATCCTAAAGCCCTGCAGAAGGTGAAGAATTTTATCCAGTCTGGACTCGCAGACAAAGACATCCTTAAAGAGGTCAATGCAGATTCCGCAAAGATCCTGACGATTGAGAGTTCCAAGTTTTCGCGGAAAGATAACAAGATTGTAGATTCTGTGGCCTGGACCCCCGGATTTTCGAAGGAATTGCACATCGATGGTGCCACCGTATTCGTGAATATCAGGAAGGTATTGAAACCTGAACCAAAAGCGTTGAATGAGGCCAAGGGGCTTATCACGGCCGATTACCAGAATGCATTGGAAAAAGATTGGATTAAAACACTCCGCGCCAAATATCCGGTGGTTGTTAACAAGGAAGTGCTGGCTAAAATCAAATAAGATTTTGAAGAATATAAGTATCTTATTGCTGATCGTTCTTACTTCCTGCAATACCTTTTTCAAAAAGAAAACAGAGCGGGTTCTGGCCAGAGTGCATGATGAATATCTATATGAGTCTGACCTTAAGGGAATTATACCTGCTGGGACATTGCCGAAGGACAGTATTTCGATTGCCAGGGGTTTTATTGACAGCTGGGTACGGCAGCAACTCATCATCAGGCAGGCCGTAGACAATTTAACCAGCGCCCAGGTCGATTTTACCAAACAACTCGAAAATTACAGAAATTCGCTCGTGATCTTTGAGTACGAGAACGCCCTTGTTCATCAAAAACTTGATACAGTAATTTCCAGCGACGAAATTCAAAATTACTATGATGCCAACCAACAGAACTTCCTGTTGAAGGACAACATCGTTCAAATTCAGTATGTAAAACTTCCTTTGAAATCTCCCAATATCCCACAAATCAGGAAACTTCTGAACTCCGATAATGCAGATGATAAGAATAAATTATCGGAGCTTTGTGAAAAAATGGCAGCAGATTATTTTCTTGACGATCAAAACTGGTTGCTTTTTAATGACTTGTTGAAACAGGTGCCGGTAAAGACCTACAATCAGGAGGAATTTCTTAAAAGTCACAGGGACCTTGAATACCAGGATTCTGCCTATATTTATCTGGTCAGGTTCAAGGATTTTAAAGTGAAGGAAAGTGTATCTCCGTTAAGCTTTGAAATGCAGCGGATCAAAGATATTTTGCTGAACAAGCGAAAAATTGCGCTGATAACCCGGCTGCATGAGGACCTCTACACACGGGCAGTTAAAAATAACGATTTTGAAATTTATTAATGGAACCTGGTTCCGAAATTGCGATCCATGAAACGCTGGAGAAAGTTAATCGTATTATTGCCCATTTTTGTTCTGCTTGCAGATCAGGTTTCCGCTCAAACTAAGCAGGATTCTATAATTGACGGCATCGTAGCCATCGTCGGAGGGAATGTTGTACTGATTTCCGATATTGAAAACCAGTATCTTCAGTTGCGCAGCCAGGGAAGTATTCAGGGTACTGCTCCCAAGATGAAATGTTCCATCCTTGAAAACATGCTATTCCAAAAATTACTCCTGCACCAGGCTCAGGTTGACAGTATCCAGGTGACGGATTTGCAGGTTGAAGGTGAAATGGACCGCAGGATGCGCTATTTTATTTCGCAGGCAGGTTCCCCGGAAAGGCTTGAAGAGCATTTTGGTAAGACGTTACTCGAGATCAAGAACGAGCTGAGGGACGTGATCAAGGAACAGATGCTGGTTGAACAGACACAACAGAAAATCACCAAAGATGTTACCATCACTCCTGCTGAAGTAAAAGCCTTCTTCAGGAAATTACCCAAAGACAGTATTCCCCTTATCAATTCTGAACTTGAAGTGGGGATGATCGTGAAACTGCCGGCAATTGGAGATGCTGAAAAAACGATAGTTAAAGATAAACTGAAGAGTTTTAAGGACAGGATTGCCAAGGGCGATGAATTCAGCACCCTGGCAGTCCTCTATTCGGAAGATCCCGGTTCAGCCAAACAGGGAGGTGAACTTGGTATGTTCAAACGCGGAGAGATGCGACCTGAATTCGAAGCTGCAGCATTCAAACTGAAACAAGGGGAGGTTTCTGATATCGTGGAAACCGAAGATGGGTTCCATCTCATACAGATGATTGAACGTCGCGGAGAGTATATCAATGTCCGTCACATTCTGCTGCAACCTAAAGTCACTGTTGCCAATCTGAACAAGGCTAAGATTTTTCTTGACAGCGTGGCCACGCTTATTTCCAAAAAGAGTATGCCATTTGAGCAGGCGGTAATCAGATTTTCCGACGACCCGAGCAAAAACAGTGGAGGGATGATGATAAATCAGGCCTCAGGCACTACAAAATTTGAATCCGGACAACTTGATGCTAAGGTGTTTTTTGTGGTTGATAAGCTTAAAAAGGGTGAGGTTTCCGCCCCTGTGCTTGTTAACGAAAGGGGTAAGCAGGATTACCGCATCTATTTTCTGAAAGAACGCACCAATCCGCACAAGGCAAATCTGCAGGAAGATTATGCAAAAATACAGCAATGGGCCCTGGAGAGAAAAAAGATGGACATAGTAGATAGCTGGATCAATACGAAGATAGCCGGTACCTATATCGCGATATTGAACGAATATCGGAATTGTGAATTTCAGCGCAAGTGGCTGAAGAAATAATGTGTGAGACTATGCAGTATACGAATGACGTTGAAGCAGTTGATGCGCTTGTGAAAAAATACCTGCTGCTAAAATCAGAGATCGCAAAAGTAATTGTGGGCCAGGATGAGGTTGTGAAAAACCTTCTAATATCCATTTTTTGCAAGGGTCACTGTTTGCTCGTTGGGGTTCCCGGACTTGCCAAAACATTGATGGTTAATACGCTGTCGAAAGCGCTTGGGTTAAGTTATAACCGGATCCAATTTACTCCCGACCTGATGCCTTCTGATATTATCGGCACTGAGATTCTTGATGAAAACCGTAAATTCCGCTTTATCAAAGGTCCTGTATTCGCAAATATTATCCTTGCAGATGAGATCAACCGCACACCGCCAAAAACGCAATCTGCTCTTTTGGAGGCTATGCAGGAAAAGGCTGTCACCGTTGCCGGAACCAACTATCGGATATCGGAACCTTTCTTCGTACTGGCCACCCAGAACCCGATTGAGCAGGAGGGCACATACCCCCTGCCAGAGGCGCAACTCGACCGCTTCATGTTCAATATCTGGCTCGACTACCCATCCTTCGAGGAAGAGATTCAGATCGTAAAAGCAACCACTACCGATAAGGTGGCAAATCCTGAAGTTGTAGTGACAGCAGAAGAGATCCTCTTCTTCCAGAACCTTATCCGCAAAATCCCGGTACCTGACAATGTTTTTAATTACGCGGTTAACCTGGTGACATCGACCCGCCCGCACACCGGTAAAACAGGTTCCTGGGCACGGGAGTATCTTACCTGGGGCGCTGGTCCGCGTGCATCGCAATATCTTATCCTAGGTGCCAAATGCCATGCTGTGCTGAATGGCAAATATGCTCCCGACATTGAGGATGTGAAGGCGGTAGCTACTTCAGTTTTGCGCCATCGGATCGTTCGTAATTATAAAGCGGAGGCTGAAGGTATCAAGGTCGAAGATATCATTACCCATTTTCTTAATTTAGCCTAAAAATTACCATTTATGAAGAAAGTACTTTGCCTGCTTTCATCCGCTTCCTTTTGCCTCGCGATCTGTGTTTTCCTCTTCTCCTCATGCAACCGTACAGGAAATACCAATTCAAAAGACGGAGCTGACACGCTCAAAGGCAAGATATCAATTTCAGGGGCTTTTGCCCTCTATCCAATGGTTGTTCGCTGGGCCGAAGAATTTCAGAAGCTGCACCCACGCGTAACAATTAACGTTTCTGCCGGAGGTGCCGGCAAAGGTATGGCTGATGCACTGTCGCACATGGTTGACCTGGGAATGTATTCCAAAGAACTTAGTCCGGAGGAACGTGCAAAAGGAGCATGGTGGGTGGCAGTAGCGAAGGATGCCGTATTGCCAACTATCAATTCAATGAACCCGGTGATGTCTGAATTGAAGTCCAGGGGATTGACCCGTCAGAAATTTTTTGATATATTTATATCACAGAAGATTAAAACCTGGGGCGAAGCCGTTGGGAATAATTCAAAAGCGGAGGTCCAGGCCTTTACCCGCTCCGATGCGTGTGGTGCTGCCGATATGTGGGCCAAATATTTGAAAAACAAGAAACAGGAAGATATCCAGGGGCTTGGAGTAAACGGGGATCCAGGGGTTGCTGATGCGGTGCGTAAGAACCCGGACGGAATTGGGTATAACAATCTGGGCTATGTCTATGAAAACCAATCTCGTAAATTATATCCTGGTATTTCCATCATCCCGATAGACCTTAATGAAAATGGCAGGATCGATCCGGATGAAGATTTTTACAGTACGCTGGATGGAGTGATGAAAGCTATTAATGATGGAAAATATCCCTCACCTCCTGCGCGCGAACTTTACTTTGTTGCAGGCGGGAAACCCGGCAGCAAACTTGTGATCACTTTCCTGCAATGGGTACTTGGGGATGGACAGAAATTCGTGACTGAGGCGGGTTATGTGATTGTCCCGGCAGGAAAAATTGCGTCTGAACTGCAAAAACTACAATAATGTACCTGCTCAACCGGCAACAGCGGCATGTGGTTAACTACTCATGGATGATTGTCAGCCTGCTGCTTGTAGCATTCCTTCCATTCTTCCTGTTCCTCGGGCTGTACCTGAAATCCTTTCTGCTTCTTCATGATTATTCCCTGGTCGATCTGATATTTTCGCGAGAATGGCGTCCTTCTAATGGGAAATTCGGTTTTTATCCTTTCATTGTTGGTTCCGTCTGGGTAACACTCGTTGCCATGATCATTACAGCACCGATCTGCTTACTTACAGCAATCTACGTGACCCAGTACACGAAAAAATATTTCCTTCGTATTATGCACCCGGCCATCGATATTCTGGCCGGGATCCCCTCTGTGGTTTATGGGCTGTGGGGAATATTGGTTGTCGTTCCCTTTATTTCCAGATATCTCGGTCCGTGGCTCGAAATCAAAACAATGGGTTATAGCATACTGGCTGCATCCCTGGTGCTTTCGATCATGATTATCCCCTTTGTTCTGAATATTCTGATCGAGATTTTCAAGTCAATACCCACGGAACTCAAGGAGGCTGCACTCTCGCTGGGAGCCACACAATGGCAGACTGTGAAAAGTGTGTTGCTGCGCAAGGCCATGCCCGGGATTATCGCTGCCTTTGGATTCGGTCTTGCACGGGCTTTTGGTGAGACCATGGCAGTACTTATGGTGGTGGGCAATGTGGTAAGACTGCCTAAAAGTCTGTTTGATCCGGGATATACATTACCTGCTTTGATTGCCAATAACTACGGTGAGATGATGTCGATTCCAAGGTACGATTCGGCCTTGATGTTTGCAGCACTTTTGTTGCTTATCGTGTCGCTGTTTTTTAACCTTGTGATGCATTTTTTCATCGTGAAGTACAATAAATATTAAACGATGACCCTGGCCCAGAAAATAGAAGAACGGTTTTTTAAGGTCTTGATGATCCTTGCTACCTATTTTATTCTTTTTATTCTTGCCATCATCATTTACAGCATTTTTGAAAAAGGAGTAAAGTCCATTTCCTGGGAGATGCTTACTCAGATACCTAAAGGAGGTTATTATTATGGAAAGGACGGAGGTATCCTGAACGCTATTTTAGGTTCGCTCTCCCTGGCAACCGGCGCAACAGTGCTCGCTTTCCTCATTGGCCTTCCAGTGGCGCTGTACATCAATGTTTTTCTGATCAGGAATAAAAAACTGGTGAATGTAATTCGATTTCTTCTTGATCTGGTGTGGGGAATTCCTTCCATTGTATATGGCGCCTTCGGTTTTATGCTGATGATTTTTTTTGGGATCCAAACTTCCTTGCTTGCCGGCATCCTCACCGTTACACTTTTTATTCTCCCGATCATGATACGGTCGATGGATGAAATTCTCCGCACAGTTCCCATCGGACTCATGGAAGCTGCTTATTCCCTGGGTTCCAATAAATCGGAGACCGCATTTAAGATCTTTACCAGGCAATCAATCTCAGGTATCATTACCGCAGTTTTGCTCTCATTTGGACGTGCCATCGGCGATGCAGCCTCCGTCCTCTTTACGGCCGGTTATACCGATAACCTTCCCAATTCACTGATGGAACCGGTTGCAACCTTGCCGCTTTCAATCTTCTTTCAACTCTCTTCACCGGTTCCCGAAGTTCAAAACCGTGCCTATGCCTCTGCTTTGGTGCTAACGCTGATCATTCTTATTGTCAGCCTCTTCTCCAGAGGGATTGGGAAACGATACCATAAGACAAAAATTAATTTCTAAGAGAAACTGGGATGTCTGACAACGCTAAAATCAGTATTCGCGACCTCAATGTTTATGCAGGTAAGAGCCAGATCCTGAAGGATGTGAACATAGAAATTCCGAAAAATAAGATTACCGTAATCCTCGGACCGTCGGGTTGCGGAAAAACAACCCTGCTGAAATGTCTCAACCGGCTTACCGACCTCTATCCGGAGCTTAGGGTTACCGGGGAAATTATGATCGATGACAATAATATCCTACAGGCCAGGGAGGATATTTACAAACTGCGGCAGCAGATGGGGTTGCTCTCGCAAAGGCCTTATCCTTTGCCCATGACGATCTATAATAATATTGCCTATGCCCTCAAACTTCGCGGGATCAAAAAACGGAGAGAGATACAAAAACTTGCCCTGCACTACCTTCAGCAGGCCAGCCTTTGGGACGAAGTGAGAACACGGTTACGCGAACCCGCTTCAAGGTTGTCGATCGGACAGCAGCAGCGATTATGCCTGGCTCGTGGCCTTGCGGTGAATCCCGAAATCATCCTGGCCGACGAGCCCACTTCTGCACTTGATCCGATATCAAGCCAGTTTATTGAGGAGACCTTTCTTAAACTCAAGAACGAATATACTATCGTTCTGGTTACCCATGTACTTCGTCAGGCGAAACGCATTGCCGACAATGTGGTATTTATGTATCTCGGGGAGGTGATCGAGCAGGGAAGTGTTGAAGAGGTATTCGGAAATCCCAGAATGGAGAAGACAAAACAATACCTCGGCGGAACTTTTAACTAAGTGAATAATTAGTAATTTTTTTACTTACCTTTATTGTCCGGAAATTAACGGCATTCCCTGGATGGATAAAACAGAAAAAAATACGGAACTTTCATTCTTAGAGAAAATAGTCCTGCTTGCCCTGGATGACAAAGGGTGGTTCGGAACGGCTGAACACAAAATTAAATTCGGTCTGGTCGGGGCAATCCTTTTTGAGCTCGTTCAGCTCAAACGAATTGAGATCAGGGACGGTGATCTGTATGTGATCGATTCAAAACCTACTGACATAGTAGTACTTGACCGGGTTCTTAACTTGATCGGGTCTTCAAAAAAAGTAAGGGGGCTCCGTAACTGGATCCAGCGAATTGTTTATAAGAAGTTGATGCTCCGCAAGCAGATCCTGAAACAACTTTTACAGAAGAAAATTATCCGGAAGGAAGAATATACCCTGATGTTTGTTTTCTATCAGACAAAATTTCCGTTGGTAAATGTTGAGTTGAAGCGTACACTTCGGGAGGAGATCTACAACAGGATTGTAGGCGATTCTATTTTTCTTGACAACGACCTCATGCTTCTTGTAGTGATGAATAACTGCAAAATGGTCAGGAAAAATTTTGGAGGATTCATTCAATATCTCAAGTTGCGTGGAAAAATCAACGAGGTCACACAGTTTCATGATCCGCAGACAGAACCCGAACGAACCATTAAACAACTCCAGACTGCCATTTCACGGGCGATTGTTGCTTCAAATGTTTCTGTTCATGTCTGACAGAAGGTCACTTTTCCCATTGAAATAAACACCTTGCCAACTGTTCCTATTCTCAAATTCCGCTTCAATCAATCGTAACACAGCATCATATCTGATTAGTTTCCAGTTGCTGTGGTCGAGTTGAACCGGAGGTACTTCGCCAGAAAACCGTTCAATCACGATATCCGGATTTAATCGTTCAGAAAACCTGACGATAAAATTAACGTAACCCTCTAATGTGAAATGATGGAAATCCTCCGGTTTTTCCTTATACTCCTTTTGGATCGCAGTTCCTTTTACAACCTGTAGTTGATGAAATTTGACTGAATCGATGGGGAGCCCGGAAATAATTTCCGCGGTGGACATCATCATCTCCTCGGATTCGCCCGGCAGACCAAAGATGAAATGGGCACCGGTACGGATACCCATTTCATGTGTTTTCCGGATCATCGAAGCGGATTCAGAAAATCCATGTCCGCGGTTGATGCGTTGAAGCGTAATTTCATGCGGCGATTCAATTCCGTACTCAACCTGGATATATTTTTTTTTGGAAAGTCCGGCGAGGTATTCGAGTTTCTGATCATCCATGCAATCGGGTCTTGTTCCGATGACGAGCCCTTTTACATGAGGAAAGCGCAGGGCCTCTTCATATAACTCCATTAACTTGCCGAGGTGCGAGTAACTATTGCTGTATGGCTGAAAATAGACCAGGAATTCAGTCGCTCTCCGGTATCTGACGGCATGAAATTCTATGCCTTTGGCAATCTGAATATGCAGCGGCTCCATCAGGTCGCAGTAGGAGGGGTTGAATGCATCGTTGTTGCAGTACGTGCAGCCACCCACTCCTTTTGTCCCGTCCCGGTTAGGACAGGTAAAACCGGCATCTACAACCACCTTTTGTATTCGGCCGCCGAATGTCCTCCTGATATATTCTGTATAGGAGTTAAACCTTCGTTTATGTCCCCATGGAAATAACATGAAGCCTGCCTACTTCGTGGCTGCTTCAAGCCGTTTCATGATGGAGAAAATAAACACTGCTGATAGTACACAGCAAACAATAAAGATCGCCCATAACTGCCAGAGATCGAGAACTCCCCAGAATTTACTTCCGATGAACAGAAATTTGTTTCCTACGGCCGTTGCCAATAACCATCCTCCTTGCATAAGGCCCTGAAAGCGTGGAGGAGCTACTTTGGAAACAAACGAAAGCCCCATCGGGCTAAGAAAAAGTTCCGCAATGGTAAGGATGAGGTAGCTGCTTATCAACCAATAAGGCGCAACGCGGGAAGTGTCTGGAACCGGGTTATATTTAGTAACGCCGGCGGCATCAGCATATTGGAGTTCATGGGGTGAAACAAGACCCAGGGAGGCGATCAGGATCACCATAAATCCGATGGCTGCAATGATCATCCCGATACCGATTTTTTTCGGGGCAGAGGGTTCCATGTTCTTCTTGTTCAGCCAGGCGAAAATGCCCATGACAGGGAATGTCAGCGATACAATGAACAGGGGGTTAAACGACTGAAACACCTCAGGGGCGATCGGGTTGTTGGCGTTGCTTTTGGTGATGAAATAATAGGTGAATCCACCCAGAACGAGAAACATGGCAGCTCCGAAAATCCGCTGTGTAGTGTTCTTCCTGAAGATCAAAACAAGGCCGGCAATGGCGCCGATGAAAGCAAGAATTGATTCAAGGTTGAAGAAAATATTGGTGAACGGCCCGACCTCCTTAACTGTGTAGTCGCGGGCAAAAAAGGTCAATGTCAAACCGTTTTGGTGGAATGACATCCAGAAGAAGATAACTACGATAAACACCAGGATCAGCGAAGTAACCCTGGGCCTCTCCTCCTTGGTGGATACCTGCAGCATGATGGCAATGAAGCCGATGAATAATCCTACGGCAGCACCGAGAGCAGCAGCGTCTTTCACGGTATTTCGGAGCAGGAAGTAGAAAATTACAGAAGTGGTGATCATCAGTCCGCCACCCAACAGAAAGCTGACAATATTGGTATTGGCCTTTTGCTTATTCGCATCCGAGTTCTTGATCTTGTCAACACTGGGCAAAAGCTTATTGAAAATGATATACACAAGCAGGGAGAGTACCATGGCGCCGGCTGCAATACCAAAGGCATAGTTATATCCCCGGGCGAATGCGTCAATGTATTGTTGGGCAAAGATTCCCAGATCTGCAACATGTCCGCCGCTTGCCTTATCTGCCAGTTCCTGAAATTTTGTTGTGTCATTCAGGGATCCTTTTTGAAAGGCATGGCATAAGGCAGGCAGACTGCCGTCGTGCAGAAAACCTTGAGTTTTCAGGTACCAGTTGCGAATTCCGGTTGCAACAAAGGGTGCAAAAAAAGCACCGATATTGATACCCATGTAAAAAATCATGAAGGCTGAATCGCGAACCTTTGAGTATTTGGGATCGTCGTAAAGCTGACCAACCACCGCCTGGAGGTTGCCTTTGAATAAACCATTCCCGAAGGCTATAGTAAATAAGCCAATCAGGGTAATCACCAATGGATTTCCCGGGAGTGCCATGATCAGGTATCCTGTGAACATCACAATGATGCCGGCGAGGATAACAGTTTTATATTTCCTTGAAACATCGGCCAGAATACCGCCAACGAGTGCAAGGGCATAGATGCCAAAATAAAACCAACTGTAATAACCTCCTGCTTCTTCTTCCGATAAACCATACCTGGCTTGAAGGAACAAGACAAGGATAGCCATCATCGTGTAAAAACCAAAGCGTTCTCCCATATTGGAGAAAAACGCCACAAAGAGCCCTTTAGGATGTCCTTTTAACATAATTGAAAAAGTTTTTGGTGATTAATGATTGAACTGACAGGATGCAGTAATGCAAAAATAATCAAATTTGTACACCGGTAACAGGGAAGCCATCAGAAGCAGGATTTAACATTTTATTTCTCTGGGTGTAATAAATAGTTTTTGCTATCGTCTTCCTGACCAAATGGATCTCGCCACGTTTAAAATAAAGGTCTACCCGCTAAAAGATAAGCTCTTTCGCTTTGCCAGGCGAATGCTTGACAGTACGGAAGAAGCTGAGGATGTCACCCAGGAGGTTTTTATCAGATTGTGGACGCGACGCGACAAACTGGATGAGTACCGAAGTGTTGAGGCGCTCGCCATGGTTACAACAAAGAATATATGCCTTGATAAAATAAAAGCCAGAAAGTACCCTGTTGAGAATTTCGAAGACCATCGCAGGTTTCTGGAAAACCTGCCAATGGAGAACCGGGAGGATCATTCGGATATGATCAGCCTTATTCACCAGGCAATTAAAAGGTTGCCGGAACAGCAGCAGATGATTATTCACCTCAGGGATGTGGAAGGTTATGATTATTCGGAGATAGCAGCGGTAATGGAAATGAATGAAAATGCGATCAGGGTGGCTCTTTCAAGAGCAAGAAAAAGGATCAGAGAACTGATTATCAATACCAGAGTATATGACAACCAACGAAATTGAAATATTATTAGCGCGATATTTTGAAGGGGAAACTACCCTGCAGGAGGAGAACACGCTGAGGGAGTTCATGCTTGGTGCTGACGTGCCGGAAAACCTGTTGGTACATCAGCCTTTGTTCAGGTACTTCGAACAATCAGGGCAAGAAACAACGAATGAAAAGGACTTCATGCATAAATTTGAAGCAATGATTGTTCCTGCTGTTGCAGATACGAAAACAGTTCAACTCCATCCACGACCCAATCAGATCGTTTTTATTTCCTCGATTGCTGCCGGTGTGCTGCTTGTGGTGGGCCTTTTTTTCACCTTTATGAATGACTATTCAAGAAAAAATAAATCGGTTCCAAATACCCCTGATACTGAAATTGCCTACCAGCAAACGCAGGAGGCGCTGTTATTTGTTTCAGGCAACCTAAACAACGGCATCAGGCAGGTTCAGAAACTGGAATCCCTTGACATCGCCATGTCAAGCATCCAAAAGATCAATATGTTCTACGAGTATCAACCCATAATTATTAACCCGGACGGAATTAAAATTCAGTCCAAAAAATCAAAATAGCCATGAAAAAGATTTTAATTCTGTTCGCGTTGGTGACATTCCTGATTATCCCATCCAGGATGAAGGGTCAGAGCCAGATTGACAAGGTGTTTGAAAAATATGCAGGACAGGAGGGATTCACCACAGTAAATATCTCGAAGGAGATGTTCCAGATGTTCCAGCAAATGGGGGCCAATGCTAAAGATTCCAGTGCAATTGAAATCAAGAAAATGATAGACCAGCTTACCGGTTTAAAGGTATTGACCTACAACTTCGATTCAACTAAGGTTTCCAGGGCCGTTGCGGTTTATAATGAATTTGCCGGAGCCTATCCTTCAGCCTCTTTCAAAGAACTCATGACCATAAATGAAGGACGTGAATTTGTGAAATTCATGACGAAACAGGATGCTTCGGGAAAGATCACGGAAATGGTCATGTTAATGAAAAATAAGACCGAGGTTGCCGTTCTCAGTCTTACCGGAACAATCGACCTTTCGATGGTTTCCAAACTTTCCAAAGGTTTGAATATTCATGGAATGGAGAACCTGAAAAGAATAAAGGATCACGGCAATAAGTGATCTTAAAGCCTGAACATCACCTGTGCGGTTATTTCAGTAACCGTATTTCCGCTTCTCATGTCAAGACCGTTACCCATTTCATTACGGTCAGAATAGTAGGTTACCCCGCCGCGAGCCCAAATTTCGCAGAACGGGGTAACTTTACATCTGATCACCAAGCAACCTCTAATACCCTTACCGGAGTAGGCAGGCATCGAATACCCGAATAAAACTTCAGGCTCATAAATGTAAATGCGCTGATCATATCCGGGGATGTCGAAGAGGGCATACCTGAATGTACCTGTCAGTGGGACACGTGAAAATTTAACCTGCAAGTCCTGGCAAACCAGGTAACCAAAATAAACGGGATTGGTTTCTGACGATGTTTCCCTGGCTTCCATCCTGGTTTTGAGCGTAACAAATGAACTCGGATTCCAATTCAGGGTGATGCGGTAACTGCGCAGATTAAATTCTGCAAGACAATGAAGATAAGGATTTTCAGACAGACCATTGATCATTCCAAACTTTTGATAAAACCGAAAATTAACATTTACATTCCGGGAGGCCTGCCATCCGGTCATTATTCCTGCCTCATAACCCCGGGCAGGTCTGTCGACACGGTATTTTAACCATGGAAAGGAATAAAAATCACAAAAAAGTGAAAGTTGAATATTTCGGAGCAAAGCAAAATTCCCAGCGATATAAATACCTTGTTCATTACAATTATTGCTGTTTTGCCCAAATGCATTACCCAGGAGATTCTGGTAATGCGGGTCGTAATTCCGGTAGATAAGTGTTAACCCTACGCCGGGATCCGGCGTGAAAGACGCCATCGAAATCAGTGCCATCCCTCCGCTGGCACTTCGGCTGACTTCACCGGAAAGGAATAATGTTTTATACCGGATAAGCCAGTCTGCACCGATTACATAATTGAATGTACCTTGCAACGAATACCTGTTATATATTTTCTGTTCCTGGCTAAACCTGGCCGACCATTGTGAATATACCCCGGTAAACCCGATTTTCATCCCGAAGTTGATCCCTTTTGAGAAGGGGATATTTACATTCCCCCCGGCAATCAATTCTGATATTGCATTACGATTTGCCAGTTCTTCGGCTGTGCGGTGATAGCCGGTTGAAATTAAACTGCTAAACTCAAATTTCTGAACTCCCAGAGTATCTGCTGAGGCAATTTTTGCATCCCGGTAATGCCAGGATGCAAACCCGGCTATTTCCAGACGGCCGGTTTTGATGGTTAAGGCTGCCCCTCTGAGATAATCTCCTTCGCTTACCGACAAACTCGGTCTGATTCCTCCGGATGGCCGAAGAAATGAGGTTGTTTGGTAGCCTGATACGGAAAATCCGGGCATTGAGGCCGTGGAAAGTCCTGACCCAAAGGTTAACCCTTGTCCAAAGGAGGCTTTGAAATTTCCAATCGTAAGGTTTTTCAGTATTCCAAGCGATCCGATGGATAAAAACCCTGCATAATAGTCCATGCCCCAGGACTGGGCTCCCCTGAAAAACTGCTCCCCCGGATCCTTCTCTCCTGAAAATCCGATCCGGATTTTATCAAACCAATTATAGTTGTACCGGAAATAGTATCGATGCGGTGTGCCTTTATACCCGGCATTCGGCTTAAGTGACAAAATTGAATCGGAGGTATTATAGCCTTGCGATATCGGAAGAACCTGTTCAAATCGAAGCAACAGGTCATGATGGCCAAGGTTGATTAAGTTTCGTGGGGAAGGAGGAGGGAGGGCAGAAACCGGTAAAAGAATAAAATAGGGCATTATTTTTTTAATCAGAATTGAATCAAAACCCGGGATTATCTGCATCTCGAAGGGAGATAATATCTCTCCGTAGGTTTGCCGGTACTCCTCCAGGTTGCCGCACATCTTTGCAGTGAGGAACGGAATCATCTGAAGTTCCGCTTTGGTCGCATTGTTCAAATCGATGGGATGGGCGGACAGGTCGATCATCTCCTCCAGCGCATCGGAAACAGCCGTTTCTGAAGTAGCACGTTCTGACAGACGTTCAAGGTCATCTTCAGATGCCCCTTCCGGAAGCGTCTGGCCCATCAATCCCCGGGGAAGGGCGATAATCCACAGGGAGAAGCAAATTGTTATTAATAGCCTCACCATAAAGCGTTATTTTTTGCCCGACCACATCAACGAACCACCAGGACTGAATCCGAGTATCTGGTGATATTCCGATGCTATATCAAGGGAAATGCCACCAATCATTATTCCGAAGCCAAAACTGAACACCATCGGGTTGGTTGCAATTCCAATCCTGATGAAAGAGGGCTTCACAAAATGATATTCTGCACCAAAACGAAATACAGGTGGATGCTGAAGATCCTTTTCAGCTTCAAGACATACCAGAAACGTGTCGGAGAATTCATAAACTAGACCTAAGCGAATAAGTGTAGGCAGGCTTTCCTGCGGAGATTTAATCACCTTGACTGGTACCGGATTAACAAGGTGCAAGCCAATGCAGATATGTTTATCTGCGCGGTAGTTCACCCCTGCTTCGAACGAAAACAGGCTTTTGCTGCCATATATTTCCGACAGACCGATACGCTGGTAATCGAGCATAACGCCGGCAGAAAAATGGTTCCCGAACTTCCTGGCAAAGGTTAGCCCGACTTTAATCTCGTTATATGTTTTTGAGCCAAACCTGAATAATGACAGTCCGAAGGTTCCGGCTTTAACTGGGATTACCACCCCGAACGATGCCTGACTTAGCTCTTTAAGGAGAAATTTGTCGGAGAATGATATCCCCACAGAAAATTTTTTCAACCAGGCTGTACCGGCAGGGTTGTTCTGTACCGACCAAAGATCGGACATCGCGATAGAACATCCACCCATTCCTGCAGCCCGTCCCCCGGCTATCCTTAACTCACCTGCACAAAATGATTTTATTCCGGCAGAGATCAGGATCAAAAAAAGCAATCTTTTCTTGTTCATTGGTCCATCTCTTTCTGCTTTATCAGGAAAAGAGGCAAAAGGTAAACCGTCGTTCGTAGGTTTTTATAAACATTATGTGGCAATGCGTCCAACCGTGAGCTTT
>JANXZO010000057.1 GCA_025355465.1 Bacteroidales bacterium
TTCTCCACAACCGACGAATGATATGCAAACCCGTCTACCGCCGATTTATTGAACGGCGGCATATCCATGTCCGAAAAAATGTCCTCAGCAAGTACCCTGTTCAAAGCCAGGTGCATGGATACCCGGTCGATTCCCGATGGAACCGAGTTGGAAATTACAATATTATAAGCCTCTTCAAAAGAGATCATTTTTTACTCCTGAAAGTGACTATTTCTTAAGTTCCTTAATGAATTCGTCAAATCCTGCATTTATTGTTTCATCCACGGTTTTGTGAAAGGCATCAAATGCCCTGACGAGCTGCCGTCCTTCTTCCGTCAGCACTGTTTTACCTCCATCAGCTCCTCCCCGGTAGGTTTCCAGCAGCGGGAATCCGAAAAATTTTTCGATTTTCCGAAGGTTTCCCCACGTTCGCCGGTAGGTATAGCCCATTTCGTCGCAGGCTGCTTTGAGTGAGCCTTTTTCATCGATTAACTTCAGCATTTGCCATTTTCCATCGCCGAGGATCCCTGCCTCCTTCTCGTCCGACATCCAGATCTTGTAATGAAGCCTGATGTCAGTAAGTTTGTTGGTGAATTTTGTCTCCATAAAAAAATAGCGAAATGGTGAGATAGCGAAATGGTGAAAATTTTGTGTCTTTGTGCTGTCTTCATGCAAAATTAGTACTTTTCACGTTATGTCCGGAATAGCATATCCGGGTGTCCATAATTATTTCTATTTTTGTCTTTCAATTTAGACAGAATATAAATAACATTAAACAATATGGGGCTCGGTTATGTCTGACAAAGCAAAAAATACGCAAATACTTGTCCTGTTATTTTTCGGTGTGCTGATGGGGGCGCTCGACATTTCAATTGTCGGACATTTATGGAAGACGCTGGATATATGTAATTTCCGTTGCTGTGTTCGGACTGGGGTCCGGGGTGGTTTCGCTTTCTCACGATATAACCTTGCTGCTGATTGGTCGTGCCATTCAGGGATTCGGAAGCAGTGGTATTTTCCCGGTGGCCTCTGCCACCATTGGCGATGTTTTTCCTGTCGAAAAGCGTGGAAGGGCTTTGGGTCTGATCGGGGCTGTTTTTGGCATCGCTTTTATTGTCGGGCCATTTATTGCCGGATTTGTCCTGTTATATTTTGACTGGAATGCGCTATTCCTTGTCAACCTCCCGATCGCTGCAGCGTTGATTGTTTTTGCCTCCCGGATGCTTCCCGGAAAAACGGCTGCAAAAAAGCCACTGATCGACTGGATCGGAATTTTATTGATGGCAGTTGTATTGACGAGCTTTACACTGGCCATAAATAATATGGATGTCCGGCACCTGGGGGTAAGTTTGGGTGCCTTGTCGGTATTACCGTTTCTACTGTTGGTCTTGATACTTACCCCCATCCTGGTCATGTTTGAAAAGTCCCGGCGGGATGCCATAATTAACACAAAGCTCTTCCGCTCAACCCAGGTCAGGCTGGTTGGGTTTATTGCCTTTGGTTTGGGGATTTTTCAATCCAGTATTGTGTTTCTTCCGAAACTGGCGGTTGATCTCTTCGGTGTACGCCCTTCGAAGGCAAGTTTCATGTTGCTTCCGCTGGTGGCGGCCACTACTGTAGGTTCTCCGCTGAGCGGGAGGTTACTTGATAAGCTGGGATCGAAAATCGTGGTGGTTTCAGGACTTATTATTGCTTCGGCAGCCCTGTTTCTTTTCAGCCTGGTTTCGCAGAACCTGATCTTGTTTTATGCAGCCGAGGCTGGTCTGGGATTTGGCCTGGCCATGCGGGCTTCGCTTAATTACATCATGCTCAATGAAGTGGTATCGCAAGACCGTGCCTCAACCCAGGGGATGCTTATCATATTTATCGCTATCGGACAACTAACCGGTGCCGCGTTGATTGGGTCCATCGCCTCCGGAACTCCGGGCAGTACCGCCGGCTTTGGGCATGCATTTCTTTTCATGACAGCCCTTTCTATCCTGCTTGTGGCATTGGCTTTCTTCCTGAAGAGCCGGAAAAATGAGCTGAGCTGATTTGGCAATAAATGCACGAATGCACGAATGCACGAATCCACGAAATTGTAAAGATTTTAGGTGCCGGATGCCAGAAAACTTCTTTTTAATTTAGAATAAAACTAAATAAATATTATCTTTACACCGGTAAAGTACACTCCCTCCCCTCTCAGGGGAGGGCTGGGGAGGGGTAAAAAACCCGGAAGGCCGGGGTGGGGTAAGACACCACGTAAGGCCGGGGAGAGGATATTAGGAGGGTTTGGGAAGCATCCTTCGATATGTCGTAATTTGCATATCGAAAATTATCACCTAATTTTGCAGTGCTAAAAAATACTTATCATGAATAACGCCTTGTTTAACATTGAGCGTCCGCAAAATGAACATACGCTGAGTTATGCGCCCGGATGCAAGGAGAGAAAATCGTTAAATGCCGAATTGGACCGATTGAGTTCCGAGGTTCAGGATATTCCGCTGATCATTGGCGGAAAGGAGGTTCGCACAGGCAAGATGGGAAAGGTGGTAATGCCCCATGATCACCATCATGTGCTGGCGAACTATCATATGGCTGGTGAGGCTGAAGTGAACATGGCTATCGAAGCTGCGCTCAGTGCGCACAGAGAATGGGAATCCTTTCCCTGGGTCGACAGGGTATCAATAACTTTGAAAGCCGCCGAACTACTTTCAAAAAAGTACCGGTTCCTACTCAACGCAGCTACGATGCTCGGGCAGGACAAAAGCGCTTTTCAGGCAGAGATTGATGCTGCCTGCGAAACGATCGACTTTCTCAACTTCAACGCCCACTTCATTTCGGAGATATACAAAGAGCAGCCCCATTCACAGCCGGGTATCATAAACCGAATTGAATACCGGCCGCTGGAGGGTTTTGTTTTCACAGTTTCACCTTTTAACTTTACCGCCATTGCTTCCAACCTCAACATGGCCCCTGCCCTTATGGGTAATACCACTGTTTGGAAACCTGCCACTACCTCCTTGCTTTCAAATTACTTTCTCATGAATGTTTTTAAAGAAGCCGGACTTCCCGACGGGGTTATTAACTTTATTCCAGGTTCTGGCAGCATGATTGGTAAAACCGTGATGGGACATCGTGACCTCACCGGAATTCACTTCACCGGCTCCAACAGCACCTTTAACAGTCTGTGGTCGATGGCGGCACAGAACATGGCCTCCTACCGGACCTATCCGCGTATCGTTGGCGAAACTGGCGGAAAAGATTTCATTTTCGTGCATCCCTCCTCCGACCCCCAGCAGGTGTCGGTGGCCATTGTGCGTGGAGCCTTCGAGTACCAGGGACAAAAATGTTCCGCTGCCTCCCGTGCCTATGTTCCCGAGTCGATGTGGCCAGAGGTGAAAACACGCATCGGCGATATGATCTCACAGATCACCGTGGGCGATGTGCGCGAATTCAGTCATTTTATGAATGCGGTCATTGATGAAGCCTCTTTCGACAACATCATGGGTTATATCGAATATGCAAAGAGATCAGCCGATGCCGAAGTGATTTATGGAGGTATTGGTGACAAATCTGTCGGATATTTCGTTCAACCTACCGTGATCAAAACCACCAATCCCCATTTTAAAACCATGGAGGAGGAAATCTTTGGCCCCGTGATGACAATTTATGTTTATAAGGACAAAGAGTTCGAAGAGACGCTGCGCATCTGCGACCAAACTTCTCCCTACGGACTTACAGGATCAGTGTTCTCGAAAGACCGCGAGGCGATCAACACCGCCTGCCGCATCCTTCGCTATGCAGCCGGGAACTTCTACTTCAACGACAAGCCCTCCGGAGCTGTGGTTGGGCAGCAGCCCTTCGGGGGTGCCCGCGGATCGGGAACGAACGACAAATCAGGGAGTCACCTCAACCTCCTCCGCTGGACCAACCCCCGCACCATCAAGGAGACCCTGATCCCCCCGACCGAGTTTACCTATCCCTACATGAAAGTGGATAAGTGCCACTAAGAGAAATGGTGAAATGGTGAAATGGTGAGATGGTGAATCGGTAAATCAGCCTTTTTTCAATTCCTCCCGCATTTTCCGGTATAGCACGATCGGGTAGTCTCCTGAGATCAGGTTTTCATCCATTCTCAATGAGGTAGATTGTGGCTGGTGAGTCTCCACCACCCTTCTGTCCTGGTGAAGAACAATGCGGTTATAGCGTTTGGTCAGGAAGAAATAGAGATCTTTCAGCAGGGGAAGTTTTACCATTTTCTGGTAGGTGCGCAGGTAAAATATCGTATGGTTTTCGTCAACCGGAACGAAGGCCACGATGATCCGCATCGAGTCCATGATATGATTCTCCCACAAATTGGGGAAGATAAAAGTCAGGTAGGTTGACTTGTCAGGCTTGGTCATTTTGGCCGGTGGAATAGGCGTCTGTCCCATGTCCTGTTCATTGAAGGGCCAGAAGGAGAGGCTGTTTCCGTTGATCTCCGTATAGGGACCATTCACCACAGGACCGATTCCCCGGCCGATCGTCGTGCGATGGATAAAAGGCACATGAACCACGTCGAGTTGGTTTTCGATCGCCCGCGAATAGTGACATTTCCACGTTTCCGTGAAACCCTTCCACACCAGATCCTCCCCCAGGTCGTTAAACCATGGCACTGCATCTGTTGGCACGCTCGGTCCGGTCATTCCGTCAACTTTGTGGTGTTCCGTCCACCAGAGGTAGATGAACCCGTATTCTTCCTTTATGGGATAGGCACCTGCATGAATGTGTTCAGGAACCGCCGAAGCCCTGCCATTGGCGGGAATCAGCTTGCAAGCCCCCGAGGGATCGTATTCAAACCCATGGAAAGGGCACTGGAGGTGGAGGTTGACCATTTTACCCTTGCTGAGCGCGATTCCGCGATGCGGACATTTATCGAGTGCTGCGCCGATCCGGCCGCTGCTGTCGCGCCACACCACGAGGTTCACCCCCAAGCGCCGCACTCCGATCACCTTATTTATTCCGACCTCTTTTGAGTCGAGAATAACATACCATTGGTTAGGGATCATAGGCTAAATGATAATTGACAATGGATAATTGAAAATTGAAATTCGTATTACTTTCACCTTCTCACGCGTCACGTGTCTCGATTTCCACCTCAATTGATCAGTTCGAACGCTACCTTTTCTTTATTGTACCCGAAAATCTCACCGGTCTCGATAATGTAATGCCAGCCAAGGAGGTTCAGTGTACCGGCAAGATATCTCTCTTTGATATAGGGATAGGTGAGCAGGTGTTTGAGTTGTTCCACCACATTCATCTGTTCGGTGAGCCACTCACGGGCCTCTCTGTCGCGGTCGTCGGGAAAGATGTTCTTTACCCGCTCCATCACGGGATGGGAGAGCTCAAGCCATTTTTTAGTATGGGGTATATGCTTCAGCTCCTCATCGGATTTGAAAAGTGCGGCACATCCCCCGCAGTTGGAGTGGCCGCAAACAACGATGTTGTCGACCTTGAGGGACTGCACAGCATATTCGATGGCAGATGTAATCCCCAGAAATCCTCCGGTTTCCTGGTAAACGGGAACGATGTTGGCCACATTCCTGACCACGAAGATCTCGCCGGGCAGCGTTTTCGTAATGAAGTTGGGAACCAGCCTGGAATCCGAACAACCGATAAAGAGGGTATGGGGATTCTGGCCGTCCTGGATATTCCGGAAAAGCTCCTTGTGCGTTTCAAAATCGTTCTTGCGGAATTCAACAATGCCCCTGATCAGGTTTTCCATCTTTGGTGAGATGTTGGTGTCTGCTACTGCAATGGTGTCACAACCTCCAGGAGCTCCGGCAGGTCCATACCGATTTTTTTCAGGTGTTCGATCTTCGGTACCCCGTTTTTGGTCCAGCCGCGGCGCTCGTAAACGGCATCGAGCAGCTGTTCGTAACGGTTTTCGCGGTATGCACGCAGGGCTTTCATCTTTTCTTCGGTAGACTTGCCCTCGGGATCGAAGCTCACAAGTTCGAGCAATTGTTTATCGTACCGTTCTGCGCGGGACTCATACTCCTCTTTGGTCACAGGGCCGCAGGCCCGGTAGGGTTGCGCATCGTGAATCCGGAGTCCCTTGCCACGGCGGATGTTGAAGATACGCTGGAAATTATAGACCCGTTCCGACATCCGGATGATCTCATGTTTGTCGATACTTGCACCGGTCACAGCATTGAAGATGGTTACATAGTTATCTACGTGCTGTGGAACCTTGGCTGGCTCAGCAGTTTGGGCATTGTCCTCGGGTTCTACATCGTTCCAGGGTAGTTTGCAGAATCCCGCAAGTCCGAACCAGGTACGGAACATCGGGAAATAGTGAAGTGCTTCGGCCTTCTTTTCAAATGTGGGGATCTGGTTGTTTACCATGTCCATGAAGATGAGCCAGGCTTCGTCGTGCTGGGGCCCTTTGTTGGTCATGGCATAACCGCCCTGCTGAGCCAGCGACTCCTTCGAAACATACTGTGAATACTCAAGACCTTTGTTCTCCATGCCGATATCCTGCATGAAGGCTGCATCGCCCCAGCCGTTGGCTGCAAAGAGCCCTTTCATTTTACGAACTCCAAGGCCTGCAATTACCCCAAATCCCTCGCCGCGTGAAAGCTGGTGCAGCAGTTCCATAGCCGCATCTGCATTCCCGAAGTTGAGCCTGAGTCCGCCGGTGCGCTCCTCATTCAGGATACCGTTTTCGTAACACTCCATTACAAAGCCGAGGATGCTGCCCCAGCTGATGGTGCAGATGCCGTAAGTATCGCAATAAAAGTTGGCCTCGATGGTGAAGTCGGGGTTGAAAATGCCTGCTATTGAGCCCAGGGAAGAGGTTGTTTCATATTCGGGACCGTCGACAATGACTTTGTCTCCTTTGTAAGGTCCTGAGCGGAGTTCGTAATTGTCGACCCCTTTCGCGCAGGCCATGTTGCACCCTACCCAGCAGCCGTCGGGAACACCTTGGGTAAAGTAGGATTTCCAAACGTCGCCACTGATCTTGGTGGCATCAGGATGACTTCCGAATTTGAAATTGTTGACCGGGAGGAGGTCGTAGTCGTTCATTACAAGGGTAAGATGTGCAGTGCCTTTGGAGCGCATTTCGCACTGCTTGTCATCGAGGTTGCGCATCTCCTTGTTAAAGGTCCGGCCGCGCTCCTGGATGGCCTCCATATTGGCGACATTGTTACGGTTTCCGCCGATGGTTTTTACATGGGCCACCACAGCCTTGATCTTTTTGTCGCGGAGCACGGTGCCGATTCCTCCGCGGCCGGCCTGTTTCAGCCTCACCTTCTTGCGTTTGATGTCGTAGAAGCTGAAGTTTAGCATCCCGATGAGGGAGTGCTCGGCAGCAGTTCCGGCAGAAACCACAGACACATTATATTTGTCCTTTTCATTTCCGGGATCGGCCAGCATGTCGTGCAGCTCCTCCGCCAGCACATGGCTGTCGGACGGCAGGTCGCCGGCTTCGTAAACCTCGATCACTTCACGTGCTTCGTCGAAAAGTACCATCACTTCCTGGTCAGATTTTCCCTGGATCTCCAAAGCATCGAATCCGCAAAATTTGAGGAAGGGTCCGAAAAAGCCGCCTACATTCGAGTCTACCACAATGTCGGTTTGCGGGCTGATGGCGCAACAGATGGCTTTCCCCGAGCCAGAATACTGCGTAATGCCGCAGCAGGGTCCGCCGGAAATGACAATCTCGTTTTCGGGGTCGTTCCATTGGGTGTCGGGTTTGGTTGCATTCCAAAGAAGCCGCAGGTCAAACCCTTTCCCACCGATAAATTTATCCTTCATCAGCTGGGTAACCGGTTTTTCGCGGATGGTCAGGTCTCCAACATTAATATAGATACTGCGGTTATTGTAACCTTTGTCGATCGGGGCCCACGTATATTTGTACCGGGTAAGCAGTTTGTGGCTTTGTTTGAAGTCTTCGAATGTCATAGGGATAAGATTTAATTCAAATTACGATTGCCATGATTTCAGTTGCAAAACAATATCTTGTTAAATTTTTAACGATACAAAAATAAGCAAAAATACGGGGATAAATCCGCGTCAATCAAAAACTTCGATGTGTTATTTTTAGCATATCGACAGGCCAGACAGGCGGCTTGAATTGTCATTTATTTGTTATTTTTGCAGGTAAGGTATAGGTAAATTATTACGAATCGAGAACCATGACATCTGAGCAGATCAAAGAGATCCTTAAGACAAAAAAAGTTGGCATTGCCGGCTGTGGCGGACTAGGATCAAACTGTGCTGCAGCCCTGGTCAGGGCCGGGGTGGTTAACCTTGTTATCGTGGATTTTGATGTGGTAGAGGAGTCGAATCTGAACCGTCAGTTTTACTTTTTCGACCAGGTGGGATTGAAAAAATCTCCCACACTGAAGGAAAATCTTTTGCGGATCAATCGCGGCCTGGATATCACAGTCCACGACCTCCGGGTAACAACCGGTAACGTTGAGTCGTTGTTCGGTTCGTGCGACGTGCTGGTAGAGGCTTTCGACTTGGCCGACCAGAAGGCCATGCTGATCGAGACGGTCCTGGACCGTATGCCGGAAATGCCGCTGGTGGTAGGGTTGGGGCTGGCCGGTTGGGGGAGAAATGAGATGATCCATTACCGCAGAATGGGCAACATATATATCTGCGGCGACGAAATATCGGAAGTAACTGAAGAACTACCGCCCTTGGCTCCGCGGGTTGGTATTGTAGCCTGTATGCAGGCAAATACGGTGGTGGAGATACTTTTGAAATAGCGAAAAATGAAAATAACCCTGAACAACAATTTTGCAAAGTTTACCCAGGAGACGCTTACGGTGAGGGAACTTCTACAGGAGCGCAATTATACCTTTAAGATGCTCGTCATCAAAATTAACGGAGTTCTGGTGAAAAAAGCCGATTACGATACGGCTTTAGTGAAGGATGGCGACGATGTGACCGTGCTGCATCTGATCTCGGGAGGCTAAAATGAAATGGCGGTTTATACCACCTCGGCGACGATAAACGTACTTCCTCCCACAAACACAAGATCCTCCGGCGAAGCGGCACTCCGGGCAGCCTCCAGCGCGGTTTTCACCGAATTATAGTGATCTCCTTCCATCCCTTCGGTTCGAGCCAGTGATTGCAATTCCGCGGCATCCAATCCGCGGGGAATATCTGCTTTACAGAAGTAGTAAGTGGCATCTTTGGGCAGCAGTTTGAGGATGGCTGTGATCGACTTGTCATTAACCACGCCGAATACAAAATGGAGCCGTTGATGGGGAGTTTGATCGATCTGCTGCAGAACTTCGCCGATACCTGCCTCATTGTGACCGGTATCGCAGATGGTGAGAGGATCTGTTCCAAGGAGTTGCCAACGGCCGGCCAAACCAGTGTTGATTGTCACATCACGTATCCCGGCACGGATTGAAGAGGGCGATATCTGTAAGCCCTCACCGTTGAGCTGTTCGCAGGCTGCAATGGCGGTAATGATGTTTTTCTGCTGATAGTTGCCGGCGAGCGGAGAGACCAGCCTCTTCAGGAAAGGTACATCCTGGCGGCAGATATCCATCACCAGTTGTTTCGGATGGTTTGTGGTGTGCTGTATGTTTTTTGCATGAAACAGCTTGTCGGCAAAAGTGATTCTGTTTCCTTTGGCCATCGCCGTCCGGATAAAGACACTGTCAATCCCGGGCTGAGTTTCGCCAATCAGAACCGGGACGTCGCGCTTGATGATCCCTGCCTTTTCGGCTGCGATCTTCTCCAGGGTATCGCCCAGCAGCTGCATATGGTCAAAACTTATGTTGGTAATCACCGAAAGGAGCGGGGTTATGATGTTGGTGGAGTCGAGCCTCCCTCCGAGTCCGACTTCGATGACGGCAATGTCAACCTTTTGTCTCCTGAAATAGTCAAATGTCAGCCCCACGGTCATTTCGAAAAAGGAGGGGCGGATGACTTCGAAGTCACTGCGGTATCTGTTCACAAAGCCGGTCACCTCATCTTCGCCGACCATCTGCCCGTTGACCCGGATCCGCTCGCGGAAATCTTTCAAATGCGGTGAGGTGTAGAGTCCGGTTTTAAGTCCGCACGCCTGCAAAATGGAGGCCAGCATGTGGGAGACGGAACCCTTTCCGTTGGTGCCGGCCACATGAACAGTGGGGAAAAAGTTTTGTGGATTGCCCAGCAAATTGCACAGTGCTATTGTGTTTTCAAGATCGGCCTTGTAGGCAGCCACTCCGATGCGCTGGTACATCGGCAGCTGCGCATAAAGATAGTCCAGTGTTTCCTGATAACCAATCATTTCAAAAAAGGAAAGTCAATAGCGATTGTAGCGCTAATTTACTCAATTTTTATTCACGGGCTGAAAATCGACCCGCCGCAGTTGTCGGCGGAGGCTCCGGTTACGGCGCTGAGGCAGTTGTTCTCACCCCGCCAGCGAAGAAGTCCGAGGAAGGCGAAGATGAGCGCCTCCTTGAAATCGACAGTAGCCGGATCGGGAATGATGATACCGGATTGCGCATGGTTTGCGATCCGTTCAATCAGGAATGCATTGTGCGCTCCGCCGCCTGTTACGAGAATTTTCTTCTCCGGGTTTGTGCCGGCGTTGGCAGCGACCTGCAGGGCGATGTGTTCACAAAATGTTGCCAGCAGGTCGTTGATACCTTCCGGGTATTTTGCAAGCAGGGGATGGATGTTTTCGATGACCCACTCTTTACCGAGCGATTTCGGAGGCCGTTGCGAATAGTATGAAAGGTCATTCAGCTCTTTCAGCAGTCCGGGCAGAATCTGACCGCTTCGGGCAAGGTTTCCGTTGTGATCGTAAGGTCTTCCGGATTTTTGAGAAAGCAGGTTGAGAACGATATTGGCGGGACAAAGGTCAAATGCGATCCTCTTTCCCTCTTTCTCCATTGAAATGTTGGCAAACCCGCCCAGATTGAGGCAATAGTCGTATTGACCGAACAGCAGTTTGTCGCCGACCGGCACCAGTGGAGCCCCCTGTCCGCCGAGGGCCACATCCAGCGACCGGAAATCGCAGACGACCGGAAACCCTGTTTCCGCTGCAATGGCCGAACCCCGGCCGATCTGACAGGTGATCTTTTTAGCCGGCTGGTGAAACACCGTATGGCCGTGTGAGGCAATGAAGTCGGGACGGATTTGATGTGTTTCAATAAAACCACGGGTGAGTCTGCCAAGGAGGTGCCCGTATTCGATGTCGGTTTGCACAAACTCCAGCGCCGTGCTGTTCTCCACCTCTGCCAGCCGGACTCTCCAATCATCAGAATAGACAACGGTTTCGGCATGAAGGATCGTATAATTCCAACATCCTTCGTTCAATTCAAATCTGCACGCTGCGATATCGAGTCCATCGAGCGAAGTACCCGACATTAAGCCAATTATGATTCCCATGATTTTCGATTTACGATGATCAGAGTTTCTCCATTACCGTCTCCAGCCTGATACCTCTCGATCCTTTAATGAGGATGGTACAACCCTCGATGGGGTGGTGTGTGAACCAGATGGCAGCCAGATCGCTGTCGTCAAAACAGTGATTCTCACGGTGTGTATTGAGGCGTGTGAAAACTGGACCCACAAGGTATACCTCTGAGAATTTCTTTCCGGCAACAAATTCAAGAAGCCGGAGGTGTTCTGAATCGGTCTCTTCGCCAAGTTCACGCATGTCGCCCAGAATTACCACTTTGTTTTCATAGCTGGTTAATGAAAAGGTGGTGATGGCTGCTTCCATGCTACTGGGGTTGGCATTGTAAGCATCCATGATCAGCAGGTTTGAAGTGGTTTTTAGGATTTGCGACCGGTTGTTTGACGGTTCAAAGGACTCAATTGCTTCGACGATCTTTTCGGATTCCACGCCGAAATGTTCCCCAATACAGGCAGCTGCAAGAATATTCTGTGCATTGTACCCTCCGTATAATTTGGATTTAATGAAGTAAGCCGCACAAGCTTCGGTGCTCAGTTCCATCTCTACAAAAGGGTTGGCACTAACCGAATTCATCGATACCATGGCGGGAGGTTTTCCATAGGTGATGGCCGGGATTCCGGCCGCATGTTTCATGAGCAGGGGGTTGTCCTTGTTTACCACCAGTGTACCACCATTGTCACGGATATAGCGGTAGAGCTCCGTCTTTGTGCGAATCACCCCGTCATATCCGCCAAAACCTTCGAGATGCGCTTTGCCGATGTTTGTAATGAGCCCATAGTCTGGCTCGGCCAAACGACACAGGAAATCGATCTCTCCGGGGTGATTGGCTCCCATTTCAATGATGGCAATCTCTGTTTCGCGGTTAATGGCAAGCAGTGTCAGCGGTACCCCGATATGGTTATTTAGATTACCCTGGGTTGCCGTGGTCCGGAATTTTTTCGACAGCACCGCATTGATAAGTTCTTTGCTGGTAGTTTTACCGTTCGTTCCGGTGATGGCGATCACAATGACAGCTGATTGCCGGTGGTGGTGGTGTGCGAGTTTCTGCAGGGTTTCCAGAACATTTTCGACGACCAGGAACCGGGGGTCGGAAGGAATCTGTTCCTCATCAATAACGGCGAATGCTGCGCCCTGGCTGAGGGCTTGGCGGGCAAAGAGGTTGCCATTAAAATTTTCACCCTTCAGGGCAAAAAAAAGACAACCGGGAGGGATCTTCCGGCTGTCAGTTGAGATTACAGGATGTTCCTGGAATTTCGAATAAATCGATTCCTGGCTGATGATCATTTTCCGCGTATTCCGCCACCTACACGAGTCATGGCGCAGCGGAAGCCGATGGCATCCGAGGCATCACTTTCGTCGAGATAACGGCGCTGGCTCGGGCTGAGGTAGTAAGCGGGATCTTTCCAGCTGCCTCCTTTGTAAACCCTTGCATGGTCGCTGATCAGTGAACTCATTCCGTACTGATACATCAGGTTTGTGGAGGTTGAATCGCTGGGTGCATCCTTCCACAGGTTGTTGTCAACACTCGATGCAAAATCGCCGTCGAGGTAGTTGATATTATCAGCTTTACGGTAGTTTTTCCGCGACGCTGCTTCGGCGGTGGTGATGTTGCGGTATTTCATATGTCCGAGGCTGTCTTTTTCAGCCAGAAATCCTTCTGCATCGCGCACCGGAGTCTGGAATACGTTACCACGGAAGGGCCTTAGCCCGGATACATCTTCAAAGGATAACGGACGATACACATCGAGCACCCATTCGCTCACATTTCCTGCCATGTTATAAAGCCCATAATCGTTCGGAAAGTAAGAACCGCAGGGGGCAGGGATGTCGGCACCGTCATTGAGATTGCCGGCCACACCCATGTAATCGCCTTTTCCACGGCGAAAGTTATCCATCATACTTCCGTAATAGCGGGATTCACTGGTACGGGTCTGGCTTCCGTTCCAGGGATAATTCTTTTTCTCAACGACGCGCTCATAAAGGGTATTGCCAATGAGGCCCCAGGCAGCATATTCCCATTCGGCTTCTGTCGGAAGGCGGTACTTGGGCAACATGATCCCATCTTCCATTCTCACTTTACGGGTGCCGGTTCCGTTGGGATTAAGGTCGGGCAGCGGTTTGTCCACCAGCCCTTCATACTGACCGGCGAGATAGGCTTCCGTATTGAAATTGTTTTCATTTTTCTGTGCCGGATCCATGGCCAGAATGCCTTTGCGGATGAGGAGCATCTCATTGACACGGTCGGTACGCCAGGCACAATAATCATTGGCCTGTGTCCAGTTCACACCAACAACCGGATAGCCGCGGTAAGCAGGGTGACGGAAGTAGTATTCAACCAGCGGCTCATTGTAGGCCATCTTGTCGCGCCATACAAGTGAGTCGGGCAGTGCTTTACGGTAAACGCCCGGGTAGTCGGTGCCATAAACACGGTTTAACCAGTACAGATATTCGATGTAGTCGAGGTTGCGAACCTCGGTTTCATCCATATAGAAGCTGGCAACAGTAACGCGGCGGGGTGCATTGTTCCAGTCGAACATCACATCATCCTGCGACTGTCCCATGGTGAATGAACCTCCTTCGATGAACACCAGGCCGGGGCCGGTTTCCTGGTCTGCAAAATCCCTGACTTCAAAGCCACCATTTTTAGAATTGTTGTAATCCCATCCGGTGGTGCGTGAATTGCCGCCTTTTTTACAGGCGCCTACCAAGGCAATGGCAGCAATAAGAACGCTTACTTGTAAAATCCTTTGAATTTTCATCCGTTAGAAAATTTTTGCAATAATAACTAAAAACGCGGACATTTTATTGCCCGAATACGTCTCTTTTTTTCGATGCATGGAAATTGCCAGGAGGCAGATACCTCGTGAGCCCCGCCCGACGCGCCTTTCAGTCGCGATACGGTGAAGTCGTAACTATAGGCCATTCTTAAATTTTTCCAATGAAAACCAAGCATCGGGATGATGGCATCAGCATTTTCAAAGTTATGGCGGAACCATAATCCCCCGACAAATGGATCGATGGTAAGGTATAAGCCGACATTGAGCTGATGAAAATTGAACTGTTGCTGATAAAGAATGTTAGGGGAAATTGAGAATTCACGGTCATCGCCCCAGCTACCCCCTTTTTTAAGGTTGATGACCGAACCTAAATGAACGGTGTACTTCATGTATAATTGCGTACTGTTGTCGGCATAGAAGCCGATTTTTGGCTGCGACAGATGATCAACGGCAATACCTCCGTAAAGCAGTTCATCGTAGGCAAGGAAGATTCCGGCAGAAAAGTCGGGAACACCCACACTCGAGTTGTCGGGTTGTTTCTCACTGGTGGGTAGGATAAAACCGCCCTGTGGGTCGATCATGTCGGCAAAGGTCAGATTCTCCCAGACGAGCCGCCGTTGATAATAGTTTACCTTAAGCGCACCGCTTGCCTGAAGATGGGATGTGATGTTGAATTTA
This sequence comes from Bacteroidales bacterium, assembly GCA_025355465.1. Lineage (GTDB taxonomy): Bacteria > Bacteroidota > Bacteroidia > Bacteroidales > FEN-979 > JANXZO01. The sequence continues at coordinate 14,836 of JANXZO010000057.1, forward strand.
TAGGCATACATCAACCCGATCATGGTGGTGTTGAGGTTACCGCCTCCGGCTCGATCGGCGGTGACAATGACTCCCACCGCGCCATGCAGAACATCGAAATACTGATCGTAAGAAACGTTATAGGTATTAAAAGCTTTGCCAATCGATGGCCACTGATTGCGATAATTGGCGATGGCGCGGGGGCATAGGTTCGCCCCTGCCAGAGCCGGGTTCAGGTAAAGCGGATTGGAATAAAATTGAGAGAACTCCGGATCCTGCGCATGGGCGGCATTCATCAGAATAAAAACGCTAAACAATGCGATAACCGCGGATCTCTTAATCATTCTCGATGTTGGAGGCCTGACTGTTTCAGTGTTGCAAAATTATGAAATTAATTTGAATAGAAACAGTCCCGGCCTAACAATATTCCCATTTGCCTAACGTTAAAATAAGGCTATCAGATATATCTGGCCAGATAAATTTTCATGACCGGCAAACCTTTTGCCCGGTTTTGCTGTCTATTTAAAGATCATACCATGCCGATGAATCGCACTCTATTTTCTGCTTTTCTTGTTTTTGTCTTTTTTGCAGTAGGACCATTCCGGGCTGGCGCCGGTGAGGTCAGGCAGGAACGGAACGTACTCCTTACCTGGAATCCTCCTCAAAACGCCAATCCCGATGGATCAGAACCCATGAAGGTGATCTCATTTGACGGTTCTTCCACACGTTTTGGGTTTGGATTTTTACCGTTTGTTATGGTATCCTGGCCGGTTGAGAATCCATCCGACTCAGTGGTCGTGATGCAAATAGAAAATGCTGTTTATGAAGCTGTTCCCGATGCCGGGTTCGTCAGGGATTCGGAAAAAATAGCAGAACGGCCCCTTGTTTTCAGCACCATGGTTGTGCGCAGAAAGAACGCATTTGTTGAGATTGCCGTGTTACCTCTCCGCATAGACAGCACAACAGGCCGGCTGGAACGGCTTAAATCTTTCCGGCTGGTTGTTGTGACACAAACCAACATGCGACCTGCGACTATAAAATCTTCCCCTTCCTACGCAGAACACTCCGTTCTTGCATCGGGCCGATGGTATAAATTTGCCATCAATGCTACCGGAATTTATAAAATCTCATATGAGGACCTGGCTAAGATGGGCATCCCGGCCGCATCGGTGGACCCGCAGAACATCCGGCTCTATGGCAACGGCGGAGGAATGCTTCCCGAAGCCAACGCTGCCGTTCGCGCCGATGATCTGACTGAGAACGCTGTTTTCGTTTATCAATCCAGCGCCGGGAAGCTCAGCCCAGGAGATTACCTGCTGTTTTACGGTCAATCGCCTGATATATGGACCTATTCCACTGCAGATCATGTGTTTCATCATAAAAAAAACCTCTACAGTAATCAGACTTTCTATTTTCTAACCTTCGATCTGGGACCGGGCAAACGTATTGTTACCGAGGCGTCAACAGAAAAACCAGCCAATAATTTTATCCGCAAGTTCGATGACTATGCCTTTTACGAAAGGGATGATATCAACCTCATAAAATCGGGACGCGAATGGTTCGACCATGAAATATTTGATATCACAACGACCCGCAACTATTCATTTAATTTCCCCAATATCGACATCGTCAAGCCGGTTCAGGTCACAGCTTGTATTGCCGCAAGGTCGACCAGCGGGAGTAGCTCATTTACGCTTTTCGCCCAAGGGCAGCAGGTCAGCAACATCTCTGTTCCACCGGTAGGATCCTATTACCTCGATCCATATGCGGCTGAAAAACAGGGTTCTGCGGGGTTTTCATCCACAAAAGATATAGTCGACCTGAAACTTGTTTACAACAAGTCAAATTCAAGTTGTATTGGCTATCTCAACTGGTTCGAAGTTAATGCTACCCGGTTGCTCAAGATGTCAGGAGCCCAGATGGGATTCCGCTCCGTATTGGGAACCGGAAAGAACCTGGTATCGGAATTCATCCTTGGCTCAAACGGTCAGAATCTGCAGGTTTGGGATGTCTCCTCCATTGGCGACATCCGATTAATACAAACAACTTTGTCGGGATCGGATCTTAAGTTCCGTTTGCCAACTGACACATTACGTGAATTTATTGCCTTCGACGGGAGCTCATTCGGTACGCCCGATTTTGTCGGATCCATTGAGCCGCAGGACCTGCATGGCACCGCGGTGGCAGACTACATCATTGTGGCCCATCCCTCCTTTGTTACAGAAGCCGAGAGACTTGCTGCATTTCATCAACAGCATGCCGGGTTGACGACTCTGGTCACAACACCGGAAAAGATCTACAATGAGTTCTCCTCGGGAGCCCAGGATATAACAGCAATCCGGGATTTTGTGCGGATGATGTACAACAAGGCAGAACCCGGCAAAGAGCCCAGATATCTCCTTTTATTTGGTGATGCCTCCTATGACTACATGAACAGACAGCCAAACAACACCAATTTTGTTCCCTCCTTTCAATCAGTTGAATCGCTCGACCCGATCGACAGTTATATTACCGATGATTATTTCGTTCTGCTCGATCCCGGTGAAGGGCAGGGGGCATCTGGCGACCTCGACATGGGCGTTGGTCGTTTTCCGGTCACGACGGTGGACGAAGCCAGGGCTTCCGTTGAAAAGGTGCTTCATTACTGCTCGAACAGTGATTCCGTAAAGAACGACTGGCGCAACGTCGTCTGTTTTGTGGCGGATGACCAGGACGAAGGCGGTAACATCTTTATCAATGATTCCGAAAACCTCAGTGCCATCATCGAAAATGGTTACAAGGACTATAACCTGGATAAAATCTACATGGATGCCTACACGCAGATTTCTACACCCGGAGGCAAGCGTTATCCTGAGGTGAACGACGCCATAACTAAACGTGTTGAAAAAGGGGCGCTCATTATAAATTACGTGGGTCACGGCGGTGAAGTCGGATGGGCGCATGAACGCGTGCTTGAAGTGCCTGACATCAAAAACTGGCGGAACTTTGATAACATGCCGGTGTTTATGACAGCAACTTGTGAATTCAGCCGTTTTGATGACCCTGAGCGTGTTTCGGCAGGTGAATGGGTGTTTCTGAACGGACAGGGAGGAGGCATTGCCCTTTTCACAACCACGCGGGCAACCTTTGCCGGATCTAATTTCGTTCTCTCCAACAATTTTTACCAGAATGCCTTTACCATGCCCGGAGGTGAATATCACAAGATGGGCGACCTGATCATGTTGTCGAAGGCAGGTGCCGGCTCCAACGCCAATACCCGGAAATTCGTTCTCCTGGGCGACCCTGCACTCAAGATGGATTACCCTGACCTCGATGTGGTTACCACCTCCATTAACAGTCAGGAGCCGACTACGGTACCCGATACGCTCAAAGCGCTTGCTGAAATGACCATCACGGGTGAGATTCGCCACCATTCCGGCAGTAAGGTGCAGGATTTTTCCGGTACCGTGTTCCCGACCGTCTTCGACAAGGCTGCCGAAATATGGACCAACGGCAATGACGGCAGTCCGCCGGTGAAGTTCTTTCTCCGCAAAAATCCTGTTTACAAGGGCAAAGCCCAGGTAACCAACGGAAGTTTTGAATTCTCGTTCATCGTTCCCAAGGATATAGCTTATAAATACGGTGTGGGAAAGATCAGCTACTATGCCCGCAGCAACGAAACGGATGCAAGTGGTTACAGCGACGAAATTGTGGTAGGTGGATATAACAGTCTGGCCCCGTTCGATGAAAACGGACCCGAAATATCGCTGTTCATCAATACCCGGAATTTTGTGTCGGGCGGAATTACCGACCCGAACCCGGTCGTGCTTGCGGATATCCGTGACGAATCGGGGATCAATACTGTTGGGAACGGGATCGGCCATGACATAACCGCGATGCTGGACGACCGTACGGCTGAACCACTCGTGCTGAACGACTATTATGTAACTGACCTGAATACCTTCACGAGTGGTACCGTTAGTTATCCGCTCAGCAAACTGGCCGAAGGACCGCATCACCTGGTTCTCAAAGCATGGGATGTGTACAACAACAGTGCTGAAGCAGGAATCGATTTCATCGTTATCAGCGCGAATGAATTTGCTTACGAAAGATTGTACAACTACCCCAACCCGATGCGGGACCATACCACATTCAGTTTTGAAACCAACCAGGTCAATCAGAACCTGGATGTGGAAATTCAGATTTATACGATCTTTGGCAAGCAGATCAAGACCTTCCGCAGGACGATCTATGCCAATGGTTACAAAATCGAACCCATCGACTGGGACGGCACCACGGATTCCGGCCGAAAAATAGATTCCGGAACTTACATCTATCGCGTGCTGGTTACAATACCCGACGGAACCACCCATCAGCAGACATCGAAATTGGTGGTGATCCGGTAATTGCGTAATTTTGCTTACTTTTTTACCATGGCCCGAAAATTTTACATCTTACTGCTGGTTATCCTGATCGCGCCATGTTCGATGGCTGTGCTTCCGCATAAAAACAGCTCTGTGCTTGCAACCGGCCGCTGGTTTAAACTTGCGGTTGCCAACACAGGCATTCACAAGATAACCTATGCCGACCTGGTGGGGATGGGCCTGGATCCCGCAACGATCCAGCCGGCTAACCTGCGCCTTTACGGAAACGGGGGAGGCATGTTGCCGGAGGTTAACTCCGCACCCCGCGTCGACGACCTCAGGGAAAATTCCATCCAGGTAGTAGATGGCGGAGACGGAAAATTCGATGACGGCGATTACCTTCTGTTCTTTGGAGAAGAATCCGGTAAATGGACCTTCGATAACGTAACCCACCAGTTCTCTCATTCCACAAATGGGTTCTCAGACTCCACCTACTATTATCTTACCGCCGACCTCGGGGCCGGAAAAAGGATCCAGGCGCAACCATCGTCCATACTCCCTGCCAACTCTTACTCCTTCAGGTTTGATGACTACACGTTTCATGAACTTGATCAGCGCAACCTGATCAAATCGGGGAGGATCTGGTACGGTGAGATATTCGATAATGTAAAAAACAGCTGGGATTTTGATTTCCTGATTCCGAACATCGATTCCATGTCCGCCCTGCAAATCAAAACCTATGTTGCCGCCAGAGCTCCTGTGAACAGCTATTTCTCAATTTACTCAAACGGAGTGAAGAAGGATTCAGTGCAGGTTGATTATACAGAGCAGGACTCCTATAGCCTGTATGCAAAGTTCAAGGTGAAACGTACCCTCATTCAAAATCCTGCGGCCCAGCAAAATATATCGTTGTCCTACCGTTTACCGGCCGACAATTCACTGGGATGGCTCAATTATCTTGAGCTGTCTTATGTCAGGAACCTCATCTGGACCGGTCCGCAGATGCCATTCCGGGATGTAAATTCCACTGGCCCGGCAAAAAATACAGAATTCAATCTTCGCAAAGCCACCGCTGCGGTAATTATCTGGGATGTTACCAGAAAGGATGACATCCGCAGAATTGGTGTTAAGTTCAACGATACGACCAAACTCCTGACCTTCCGCCTGCCCACCGACACGCTGCGCGAATTTATTGCCTTCGACGGATCTGAAACTTATCCGGTAAGATTCTGTGGCTCTGTGGAGAATCAGAACCTGCATGCCCTGGAACCCACCACCCTTGTCATCTTCACACATCCTTTGTTTCTCGTTCAGGCAGAGCAACTGGCAGAATTGCACCGGAAAACCAATGGCACCACCACCCAGGTAGTTACGACCACCCAGGTGTACAACGAATTCGGATGCGGACAACCCGACGTCACCGCCATCCGTGACTTTATGAAGATGCTTTACGACAGGGGAACACCCACTGGCAACCAACCCAAATACCTGCTACTCTTTGGCGATGGTTCATACGATCCCAAGCACAGGATTCCCGGAAACAACAACATGGTGCCAACGTTCCAGTCAACCGAGTCCCTGAAATTCATCGGTACCTATGTAACTGACGACTATTTCGGCATCATGGGCGATAATGAAGGGCAGGAGTCGAACGGCGATATCGACGTAGGTATCGGACGTTTTCCCGTGTCTACCGTTACCGAAGCCCAGGTGATGGTCGACAAGATCATCCGTTACTCCAATGTGTCCGCAGAGGTGATGGCAAGCTGGAGAAATACCGTCACTTTTGTTGCTGACGATGAAAATGACAACCTGCACATGCACCAGGCCGAAGAGCTAGTCGGAATCGTATCGAAAAAATACCCGATCTACGACGTGAATAAGATCTATTTCGACGCCTATAAAATGATTCAGATCCCTGCCGGGAACCGTTTTCCTGATGTGAATAAAGCCATAAACCAGGCTGTTGAAAAGGGTTCCCTGATACTCAACTATACCGGTCACGGAGGGGAAGATGGCTGGAGCTTCGAAAAATGTCTGACCGTTGCCGATATCAACAGCTGGACCAACCGCAACCGTCTGCCGGTATTTGTGACGGCAACCTGCGAATTCAGCCGTTTTGATAATCCCGAACGTTTCACGGCAGGGGAGATGGTGATCCTTCAGCCCAACGGCGGCGCCATCGCCCTCTATTCGACCACACGTCTGGCACTGGCAACCTCCAATTTCCGCCTCGACACCAGTTTTTTCAGCCATCTCATGGACAAGGATGCAAATGGTGAGTACCTGAAAATGGGCGACCTGATCCGGCTTTCGAAAAATTACAACGGCAACAATAACAACATCAGGAATTTTGTACTGCTCGGCGATCCGGCACAGAGCATCGCCTTCCCGAAATACAACGTACGTACCCTGTCCATCAATAATGAAGCGGTAAACCAGCCGGATACCACCCTTGGCCTCTCAACAGTGACCGTGAAAGGTCATATCGAAGATATTTACGGAGCGAAGATCACCTCCTTCAACGGGACCCTAAACGCCACGGTTTTCGATAAAGAGGTGACATATACCACGCTGGGTAATACTTCCGACAGCTATCCGGAAAATTTTGAGGCGCAGAACAGTATCTTGTATGCCGGCAAAACCGTGGTAAAGGACGGAGGATTTTCCTATTCATTTGTTTTACCCCTGGATATCGCCCTGCAATTCGGCAAAGGAAAATTAAGTCATTATGCGGTTGATTTAACTGATGGTTTCGATGCCGGAGGTTATTCCGACAGGATCATCATCGGTGGCCGTGACCCCTCTGTGAATCCTGAAAATACAGGTCCTGAAATCGGACTCTATCTTGATAACCGGAATTTTATCTCGGGTTCACAAACCGGCATATCACCTTTGCTGGTAGCGGATCTGTTCGACACCAACGGCATCAACTATGTGGGGTTGGGTATCGGTCATGAGATTGTTGCAACACTCGACAACAACATGGCACATTCGCTGGTGCTCAATGACAAATTTGAACCTCTTACCGGGTCATCTTCCCGAGGCAGGGTGCTATCCCCGTTTGAAAATCTGGCAAGCGGTCGTCATACGCTTACCCTCAAGGCCTGGGACATGTTCAACAATTCCTCCGAAAAGTCAATCACCTTCTTTGTTTCCGCTGTGCCTCAGCTTAATGTTAAAAGCATCATCAACACTCCCAACCCGCTACATACCTGCACCTATTTCAGATTTGAGCAACAGCAGTTTACCGGAGGGCTGGATGTTACCATCCGGATCTGCGATGTGAGCGGCCATGAGGTGATGACCATCAACCGGAGTTTTGCGAGTCCGGTTGAGTTGCCTGAAATTTATTGGGACGGAACCGACATGAACGGGCGGAAACTGAGCAGCGGAATCTATCCCTACAAGATCATGTTCAGGGGAAAGAACGGTTCCTACACTGAAGCCTCCCAGAAGGTTGTGATCGTCAGGTAAGTAATGGTTTACGGGAGAGTAATTTAAACCCAACGGGCAATATATACAAACTTAATTCGTTATTTTTGCCGACTCAAGTGAATTATATACATTTAATAAGGGAATTTTACAGATGAAGATCAGATTTTTGTTGCTTTTAGCTTGCTCACTGGTTGTTTCCAGAACTATTGCCCAGGATACAGAACCTGCCGACGGAAGCCGGGTAATCACCACCGCAGTTCCATTCCTGATGATATCGCCCGACGCTCGTTCCGGCGGTATGGGAGATGCCGGTGTTTCGTCATCACCGGATGCCTACTCAATTTTCTGGAATCCTGCAAAATATGCGTTTGCAGATAAGGCCTTTGGTTTTGGAATCGGCTATGTACCCTGGCTCAGGGGACTCGTCAATGATATCGGACTCGCCTCGTTGTCGGGTTTTGGAAAGATCGGCGACAAACAGGCGATCGCCGGTTCACTCCGCTTCTTCTCCATGGGGGAGGTGATGTTCACCAACGAGATCGGTACGGAGCTGGGTACGGTAAAACCCAACGAATGGACCATCGACCTTACATATGCCCGTAAGTTCTCCCGTGAATTCGCAGGAGCCATTTCAGCCCGCTATATCTATTCAAACCTGGTGCCGGTAAACTATTCAAATTATGATGTCCGTCCCGGACAGTCGGTAGCTGCCGATATTGCCATCTATTATCACCATGAGCTTGAGATCAAGGGGATCAATAGTGCATCGATTGATTTCGGTCTTACTATCTCCAACATCGGTGCTAAAATGTCCTATTCAAGCACTTCTGTTGTTCGTGATTTTATCCCCACCAACCTTCGCCTGGGCCCCTCCTTCACCATGGATCTGGACGATTATAACCGTATTTCAGTCGGATTTGACCTGAATAAACTGCTGGTACCTACACCCCCTGTATACGCCAAAGATTCCAATAATAATCCCATCATCGGCCCTGACGGTAAAAAGGTAATCGCCAAGGGGATGGATCCTGATGTATCTGTTGTACAAGGAATGCTGCAGTCGTTCTATGATGCACCATATGGTTTTAAAGAGGAGATGCAGGAGATCAACATTGCTGCCTATGCCGAATACTGGTATAACAAGCTCTTTTCGATCCGCGCAGGGTATTTTTACGAATCGAAATACAAGGGCGACCGCCAGTTTTTCACCCTTGGTGCAGGTCTTCGATACAATGTCTTTGGTCTCGATTTTTCATATCTGATCCCGGTTAAGAACAACAATCCGCTGCAAAACACACTGCAGTTCACCCTGCTGTTCAACTTCGACAAGAACAAGCCGGAGTCGAATACGAAGTAGTGAAGGTTTTCAGACCATTTCACGAAACCACAATTTATGATTCGGATTGGTTTTGGATTTGATACACACCCGCTTGGCCCCGGGAAGGATTTCTGGCTTGGCGGGGTGGTCATTGCACACGACCAGGGAGCCGTAGGGCATTCGGATGCCGATGTGCTGATCCATGCCATCATTGATGCACTGCTTGGTGCAGCCGGGCTACCGGATATCGGCAGTCAGTTTCCGGATACTTCCGCTGAGTTTAAGGGGATCAGCAGCCGGATCCTTTTGCAACGCACCATCGAACTCGTCCATCAGCAGGATTACCGGATCGGAAACATTGATTCTACCGTGGTTCTGCAATCTCCCAGGATAGCGCAATTCATTCCAGAGATGCGAAAAGTGCTTTGCGAAGCAGCAGGTATTGATTCCGGTCAGCTCAACATCAAAGCCAAAACCAGCGAAAAACTTGGTTTTATCGGCCGTGAAGAGGGCGTTTCGGCTTATGCGGTAGTGCTCCTTAACTCAATTGACAATGGAAAAATTGATATTTGACAGTTGTCTCATCGCTTGCATCCCACAACCGATTTAATCCACCTTTTGGAATTCTCAAAGAAACGTTGTACTTTTGCACTCCTTTTTATTAACCAAGTAATCACTTTAAATTCAGAGAAATGTTAAAACAGTACGAAACCGTTTTCATTATGACTCCCGTTTTGTCTGATGAACAGATGAAGGAAACGGTAGAAAAGTATCAGAAGTTTCTCGTCAGCAAAAATGCTGAGATCGTCTACGAGAACAATTGGGGGTTGCGAAAACTCGCCTATCCTATCCAGAAAAAATCAACCGGGTTCTACCACCTGATCGAATTCAAGGCAGATGCCACGTTGATAAAGGAATGGGAAGTTACCTTTAAACGCGATGAACGGATCCTCCGTTTTCTGACCGTGGTCCTTGACAAGCACATGCTCGCCTACAGTGAGAAGAAGCGCAACAAGCTGAAGACCGAAAAGGCAAAGGAAGTTCAAGAATAGTAACCATCCAAAAGAATTATTAAAATGGCAACACAACAGCAAGGCGAAATAAAGTATCTTACCCCGATTGCGGTGGATACCAAGAAGAAAAAATACTGCCGGTTCAAAAAGAGCGGTATCAAATACATCGATTACAAGGACGCTGACTTCCTCCTCAAGTTCGTAAATGAACAGGGCAAGCTTCTTCCCCGCCGTATTACCGGTACTTCAACGAAGTATCAGCGTAAAGTGGCTCAGGCAGTTAAACGGGCGCGGCACATTGCCCTCATGCCCTATGTTGGTGATTTATTAAAGTAAGGAGGAAGAGACCATGGAAGTTATTCTGAAACAAGATGTCCTGAACCTGGGCTATACAAATGAAAAGGTTAGCGTGAAGCCCGGTTATGCGCGGAATTTCCTGATTCCCCAGGGATTGGCGATTCTGGCTACGGAAGCAAACAAAAAGATCCTGGCAGAGACCCTGAAACAGAAGGCCCACAAAGAGGCAAAAATCAAAGGCGCCTCCGAAGATGTAGCCAACAGTTTGCAGGGCCTTACCGTGAAGATCGGCGCAAAAGCAGCCGAGAGCGGAAAGATCTTCGGATCGGTGAATGCCATCCAGATCTCCCAGGCTTTGAAAGACCAGTTCAACATCGAGATCGATCGCAAGAAGATTCATGTCGATCACGAACATGTGAAAGAGCTTGGCACCTACAAGGCAAAGATCCACCTCCACAAAGAGGTACAGGTGGAGATCACCTTCGAGGTTTTCGCCGAATAGGTCATTGCAAAACTTTGTATCTTTATCCCGGGTTCCGAAAGTTCCCGGGATTTTTTATGCTATCACAACACCAGATAAAACGGATAACTGCCCTCAAGGTGAAGAAGTTTCGCGAGGAGGCTGGATTATTCATTGCCGAGGGGCAAAAACTTGTCCTCGACCTTTCCGGCAGCAATTACAGGGTGAAGGAAGTTTACGCCTCAGCCGGTTGGATTGTTGACAACCTATCGATGCTGCAGGAAAAAGAGATATCTGCATTTGAAACACTGCCCCGGGAGATGGAACGGATCTCCGGCCTCACCACCCCGGGACCGGTGCTGGCGATAGTTGAAATACCGAATGCACGAATGCACGAATGCACAAATGCACAAATGCACCCGCTTACCACATTACCACATCATCACATTACCACATTAACCCTGGCCCTTGACGATATCCGCGATCCTGGAAACCTGGGAACCATCCTGCGGATCGCCGACTGGTTTGGGATAAGTGATGTGATCTGTTCGGAAAGTACCGTCGATTTATACAATCCGAAGGTGGTGCAGGCGACCATGGGTTCCATCACCCGGGTGAATGTAATTTATGCAAACCTGGCGAAGACTCTGGAACAACTGCAGGGGAGGTGCCCGGTTTACGGAGCCTTTCTCGACGGGGAGGACCTTTACGGGCAACCGCTCGAAACCAGCTGCGTCCTGGTTATCGGAAATGAGTCAAGGGGAATATCAAAGGAGTTGGAACAATATATTACACGGAGAATATTTATTCCGTCGTACGGCAGTAACCAGGCCGGTAAAGCAGAATCGCTGAATGCATCCGTGGCTACAGCCGTGATCTGTGCAGAGTTCCGCAGACAACAATCCACCTGATCCGCAGTAAATTTTGAACGAAAGGCCATGGTAACCAGATTATGTTTAATATTTTTAATGCTGTCTGGTTTATCTTCCGGCACCCTGCCGGCAGCAGAACTTCCCAACGAGAATGTGGTGTACAGCGCTTCCATTAAAACTGTCCAGCTGTTCAAAGAAGGGGTCGATATGTCGGCACCGCTTATTCAGCTCAATTCAACTGAAAGACTCCAACTCTCCTTCGACGACCTCGACGGAGATATCAAACGTTACAAATACACTGTTATTCATTGTGAGGCAGACTGGAGTACGTCAAAAGATCTCACGCCGATAGAATATATCGATGGATTCCGCGAAGAGAACATAGAACAATCCGATTATTCATACAACACGACGGTTAAATACACCCATTTTACGGCATTTTTCCCGACAGTGTCTATGCGACCGAAAATTTCGGGCAATTATATGATGATCGTTTATGCGGATGATCCCTCGAATGTTGCTTTTACCTGGAGATTTATGGTGGTGGAGAACGCATACGTGGCGATTGAAGGCAATGTGGTACAAGGTTCGCGTATTGAGGATAAGCTTACCAAGCAGCAGGTCGATTTTGTGATAAAACTGAATGGGTTCCGGGTTACGGACGTTGGTCGTGAAGTGAAGGTCATTGTTCAGCAGAACGGACGGTGGGATAATGCCCTGTACCTTGTTCGGCCGCGCTTCGCCAGGAACGATGAACTTGACTATAGATTTGATGAAAATATCGTGTTTGGCGGAGGAAATCAGTTCCGCTGGTTTGATACAAAAAGTCTGTTGTATCAGTCGGAACGGATTGCCAGAATTGTTTACGATACCGTCAATCAGGTGTACCTGGTTGATGACCTGCCACGAACGTATAAACAGTATGTTTTTGAAAAGGACCTTAACGGAAGGTTCTTTATAAAGAATGAGGAACATACACAGAATAGCAGCATCGAAGCTGATTATGCCTGGGTTCACTTCTTTATGCCCTGGCCTGCTCTTCTGTCCAATGGAAAGTTTTATCTTCTTGGTGAGTTCACCGGATGGAGGCTTGACGAAAACAGCATGATGAACTATAACTTCAGCCGGCGGGGTTATGAGTGTAAGTTATTCCTGAAGCAGGGATACTACAATTACATGATTGTCTTCCGGGAAAACGGTAAAACAGCCGGGAATGAGGCCCTGGTTGAAGGGGCGCACTGGGAGACCGAAAATGAATATAACATCTATTTCTATTTTCACGAAACCGGATCTTCCTACGATCGGCTTATTGCTGCCACAACCATTGGAACCATAACCAGGTAATTCTTCCGCAGTTTCCTGCTTTTAAGCGACAATTACTTATTAATGGTTGATTTACTGTAAAACAGGGGTTACATTTGCAATTCTTATTTTCCTAATATTCCGTATTATGGCAACATCTTCGAACTTTATCCGGCTCAGTGTAAGGGGACTCATAATTATGCTGGTTCTTCCGGTCTTTGTATTTGTATCTTCCTGTAACAAAAGTATCGACACCACGACCCTTCCATCTGGCGGGAAATCGATTGACGACCTGGTGATCTCAAAGACCTTCAACTGGTCTACCACCCGGGATGTGACATTCACCGTTCAGGCGGAAGACAATATGGGAAATCCGATGACCAACATCAGGTTTAACGTTTATACAGCCAGCCCTGATTCGGGCGGCGTATACATGTTTGGTGGTTTCACGGATGCTGCAGGCTTGTGGACGATATCCCGCTCCCTGCCAGCGTATTTGGAAAAGATTACGATTGCAAACTCTTATGTAGGACTTGTAAGGGAACAAACATTTCAGGTGATAGGCAGCAGCATAACGGCCATGTTCGGCGGTACTTCTCCGGCGCCTGTTGTTCAGAAGTCGTCGAATGAAATTTTGCAGAGCAGCCTGAGCGGGGTTTATTATATGGGAACTTTCAACTCCTCCGGGGTGCCGAATTATCTCGAACCTGTTAATGACCCGGTTGACCAATCGCTGTTGAACGACCTTAATGCGTCGTTGCCGGAATACCAGTCGGTACCGGTTTACCACCCGCAATATCTTGCGAACACCGCTCCTGACAATCTTGGGCTGACCGAATTGTGTGATGTATGGGTGACCTATATTACAGAAGGTGCAGGCTGGCGTAATTCAGTGGGCTTTTTTACCTTTCCGACCAACCAGCCGCCAGCCTCGGCAAACGCCATCGACTCCATCAAAATTGTGTTCCCGAATTTGTCGAATTCAGGTTCGGGGGGAGGAATGAATCCCGGAAATAAAGTCTATATCGGCCGTTACCCCGCCGGCAGGTCGATTGGCTGGGTTGTCTTTGCAAATGGCTGGACAGGCTCACAGGTTGGTGAAGGAAATTACCGAATTTACTCCATTCCTGCGCTTAATCCGGAGACAAATCCGACCCTTAAAAAGCATACTGTTTTGCTAAATGATGCCGGTCGTCGCTCGATTTTGTTCAGTTTTGAAGATTGGCGTCGTGATCAGGGTTCGGATCAGGATTTCAACGATGGGATACTCTATGTGAAAGCGAATCCTGTAACCGCCATCAATACGGATAACATGCCACCAACTTCGACCACCCAGCCCGATGGCGATGGCGATGGGGTGCCAGATATTTTTGATGATTATCCCACCGATCCCTCCAAGGCATTCGATAATTATTATCCGGGTAAAACCAGTTATGGTACGCTCGCCTTCGAAGATCTGTGGCCAGGAAAAGGAGATTATGATTTCAATGATCTGGTAGTCAGCTATCGTTTTAACCAGATCACCAACAGTCAGAATAAAGTTGTTCAGGTTAAGGCCACCCTGATAACGGAAGCCATGGGGGCAAGTCTGCACAATGCTCTGGCCTTCCAGCTGCCGATCCTGCCTTCGCAAATATCAGGTATTACCGGTATTGATCTGCGACACGGATTGCTAACCCTGGCTGCCAACAATACCGAAACAGGACAGTCAAAAGCGGTTTTTGCAGCCTATGATGATGCCTACGACAGGCTTCCTGCTCCGGGTTCCGGTACGGGCACAAACACCACGCCGGGGGCCCCTTATGTTACTCCCGACACCATGCACATAACCATCAGTCTAACGGCACCGGTTTCGCTTACCGCCATGGGTTCGCCCCCTTACAATCCGTTTATCATTGTAAATGGTAACAGAAACCGTGAGGTCCATCTGGCGGATATGCCACCAACCGACAAAGTGGATGGCAGTGATTTCGGAACTGCTGATGATGATACGCAGGTTGGAATAGGGAGGTATTACAAGTCGGCTGCAAATCTGCCCTGGGCAATCAATATCGCGGAGAAGTACAGTTATTGTATAGAGAAGGCGGCCATTAATACGGGCTACCTGAAATTTAACAACTGGGCAGAAAGTTCAGGCGCCACCTATATGGATTGGTATAAGAATATTTCGGGGTACCGGGATAATACAAAAATCTATACCCATTAGAACGGGTAACCGATCCCGAAATTCCAGACGATATCTTTCAGCTGCATTTTTCCGAAATACCATCGGTCATTCGACGGATACCATGGCACGCGTAAGGGAATGGCCGGGTCGAGACGAAAGATGAAGAAATCAAAATCAAGTCGCAGTCCGATGCCGGCATTGATCGCAACCTGCGAGATAAACTGATCGAATTTGAACTGCCCTCCGGGGAGGTCGGGAGAATTGCGCAAGAGCCAGATGTTGCCTGCGTCCACAAAAAGTGCACCCCTGAACATTTTATAAATGGGGAAACGATATTCGAAGTTTACCGTAAGTTTGATATCGCCAACCTGACCATACGTACCTGATGCAGAATCATTGTGATAGGTTCCCGGGCCAAGGTAGTACATCTTCCAGCCCCGAAGATCGTTGGCCCCGCCTGCGAAAAAGGCTTTTTCAAAGGGTAGTACAGTCGCATTGCCATAAGGCACCCCGATACCGCCGTAAAACCTGTAAACCATAGAGTGGTTCTTTCTCCACTTGTTGTAAAAACGGAAGTCGAGGTCGGGTCGAACATACTGTGAAAAGGGCAAGCCGAATAAAGTATAATAACCCGAACTGTTTTTGGGAACCTTAAAAACTTCATCGATGGCATAGATCAGGTTGCCCCCGGTCTCGAAATTCGCACGTATATACAAGAAGTTTTTCAGGGTGCCGATCTTCTGGTTGTTGTAAGTGAAGCTGTAACGAAGTCCGGCCACAAGATGGTCGGTGTACTGGTTCTTCAGTCGCTTGTCCTGCAGGGTATCAAGCCACATGGTGAAGGATTCGGAAGGAAATACTTTGACCAGCGTCACTTCAGCCGGATTCAGTTCATGCCTGATTGTTTCACTCTGCGCCCAGGAGTAACCAAAGGTAATGTTCGACACATGCCGGTCGTAATCGCTCCTGTGCTGATAGTTGTACCCAACGTTGATGATGGTCCGGGGTTTGAATGATTTCGACAACCTTTCCGGTTTCAGCGGGATGAGAAACTGCGGGAAGGTAAGGGTTACACTGGTACCCAGTTCAATGGTGTTGAACAGTACGTTTGACTCGTTGTCGGGAGCGCCGCCTGCCTGCATCTGCAGCGACCCGTTCAGGTTCAGTCGCAAAAGCTGAGCGCCCCTGAAAATATTCCTGTTCTGGTAGGCAAGGTTCCCCTGAACCCCGAATGCTCCCCCCGAATTGGTTCCGTCGGTGGTTACCGAGAAGGAATGAGCAGGCGACCGTGCCAGCTCAATCCGGCAGTCAATGATACCTTTGTTCTTATCGGACAAGGCAGATTGATCAAGTGATTCGATGAATTTCAGGTTGATGTAATTGAATACGCCAAGCCCTGCAAGCTGCGAATAGGTGAGGTTTACATCCTTCAGGTTGTAATTTGTATGCGGTGTGATAAAAGTTGCCTGGGCAATGGTTCTCGGTTTGACACGCAGGATATCCTTGTGAAGAAAATAATAGACGTTTTCCGGTTTTCCTTTTACCGGGTTGCCATAGCTCTTTACAAGCGTGTCATAAGTATTTGTATCGTACTTCAGGTGATCGAATTCGGGGTAGATATAGATGTTGTTTATGAAATATTGCTTGTGCCGTGCTTCTACCATCACCCCGAAGTTGTCAAGGGAAGGCACCAACGGGTTGGTGATCTCCAGCGTGATGTCGAGTTTTCTCTGATTCTGGCTGCTGTCTATGCGAAAAACGATGTAGGTGTTTGAAAATCGGAAAAATCCGTGGTTCAGCAGGTTGGTTGTGATGCGCGTCCGCTCGTCATCTATTTTGTAAGAATCATAATGCCGGCCGGGCCGGATAAGGCAACGGGCAGAATCCTTGTAAACATACGCGGCAAGAAAAGTGTCGGGAATCGAATAGGCGACCCGCCTGATGATATACGGAGAAGATGTCCTGACCGTATAATGGACGCTTGCTTTTTGTTTTTTGAAGATAATGGTATCTGTGATTCTGGAGTTAAAGTATCCTTTGTTGTTAAGATACAGAAGCATCTGCTTTATTGCGGAGGAACACATCGCAGTATCGAGGACCACCGGCGCCGAACCAACTTTGGTGCGTAGCCATTTCTTGAATTTGCTGTCTTTGCCACTGCTGCCCCAGTTGTAAAACGCAATGTTCGCATGAAACAGGCCGAAGAGTTTTGTATTCGGCAACTGCTGCAGGTAAGGCGTGAGGTCGTCGGGTGTGATCCCCTTGGCACTTACCTTAATCCTGTTCTCCACCAGCAGGTACTCTTTCGGTGTAAGGGTTTTGGTACTGTTGCAACCCGCAAGTCCCAGGAAGATTAACAAGATCAAGACAATGCCGGCAACAGAATTTAACTTCAAGGAGAGGAGACTTTTTATCAACCGCAAAAATAAGGAAATAAGTTTGAGTTATTTATCTTTGCAATACTTCCTCCATTCAATCATTCCGCTTGTGAAACCGATCGGGTTGCTTTTTGCGCTCCTTTTACTCAGTCAGACTGCATTGTCACAACATAAGGTCATTTCCGGCGACAGCCTTGTGCTGATCGAAAAAACGATTCGGAAAATTGATAAGAAGCTGAACTTCACCATCATTCCCGGCCCTGTTTATAATTCCTCCACGCGACTCGGATTTGCGGTGATCCCAATGCTTATTTACAACCTGAACAAGGCCGATACACTCTCTCCGCCATCCTCCACCGCCGTTCTTACCTATTTTGATTTTTACGGAAGCTGGATGGCTGCAGCAAAACAACTGCTTTTCTGGAACGACAACAAATGGAGGGCGATCATAACCCTGGGATACGGTGATGTGAGGTCGAAATATTTCGGTGTCGCAAAAGACTCGATGGTCATCAGTAATGATGAAAATAACTACGTATGGATGTCGGATCAGATCTTGTTCGTCACGGCAACCTGCTACCGGAAGTTCTTCCGTGCCTTTTATGGCGGGTTGGAATGTTCTTTTGCCAGCATCACGCAGTATGGTGAGGATTCAGCGGCCTCAGCCCGGATCAGAAAGGACAGTATTCTTATTGGCAATGACATTCAGACGCAGCTTTCGCCCACCTTCGTATGGGATAACCGGAACGACCTGTTCTGGACAACAAAAGGGTATTATGCTTCGGTTAATTTCAAAAATGGGAACAACCTCTTTTTCAGTTCGCATACCTACCTCGTGGTTGAAGGATTTGTGAACGGCTACCACCGCCTTTTGAAAAACAGCTCCCGCCTGATCCTCGCCTGGAGGTTCTATGGCCAGGGTGGCTGGGGAACAGTTCCCTACAACGAACTGGCCAATTATGGAGAAGGGGATAGTTTCCGGGGTTATACGGGTGGGAAATATGTGAACAAGTCGAAGATCAGCCTTCAGGCCGAACTGCGTTTTGACCTCTGGAAATTCATTGCTGTTTCAGGTTTCGTGGGAACCGGTAAGGTTTTTGGGAATCTTTCGGATTTCGGAAAATCGGTGTGGCTTCCCTCGGGCGGCGTGGGGCTCTACCTTAACCTCATTCCCTCCAGGAATTTAAGGGCTTACATCGACTTTGCCATCGCACGCGAGGACTACAGTGTTACCGTGGGTCTTGGTCAGTCATTCTGATTCCGTTTGCGAATGAATCAAAAATGTAACATATTTGACTTGTAATTTACTAACCCAAACTGAGCCCGCGCTACCTCTACTCGATAGAGAATGGATTCAATCCCGAAAAATATACCACTTCCGGCCTTGTTCTCAGTATGTTGTATGATAGCCGGGATAATTCAATCAGGCCAACAACAGGATTTTACGTTAACCTCGTTCCGAGGATAAACCTCACCTTGCTCGGCAGCGATAAAAATTCCGTCACGCTCTTTTCCGAATTTCGAACCTATATCAGTTTATAAAAAAGAAACCCCGCACACCTCATCGCTTTCTGGTACCAGGGTAATTTTATCCTTGGCGGAAAGGTCCCGTACCTCGACCTGCCGGCCATTGGATGGGATACCTACAACAGAACAGGACGGGGTTATGTGCAGGGGCGGGTCCGGGGCGTAAACATGATCTACGGCGAAGCGGAGTACCGGTTTCCCATCAGCCCTTATACCCGGATCCTCAGTGGAGTATTGTTTTTGAACACCACCACCGATGATCCGCAAAACGCCATTCACCTGTTTGAGTACCTGGCTCCCGGATTTGGGGCCGGACTCCGTGTGATGTTCAACAAAAAAATCAAAGTAAATCTCACCATTGATATGGGGTTCGGACTAACCGGGTCGCGCGGATTGTTTCTGAACCTCACCGAGACTTTCTGATGGTTCTTTTCGCCTTCGGGAATAAATTTCAACCCATTTTTATACTGTCTGTGTGATCAATGTAACTTCGGCAGGGCAATTGAAATAGCGCACAGGTGTGCGGTTTTTATTTGATTTTTTGCCTGCCGGAGTAAATCATTTTTTTGCTCCCGGAAGATCGGCATCATTTTTAACATGTAACTTTCTGAATAGTATTTCCGTAACACATCAGTAGCAGCTCCCGGAAAAAACGGTACACGGTTTGCCTTAATGCCGCGTGATTGTTTTACCGATCGGTTAATTTGTAACGTTGAAGAGGGTTTTGACAAAATCTTTCGCTGATTTTTTATTGTTCCTGACAGGCACGATGTTGCTTTTCAGCCAGGTGCTGGGCTTTGCTGCCGGACTGAACAGCACTTCCGGGATTAATCAACCCCCTGTCATTGCTTGTCCGGCAGGAACCCCATTTTTTCGCAACACCGATCCGGGTAACTGCTACTACACTGTTCAGGGGGGAGAATTCGATGCTATTTTTACTGACGACTCCACAGGCGCTGTGCTGGTGAATAGTTTCAGCAATACTGTAACCCTGTCAAACAGTCAGCTGCCACCAGGAGCCACCACCATCGTATGGACCGTGACGGATGTGCTGGGACTGACCGCCTCATGCTCCATCACGGTTGTTGTAATCGACAACCAGATTCCATCCCTTGCCTGTCCTGCAAACGTTTCTGCGGCGACCACAACCGGAAACTGCTTCGCCCCGATCGCGGTTCAGAACCCGGTTTTCGGCGACAACTGTGGTGTAACAAAACTCTCCTGGATCATGACCGGGGCCACCATCGCCGGTTCACCTTCCACCGGCATCAATTATATCGGAACCCACAACTTCAATACCGGCATTACAACGGTCACCTATCAGGCATCCGACCAAGCAAATAACAGCCGGACTTGTTCGTTTACCGTTACTGTCGCGGATAACCAACCTCCCGACCTGTTTGGAATCCCGGGAAACACCACGGTTGTATGCGCTGTTGTTCCGCCTCCGCCGGCCATCGGTACAACAATTTATGCCACCGATAACTGCGATCAGAATGTTGCAATCACCTTCACCGAGACCAGTACCCAGGAGTTCAACAATACCTGTAAAGCGGTTATTTACGAGATAACCCGGAAATGGGTGGCTGTCGACGATTACGGAAACAAAGACTCCGCCATACAGATGATCAATGTTGTTTGCGAGTGCTGCACCAACGGCATCGACGATGACGGGAACGGACTTATCGACGAAGAGGATCCGAATTGTCCATGCAGCGCCCCTGAGTACCGACTCGATTGCAACAGCAACCTTTTCTATCTGGTGCCGCCCATCTGGCAGATGAACCCGAATTACAACAACGATCCGAACCTTTATACCAACCCTTCAAGCCTCGTCATCACCTCTCCCTTTGGTACGGCGCATATCAACGTGCGGACCGGCAACGGAACCACTTTTAACCAGAATTATACGGTGGTGAACGGGATCCCGCTTACGATCAATCTTAATTACAATCTTGTGCAGACACCTAACAACAATGTGGCGGAACTGAACCGGGGCCTGGTTATCGAAACGGATCAGCTCCTTCAGGTGTTGTACCGGTTAACTGCCAACAACAATCAGATACTCATCACCATCCAGGGAGAACAGGCGTATGGTATGCGGTTCAGGGCGGGAAGCCAGACCAATGTGTGTGGACTGCCGAACACCCAGAAGAGAGAAAACCATTTCATCTCGGTGATGGCACTTTCCAATTCAACCCATGTACATTTCGATTTTACAACCGGGATGAAAGGGTTGCCGCAACACCATGATGTTACCCTGAATGCGTATCAAAGCTATGTTGTAATAGATAACGACAGCAACAAAACCATTACTGGCTCCCTGGTCACGGCCGACAAGGATATTGCCGTCATCAGCGGATCACAGCATTCGCAGCAGTGTACCGGCGGAGCCGGAAGAGACGGCGCCGCCGATGAGCTTGTGCCATCGTGTGTTGCAGGTACCGATTACATTGTGTTCAGAGGCATGGACGATAACAATCCAAGTCCGGCGAATTATGCGGTTATTACGGCGATTGCAGCCAATACAAAAGTGTATGTGAACGGCTCCAACACACCCGTTGCCACCTTGCTCCCCGGACAGTATTACACCTATAACATGCCAGGACCAGACTATTCAAATCATTACCTGCATACCAGTCAACCCGCCTACTGTTATCAGTTCGGGAGTGTTCAGGCCAATGGGGAGATCGGAATGGCTTCGGTGCCGCCAATTCACGGTTGCAATGGTGACAAATACATCGAATTTTTGAAGTTCCCCAATTCAACCATCAACAATGTCACGATCGTAATTCCCGTTGCCGGGTTAGCCACCCTCACCCTGAACGGGAACCCTTACACCAACTATGCAACAGCGCAAACAGTGCCGGGGTTTGCCGGCTGGCGCACGGTTACCTTCAACAATGGCAATCTTAACAACTTCAACACCGTGCAATCCGCACAATCCTTTCATGCGGCGCAATTCATTGGAAAAGCCGACGCCGGAGCCTTCGGATACCTGACCAGTTTTAAGGACAAGATCACGATAACCCACCCGGTAACGGGTCAGCCTACGGTGGAGTATTTTGCAGATACTGCTTGTGCCGGCCAGTATGTTACCCATTGCATCAACTCTTCAAGTTGTTCCGGAGGGCATTACATCAGCAACGTGATACAAAGTCAAAACACAGGAGGCATCGCGCTTATTCCGGGTACCACCTGCTTTAAGTACTTCGGCAAAAGTGGTTTTGTGGGAATGGACAGTATCACCGTGATGATCTCCGATCAGCTTGGATTCACGCAACCCGTTTGCCTTACCTTTTATGTTTGCGGCTCAAAGCCGGGATTTACCAGTACTCCGGATTCGGTGCAACGTTGCGTTCAGGACATCGTTGAAGCACACTGGAATTTCATGGGCGATTTCACACCCATCCGGCCCGACTGGTTTACCTTTCTTGCGGGAAACACCATGTTCGATCTGAATCCTGCGACATTCAAAGATAGTTGCACCAACTCCTCGGCGCTGATACTCCATTGGAAGATCACTCTCGCAGGAGGCGCCGTCATTACAGGTTCCGGCCAGATATCCACCTATCCAAACAATATTTTATTTCCCGTTGGACGGAATACCATCATGTACTGGCTCGAAAACAGCTGCGGAATTCTCACCGCCCTGTCGGCCCGCCCCATTGTGAATGTCATTGTACATCCACGGCCGAATATTTTCCGGGATTTCTGATCTATAATACCACCTCAAACCTGTTCAATTATTACAACGGAACCTTTTGGTTTCAGACAGACGCAAGCCTGGTCTCCTCTACAACCGGATCAACGGCGGCCGGTGGCGGGGTTTCAGTCCGTTGCCTCCGGGATTAGGAGCACCATGAGAGCGAAACAGTGAAGGCGCAGGACCATTTTTCAAAATTTTTTCTAAAAAGTCAGACCAACGTGTTGCAGGTCAAAAATATTTATTAAATTTGGCCATCTGTTTAAACCATATATTTAATCCTTATGGTTAAACTGTTTGATTAATCCAAATGAATGCAATTTATGACTGACCACGACAAACAAACCGAAGAGCGGATATTTGAGGCGGCAACCGAAGTGTTTATCGAAAAAGGTCTCGACGGTTCCCGGATACAGGATATCGCGGATCGCGCCGGGATGAATAAATCGCTGCTTCACTACTATTACCGGTCGAAGGACCGGCTTTTTGATGCGGTGTTCGAGATGATCGCGATGAAGATGCTGAAAAAATTTGCTCCTGTTTTCGAGGGAGACCTGACGCTGGAAGAAAAGATCAGGTTCTTTTTCAGAGAGCATCTCTCCTTTCTGCAAAAGAACCCGAGGCTTCCCGCTTTCCTGCTGAACGAAGTGAACCGGCACCCGGAAAGGATCCGTAAATTTCTGGCCAACATCAATATTGAAAACCTTTGGAAGATGCTTTATGACCAGCACAAGGATGAACTGGATCAATACAACATCACCCGGGAGAAGATGCCCCAGATCATAACCACGATGGCTTCGCTCACCGTCTTCCCGTTTGCTGCAAAGATGCTCCTTGTGGAGCTGTTCGGTAAGGCCGGAATTAAGTTTGACGACTACATCGAAGAGCGAAAGACCTTTGCCGCCGATTTTATGATCAGCGCCCTGAAAAACATGAACAGGTCAAATCCTGAAGATGAATCCAAAATCAAGAAAAATGATAACAAAAAGAAAAAGTGACACGAAAAGGTTTAATGCCTGGCTAAATCTGATCCTGCTCAGCGGTTTACTGATCCCGTTTACAGGAGTTCTCGCCCAACAGGCGTCCGTGCTCACCATCGACAGCAGCTATGCCCGGGCTGAACGGAATTATCCGATGATCAGGCAGTACGACCTCATTGAAAAGTCGAAGGAATACACGATTTCCAACGCCAACAAAGGCTGGTATCCGCAGGTCAGCATCACCGGCATCGGAGCATACATCATCAGCGGCTTACCCACCATCAGCCTGCCCAATAGTCCGCCGGCAGAAAAGAAAGACCTTCAGTTCATCGGAATCGGTCAGCTCAACCAGACCATATGGGACGGGGGGGCAACCCATGTGCAGAAGGAGGTCGCCAAGGCCAGCGCCGCGGCCGACAAAGCATCGGTGGATGTGGCCATGTACGAAATCCGTGAGCGGATCAACCAGCTGTTCTTCGGAGTCCTGGTGATCGACGCTCAGATGGAACAACTCGACATCCTGGTCGCCAATCTGACCCGTAGCCTCAACAGCGCCAAACTGACATCGGAAAACGGGCTGGCCTACCAGTCGGATGTGGATGAAGTGAAAGCCGAACTGTTGAACGTGAAGCAGCGGAAAATAGAATTTCTTTACACTCGCAAAGGTTTTATCGATATGCTCTCCTTTATGACCGGAACCGCGCTAAACGAAACCAGCAAACTGGAAAAACCGGTGGTGACCGAAAATTATCTTTCACTGACCAACCGCAGACCGGAACTCAACATTTATGCTAGTCAGCTGAAGGCAGCCGAAGTCTCCTCCGCATTCGACAAAGTGGCGGTGATGCCCAAATTCGGTGTAATGGCAGCCGGCGTATTGATCGAACCCGGGATCACCTTCGGCACCGCCACCATGAACTCGCTGGCCATCGCCGGACTCAGCTTTACCTGGAATACCTCCGGGCTCTACAAACTTTCGGCAAACAACAAGCTCAATAAGATCAAACAGGAGCGGATCAGCAACCAACAGGAGACTTTTTTATTCAACAACGCTTTGCAGCTGAAACAGGGATCCAACGAGATTGAAAAACAACAGGAGATAATCCATGCCGATGATGAGATCGTGATGCTGAAAAGCAGGATCAAAACCGCGTACCAGTTGAAATACGACAACGGGATATGTTCGATGAACGACCTGATAAATTCCATTAACAGGGAGAGCGAAGCAAAGCGGAACCAGGCACTGCACCAGGTACAGCTGCTTTCGAACATTTACAGTTACAAGGCAAAAACAGGAAATTAATTCAAACCATTAAATATTCGACTTATGAAATTCAGGTTCATATTACTATCAGCCATCAGCCTCCTGTTGTTCTCCTGCGATGACGGGAAACTGAAGTCGGATGCTGCGGGAAACTTTGAAGCCGTGGAGACCATGATTTCGGCTGAGGCAAACGGAAAAATCCTGGCATTTTCCGTTACAGAAGGAGAACTACTCAACCCCGGCCAGGTGGTGGGAACCATCGACAGTACACAACTTTACCTGACACGACTGCAACTTCTGCAAAGCCGCAAGGCGATCCTCAGTGGCCGGCCCGACATCGGCACCCAGCTGGAATCGTTGCAAAAAGAGCTGGCCAATGCGGTCAGCGACCGTAACCGCATCCGGAACCTGGTGCAAGGGGAGGTAGCTTCACAGAAACAGCTCGATGATGCCAACACACGGGTAGAGGTGCTGAAAGCCCGGATTGATGCGCAGAAGAGCGTTCTGAGCACTAGTTCCAACGCACTGACGGAACAGGGAGGAACTGTTGAAGTCCAGCTGGCTCAGGTCGAGGACCAGTTGCGAAAGTGCAGGATCGTGAACCCGGTTGCAGGCACCGTACTGGTAAAGTATGCGGAACCCTTCGAAATGACCGCCCAGGGCAGGCCACTGTACAAGATTGCCGATCTTGACAATCTGTACATCAGGGTCTATGTAAGCGAAACCCAGTTGTCACAGATCCGCCTGGGGCAGAAAGTGGAGGTGCTGACCGACAGCAGCCGTAAGGATTTTAAAAAGTACGAAGGGATCATCTCCTGGATATCAGCTAAGGCTGAATTCACCCCGAAGATCATCCAGACCAAAGAGGAACGGGTAACCCTGATCTATGCCGTGAAGGTATTGGTAAAGAATGATGGCTATCTGAAGATCGGGATGCCGGGCGAAATCAACTTCGTAAAGTAAGTCATGACAGCGAAAAATATCATATCCGTCAGGGATCTGAACAAATCTTACGGCCCGGTAAAGGCCCTTGAGGCGATATCGTTCGATGTAAGGGAAGGGGAGATCTTCGGTTTTATCGGTCCCGACGGAGCCGGGAAGACCACCCTGTTCAGGATTATAACTACCTTGTTGCTTCCTGACCACGGAACGGTGACCGCACTGGGACTCGACTGCGTAAAAGACTTCCGGGAGTTGCGGAACAACATCGGCTACATGCCGGGGCGTTTCAGCCTATACATGGACCTGACTGTTGAGGAAAACCTGAATTTTTATGCCACGGTCTTCGGAACCACTGTCAAAGAAAATTACGACCTCATCGCCGACATCTATTCCCACATCGAGCCCTTCAAAAACAGGCCTGCCGGGAAGCTCTCCGGAGGGATGAAACAAAAGCTGGCCCTCTCCTGTGCACTGATCCATAAACCGGCACTCCTGGTTCTCGATGAACCGACCACCGGCGTGGATGCCGTTTCGCGGGCTGAATTCTGGGAAATGCTGAAAAAACTGAAGAAATACAACATCACCATCCTGGTGTCCACACCATACATGGATGAGGCGATGCAATGCGACCGGGTAGCGCTCATCCAGGGCGGGAGGATCATGTCCGTGGATCAGCCGGAGCGGCTGAGCGAAGGATTTACCCGGAAACTGTTCAGTGTTGTGGCGTCTGAAAAGTACAAGCTCATCACGGCATTGCGGGAATATCCGTTGACGCATTCAGCTTATCCTTTTGGCGAATCGTTACATGTGACTTTCCGTGATGACAGGTACGATGATTCCTTATTGGATTTTCTTGAATCAAAGGGGGTTTCCGGTGTGACCATTGAAGAGACTCTGCCTGGGATCGAAGACAGATTTCTTGAATTAATGCAGAAATCATGAGCGACAAAGTAATATCTGTACATAATCTGGTGAAGAAGTTCGGAAGCTTCGTTGCCAACGATCATCTCAGTTTCGAAGTTTACCGGGGCGAGATCTTCGGCTTCCTGGGGGCCAACGGGGCAGGCAAGACCACCACGATCAGGATTCTCTCGGGTTTGTCCAAACCCACTTCGGGCGAGGTGATGGTAGCCGGTTACGATGCCCATAAAGAACCTGAGATGATCAAAAAGAACATCGGCTACATGTGCCAGAAATTTTCGCTTTATGAAGATCTCACCGTGAAAGAGAACATCATGCTTTATGGCGGCATCTATGGCATGAAGAAGCAACTGATCCGCGACAGAACCCATAGTCTCCTTGAACGGCTGCAGTTTGAGGAGTACGGCGACCGGCTGATCGCGGCACTCCCGCTGGGGCTGAAACAGAAACTGGCCTTCTCCGTTGCCGTCCTGCACGAACCAAAGATCGTTTTCCTGGATGAGCCCACCGGCGGGGTGGATCCGGTTACCCGGCGTCAGTTCTGGGAGATGATCTACGAAACTGCAGCCCGGGGCATCACGGTCTTTGTAACTACCCATTACATGGATGAAGCCGAATACTGCGACCGGGTCTCCATCATGAACGAAGGAAAAATTCAGGCGCTCGATACCCCTGCCGCACTGAAGCAGCAATATAACGCCCGGTCCATTGAAGAGGTATTCATCCGCATTGCACGCCCTGCAAAACAGTAAAATATGAAACGATTCCTGGTTTTTGTAAAAAAAGAGTTCCTCCACATCTTCAGGGATGTCCGAACGATGATCATCCTCTTCCTGATCCCCGGGGCGCTGATCCTGCTGTTCGGCTTTGTGGTGAGTAACGACCTGAAAAATGCGACGGTCTCCTTTCTGGATCTTTCAAATGACGAGATGACGCAGAAGTTGTCGGATAAGATATGTTCTTCGGGCTTTTTCCAACGAGGCGAAAACCTCAGCAGTTATCAGGAGATTGACCCGGCGCTCAGGGGAAACAAGATCAAGGCCGTGATCATCTTCGAGAAGGATTTCAGCCGGAAGCTCATCGGAGAGGGAAAAGCTACGGTTAACATCATCACCGACGGCTCAGAACCCAACATGGCGACCATGGCCACCAACTACATCTCGGCGATCATTGCCGATTTCAACAGCGACCTGGCGGGAAAGGGTGCGACAGCAACACTTTTGGTTCAACCTGAAGTGCGGATGTTCTATAACCCGTCGCTGAAGGGTCAGCACATGTTTGTGCCGGGCGTCATCACCCTGATCATGATCCTGATCTGCGCCCTCATGACCTCCATCACCATCACCCGTGAAAAAGAGTTCGGCACCATGGAGGCGCTGCTCGTATCACCGCTGAAGCCGGTGCAGATCATCCTGGGGAAGATTGTCCCCTATTTCATCCTCTCGTTTGTGGATGTGATCATCATACTGCTTCTTTCACGGTATGTCTTCGATTTGCCCGTAAAAGGAAGCATCATCCTGCTGCTGGCTGAATCCATGTTATACATTCTGATGAGCCTGTCGCTGGGAATATTGGTCTCTACCGTATCCAAAACCATGCAACAGGCAATCTTTATCTCCCTCGTGGGGATGATGCTTCCGACCATCCTGTTATCAGGTTTCATTTACCCGATCGAAAATATGCCCAAAATTTATGGCTGGATCAGCGCTATCCTGCCACCGCGCTATTTCATCATCATCATCAAAAATGTGATGATCAAAGGAACCGGTTTTCTCTATGTTTGGAAAGAGACCCTGATCCTCCTGATCTTTACCATTGCCGCCATCGGAATTAGCATGCGGAAATTCAACATCAGACTTCAGTAAAGCACGGGGGACCAAGGAATGCGGACGATATTCTATCTCATACGAAAAGAATTTTTGCAAATATTCAGGGATAAGTTTCTGGGCAAAGCCATTTTTGCAATTCCAATCATCCAGATGCTGATACTGGTGCCAGCCGTGACCTTTGAGATCAAGGACGTCAGGCTTTGCATCGTGGATAAGGATATGAGCACTGAATCGAGGGAACTTGTCGGAAAACTGGTCGGTTCCAGCTTTTTCAAAGTACGGAATGCGACCTTCACGGAGAATGAAGCCAACGACCTGCTGCACCTGGATAAATGCGATCTGATCCTCCAGATACCCGCTGGGTTCGGAAGGGATATCGGCAAAGGAACCCCCACCAAACTGATGGCCTCAGCCAACGCGATCAATGCCATGAATGCCCAGCTTTCTTGGGCCTATCTCAATGGAGTGATCATGGACTACAACATGAACATCCTGGCAAACGGGATCGGCAACCGTTCGTTTACCGCCATCCCGCAGATCGAAGTGACGAACCGCTACTGGTACAATGAGATGCTCAACTATAACTTTTACATGCAACCGGGGATCCTCGGGATCCTCGTGCTGGCTATCGGCTTTATACTGGCAGGACTGAACCTGGTGAAAGAAAAGGAGATCGGTACGATCGAACAGATGAATGTGACCCCCGTGAAGAAATACCAGTTCATCCTATCCAAGATCATTCCGTTCCTGATCATCGGCCTGATCGACCTGGCGTTGGGAATAACCATCGGGAAGCTGGTGTTCCACGTTCCGTTTGCCGGCAGCATGTGGCTGGTTTTCATGTGCTCCTCCATCTTCCTGATCGCCGTGCTTAGCCTGGCCCTGCTGATCTCGACCTTCTCCGGTACCCAGCAGCAGTTCATGTTCACCGCCTTCTTTTTCATGATCATCTTCATCCTGATGAGCGGCATCTTCACCCCGCTGGAAAGTATGCCGGGTTGGGCTCAGAAGATCGACCTCCTGAACCCGGTGGTTTACATCATGCGGATCAACCGGATGGTCATGCTGAAAGGATCGACCCTGTACGACATACGATCCGAATTTATGGCCCTGGTCATCTTTGCCATAGCCTCCACCACCCTGGCTGTGAACCGTTACCGGAAGACGGCGTAGGGAGGGGAGATCAGCCGTTAATAAATATCCAAAACGGGTCACTGAAGCCTTGGAATGGAAATTTGTGGTGACTACCTATTGTGCCAGGCACTCATTTGCAACCCACCTGATGAGAGCTAGTGTCATGTCAAATTAATATATTAACATTATCTTTGTGGGATAAAAACCACAGAGCTATGACAAAGGTAGTATTAAAATTAAAATCAAAAGAACGAGATTTTCTCAATAACTTGACAAAGACGGGCAACCGTAATTCCCGGGAATTTGAACGAGCTTATATTCTGCTGGCACTGGATAAAGGCAAGAAACACGAGGAGATATCAGAGTTCTACAACGTGAGCAGAATTACGATATGGCGAGTAAAAAACAAGTATTTTGAGTCTGGGGTTGAAGAAGCCATTAAAGATGAACCACGACCAGGACAACCAATTAAGTACACGGAAACTGACAACGCCGAAATCATTGCAATGGCTTGTTCAAAAGCACCAGATGGACGAGCCCGATGGACGATACGCCTACTTGAAAAGACTTTGAAAGAACAGAAGGGGATGGAGTCAATCAATCGTGAAACAATCCGGTTGTTGCTAAAAAAAACGAATGTAAGCCTTGGTTGAAAAAAATGTGGTGCATAACGGAAATCACACAGGAATACAGAAAGCGCATGTACCGATTGCTTAACTTGTATCATAAACCATATAATCCTGCAATACCTGTGGTGTGTTTTGACGAAAAGAGTAAGCAACTATTGGAAGACTCCCGAACCCCTATTCCTATGAAACCTGGCCAGGCTAAAAAATACGATTATGAATACCGGCGAAAGGGAACATGCAACATATTTGTCGCAGTTGAACCAAAGGCAGGAAAGCATTTTATCAAAGTCACCGACCAGCGCACCCGAAAAGACTTTGCCGTATTCATGAAATGGTTGATCGACAAGAAATACAAGCAGGCAAAGAAAGTCATGATAGTCTTGGACAATTTAAACACCCACTTTCAAAAATCCTTTTATGAAACCTTTTCACTTCAGGAATGTGATCGGTTATTGAAAAAAATCAAATTTGTTTACACACCCAAACACGCGAGTTGGCTAAACATGGCTGAGATCGAAATAAATTTACTGGACCATGAATGTCTTGATAGAAATATCGGAAATCGAAATGAACTTGAAAGACAGACCCTTGTTTGGTGTAATGCGAACAATGCAGATAAAAGAAAAATCAATTGGAGTTTTACACGATATAAAGCAGATAAAAAACTATCCAATTATTACGTTTCATAATTAACTTGTCTTGACACTAGTGGAATATACATGGCCAAAATAAAGACAAGCAATAATAACTATCCTGCATTATTCACAAACCCAAAATTCGACAAAAAATTGATGCCTTTGGCCTCGGGGTGGAGAAAATTGTTTTTGGTGAGGGGGATTTGACAGTGGGCTATCGGGTATGATCTTGAGAAAGCATATATTTTTGGCCGTGTT
>JANXZO010000005.1 GCA_025355465.1 Bacteroidales bacterium
TTTTCTCCAACTGTTCTCCGCGTTTTTCATCACAGTCATAATCGAATCTTGACCTTATTTCTTTTGCAATCAGAATTCGGATATCGTTTACTGATAATAGTGGAATGTCGCCATCGTTTTCCAGTCTTTCTGTCAGAACCCATTCCAATGCTACACAGGTTAAGGTCATATGGTTGAAAAAACCTTTGTATGTTCTGACCTGATAATCAGAGATTCCAAGATCATGACTGTCGTCGCGGAAGCATCTTTCAATCCAAAACCGCTGGGCCTGCATGAAAGCAAATTCCTCAACGCTTTGCCCATTGGCAGGGATGTTGCTTAACGAGTACTTCTTCTTATCTTTTTTATCGAGAGGATGTCTGATCACAAGGGTTTGTTCAATAGCGTGCCCGTCACCAGATTTTTTATCCCAGACCCAAACCGTGGCGACATGTATCCAGGCGGTCAACCAACCTTTGGTGGTAGGCCGTATACGAACCTCCTTAAAATCCGACTTACGCAAAGACTTTGCATATTCTTCGATGGTGACTCCCCGACTGTCAGATTTAGATAAGCTGGGTTGCCTGCCTGCATTTCAGAATGGTAAAGTTGGGAAAATCTCAATGGCAAGTTACCATACAGAATATGCAAGGAGGAAACTCCGGAATGCATTCAACAATGAATCAAATTTAATTTTCATTGAGCATATTGAGGATGATATTGATCTTATTGCCTTAAGCAGTATTAAGAAAGTTGTATTGTTCAATACTGGTCAAATCAATCCTGTTGGCAGCCGAAATACAAAAGGCGTACAGGTAATGAAGCAAAAAGATGGTAGTTTTATGACAAAAGTAAACCAGGCGGAACAAGCTATATTAAATGATGCAGAGTACTATCGGAAGAGCGAAGGACTTAACGTGGTGGGGTATTATTTAAAGTAAGGTGATGAAATTTAAAAAATTGACTCCGACAACGAAAGGATTATTGAAGAGGTGAAAGTTCAGCTTTCAAAAGTTAATTGTCCAGGTCTCAACTGCCCCACTTACCAACGCTACAGCATCCAGCTCACCTTTAAGCTCGTGTAACCGGGCCGGCGCGACAAAAAAATCACTGCGGAAAATTGGCTCCAGACCAACCTATCCGCAGGGATTTTCATTTAATACCGGCAAGGGTCAGGGAGCGAGTCGTTCTGTTACCCAATGTTTTCCAACCCGCCGGTAGACTATCCGGTCATGCAAGCGAAACTCCCGCCCCTGCCAGAATTCCACCAGAACAGGTTTGAGTATGTATCCGCCCCAATCAACAGGGCAATCGGGCTCCTGACCGTTAATATCCAACACGGCACCTTCACGGAGCGCTTCGAGAAATGAACGATCTGGAATAACGCTGCTCTGCGGTGAAATGAGTGCACTTATCCTGCTCTCGAGCGGACGGCTTTGAAAATATGCAATTGACTCCTTTCGGGATATTCTCCGAACCCGGCCTTCCACCCTCACCTGCCGTCCAATCTCCTTCCAGAGAAATGTAAGCGCAGCATCCGGATTAGCAGCTAATTCAACACCTTTGCGACTGCCGTAATGGGTAAAGAAGATAAACCCGCCTCGTTCAATGCCCTTCAGTAACACAGCACGGGCCGACACTCCGCCCGACAGCCCTGCCGTTGAAAGCACCATCGCATTGGGTTCGTCAACCTTTGAATTTAACGCCTCTTCAAACCAACTTTGAAACTGAAGAATCGCATCCGGATTTACTTCTTGCTCCATCAGTGGCTGATACAGATACTCCTTCCTGAGATTTTGAAGATTTTTGGTCATGTTCAGGTTATTATTATGGTACGGCAGATGGTCAAAATTAATTTTAATTTTTATCTTTACGAAAATTTTAACCTTTCATCGTATGACAAACAAAGTTACCAAGGTTGAACTTTCCGATTTCAAAAAAAATACGGAAACAGTAAAAGAATATGGCAACGGTGAAATTACCGTATTCTGGAACGCTGAACTATGCATTCACTCGGCAAACTGTCTGATCGGACTACCAGAAGTTTTCAACACCCGCAAACGGCCCTGGGTTAACGTGCATGCTTCTGAAAGTAAAGAGATCATGAAGATCGTCGATACTTGTCCTTCAAGGGCCCTGACGTATCTTAAAAGCACGAAATTTGTCACCTCCAAGCCGCGGAAGACAGCCAAAATGAAGTCTAAATTTGCCAGGGTGCAGATCCTTAAAGATGGTCCAGCCCTCATCACCGGTAACTTCATTGTTCGGGATGCCAAAAAAAAGAAGTTGAAAATTGAGAATGAAGTGGCTGCGATCTGCCGGTGTGGCGCCTCAAAGAAAAAGCCTTTCTGCGACGGAACACATTTGACTGTAGGGTTTAAGGACTAGTCGATATGTTGACCCTGCCCGTGCGGTGGTCACCTCTGTTTTTTTCAAAACTCAATCCCAGGTTTATGATTATTGGTATTTTAAAAGATGTGCTGCCCGAAAAGCGGGTTGCCTTGCTGCCTGAAGTAGTCGGGATGCTTACAAAGATGCTTGTTACCGTGCTGGTTGAGAAGGATGCAGGGGCCACTGCCTTTGCTTTTGATGCCGATTATGAGAACGCGGGTGGCAAGGTAGTAACCAAAACCGAAGTCATCACGGGGTCAGATCTGCTCATCAAGGTGAACCCACCCTCTAATGCTGAGCTGGGAATGCTCACCGAAGGCAAGATTTTCATGGCTGTCCTCAATCCCTATTTCAATGCGGATCTTGTTAAAACGCTGGCGGCAAAAAACATAACCAGCTTTTCACTGGATGTGATTCCCCGAACTTCACGTGCCCAGGCCATGGATATTCTTTCATCAATGGCCACAGTGGCAGGTTATAAGGCCGTTCTGACGGCGGCCAACAGTCTGCCCAAGTTTTTCCCGATGTTCATGACCGCTGCAGGGACGATCACCCCTGCCAAGGTACTCATCCTTGGTGCCGGTGTGGCAGGTTTACAGGCTGTTGCCACCTCCCGCAAGCTGGGTGCGGTGGTGGAAGTTTTTGACGTGCGTGCAGCCGTAAAGGAGGAAGTTGTAGGATTGGGCGGCAAATTCGTGGAGGTGGAAGGTGCGGTAGATGACAAATCGGCCGGAGGCTATGCTGTTGAACAATCGGAAGAATTCAAAAAAAAGCAGGCTGCTGCCGTGCATGATCATGCCGTAAAATCGGATGTAGTAATCTGTACCGCGCAGATCCCGGGCAAACAGGCGCCCAGATTGCTGATGAAAGCTACCGTTGAGGGCATGAAGCCCGGTTCGGTGATCATCGACCTGGCTGCTTCGACTGGAGGGAACTGTGAACTTACTAAAAACAACGAGACCGTAACTCACCAGGGTGTGAGGATAATCGGCAACTCCTTCTTCGCGGTTGAGATGCCCAGTGATGCAAGCAAAATGTTCGGAAAAAACGTTCTGAACTTCCTTAAACTGATGATCAGTCAGAAAGGGGAATTTAAACTGAACTGGGAAGATGACATAGTGAAGGGCACTTGCGTCACCCATAACAAAGAAATTGTTCATGACCGGATAAAATCAGTGGTAAATCCTTAAAGAATCAGCTATGAGCGAAGTTTTAAAGTTTTTCATGGAATACCGGGAAGCGATATTTATCATCATCCTTTCCATTTTCCTGGGGATCGAGGTCATATCCCATGTTCCATCTGTTCTGCATACCCCGTTGATGTCGGGAGCCAACGCAATACACGGCGTGGTGATCATCGGTGCCATCATTGTGATGGGACACGCCGGAAATGTGCTTTCCATGATCCTCGGTTTCATCGCCGTCATCCTTGGAACGCTCAATGTTGTAGGCGGATTTGTGGTAACGGACAGGATGCTGGAGATGTTCAGTAAAAAGAAAAAACAAAAATAGGCCAGGACTATGGGAACAATGGAAACATTTACACGAACCATCGAATTCTCGGAATATATTTCCGTTTTGGAGATCTCCTACATCCTGGCGTCGATCCTTTTTATCCTTGGATTGAAGAAGCTAAGCCACCCGGATACCGCCCGAAGTGGCAATCTTTGGGCTGCTGCCGGCATGGGATTGGCGATTCTGTTCACCATCCTCTTTCACAAGACTAGGATGGAAAATGGCTCCTACGAAGGAATACACAACATCGGTTGGATTGTGGCAGCCCTGGTGATCGGGTCGGCAGTGGGCTGGATGGCCGCAAAGAAAGTTAAAATGACGGCCATGCCGCAGATGGTCTCGCTGTTCAACGGAATGGGTGGTGCCTGTGCCGCGCTGATCTCCCTGATGGAATTTCCAAAGATGCAGAATATGCTGGCTACTGCAGGTGCCACCAATATGCTCACCGGTGAGGCTATTGCCATCCTGCTCGGACTGATGATCGGAGGAGTATCCTTTGCCGGCAGTATGATTGCCTTTGGCAAACTGGATGAACGCATTGGAGATATAAAAACACCCCTGCTCCGGTACATCAACCTCGTTTTTCTCTTCCTCCTGCTGGCGATGATTTTTTACATCATGACCATGGCTCCGGGGAAGGATAACAACCTGATGATATACTTGTTTACTCTTCTTGCCTTACTATATGGTATAACTTTCGTAATGCCGATTGGTGGTGCCGATATGCCTGTGGTGATCTCACTGCTGAACTCCTTCACAGGTGTTGCTGCCTCCATGGGAGGATTCCTGTATGGCAACCAGGCGATGCTGACCGGTGGTATCCTTGTCGGCTCGTCAGGTACGATCCTTACAATCCTGATGTGCAAAGCGATGAACCGCTCTCTGCTCAATGTAATCATCGGCGTTTTTGGCGGTGGGGGTGCTGCATCCGGCTCAAGCGGAGAGCAAACGGTAAAGGAAATTTCACTGAGCGATGCCTCGGTATTGCTGAGTTATTCACAGAGAGTACTCATCGTTCCGGGCTACGGATTGGCTGTTGCACAGGCTCAGCATCTTTGCCATGAACTTGAGAACCTGCTCGGAAGTAAAGGTGTTGAGGTTAAATATGGCATTCATCCTGTGGCTGGCCGCATGCCCGGTCATATGAACGTACTTCTTGCCGAAGCCGATGTTGCGTATGAAAAGTTGATGGAGATGGAAGATGCCAACAACGAAATGGGCAATACGGATGTAGTTATTGTTATCGGCGCCAACGATGTTGTAAATCCGGCAGCGGAAAACGATCCTTCAAGCCCGATTTCCGGGATGCCTGTTATTCAGGTTTGGAACGCAAAGAATACCATTGTGATGAAACGAAGCATGGCCAAGGGATATGCAGCCATTGAGAACAACCTCTTTTTCATGCCGAAAACCCGGATGTTGTTTGGCGATGCAAAAGCAACCATGCAGAAACTGGTGAGCGAGATTAAAAACTTATAACCTTCGGAACGTTGGTGACATATAACAAAAAACCCCGCGAAAGCGGGGTTTTTTGTTATCAGGATTGGAAGAATTATTTCTTGCCTTTCTTTACTTTGGCCACCTTGATGAGACCCTTCTTAATTGAATCCTGGTGAGCTACGGAGTCAGCAATACGCTTTTCTTCCTGAGCTTTAGCAATTGAATCAGCGATTCTCTGCTGTTCTGCCTGTACCATTGCCATGGAGTCAGCTACGCGGATAGAGTCAGCAATTCTTTTTTCTTCCAGTTCTTTTGCGCTGGGACCGCAGGAGGTCATGAAAGCTACTGCGCCAATAACTAAAATGCTTGCGAATTTTTTCATTTGTCGATTGATTTTTAAATTTCGATGCAAAGATATGGCAACATCCCAATACGCTCCAAATATTTTGATCACTTTTTTTTAACATTTTTTAACATTTTGCATAAATTACTGATTATCAGCATGAATAATTTTAACATTTTTTATGAAATGGGAGGTATTAACAATAATGCGTAAGTTTGAAGTGCTAAAATTGCTAAAATTCAACCTTCATCATGCCGATTCCACTCGCAGAACAACTAAGACCCACAAGCCTGGCGGAATACCTCGGGCAGGAGCATCTCGTTGAAAAGGGCGCCATTCTTGAGCGGGCAATTGATTCGGGGAATGTTCCGTCCATGATCCTCTGGGGACCACCGGGTGTTGGAAAGACCACGCTCGCCTCGATTATGTCCAAGCAGATGAAACGGACCTTCTACACATTGAGCGCCGTCAGCACTGGGGTAAAAGAGGTACGCGAAGTAATTGCAAATGCTGCCGAAGCGGGCGATAGTCCGTTTTTGTTCATCGATGAAATACACCGCTTCAGTAAATCCCAGCAGGATGCCCTTTTGAATGCCGTTGAGAAGGGGATCGTTACATTTATCGGAGCCACCACTGAAAATCCATCGTTTGAGGTCATCTCACCACTCCTGTCGAGATGCCAGATATACATTTTGAAGCCCCTGGAAGAGCGCCACCTGCTGAAATTGCTGGAGCAGGGACGTCAGCACCTCGAAAATCAGCTGCACTGCATCATCATCATTGAGGAGCCGGAGGCCATGCTGCGGATCTCGGGTGGTGATGCCCGCAAGCTGCTCAACGCACTGGAACTGGTCGTAACGGCCGAACAAGTTCAGGGTGCAGAGATCAGGATCACGAACAAGCGTACCTTGAGTATTATACAGCAAAATCTGGCTATGTACGACAAGGCCGGGGAGATGCATTATGATATCATATCCGCATTTATTAAATCGATGCGGGGGAGTGATCCCAACGCTTCAGTCTACTGGTTAGCCCGGATGATACAGGCAGGGGAAGATCCTGTGTTTATAGCGCGACGGATGCTGATCCTGGCCTCGGAAGATATTGGCAACGCCAACCCGAATGCACTTTTGCTGGCCACGTCCTGTTTTCAGGCGGTTCAGATGATCGGATACCCGGAATGTGACCTGATATTATCCCAGACAGCGATTTACCTGGCATGTTCAGTAAAGAGTAACGCCTCTTATATGGCCATCAGGAGCGCACAGAAAACATTCAAGGACCAGGGAGACCTACCGGTTCCGCTGCACATTCGCAATGCTCCTACCAACCTGATGAAGAAAATCGGGTATGGCAAAGATTACAAATACGCCCACGACTATGACAACAATTTCGTTGAGATGGAGTTTCTACCGGAGAAGCTGAAGGATTCGAAATTTTACGACCCTGGTAACAATCCCCGTGAAAATGAATTAAGGGCCAGGCTGAAGGCATTTTGGAAAGGAAAGTACAAGTATTAAATAGCGAAATAGCGAAATAGCGAAATTTTTAATTTTCAAGACATGTTATATCCAGGATTGAACAATTTGCGATATCAGGATTCCGGAATGTTTTTTTTGATTGCCGGACCTTGCGTTGTTGAAGATGAAGAGATGCCGATGGCGATTGCCACCCGGATCAAAAGAATCACCGACCGGCTTGGCATACCCTATATTTTTAAAGCCTCCTATAAAAAAGCCAACCGCTCCAGGGCTGATTCCTTTACCGGCATCGGCGATGTGAAGGCGCTTGAGGTGATCAGGCAGGTGGGAGATAAACTGGAGATCCCCGTACTTACCGACATTCATACCGAAGCTGAGGCACGGCTTGCATCAGGTTATGCCGATGTGCTCCAGATCCCCGCTTTTCTTTGCCGACAAACCGACCTCCTTGTCGCGGCGGCGCAAACAGGCAGAACAATTAACATTAAAAAGGGTCAGTTTTCGAGTGCAGACTCCATGAAGCATGCGGTTGAAAAAGTTCAACAGACGGGAAATCCGAAAGTCATGCTGACGGAAAGGGGAACCACCTTTGGTTACAACGACCTCGTTGTTGATTTCAGGAATCTTCCTGATATGCAGAAATTCGGGGTTCCGGTAGTTATGGATATCACCCATTCACTGCAACAGCCCAACCAGTCTTCGGGGGT
Source organism: Bacteroidales bacterium (assembly GCA_025355465.1). GTDB lineage: Bacteria > Bacteroidota > Bacteroidia > Bacteroidales > FEN-979 > JANXZO01. The sequence continues at coordinate 7,857 of JANXZO010000005.1, forward strand.
TACAGGTGGCCGGCCCGATCGCATCGAAACCATTGCCAAAGCGGCCATCGCCGTGGGGGTGGATGGAATATTCATTGAAACCCACCCCGACCCTGCCGTAGCGAAATCAGACGGTGCGAACATGCTCAAAATCGATTATCTGGAGATCCTGCTGGAAAAACTGATAAAAATTCGCAAAGCGCTGTAAGGGCTACCTCTCCCTTTGACTTGGAGTGGCAGAAACAGGCAGAACTACTGTAATTCCAGTCCTTTGATACCGCCGGTTTCCTTATGAAACTGGACTTTCCACTTACTTACAGGAAGGAAAGTGACCACACCAAGTTGGCTAACAAGGCATTGTGTCTCCTCCTGTGTATTTTCATCCAGCTTAACAGTCACCCGGGCCACTTCGGGAATACGATAAGAAAATCCCTGAGCCTTGGTTTGCTTCTCAACCTTTTTAAGGTAGTTGGAAACACTGGTGGTGTTCCCCACGCGCTGAACCTTAATGGTCACCACTTTGCCACCCGGCTCATCAAGGTCGATCACCCCTTTGGTTTTCAAGAACTTGAAAATCGGGATCTCAGTATTGATCTGGTTCGGGATCGGAATATACTTATAGCTGAAGGTTAGCGTTTTGTGCACACTTACACCGGTAAATAGTTTCAGATATTCCTTCTCCATGGTCTTCAGCTGCGTATCCATGTATTCCAGGGTTTCCCGGTTATAATTCACCTCCTGGTATCCACTGATGAGATTAACCCGGTTATCCTTGATCTTCGAGATGAAATCGGCAGCCTCTCTGGCTTTTTGTTCCGGAGACTTTTCTACGATCGTCCGCTTATAATATTGACGCTCCACTGTCATGGTGTCGATATTGAATTTGCGGATGATAGTATCCACCTTTTCAAACACGCTTACATCCGCCGAATATTTGAAGAGTTCCCCAAATGCATCTTTTTCCTGCTCCGCGGGTGGGATTTCCTGTTTCAAAACCCGAAATGTGACTGTATCTAAGGGATCCCTGAGGGTACCCAGGATCACTCCGGCATCCGTCAGGGAAAGAACCGCCGATTTTTCCCCTTTGGAAATTTTGGCGCCAAGTTCAACAAAGTAATATTGGTCAGGATCGGGTTCAGCGGAAGTGGTGATGGTGATGTCGCTGATTTTGTATTCGACCGAATTGGAAGAAATTACATTTTTCAAGCCCAGGAAGCGTAACGCAAAATCAGCGTAAGGACCTTTATAGTTCTCAATGCGGTCGATCTTTACATCAATCTTCACCACGGTTCGCGGCAAGGAATAAAATATCCCCTCCTTTGTCTGGGGATTGGCATTGTTGTCGATCCTGAGTACATTGATCTGGGAGAACACTGCGGAGATGGAAAAAAGACAGAGCAGGGTTGCGATAAGGAGTATCCTCTTCATGACAAGTTTGTTAACGTGTAAATAAAAGTTCGCGATATTTAGGCAAGGGCCACAATTCATCGTCTATCAGGAGTTCGAGCTTGTCCACATGATAACGTATCTTTTCGAAATAAGGCTTAATCTTGTCACTGTAAGCATAGGCTTTTGGCTCGGCATGTTCAATCCTGTTGGCGATTTTCCTCGCTTCTATCATTTCGTTTACAAAGGTTTTGATCTTGTCCACATGTTCCGAAATTTCAGTAATCGTCTCCATTTGATTTTGTGAAAGTTTCCCATAGGTCTTGAGATCAAGAACCTGCTTGAGGCCTTTCACATTTTCAATGAGTGTGTTCTGATACCGGATGGCAACGGGAATGATGTGATTTCCTGCAAGGTCGCCAAGAACCCGTGATTCGATCTGCAGTTTCTTTGTATAATGTTCCAGATGAATCTCATGTCTTGCTTCCAGTTCGCGCTTTGTGAGCACAACATTCTGCTCAAACAGTTCGATGCTGGGTTTGGTAATAAAGGCCTTCAATGCATCGGGGGTCGATTTATGATTCGACAATCCTCTTTTGGCGGCCTCTTTCACCCATTCGTTGGAATAATTGTTGCCTTCAAAGCGGATTTTTTTCGATTCTTTGATGTACTTTCTGATCACCTGAAGGAGGGCCGTATCTTTCTGTATCTTCTTGGCTATCAGCGCATCCACCTCCTTCTTAAACTTAATAAGCTGGTCGGCAACAATGAGGTTCAGTACGATCATCGGCGGAGCACAGGTCTGTGATGAACCCACCGCCCTGAATTCGAACTTGTTCCCGGTGAAGGCAAAGGGTGACGTCCGGTTTCGGTCAGTGTTATCGAGCAGAATTTCCGGGATCTTGGGAAGGTTCTTTAACAATCCATTGGCGGTTTCCGTGTTGATAGTCACCTGTTTGTCAGCCTTTTCGATGGCATCCAGCATCTGTGTGAGCTGAGCTCCGATAAATACGGAGATAATTGCCGGTGGAGCTTCATTTGCCCCAAGTCTGTATTCGTTGCCCGGAGAGGCAATAATGGCCCGGATGAGGTCGGCATGGGTTTGCACCGCTTTCAGGATGTTGACGAGGAATGTCAGGAACCGGATGTTATCTTTTGGTGTTTTTCCGGGTGAAAGCAGGTTTTCTTTTGTATTTGTAGCGAGCGACCAGTTGTTGTGCTTTCCCGACCCATTTACTCCACCGAAAGGCTTTTCGTGCAGAAGTACCGTGAAATCATGGCGTTTTGCCACCTTGTCGAGAAGGTGCATCATGAGCTGGTTATGGTCGATGCTGAGGTTGACCTCTTCGAATACCGGCGCACATTCAAATTGATTTGGCGCCACTTCATTATGTCTTGTCTTCACAGGAATTCCCAGGCGATGCGCTTCCAGCTCAAACTCCTGCATAAATGCCAGAACCCTTTGCGGTATGGTGCCAAAATAGTGATCTTCCAGCTGTTGATCCTTGGCGGAGGAGTGGCCGAAGAGTGTTCTGCCCGTCAGCACCAGGTCAGGCCGTGCCAGGTATAGCGCGCTGTCGACCAGAAAATACTCCTGCTCCCAGCCGAGGGTGGAGAAAACCTTGGTGATATTTTTATCGAAATACTGACAAACGTCGGTCGCTGCCTTGTCGATCGCATAGATCGCTTTCAGCAAGGGCGTTTTAAAATCGAGGGCTTCGCCGGTGTAGGAAACAAATACCGTGGGAATGCACAAGGTACGGTCCATAATGAATGCCGGTGAAGTAGGGTCCCAGGCGGTATAGCCCCGGGCCTCAAAAGTACTACGTATTCCACCGGATGGAAAACTGGATGCGTCGGGTTCCTGCTGGGTAAGCTCACTGCCGCGGAATTTTTCAATTCCCTTGCCGCCTTCTACAGGATCCACAAAGGCATCGTGCTTTTCTGCAGTAGCCCCGGTAAGCGGTAAAAACCAGTGGGTGTAATGCGTCGCTCCTTTGCTCATGGCCCAGGCTTTGATCCCGGCAGCAACCTGGTCGGCTATCCGCCGGTCGATCTTCTCCCCCTTCTCAATCGAATTCATGACCTGGTTGTAAGCCTCCTCGGTGAGGAATTCTCGCATTGCAGCCCGGTTGAAGGTAAGTTCACCAAAATATTCAGAAGCTTTCTGATCGGGAAACTGCACAGAACGATGCGGGCGATTCATTGCATATTCCAGAGCCCTAAAACGCAGGTTATCCATAATATCTCAGTTTATGTTTTGAATTTCGTTTATGAGGCTGTTTCTCCGGTCGCGGTTTGTTGACGAATCATGTTTTGGGTTTACGGAGCAACAGCAGACCAACAAATGTAATAAATCCATTTAAGATCAATAGTTCAAATCCAAATTTGTAGCCGTGGAAGATATTAACAGAATAGTCGCTCAAAAAGTAACAAATCACCGGGGAGAGCACTGCAACAATCGGCACGAATTTGTCGCGAACCCCAAATCTGGTGAATAATCCGAAGCTGTACAACCCAAGCAACGGACCATATGTATAGCCGGCCACAGTGAATAACTTATCGATAACTGCCCGATCGTTGATGGCCCGGAACAGCACTATGACCGTGAGCAGCAGGAAAGCAAAGGCAACATGCACTGTGTACCTGATTTTTTGTCTTCCATTTTCACTCAGGTTTTTGCGTTTATCGATGCCCAGAAAATCGATACTGAAACAGGTGGTGAGTGATGTAAGTGCCCCGTCGGCACTGGGGTACGCAGCCGAAATCAGTCCGATGAGAAAAACAATCCCGGCCACCGGTCCAAGGTGGCTTATTGCGATCATAGGGAAAAGATCATCCGTTTTTGCCGGCAGATTGATCCCTTTAAAAGTGCTGAAAATGTAAAGCGAAGCACCCAGGAAAAGAATAAGGAAATTGACCAGCACCATAATGCCGGTATAGGTAAACATATTTTTTTGTGCATCCTTCAACGACCGGCAACTCAGGTTTTTCTGCATCATCTCCTGATCGAGGCCCGTCATTACGATGGCAATGAATGCACCACTCAGCAACTCCTTAATAAAAAACCGCTTATCGCTCCAGTCGGTGAAAACCATTTTTGAATAGGAACTGGAAAACACCTTGTCGAACATGGTGCGTAAATTGAATCCCATCTGATCTGTAATGAGATAGATGGAAACCATGAGGGCCATCAGCATGAAAGTCGTCTGGATGAGGTCAGTCCAGATGATGGTTTTAATTCCCCCTTTGTAGGTGTATGCAAGGATGAGCAGAATAAAAATCAAGACAGTAACGGAAAAAGGTACCTTGTAGGCATCAAACACAAATATCTGCAAAACGTTCACGACAAGAAACATCCGGAACGAGGCGCCGATAACCCGAGACAGAATGAAATAGAACGCACCTGTCTTGTAAGACCAGAATCCGAAACGGGTTTCCAGGTAGGCGTAGATCGAAGTAAGGTTTAGCCGGTAATAGAGCGGCAATAAAACTGTTGCGATCACGATATAGCCGAATACATATCCGGTTACCACCATCATATACGAAAAGTTCGCAGTTCCCACCCATCCCGGAACCGACATAAAAGTTACTCCCGACATGGAGGCCCCGATCATTCCATAGGCGACCACAAACCACGGTGACGATTTGTTGCCGATGAAAAAGGTTCGGTTTGTTGCCTTCCTTGATGTTACCCGGGTAATGATGAATAACAGGATGGTGTAAGTGACGAAACAGAGAAGTATTACGGAGGGTTTCAATAGCAGAATGGTTAGATACCGAAAATATTAAAGCGCATCAGCAAAGGATTTCAGGTTGCCATAGCAATAGTCGATGAGCCATGGGTTTACTTTTGCCGGAGTGTGATTTTCGCAAAGGAACACGGTTTTCATCCCTATGCGTTTACCGAAAACCATGTCAGACAACGAATCACCAGCCATTACCGACTGCTTAAAGCGAATCTCCGGAAAATGATTCCGTGCACGCAGTGCCATTCCTATGGCGGGTTTACGCATAAAGGAACCGGATTTTTCCAAATGCGGACTAAAATACACAGCATCGATCCTGCCGCCGTGATCAGCAACCTCCTTCAGCATATTCTGATGAATTTCGTTCATCTGCTGTTCGGTCATCAGCCCCTTGCCTACTCCCTGCTGGTTACTCACCACAACAATCCGCCCGAAGATGGAGGTGAATTTCCGGATGGCTTCAAATACGCCCGGAAGAACCTCAAACTGTTCCCATTCCTTTACATAATCACCCACAATCCTGCGGTTGATCACCCCATCGCGGTCCAGGAACAGGGTCCAGTTACGGTCAATCTTTAAATTCTGAAAACTCATGCTGGGCCTTGTTAAAATCGTCAGGGATCCCGATGTCAAGAAAGTATCCTGATGCCGGGTATCCAAACATCCGGGCAGATTGAAATAGCCGTTCGAAACAGTCCTTCTCAATCGAAAACCGACCTCTGAATTCAGGTTCCATCAGAAATAATTTTTCAATTACGTACACGCCGCCATTGATATAACCCGCGCCTACAGTTTCATCCTTTTCGGCAAACGCTGTGATCCTTCGGTTTTTGTTCATCTCAACCCTGCCGTAGCGACCTGTGTTGTCGAGTTTTCGCAACGATAAAGTAGCATCGGCTTTACGTTTCAGGTGCTGCTCGAGCATCTTCGCGAAATCAAACCGAAACAGGCTGTCTCCATTCATTGCAAAGGCCCGTGATTCCCTGACCTTCCAGAAAGCAAGTCTGATTCCTCCACCGGTTCCCAAAGGTTCTTCCTCGATGGAGTAATCCACTTCGAGGGTTTTGTATTGATCCTTAAAATGATTCATAATTGTTTCACGGAGGTATCCTACCGAGAGCACGACTCGAGTAATACCCTGAGATATAAGATAATCCATGAGGTATTCGAGAAAAGGACGGCCATGAACAGGCGCCATGGATTTGGGAACATCGCTGACAACCTTGTGTAAACGGGTTCCGAAGCCTCCGGCCAGTACGATTGCTTCCAAGGTCAGCCTTCTTTAGGGAACAATGCGGTTTCTACCAATTCGCAAATGATGTGGCCAACCATGATGTGGGATTCCTGGATGCGCGGTGTATCTGCAGACGGAACATTCAGCAGAAAATCGGAGATATTTCTCATCTTTCCGCCGGTATCTCCGGTAAGGCCAACTGTGATAATGCCCATCTCATGGGCGGTTTCAAATGCCCGGATGATATTTTGAGAATTTCCGGAAGTGGAAATGCCGATCAGCACATCGCCTTCAGCGCCGATTCCCTTCAGCAGCCTGGAATAGACCTCGCTGAAGGAGTAGTCGTTGGCCACAGCAGTAAGGTAGGAGGTGTTGACATGCAGCGCTTCGGAAGGCAGTGGCGGACGGTCATAATAAAACCTTCCGGAGAATTCGGCGGCGAGATGCTGGGCATCGGCAGCACTTCCGCCATTGCCGCAGAAAAGCACCTTGCCCCCGTTGCAGAATGTTTCTGCACATGTTTGAGCAACGTCCCGGATGGTTTGGATAAAATCAGGATCGGCAAGGATCCTCTGCTTTGTCTCTATGGAGTGCTGTATAGATTCTGTGATACGCATATTCAAATGTAAAATGGTGAAATGGCGAAATGGTGATATTGCGAAAGTACAAAATTAGAATTTATCCCAGTGGATGATCTGATCCGTAGATTTCCGGACAAGGTGTCTGGCTGTGTTGTCGGGGACATTGTCGGGGTAACCCAGTGGCAGGTAGGTAATTGGCTCTATGTGTGCAGGAAGTTGGAGTATTTCCGAACATTTTTTTGCATCAAAGTTACATATCCAGCAAGTTCCCAGCCCCTGCTCGGCAGCGGCGAGTGTTATATGGTCGGCGATGATTGAGATGTCGACATCTGTATGATCTTTGCCATCGGCCCGTTTCCAGCCTTGGGTGTGATCACCGCAAAGTACAAGAATAACAGGGGCTTGCAAGAACCATGCGCGGTTATATGTCCCGGATAATTTTTTCCGCATCTCGTGATCGCGGATTACGACCACATGCCAGGGTTGATAGTTTGCTGCGGAGGGTGCCACTCTTCCACATTCCAGAATATAATTCAGCTTCTCCTCTTCAACCTGCTTATCCAGATAACACCTTACTGAATACCTCGACTTCGCCAACTCATAAAAATTCTCCATATTTACCTATTTCGCAATTTCACCATTTCACCATTTCACCATTTCATATGGTCCATGTCGTCAGACCCTTGCTCGCAAATTCATACCGTTTGGTCTGGCCGCCGAATCGTTTCAGTGCCTCCACGACTTTGGAACGGGTATTTCCCGGACAGTAAAAGAAGATGAATCCGCCTCCCCCTGCGCCGGAAATTTTCCCTCCGGTTGCTCCCGCCCTGATGGCCTCTTCATAAATTTCATCAATAAACGGATTGCTCACCCCTTCGGCCAGATTTTTCTTGAATTTCCATCCGAAATCGAGGATTTCGCCTATTTTGTCCAACTCTCCTTTAAGAATTGCCTCCTTCATCATCACCGCCTGTTCGCGGAGCTTATGCATGGCTTCCAGCGATTTTTCATTCTTCGCCATCACGTTCTTTGTCTGCTGTTCAATGATCTTTGAAGAGAGCCGGCTGGTCTCTGTGTGGTAAAGAATAAGGTTGTGGGCGAGTTCATCGAGGTACTTTTCCCGTATCCTCAACGGATTAACGATCACCTTGTCCTCCTTGAAAAATTCCATAAAATTGACGCCGCCGAATGTCGCTGCATACTGATCCTGCTTACCACCGGCCATTTTAAGGTCTACTCGTTCAATTTCGAAGGCCAGATGAGCCAGGTCATATTCACCCAGGGGTAGGTTAAGCCATTCGGCAAAGGCACCCACAATGGCCACTACGAGCGTGGAAGAGGTACCCAGTCCCGATCCCGGCGGAGCATCTACGTAAGTTGAAAGTTCAAACGACAGGGGCTTTTTTACAAAATCACGTACAATCCGGTTATAAATCCCTTTGTGAAGGTCGAGTTTCCCATCAACTGGCAGCCGATCCGCCGAATTGAGTTCATAAACCTCGCGTTTGTCAATCGAATTGAATACTATTTTTCCGTCGGTACGGGGCTGAATGGTGGCATAGGCGTACATGCTGATTGTGGCATTCAGAATGGCTCCGCCATATAGTTCAGAAAAGGGTGCCACATCCGTGCCGCCACCGGCAAGACCCAGACGAAGGGGTGCTTTGCTTCGGATTATCATTTAATAAAGTTAACAGTTAATAGTTAATAGTTAATAGTTTATCGATTGCCCCGGTCATCGCCGACCATTCATACTTTTTCTTTTCAATGGCGGCACCGGCAGAAAATTCAACCTCTTTTCTCTCAGTATAAAAACGCAGGATCGCATCGGCTATTGCCTTTGGATCCGGCTTTACCACGTACCCTACCTTCCCGTCAGGAACAAATTCAGCCAGCCCCCCCACCGATGTAATTACCATCGGTTTATTGAAATGATAGGCAATCTGGGTCACGCCGCTCTGCGTAGCGCTTTTGTAGGGCTGAACAATCAGGTCGGCCGCGCAGAAAAAGTTGACCACGTTGCTGTCGGGAATAAAATCGTTTTTCATGATCACACGCTCCCCGAGGTTGTTCCGGTCGATGATCTCCTGGTAAGGTTTGGTGTCACAGTAAAATTCGCCGGCAACAATCAACCGGATATTGCCTGCACGGAACCGTTCATCGGAAAAAGCCTCCAGGAGCAGGTCAAGCCCTTTATAATCGCGAATAAACCCAAAAAAAAGAAGGTATGAAAAGCCGGGATCGAGCCCGAGACGCTGTTTGGCAATCTCTTTCGGAACAGGTTCACCGAAATTATCGAATAAAGGATGGGGTGAAAACCGAACCGGGGTACTGGCCGGCTTAATAAATTCCCGGATTTCCTTTTCCACAGTTCGTGACATGGCAACAAATCCATCAACACAGCTCACCCAATAACGGATCAACATCTTATCACCCGGACGTTTTTCATGGGGAATGAGGTTGTCAACAATGGAAACTATCTTCGTATATCGGTTCCTCTTGATGATCCGGCAGATGGTTCCAAAACAGGGAGCCATGAAAGGGATCCAGAATTTCACGATAACAAGGTCGGGCCGTGCCTTTTTAAGTCTGAATCCAATCCTTATCCAGTTAAAGGGATTAATGCTGTTCACGGAAATTTCGATGGGCAATCCGGCCGGGGCCGGCTCGGTGGAGAGTTGGGTTTTGCCGGGAAATAACAACGACGGGTATTGCAGACTGAATGTGGTGATGGAACCATCGTCTCCCTGATCGATATACTCCCGGATGAGACGTTCGTTGAATGTGGCCAGACCGCCCCTGAGCGGATGGGCCGACCCGATTAAAACGATTTTCCGGGGTTTCTCCATGGATTATTACCGGGGAGTCAGGGTAAGCGTAAACAGGAACGTAGTGCCGGTGCCGGGTTCGCTGATCACCTGCAGACTTCCGTCGTTCTTTTTGAGAAGATCTTTGCAAAGGATCAGACCTAGACCCGTTCCTTTCTCGTTGGAAGTACCTCTGGTTGAAAATGCCTTGTCGAGCAGGAAAAGTCTTTCCACCATATCTGATGACATTCCGATGCCATTGTCCTGCACCGACACCGTCACCTGACTTTCGCCTACCTGCTTGGAGATGGACACAATACCATTTTTATTTGTATATTTCAATGCATTGGAAACCAGATTCCTAACAACTGTTCTGATCATATTGATATCAGCAAATACCATGACCGGCATCTGTACATTGTTAACCAGGCTGATCTGCTTTTCAGCTGCCGTGGTCTTGTAGATTGTTACTGCATCGGCGATCACCTCTGTCAGGTTGAAAATTTCGGGTACAGCCTCCATTCCTCCCGTCTGCATTTTCGACCATTGCAGCAGGTTATCCAGCAGTTTCAGGTAATTTTTCGAAAGGTCGTAAAGACTGGTTATTACTTCGTTATTCTGATCCGGTGTCAGGTTCTCCTTCTCTGTTCGCAGGATGTCGGAAAGCGAAATAAGGGTTGTGATCGGGCTCCGAAGATCATGGGCAATGATCGAGAAAAATTTATCCTTTGTGGCATTGAGTTCAAAAAGTTCAAGCCTTTGTTTCTCAAGTTCCTCTTTCTGCTTTTCAATCTCCTGGTTCTGCGCAGCAAGTTGTTCTTCAGCTACGTTCATTTCGCGAAGCCGGCCTACAAGCGCTTTCAGGATTCCGGTCACAACGGTATTTTCACCACCGGTAATTGCTCTGAAAAGATCGTGGTCGAGAGAAAGGAGGTGACAGGGTTCAACGGCTGTAACAGAAGCCGAACGATCCATTTTGTCGATCAGATAATATTTTCCGAAAAAACCACCTGCCCTGAGGGTCGTAAACACATGGTCGCCATCGTGGACCATGGCAGAACCGCCAACAATGAAATACATACTGTTGCCCTGTTCGCCTTTAAGTACGATGGTATCGCCGGTGGCAACATTGATTTCAGTAACTTTTTCAGCTACCTTCAAAATCAAAGTATCGGGCGACTCGGCGAAAATCGACACCTGCTTTAGGAATTTTACCCTGTCGGGGACATCCATTGGACCGCTTTTTTGGGAGAGTTTGTAATTAGATACCGGATCTGTCTTCAATCAGGTAGTGGTTTCTGTCGCTGGAACTTCGTGACACAAGTTCCCCAAGGAATCCGGCAACGAAAAGCTGGGTTCCAAGGATCATTGCCAGGAGTCCGAAGAAAAAGAGCGGACGTTCCGTCATTTTAAAAGCCTGGTGGAAGAACTTCTCATAGGCAAGGTAAGCGGCAATACAAAGTCCGGCCAGAAAGAGGAGGCTGCCCCAAAGTCCGAAAAAATGCATCGGCCTTTTACCGAAGCGGGATGTGAAGGTGATGGTTACCAGGTCGAGGTATCCTTTATAAAACCTGTCGAGGCCGTATTTGGTCTTTCCGTATTTCCGTTTTTGATGATGAACCACCTTCTCCCCTATTTTTGAGAAGCCAACCCACTTGGCAAGGAAGGGAATGTAGCGGTGCATCTCACCATATACTTCAATGCTTTTGATAACCGTATTCCGGTAAGCTTTCAATCCGCAATTGAAATCGTGAAGCTTAATGCCCGACATCCGCCGCGCAGACCAGTTGTAGAATTTCGTAGGGATGGTTTTCGACACCGGGTCATGGCGCTTCTTCTTCCAGCCGGACACCAGGTCGTATCCCTGTTCCATGATCATGCGGTACATTTCGGGCAATTCGTCGGGGCTGTCCTGCAAATCAGCATCCATCGTGAAGACGACATCGCCGGAAGCGGCATTGAATCCGACATTCAGCGCGGCGGCTTTTCCGTAGTTTCGCCGGAATTTGATCCCTTTGAAACAGGAGTTCTGCCGGCCGAGTGCGTCAATGATCTGCCAGGAGCTGTCCTTGCTTCCGTCGTCGATAAAAATCACTTCGTAGGAATAGTTGTTCGCCTTCATCACCCGGCCGATCCAGGCAGCGAGTTCAGGCAGCGACTCCTCTTCGTTCAGTAACGGGATTACAACAGAGATATCCATTTACAAAAATTACATGCTGGTATTCAACGAGGGATCCTCCTTTTTCAGGAATATCGCGGCAATCAGGCCAACAATAGCAGAAACCAGCAGATTCATAAGAAAGCCCATGATCATCATGGCAACAGGCGAGGTAAACATAGCGGCATACTTCAACCCCATGGCAATTTGTTCTTCGGTCACGTTCGGGTTCTTTTCCAACATGGTGACGCGGGATTTCTCAAGAATCTCCTGAACAAAACCCGGATATATGAACTGGGCGAACACAAAAGTATAAAGGGCCGCAACGATCCCCGCAAACAAGCCAATTTTAAAAATGAGAGAAAAAGCCTGTCCGTATGTCATAAAGCCATTCGAGAACTTTTTACGGTACTCAAGGGTTCCGTAAACCATCCCTGCAATGAGAACAAGGTATCCGGCTGAGGACAATCCCTGTTTCATGTGAAGGTTCATCAGATACAAGATCAGTGAATACACCGACAGAATAGCGCCGGTGGTTAATCCAACGTATAATCCCTGCATTGTCGCAGAGCGTGTTTTTTCTTCCATAACCTTTGAATTTAATGTTCAAAGGCAAACTTACGAAAAAAATTGAGGGTCCCGGTCCGGCGGGGCAGGATTTTTTGTATTTTTGCCCCGGGGTAAGTCTTATACGACCAGCTCCTGTCTAACTCCCCCAGGTTCGGAAGAAAGCAAGGGTACGATGGTTGAGCGGTGCGATATAAGTAGCTTACCCTTTTTTTATTTCCCCCTGTGATGAATGACAATTTACGTTTATAATGCTCCTGAAAGTCCATCCCGACAACCCGGGTGAGCGTCACCTGAAGATTATCACCGAATGTTTGAGAAGCGGTGGGGTGATTATTTATCCGTCGGATACAGTGTATGGTATGGGATGCGACATCACAAAGATCAAGGCGGTGGACCGGGTTGCACAGATCAAAGGCATAAAGCGGGAAAAGGCCAATTTTTCTTTTGTTTGCAGCGACCTGAGCCAGCTTTCCGGCTATACACGCCCCATCCCGAATCATACTTACAAAGTGATGCGGCGCGCTCTTCCGGGTCCGTTTACCTTCATCCTGAATGCCAACAACGAAGTCCCCCATTTTTTTCAGAGTAAAAAGAAAACCGTCGGGATCCGGATACCCCATCACAATGTGCCGGTTCAGATCGTAGAACACCTTGGAAACCCGATCATGACGACCTCGATACACAACGATGATGAGATCATCGATTATATTACCGACCCCGAACTGATTTATGAAAAGTTTCACAAGATTGTTGACATCGTGATCGATTCAGGTCATTGCGGACTTATTCCATCTACGGTTGTTGATTGTACCGGAGAAGAGATGACAATTTTCCGCCAGGGAAAAGGTATCATTGAAGATTATATTTAAGACTATGCCGGCAATTCCGGGGAAACATAATATTTTCACGCCTGGCGACAATTCGCTTGCTGCGGGAGAGGTTTTTGAAGACCTTATCAGAACACCCGGCCTGCTCATTGAAAAGATCGTAAGTCATGGCAAATCCACACCTGTGGAAGAATGGTACGATCAGGAGCAGGACGAATGGGTCATCCTGCTGTCGGGCACTGCAACGCTGAAATTCGAAAACAACGAAATGATTGAGATGACGGCCGGCGATTATCTTCTTATCCCGGCCCATTGCCGGCACCGTGTTAAAAAAACGTCGAAGGAACCGGGTTGCATCTGGCTTGCCATACACAGTCAACTTCTGCCGGATTGCAGATAACGCTGGCATGTAAATGAAAGGATCTCGTTTTTTTCTTTGGATTTTAAAAGAAAACATGTACTTTTGCACCCTCAAAAATCAAGGATGATTAGCTAGCTCAGCAGGTAGAGCATCGCCCTTTTAAGGCGGGGGTCCTGGGTTCGAGCCCCAGGCTGATCACGAAGGAGGCTTAACGGCCTCCTTTATTTTTGCCAAATAACGCAAATCTATTACCGGCAAAAATTGACCCTCTGGAAACGCTACGTACATAGGCGAAAGCGTGAAACCGTCCAAGCCCCAGGCGGATCACTAAGGAGGCTTAACGGCCTCCTTTTTTATTTCCTGAAAATCAACATTATATCAGTATTTACAGGCGTTTTCAAGTGTTAATTATTTTTCTTGGTTTGTTAAATAAAGCTAAATAATGTGTAATATTGTACTAATTCTAATACCAATCTAATACCAATAATACCAAATAATACCATGAGAAACTATGCTACTTACAAAGTCGTATGGAACCGTAAGAACCAAGCTGGCGCTGCATTAGTACAAATTGAGATATTACTCCCTAATGGTAAGCAAAAGTATGTTGGTACCGGTTTAAAGATTACCGCCTCGGAATGGGATTCAAAATCAAGGCAAATAACAGGACCATTTGCCACACGTCTGAACAAACAGATTGCAGAAAAGATTGCCAAGATAAGAACACATGAAATCACCCTGCTCGATAACAATAAACAACTCACTGCAAATGAGGTTGATATTGCCTTTGAAAAAAAGGATAGCGGGTCATTTCTGGCTTTCATGCGTGACCAGATAGCAGCAAGGAATGATATCGCTCCTGGAACCCGATATCTGCATACAAGAGTCGCTAACAGACTGGAGCAGCACGGCATCATAAAATTCACGGACCTGACTTATATCAATATTGTTTCCTTTGATCAGTTCATTTCAAAGGAATTGAAGGCACAACCCTCCATAGCAAAACATCACCAAGTGGTAAAAACCTATATCAATATGGCCACAAATGCCAACCTATTAGCCTATGGAGCCAACCCTTATCTGAAATTTACTTTCAGCAAGGGAAAGAATAAGATCAGGACACGGCTGGATGACAACGAGATTGAGGCATTACTAAAACAACCGGCATCGATGACGAGGGATTGTGCGGTTTTTCAGCTTTTTACCGGAATCACACATAAAGACCTGGAGCAGCTCACAAAGAAGAATCTCCGTAGGGACGGATCAGATGTTTGGCTCGAAGGATTGCGAAAAAAGTCCGGGGAAATGTATACCATATATCTTCTGCCCGAAGCTGTGGAGATCATTGACCGGGGCGCCGGGCATGAACATTTGATACCTTGCAGAGATTTGTGGGGATATAACCGGGACCTTAAAGTGTTGGGTGCAGCTTGCGGGTTATCGAAGGTTTTAACTTCTTATGTGCTGCGTCACACAGCTGCAACCTGGATGCTGAGAAAGGGAGTGCCAATTACGACAATATCAAACATCCTTGGTCACACAAGTATTGAGACAACTCTGATATATGCAAAGCTTGAAAAGCAAATAATAAAAGAACAGATGATAACTGCGTTTTCGAAGCCTCGCGAAAACAATCCTCATAATTCTGAACTAATTCAGCCAAAGCAATCTTAGGTAACTTCATTAACTTTTTAACCTTTTTTCGGGAAAGCGAATCTGTAGTATCAGGCAGTATTTTTGAGTTTTTTTTCATTGTTTAACTTTTCACAAAAATACCTATTCAATTGAGACGGAAAAATGCGGTTCCGTGTTTTACTCTTGTTGACCTAATTTGTCCTTTTTTGTCTTTAATTGGGGAAATACTAACTTTTTTGCATTTGGTTTACTTGCCTCATTTGCCCAATAGGAAGCAAGATGAGTCGGTGAAATACCCAAGTATTCTGCAAGATGATACACCGTAATGTGCTTAATCCCGTAATGGTCTCTGATTTCTTTCGCGCGTCTTTGTGCTGTCTTTTGACTGCACTGCATAAATATTGCGAGGTCCTTTGTAGTTAGTATCATGCGGATTATTGTAACCATTAAAAAAACCCGCTGTACTGACTTACCATTGTTCAAGACAGGAACTATGATGTGTTTCTTAAACACCTACAACGGGCAATGCCCGTTCCTGTCTTAAATACTAAAAATGGTAAGTCGATGCAAAGATAATTATAAAAAAGACTAGTGTCACGTCACAATTAATATGACGTAATTAATATAATTTCGTATCTTAGCCGAAAAAAGGCTATGACTACATATAAGGTTACTCTTACAAAGGAAGAACGAGATCAGTTGACTGAAATGACCAGGACAGGGACAC
>JANXZO010000018.1 GCA_025355465.1 Bacteroidales bacterium
AAATATGTCAGCAGATTATCCTTATAATCAAAGCGGACTTGCTCCCGATTTTCTATATACCCATATCCTGGCACGTGCACAGTTTATCTCGAATTTGCTCTACGATGCGTTGGGATTATCGTATCCTGTAATCTGCGGAACCATTATTACGCCCTATAATTATGCGAATGAGTATGGATCTGTGGTTGACAGCATCAGCCTTCAAATCAGCAATCAGCAGATGAACAGTACGGCGATCAAACTTCCAAGCCAGTTTCCTTATACCTATTGGCAGTTATCCCCTGCAGTGTGTTATCCCGACAATCAATGGAACGTTTACCGTTTCGGAAAAATGACTTACGACGGCGGCTGGCCGTGCAAGTCATTCAGTATCCAGGTGATCGACAATGGCAACAGATATTATCCATGGTCACATTACCAGCCAATCACAGGAGGTGTATCGATCTTGTTCTATAATCCAAAGGATCCGAGGCAGACATCCACAACCCGTTCCAGCACATGCTATATTCAGTTTGGTTATTTCGGAGCCCGCTGGAACTGGGGCTATATGTTTATTACCATGCGAGATAACTATTTCCTGAGGCCACAAAACCAGGATGTGTATCATGAGAATTCCATTTTGGGTTGCACAACGTACTTTACTCCTCCAGGGACTGCTTACATTGATGACAAAAACATGTTTCATCAGAATTCCAATTTACAAGGTTTCTCCTGGATACATAATAATCTTGGCGGCTGCAGTTTTAGCAATACATGTGTTGATACCCATCATTACTATTTTGCGGCTGATGTCATTTACTGCGATATTACAACCTCCGGCAATGTGCCGCCGATAAATGGCAAACTGGAGATGTGGGGCATGACCAGCGCCCAGTACACCGGCCAGAACGGTTTAATGAAGGTTTTCCTGGGATCAGATATAGTTTCCCTAAACGCATGCAGTTATCCTTATGTTCGGTCGACCCAGGACATTGTAAACAGTCAGTTTGGCAATGCCGGATCATGGTTTGATGCCATTGGCAAGGTATCTGTCAATGCCGGCACTTCATATCAGCCTTCTGCGGAGGTTTATTACCAGGCTTATAATCCATACGCAGTTCCGGTGGCATTCACTACCTGTAACATGATGCAGGTAGTGTACGATGGAACGTATAATATTTTTCAATAGCAGGTCAGTTACGCCATGGAATGATAATGGTGATGGTTATACTGCCGATTAGAGATCAAACTTGTTTCTGAAGAATCCTGGTTGATCAACCAGGATTCTTTTCATTCTCTTGTTCATGAGCTTTTTTCTGAAACACAAATTAAAATCAAATCGAAAAAAAATATGACCCCGATGAAAAATGTGACCCTGTTTATTTTGGCCCTTATTTTCGCACTGCAGCTCCACGCCGCAGTTCCGGGCATTATCTATTACAATGGTAAGATTGTTACCATGGATAAGGCGGGAACTGTGGTGTCGGCGGTGGCCGTGGCCGATGGAAAGATTTTGGCGCTGGGCAGCGACCAGGCCATGAAGAAACTTGCCGGCCCGGCCACGAAAATGATTGATCTGGAGGGTAAAACAGTGACTCCCGGATTGATCGATGCCCATACCCATCCGGTGGAGACTCTTTACCTCACAACGGCCTGGGTCGATTGCCGTTACCCGGAGGTCACATCGGTGAAACAAGCGCTCAACAACATCTCCGACCGCGTGAAAATCACCAAAAAAGGCGAATGGATCTTCGCGGCCTGTGTTTCGGCCAGCCAGAATAAATTCCTCGAAAAGCGCATGCCTACGAAAGCCGAACTTGATTCGGTGTGTCCTGATAACCCGTTAGCCGTTGCCGACGGAGCGCATCTGTGCATTGTGAATTCACCGGCTCTGCGCACGCTGGGTGTCACCAAAGGAATGAAGGCGCTCCCCAAAGGCGGCAATGTAATTCTCGACAAGGATGGCAATCCCACGGGCGCTCTGGGCGATGCCGAGAGTGATATTCCCGCCAACCCGACTGTTGAGCAACTGGTAAGCTATTTTACCACGGGCATTCAGCAATTCTGGAACAGCTATGGCTATACCTCCGTGCTTGCGCTAACCCCGGCCCAGGCCATGCCGGTGATGCTGAAAATAGCCTCGGAAGGGGTAAAACCAACGCTGCGCTATACCGTAGCAATCTGGACGGCTCCCAATGGCATCGGGATTCCCGGCGACCTGAGTATGTACAGGTTTTCCAATAAGGTCAATCCCGATTATTACCGCTTCAACGGCATTAAAGCCTGGGTGGATGGCGAAAACGACGCACGCACCGGACTGATGTATCAGCCCTACCTGGGTCATTACGATACAGACCCCCCGGGAAACTGCGGCACCCAGATTGCCTCCGACAGCACCATTGCCACCATGATCGCCGTTGCGAAGAATAACCATGTGATGGGCATGTTTCACTGCGCCGGCGACAAAGCGACCGATATCTGCCTCGATGCCTATGAAAAGATGATGAAACAGGAAAAACCGACCTCTCTATTCAGGATCGAACACTTTGGGGTATTCGAATTAACCCCGAAACAAATCAGTCGTGCCCGGTCACTTTATGCCAGCGGATTGAGAATAGCTGTGCAACCAGTCTGGCTTACCGCCCTGGTAAAGGCCGACATCGAAAACATGGGCCCTGAAAGAGCCAATACCGGCTTCGAATTCCGCTCTATGGTAGATGCCGGACTGGAACCGGCAGCCAGCACCGACATGACAGGGATGTATCTGGCGAACACCGATCCGATGAAAGCTATCGCGGCCATGGTCACCAGGATCAGCGATAACGGCTTGTTCCATCCTGAACAGGCTTTGACAGTTAAGGAAGCCTTGCAGATGTGGACCATCTGGGCAGCAAAATCAATGGGAGAGGAAAATTTAAAAGGCTCCATTGAACCGGGCAAATTCGCTGACATGACGGTGCTGTCAGAAGACATTTTTACAATCGCTCCCGACAGGATCAAGAATGTTTATACCGTTCAAACAATTGTGGGAGGTGAAGTAGTGTTTACCTCTACCAGAGTACCTACAGTGAAATAATAAATTCCGAATCCTAATATATCCAAAAAACAGAAAACATGAAAACAACGAGAAACCTATGAAAAATTTTTACGATGGGAATGATGATTTCGCTGCTGATCCTGGTAGTAATGGCGTGTAAGAAAAAGGATGATACTCCCACGCCAACACCGCCAGGGCCGACACCACCACCTGTTACCAATGCAGATGCATTTGCAGATAAAAAGCCAATAATGCTCTCTGATTATGAAATTTCTTCCGGACAGTCTTTTCCTGGCCATATAATTCGCATGATGGGCAAGGGAGCAAGGGAGGATGACCCAGAGGGTCTCATTCCCGAACCGTTTAAAAAAATTGGTGAAACAGCCTGGGAAGTACATGATTACATACATACCGAAGCCAGATTTGATAAGATCGACAATGCCCTTGGGCAAATACAAAACCAGATTACTGCCATGCAAAATTCCATCAATTATTTGGGCTCCAAGATCGGAATTACTGCATCTGCCACACAATCTCTTATCTTGTTCACCAATATGACAAATTTAGTAACACCGGTGCAGACACTCATGGACTCAACAAGCAATGCAGGAGGAGGTGGCTTACAATATTATGCACGTGTAACCAATCAATACATGAAAGGATTGAAAAACTCTCATGGTGATTCACTTGAATCATTTGCAGATTTCAAGGCAGATACTGCAGCCCTGAGAAACTGGTGTAATAATTTATACAATCTTAACAATCCTAACCTGGCTGCCATCGAACTAACCATGTATGAAAATATTGGCATGGGTGGGGCAAACGGATTTGCTCCCCTGACGAACTTGATCTGTCAATCGGCCAAATCAAAAAATGCATTCTCTAAAGATTCAATAATGAATTGCTATCTTATCCTTGAAAGTGCTTTTTTGAAGTTAGTCAATACACAGTATCAGTGTGGTATACTGATGACGAATGCACACAATTTTTTTCAGCCTCAGGATACAAGCAAGTTATTGGACTGGTATACTGATTATTTATTTCCGCATATAAACCAGGAAATTACCTGGTTCAACGAGGCCGTTAATTATATGGTGGTAAACCTGAATGAATACAGGTATAATGACAGATTTCAAAATGATATGCAGTATATGCAAACCCAGCTTACTCCGGATGATTTATTATTTAATGTGCTGGCAAGGTCCCAGTTTATTAGCAACATGCTCAAAGACGCCATGGGCTATAATTATCCTGTTATTGCAGGCACGATAATAACACCCAATAATTTCACCGATGGTAATTCACCCATTGTGAACAGTATTGGCTTATCTTTTACTCCGATGTCCAGCGGTGGAACAGCAGATGTTTTCAATTCAACGGCCAAAAAAATTCCCAGCCAGATTCCTTATACCTACTGGGTTGATGGTGATCCGGCAGGGATTGGACCTGATAACAACTGGAATCTATATCGTATTGTTCATGATACTGTTACATCTAATTCTGCAACTCCGGCCTATTCTATTCAGATCGTTGACAATGGCTCTAATATGTCTCCATGGTTGCATTACAGTCCGATGAAAGGTACTGTCACTCCATTGTACTATAATCCGAGGGATCCCAGAAAAACATCGGCCACCAAAAACACTGCGGATTCCTGTGTTGTCCAATTCGGCTATTTCTGTTCAGGCTGGCCATGGGGTCATCTTTACCTGTCAAACTACCAGATGTCGCACTGGCATCATTTCAACTATAATGCCATTGAATACAATTCATTTAATCCAAATGGTGGCGCCACTGCAGCCGAAACACCTTTCACGGGAACCAGCAACGGCACACCCAACTTAACCATACATGGCGGAACGTTCACTTATCCGTCATCCTCTTTAGGAACAATGGCCATGGGAGGAAACACAGTCAGTACGGATAATTATTTTATTGCTGTGGATGCCTTCTTCGCCAATGTGAATACAGGTACAGCGAAGCCAGATAACAATGGTCAGCTACAGGCATGGGCATGGAACAGGAACGGCTACAATATGCAGGGTTCAGGTGGTAATGATCTTTGGGTCACCATTGGTACGGGCTTGGATTTAAAGGAGAAGCCTCCTTATGCCAGTTATCAATGCAATTCGGCTATAATAAATCAGCACTACCATGATCAGACAGGCAACTGGAACACTACATTTGGAAACTCAGGGAACATTAATTTCAATCAGCAATATCAGCCCTGCATGCAATATTACTACCAAACCCATAACATTGGTACAGTGCCCGCCTTCGTTCAGATGACGACAGCCTTGCAATTGTTGTATGGAGGGTATTACAATTATCCACCTATGCAGTAGCATAGAAGAATCGCTTCATGCCAACGCCCCGGGCTTCCAAAGAGGCCAGGGGCGGCCGCATGAAAAGGGATTGATCGTGCTTCATAACGAAGTATCAATTATATGAATATGAGAAAATAATTATTCGGCTAATGAAACACATTTTAATCATACTATCCCTTTCTATGGCATTCGTCGCATCTGCCGCTGAGCCGGATGTGATTTTTGTCAATGGAAAAATTATCACGATGGATAAAACCGGATTGGTGGTGAGTGCGGTGGCCGTTTCCGAAGTAAAGCCAATGACGGTGTTTCTAGCTTTGATTTGATTAATTTAAATATTCATACCTAATTAGCCTTGATTAAATTAATTATTATATATATATTTGCCTTGATAAAATGAAATATTTAAAAGAAGGTTAACTGATCAAAATGGAAAGACACATTGACAAGGCATTGAATGAATGGACATTGAACCAGTCAAGAAAGGTATTGTTGCTCAGGGGAGCCAGACAGGTGGGTAAAACATGGTCGGTTCGGAACCTGGGAAAAGGGTTCAGGTATTTTCTGGAGATTAACTTTGAGTCGGCAAGGGAGATTCACCAGTTTTTCACCCACGATCTCGATCCGGACGAGATTTGCCGGAATTTGTCGGCTTATTACAATGTGCCTGTAAATGACGGAGAGACTCTTCTTTTCTTTGATGAGATACAGGCATGCATTCCGGCCATCTCCTCCCTCCGGTTTTTTTATGAAAAAAGGCCGGGCTTGCATCTTATTGCGGCAGGGTCCTTACTTGAATTTGCATTGGAACAGTTGCCTTCCTATGGCTTGGGCAGGATTGAACATCTGTTTATGTATCCCATGTCGTTTGATGAATATTTGCTGGCCGGCGGTCAGAAGGAGCTCCTGGAACTGAAGGCCGGAAGCAGTCCGGAAAAACCTTTGAACCCGGCAATTCATGCACGATTGATTAAACTGTTGAAAGAATTTCTTTATACAGGCGGAATGCCGGAGGCCGTGAACACATACATTCAGTCGAAAGATTTACGAAAGACAAGTCGTGTTTTAGATCAATTTTTAAACGGGTTGATGGGAGATTTTGCAAAATACAAGTCAAGGGTCGCACTTTCCAGACTCAGGGAGGTCTTTGATGCTGTGATTTTTCAATCAGGATGCAAATTCAACTTATCTAAAGCCTCACCTTCGTCAAATTATTTTCAGATCAAAGAGGCACTTAATCTGTTGGAGATGGCCGGATTGATTCACAAAGTGCATCACACCTCAGCAGATGGGATTCCACTTGGCGCTCAGATAAATTTATCGAAATACAAGATCGTCATGTTTGATCATGGGATTTACCAGCGAATTATGGGCCTGGATTTGTCAGAATATCTATTGGCAGACAGTTTCTCTGCTATCAATAAAGGAAATATTGCAGAGCAGTTTGCGGGAACTGAAATGATCAAATATGTAAATCCGGGAACACGGAATAACCTATTTTACTGGCACCGGGAAACCAGGGGGAGTAATGCAGAAGTAGATTATCTGTTTCAGAAAGGGACCTCGATCATACCTGTGGAGATTAAATCAGGAATGCAGGGGAAAATGCAAAGTCTGCAGATATTTTTAAAAGAAAAAGGAATCTCGTCCGGCATAAGGGTTTCCATGGAAAACTTTGGACAATATGGTAATTTTCAAATCTACCCTTTATATGCCATGCATGAGCTTATGAAGCAAAGCGACTGATTAACTCCATCTCAATCATACAGAATACAAAACATAGTAACGTCATGAAACAACTTTTATCATTGCTATTCCTTTTCCTGGCTTTTGCAGCTTCTGCAATAGAGCCGGATGTGATTTTCGTCAATGGAAAAATCATCACGATGGATAAAGCAGGATCAGTGGTAAGCTCGGTGGCTGTTAAAGACGGGAATATCCTGGCGGTGGGCAGGGATGCTGATATCAGGAAACTGGCCGGAAGTTCAACATCCATCATTGACCTGGGAGGCAAAACCGTTGTTCCCGGATTGATAGATGCCCATACCCATCCGGTGGAGACGATGTACCTCTCCACCGACTTCGTGAACTGCCGCTACCCTGGAGTGCCTTCGGTTAAACAGGCGCTGCGCAACATGACCGACTCGGTAAAAACAGCGAAAAAAGGCCAATGGATACTGGCTGCCTGCGTATCCGCCTCCCAGACCAAATTTGCAGAAAAGCGCATGCCTACCCTGGCCGAACTGGATTCGATCAGTCCCGACAACCCTGTTGTGGTGCTCGACGGAACCCATCTTTTCGTGGTAAACAGCAAGGCCCTGGAGGTGATCGGAGTTAAAAAGGGTCAGACCAAACTACCCCATGGCGGCGGGATTGGTCTCGACAGTGACGGCAATCCCAACGGCACCCTTACCGACGCCTTTGCCGACGTTCCTTCGTTACTCACCCCGGCACAGCTGGAGAGTTTCTTTACATCCGGTATCCCGAAATTCTGGAACAGTTACGGATTCACCACCGTGATGGGGATCACCCAGGCCGCGGTGGTTCCTGTGCTGCAAAAAGTTGCGGCCAGCGGCTACAAGCCCACAATCAGATATTCTATGTCGGTGTGGAAGGCCGCCAATGGCGAAGACATGCCCGAAGACCTGTCAGTGTTCGCATTTCCGGCAGGAAGCAACCCCGACTACTACCGGTTTATCGGGATCAAGGCCTGGGTGGATGGCGAAAATGACGCCCGCACCGGTTTGATGTGCAGTCCCTACCTGGGACACAAGGATACTGATCCCAAGGGTGGCCATGGTTCACAGGTAACTTCAGGGGACCAGGCGATCCGGCTGGCGAACATTGCCCGGAAAAACGGGGTGATCTGCATGCTCCACTGCTCGGGCGACCAAGCGATGGCCATCGGCATGACCACGTATGAAAACCTTTGCTCGCATGGAAAACCGAAAACCATCTTCCGAATTGAACATTTCGGCGTGTTCCAGATGTACCAGAACCAGCTCGACGGGGCGGTGAAGCTTCACCGTGAGGGCCTCCGCATCTCTGTGCAACCCACCTGGCTGACGGTCCTGGTAAAATCTGACATTGCAGACATGGGCTATGAAAGAGCAGCAACCGGTTTCCGTTTCCGGACCATGGTGGATGCCGGTCTTGAGCCTGCCGGCAGCACTGATGTTACCGGCGTTTACCTGGAGAACACCAACCCCATGAAGGCCATCTGTGCCACCGTTACACGAAACAGTGATGCCGGGAAATTTGAACCTGAACAGGCGCTGACCGTCATGGAAGCGTTAAAGATGTGGACCATCTGGGCAGCAAAATCAATGGGAGAGGAAAATTTAAAAGGCTCCATTGAACCGGGCAAATTCGCTGACATGACGGTGCTATCAGAAGACATTTTTAAAATCGCTCCCGATCGGATCAGGGATGTTTATACCCTTCAAACCATCGTGGGAGGTGAAGTGGTGTATATCTCTTCCAATATACCCACAGTGAAATAATAAATTCCGAATTCTAATATATCCAAAAAATAGAAAACATGAAAACAACGAGAAACCTACGAAAAATTTTTACGATGGGAATGATGATTTCGCTGCTGATCCTGGTAGTAATGGCGTGCAAGAAGAAGGAAGTTGATCCTCCTGCACCACCGGTACCCCCACCTCCCGTTCCAACTCAAAGCGATGTATTTCCAAACAAACCCATCAAAATGATGTCGGATTATGAAATTGCACAAAACCTTGATTTTCCGGGTCATATCATTCACCGCCTGGGGAAAGGCATCGTTGGGGGAGAGGATCCAGAGATACCAAATCCATTCAAAAAAGTCGGGAAAACCCTATGGGAAATCTATGACTATAAACACACCGAAATGCGGTTCGACCAGATCGATGACGGGATCAAACAAATTGAAAACCAATTGAACCAACTGCAAACGGAAATAACCAACCTTGGA
>JANXZO010000060.1 GCA_025355465.1 Bacteroidales bacterium
GTGCTTGAAAAAAACATGATTTTTCAATGTGCACATAATCATGGTTATAAGAAATTAGGCTAAAAATATTTTCCCTGACTGATTTTGTATCTAATTGATAATCAATAACAGTGTTTTCAAAAGTGTTTTATGGTCCCCGAAATGATTTTTTAGTCTGAATATTAGTTTGTATGTTTTCAGCATGTTTATCAAGTCAGCTGTAAGTACCGGGTGAAAATTGCACAGCTGTACCGGGTGAAAACTGCACTCGGTTATCGTTCAGAATATTTTCAATAACTTTCCACTGATTTTCGGTTAGATTGGTTGGATAGGTTTGCATCGCTTTATGAATTATGTGGTTAATAATCATAAAGTTCAAACATTTATCTAACCATCTAGCTGATTATCAAATAGATATGAACATTCTTTACAACAAAACACTCTTTTTTTAAAAAATCAAAACAGTTTCTTAGATTACCCCGCGTGATAAGATAATTCACATCTCCATTGATAAAATCCGGAAAAACAGAGGGACATTAACGTGTTGCTACCGCTCATTCATTTGAAAACTTGTTTTCCAGGAGCTCTTCCTTGGCAGTTGTTCTGAATGACCAGGTGAGTGTAAGCATGATAGCCCGGGAGTCCACCTTGAACGTCCGGTGATAATCAAAATCTGAGGTTGTAGCTGTAATACCGCTTTTCAAAGTATTGAATATATCAGTAATCACCAATCCGGCGGCAGCTTTTCCTTTGAAGAACTTCTGCCTGAAACCACCATCAATGTACCAGTTTCCGATTCTTGTTCCCTGCGGAGTTGCGATGGGCGAATTGTAATTACCTATGAATTGCAGTGTCCCTCCCTTCCAGAGGTTGAAATTGTTGATGAATTTTGTGTACCAACTCACCAGGTTGTTTTCGGCATCTAAATTTACATTGGATCCATTGATGATCTGCTGGTATATTGAAAAACTCAGGTTGAAACTCCACCATTTCAGCGGAAAGGCAGATAAGATCTCCTCGAAGCCATACATGGTTGAACTGCCGTAATTCACCGGGATCACCAGGGCAACACCGTTCGAGTCCAGCGAGATATACGACCGGATGATGTCGGTAGAATAACGAAAGAAAATATTTGAAACTGCCGAGACTTTCTTCCAGTCTTTATTGTATCCGAATTCCAGTGAGTTCACCAGTTCCGGCTTTAAGTAAGGGTTTCCGCCATGCGGGTTCAGCGAATCAGTGATGTCGATGAATGGATTCAACTGCCCGAGATCGGGTCGGTTAATTCTTCGGGTAAATGTAAAATGAAGTGTACCGGCTTTCAGGAAATTATAGTAGAGGTTTACCGACGGAAAAAAATTCACATAGTTGTTTGTGAAAGTTGTTGCATTGGTTTCTGAATTGCCGTGATTACTTGTCAGTTCACACCGCAATCCGATATCATACCTGAACCTCGCCGAATCGGTTGAACCTGAATAATTCTTATAGATCAGGTACAATGCATGGATATCCTCCCTGAACCTGAAAATATTACTGGCCGTCGGGTCGGGCACATATTCATTGTTCCTGAACCAGGATTTTCCGAAATTGTCATCAGATATCCTTAAAGTCCCTTTGTAACCGGCTTCCAGGAAAGCTTTCTTTCCTAAGGGCTGGTCATAATCGACGGAAAGATTGGTTACGTTTGAATTCTCGTAATTGTGCGTTTGCTGAAGCAGGGGATCATAAACCGGATTACCCAGCGAGTCCAGCGTTTGTGTGGTGATCGTGGTATTTTCTCTTCCGTAGTCGAAGGAGGAGGATAGTGCGGCAGTCAGGACTTGTCTGAAATCGGTAAACTTCCGGTTGTAAGTCAATGCGCCTTCCACTGCATGCTCCTTTTGTAACTCATCTGAATACCGTGAATTACTGTTATTGAAATTCCCGTTCTGTTTATCAAAAGTCGAAACCAGGGTCTCAAAATTATGCTGACTATTCAGATTGCCAAGGATTTCCAGACTGAAAGAATTTTTACGGTCGGGCGTATAATCCACATCCAGCTTCAAATTCTGAGTACCTTCATTCCGGTTGTCATGCCGGTTCTGGAAAAGGTAATTCGCGTCGGGTAGTTTGAAGTTGATGCGTTCTGCTTCGGCTTTCCTGGTCCTGCCGGCAAACCTGTTATCATACGACAATCCCAGGTTCCATTTATCGGTTTGATGGCTTATAAGGAATGCACCGCTCACCCTTCCTTTGGCTCCATAACCTCCCCCAAGCGCTATTGAACCATTGGTTCCCTGCCGGGAATTTTTCTTCAGCTTGATGTTGATGATGCCGCTTTCCGCTTCAGCATCGTACTTTGCCGACGGATTGTTGATGATCTCGATGCTCTCCACACTGCTGGCCGGAATCCGGTCGGTATTGGAAAGTACAGAATTTCGTCCGTTGATCAGGATCATCGGTGATTTTCCCCGGATGGTTATGTTACCGTCCTCATCCACCACTACGGTTGGGGTATTGCGTAGCAGATCGGTTGCGGATCCCGTGGCTTGTGAAATATCTTCCGATGTATTGATGATAAACCCTGTTGCCGTTTTTTTCAGGATATTCCTTTGTGCAACCACTTCGACCGAGTTTAGCGTCTTTACGTCGGCCAGCATCTCCAGTTGAGATAAATTGAGTTGCTGACCGGTGGACTGAATGCTGAATTGCCATCGCGTGGTCATATAGCCCAACATCTGGATCTTCAACAGATAGGAACTTACAGGCAGCCCGATGAAACTGAAGTGACCTGTGGAGTCGGTTGTTGTTGCCCTGAATATCCTGGATGTATCGAGTGCGTTGTAAAGGACCGCCGTTGCAAACTCTACCGGTGAGTTTCCCGAAATTACGTGTCCGGTAACAGAGGCACCGGGTTGTGCAAGAAGACGGGTGGCGGATAAGAGGAGAAAGAGGCAGAGAATCAGTTCTTTTGAGCAGGATCGTTTCATCAGAGCAGCAATGTTAGAATTTAGCCATTAAAGTAGTAATCCGAGATCTGTAAGAATATTTAAATCGGCATCCCAAAACCAAAGAAGAAACCATTTGTGCCGATCGAGGTAAACGCATATTCAACCGTATCACTAGATCGTAATAACTTACAAAATCAAGGCCCAGTCCATAGCTTAACAGAAGTCTGTTATTATAGGGATTGTTTTCGGTGAATCTGTTGACCACGTATCCCGCATCGGCAAAGGCGTTCAGGTAAAATGCATATTGCAGGGCCTTGAATTTGTTCTTCTCCTGCCCCTTCTTCACCTTTTTCACGCTGGGTTTGATAAGCTCGAATTTGATGTTGTTTCTCGTATAATACATCTGATCGCCCTTCAGGGTATAGAGGTCGAAACCTCGGACAAAATCCTTGCCGGCAGTCATGTTGAGCTGATAATAGTAAGGCGCGTTCTGTCCGGAGGCATTTTCAGCCTTGAACATTTCGGCGACATACCATTTCTTGCCGATGGTCTGGTAAAAATGAAAATCGATCCTGTAATAGAACATATCCACATCTTTTGAAACGATCCCAAGCCCCACCTTGTTAATGAACACCTTTAGCATGTTCCCTTTCAACGGGTAGTCCTTGCAGTTCCTGTTGTCATAATAATAATCGGCATAAAGGGTGAGGGAGATATTTGATTTTTTATCTCCCGACAAGTAGCGTGGCGCGAGTTTAAATATGGAATCGGAGATGTTGATATATTCACCTGTCAGTTTCACCGTTCCGTAGTTGTAGAGTCCCGGCCGCAGTGTTAATTTGGCCCCAAGGATGGCCACCTGGGAGCTATTGGGCGCATAGATGAACTGCCGTCTGTTTTCGACCGAAGCGTATTCAACGTAATACATGTTGGTATATCCGGCAGTCATGGTCAGTGCGATCTTTTTACCTTTGCCGACCCACGGAATTTTATAACCTACGGCGATGGCCCAGGTTTTCCCTGCCAGGGCGATGATGGAAGTCTGGTGGTTGAGACCGAACAGGTTGTTATGGCTGAAAAATAACCCCATACTCAGGTAGGACCAGTCAATATCCCGGATCCATTCGTTGAAATTCGGGGCATTAAGTTTGGGAATCGGAAAAAGCCACCAGAAATGGCGCTCGGTCACATCAATCAAAAGTGTGTACTGGTTGCCAGCAATCCGTTTCAGAGAAAGGTCAACAATAAGAAAAAGTTTGGTATTGATCAGGTTTTCGCGGCTGTAATTCATCCGCATGCGCAATTCGCTCGAATCGCCCGGATAAAAATTCCGGTTTGAAAAATCTGGCCCGTTACTTTTTTGAAATGTTGCGAGACTGTCTCCGACTTTGAAATCAAGCTCCCGGATCAGTATCTGAGGACGGGTCAGTTTGTTCCTGGTAATCTCCACCCCCGCGATCCGGATGTAAGGGGAAACCAGGGTACCAGGAATATGGATCGAACCGTCCTTATTATGGGCCATCAACATAAGCGGCAGACCAGCAACAAAAAAAACCAGCAACAAAAAATGATGTCTGATTGAAAGATTCATGTTTTTTACCTTCAAATCAAGCCTGTTGTTCGTAATTTCTTTCGCCATATAATCCATAAAATTCTACGTTCATGTATTTTTTTCCCAGTTTACAGTATCTTATCATTCCTCCTTGGTCTCTGCGGATACTTCGGATACGTTTTTTTCATTTCAAGGGAGAACAGCTCGTAATCCTTGAAAATGTTTACCTGTTCAGAGCGACCTTACAAGCCAAATTCCTGCAAGGGTAGCAAATATTCCAAAAAAAACGCTGATAAAAATATATCCGGAAAGAAAAAAGTACGCACGATCCTGAAGCAAGCCGTATGCCTCAAGCGAAAATGTCGAAAATGTCGTGAATCCACCACAAAACCCGGTCGCCAGAAAAATACGCATCTCCGGGGTCAGGATCTTTGTCTTATCCCCTAAAGCAAAGATTATCCCGATGAGAAAACTTCCGGAAATATTAATAATAGTGGTTCCGGAAGGGAACGCAACCGGCAGGTAAATTTCGGCAATCCGCTGAACCAAATAACGGACGCCACTTCCAAGAAAGCCCCCGGCTCCGGTGATTAAAAAGATCTTTAGCATTTTCGACTCTTCATTATTCTGCGTTTCTTCGCCAAGCTGTCCGTGCAATGATCGCAACATCAGGATTGAACATCCTGATCTGTCGTGTGGCATCGTTTCCGTTCATTTGCTTCATCATCCTCCAGTGCCAACGTATTTGTTTCCTGTAACCTTGGGTGGAGTCGGTCGTTGTGTCGGTTAGGTTTAATGCCTTGCATGATGTTCTTTGCAGATGCGCTTGAGGTTTACGAAGGCTGTCAGCGGTTTCGGGCTGACGGTTTTTTTTTCATAGTTTGACCTTTTTGCGTTTGATGATTGGATACGGACGTATTCCCCCTAAAGTAAAACAATAACCTAAGGTGAACAAGTTGACTCAATTTATGACAATAGTACGAAAAAAGGAGATAAAAAAATATAGAGGGTAAATGAGTTAATGCTTGTAATCGTTCACCTCTTTGGGATGGCAATTATTGATAAAACTTACGGTGGCGACATTCTCTGCGCGGCCTTTGCGGATGTAAATATCGGCGCTCAAAGCATATTCATCGCTGCGGTTCGCATCGTAGAGTAAAAGGTATCCGATCAGTATGTTTGCAGCCATCTCAACCAGCCTTCGTGCGTGAAATTCAAAATATTCGTTGTCGCCGTATTCGTTGATCTTTTCAACAGTCCTGGCAAACTGCTCGGTCATTTTTTCGAGCGAACCCTTCAGGTATTCCAGTTCACGTTTTACCGGGAGCAATGACCGGTCGCGCATTACAGACAGATAACCACCGTTACCAACATATCGTATCGCGGCCACCACCTGCAATTGGGAGGTGCCTTCATAAATCGTGGTGATGCGTGCATCCCGGTAGATCCTCTCAATGGGGAAGTCTTTCATGTAGCCGGTGCCTCCAAAAATCTGAATGGCATCGTAGGCGATCTGGTTACACCCTTCACTTGAATAAAGCTTCAGGAGCGGGGTAAACATGTCGGCAAGCTTCTGATAGTGTTTACTTTCCTGACGTTCGTCGGCTTCGAGTTTGCGCTCTCTGGAAACAAAATTGTAGCCTTTGTAAAGATCCACATAACGTGCCGTTTCATAAAGCAGTGAGCGCATGCCGTCGATCTTCACCTTCATGTTGGTTAGCATCTCATAAACCGCCGGGTATTTGATGATCGCCTTACCGAACTGTTCACGTTCGGTGGCATATTTACAGGCTTCGCGATAGGCCGCCTCGGCAAGGCCAACTGATTGTGAACCTACACCCAAACGGGCTGAGTTCATCAGCGACATCACATATTTGATCAACCCGAGTTTGGTATCGCCGATTAGTTTTGCAGGTGCGCGCCGGAATACCAGTTCGCATGTCGGTGAGCCTTTGATTCCCAGTTTATTTTCGATGCGTCGCACCGTAACTGCATTGTCTTTGCGATCATAAACGAACAGGGAAAGTCCGCGCGCATCTGTGGTTCCCTCTTCCGAACGGGCAAGAACCAGCGAAATGTCGGCATCCCCGTTGGTGATAAAACGTTTAACGCCATCCAGCAGCCAGCAGTGCAACCGCGTGTCGTAGGTGGCTTTCAGCTGAACTGCCTGCAGGTCTGAGCCTGCGTCGGGTTCCGTCAGGTCCATGGCCGCCGTAGCACCTTTGTTAAAGCGGGGCAAAAATTCGGCTTTCAACTCATCGGATGCAAATTCAAGAATTGTCTCAGCACAGTCCTGCAGCCCCCAGATATTCGCAAAACCAGCATCGGCGCGCGAAACGATCTCACCCGACATCACATACGGAACATGGGGCATGTTCAGTCCGTCGTATTCGCGGGGAAGGGTGAATCCGATCAGTCCGGCCTTTACCAGGGCGTCGTGGTTGCGCTGCGTGCCCGGAGCATACTTCACCTGGTTGTTCACCAATTGTGCTCCATCCTTGTCGACTGATTCAGCATTCGGAGCAATGATCTCACCACTGATCTCGCCGAGGATCTCCATAATTTTGTCGTAACTATCGATGGCATCTTCGTAATCGAGGGGAGCGAAATCATATTTATCCTTCTGGCTATAATCTGACTCCTTCAGTTTCACAATCCTGGCCATCAGCGGATGCGTAAGGTGAAACTTAAGATGTGGATTGTCGGTATAAAAATTTTCCATGATGGTTTACTTCGAATTTTTCTTGTAGTACTTGATCATTTTGGGAATGATATCTGCCACATTCCCATGGATAATATAATCGGCAATCTGATTGATCGGGGCATTGACGTCGGTATTGATGGAGATGATCTGTGCAGACTGATCCATCCCGGCGCGATGCTGCACAGCGCCTGAGATGCCACAGGCAATATAGAGTTTGGGTCGCACGGTGACACCCGTCTGTCCGACCTGGCGTTCATGTTCCACAAAACCTGCATCAACGGCAGCACGCGAAGCACCCACCTGGGCACCCAACACTTCGGCCAGGTCGAAAAGCAGCTGAAAATTTTCCTTCGATCCTACTCCGTAGCCACCGGCAATGATAACCTGGGCATTTTTGATGTCTATCCTGCTCTTCTCAAGATGTCGCTCGATAATGGTAACCGCAAAATCGTCGTCCTTAAGGATGGCCTTTGCATCTATTTTATTGAGTTTCCCCTTGTATTTCACCGAATAAATCTCTTTTTTCATCACCCCCTCGCGCACGGAGGCCATTTGCGGTCTGGTTTCCGGATTTATGATCGTTGCAATGATGTTTCCACCAAAGGCAGGCCTGATCTGATAAAGCAGATTTTTGTATTCGGTCTGGGTTTTATTCTCGAAATGGTCGCCAATCTCCAGGCTGGTGCAGTCGGCGGTGAGTCCGCACCGCAGTGCCGATGCTACCCGTGGTGCCAGGTCGCGTCCAATGCTGGTGGCTCCGAAAAGCACGATCTCCGGTTGTTCTTTCCTGAACAGATCAATGATGATGCTGGTATGCGGTAATGTGGTGTATGGAAAAAGCTTCTCATCATCGGCATAATGAATTACATCCACGCCAAACGGGTAAAGCAGTGACTCCGGTTTTATGACCTTGTGACCGAGCACTACGGCCTCAAGGTTTACGTTCAGCGCACCTGCCAGTTTTTTGCCCTTCGACAACAGTTCAAGGCTTACATCGGCGATCGTACGTTCTTCGGTTACTTCGCAATAAACAAAAATATTGTTCACGGATTCTGGTTTTCTGTGTTGATTTTTAACTACCCGATGATGTGACTGCCAATGAGTGTCTGCATCAGTTTTTCGATATCCTTGTCGGAATTGCTCAGACTTTTCGACTCCTTGAGCTGGAACACCACGTTTTCGATTTTTTTCACCTTGGTGGGTGATCCCGACAAGCCCAGACTTACGGCATCGGCCTTCAGGTCCTCGGCCGACCATTCTTCAATAAGAAGGTAAGGCCGTTCGGTATAGAGTTCGGTATAATCCTTGGTTTCATTCTGCAACTCGGTCACCGTACGGGCATGTTTAAATTTCATGAGACGTTTACCGATACGCTGGCGGCATGGTGCGGCTGAGCTGTGTACCGTGATGAGTGCCGGCAGCGTGGAATTCACCACCTCCACCCCCCTTTCGAGGC
The DNA here is from genome assembly GCA_025355465.1 of Bacteroidales bacterium. Lineage (GTDB taxonomy): Bacteria > Bacteroidota > Bacteroidia > Bacteroidales > FEN-979 > JANXZO01. Next base: position 8,622 of record JANXZO010000060.1, read on the forward strand.
GGCGCTTGACGATGATCTTTTTGGCATCGAGCGAACGGATCTCTTCGGCATAGGTTATCTGGGGAATACCTAACTTCTCCGCTGTTTGAGGTCCCACCTGGGCGGTGTCGCCATCGATGGCCTGACGTCCGGAAATTACCAGGTGGTAAGGTGCCAGTTTCCTGACGGCAAGGGATAACGCATAAGAAGTGGCGAGGGTATCGGAGCCGGCAAATTTGCGGTCGGTTATCAGGAAACCCTGATCAGCGCCACGGTACATCGCCTCGCGGATGATCTCGGCTGCCCGGGTGGGACCCATGGTGAGCAGGATGACTTCAGCATAAGGGAGCTTGTCCTTTATGCTCAGGGCCTGCTCCAGTGCATGCAGGTCCTCGGGGTTGAAAATCGCAGGCAGGGCGGCCCTGTTCACGGTGCCATCTGCTTTCATGGCATCCTTCCCTACATTCCTCGTATCGGGTACCTGCTTGGCAAGAACTATTATTCTGAATCGCATAAAAAGTAAACCAGGTTATAATCAGGGTTGGTCCTACCCTGTCGTCTCTTACAAGGTCGGGACTGCAAAATTACAATTTCGGGTGGAATAATCAACAAAATAATACTTATTTACCTTAATATGAGTGCCTTTGATATGGACATAGCAGCATATCTGCGTTTAAATAGCAAAATCAAGAAATTCGCATGATTCCTATTGCACAAATTAAACGGTTGATTATATTTGTCGCTGAAAAGTATCACAGCCTAATCTAAAAAAAATATGAAAATAAACAGACTGTTCATTGGAATCTCCTTCGCAGCGCTTGCATTTATGATGACTTCCTGCGGAGCTGCGGTTACGCTTACATCCTGGAAGAATCCTGATAGTAAAGCCCAGATATCGAAAGTGGCTGTTATGCCGATCTTTGAAAAGGTTCAATTTGTTAAACCGTTTGAGCAATCGATGGTGGCCTATTTTACATCCAGGGGACTAAAATCTGTAGGTTCGCTCTCCTTTCTTAATCCGAGCGTTAAATATCCGATCGATGAGATCAAACACCGTTGCGACAGTTTGGGTGTGGATGCCATTTTGCTTTTCACCTACCAGGGGATGGACAAGACTGAAAGTTATGTACCTCCGACAACTTACTACGCTGGTGGTTATGGCGGGTATGGTGGTTACTGGGGCGGAGGCTACTGGGGCGGATATGCAGGTGGATACTACGGCGGATATTATGGCACCACCGTTACTTCAGGCGGATATTGGACAACCTCCACGACCCTGAACCTCACTGCCAAATTGTATGTGAAAGGTTCCAAAGATGCCTTATGGACCGGTGAAATAACCGTTACCGACCCCGAATATATTGATCAGGTAGCCAACACCATGGCACAATATATCTACAGTGATTGGCAAAACCAGAATCTGATAAAGTTTGCCCAGAAAGGCAAATAATTTCACTGCGTCAGTTCAAATCGGAAGTAGCGTGAAATTCAATTTCCGGATAATCTTGTCTGGCCATCTGTAGCTGCCACTCACTTTCTGCCATAAAAACAGGACGGCCATCTTTGTCGTAGTTAATATATTGACTTTTCCGTAAATTAAACTGGTCGAGTCTTTGTTTGTCATCCGAAGTGAACCAGCAGGCTTTGTAATAGTTCAATGGATAGAAGGAGCATGACGCACCGTATTCATGCAGTAACCTGAACTGGATGACTTCAAACTGCAACTCACCTACCGTACCAATGATTTTCACATTTCCCGTGGGGCGGATAAACATCTGAGCAACGCCTTCATCGGTAAGCTGACGGATTCCTTTCTCCAGCTGTTTGGTTTTCATGGGATCCTTGTTGACAAGCTCTTTGAATATTTCGGGCGAGAAGCTTGGAATCCCCTTATAGTGAATTACCTCGCCTTCTGACAGGGTATCCCCTATTTTAAAATTTCCCGTGTCGTACAAACCAACCACGTCACCGGGCCAGGCTTCATCAACAATGTTCTTTTCGTTAGCCATAAATCCGAAAGGACTGGAAAAGCGGACTTTTTTACCCAACCGGGTATGAAAATAAAATTTATTCCGTTCGAACCTTCCGGATACAACTCTGCAAAAGGCAAGTCTGTCGCGGTGATTGGGATCGAGGTTTGCATGTATCTTAAACACAAATCCCGAAAAGCTTTTCTCATCCGGTTCTACCTCTCTCTCCAGCGTAAACCTGGGAAGTGGTGAAGGGGCGATCCTGACAAACGTATCAAGCAACTCTTTCACGCCGAAGTTATTGATGGCGCTGCCAAAAAACACAGGGGCCAGGTAACCTTCCAGGAAAAGATCGCGGTCGAAGGGCTCATACATCTCTTCAATCAGCTCAATATCTTCCCTCAGTCTGTGTGCCGGCTTTTTGCCAATCCGCGAATCGAGTTCGGGAGACAGCAGGTTGTCGACCTGAAAAATATCGTTGGATATCTTTGTCTTCCCCGGAGAAAAAAGCAGCAGTTGCTTTTCAAACAAATTGTAAACGCCCTTAAAGTGGCTTCCGATACCGATAGGCCATGTGAGCGGCCGGGTGTGAATACTCAATTCCCGCTCGATGGTTTCAAGCAAAGTATAAGGATCCTGTCCCTCCCGGTCCAATTTATTGATATAGATGATCACGGGGGTATGTCGCATTCTGCAAACCTCCATGAGTTTCCGTGTCTGTTCCTCAACCCCTTTCACACAATCGATGACCAGAATAACGCTGTCAACTGCGGTCAGTGTACGATAAGTATCTTCGGCAAAATCCTTGTGCCCCGGCGTATCAAGGATATTAATTTTGTAACCCTGGTATTCAAAACCCATCACGGAGGTGGCCACTGAAATTCCGCGCTGCTTCTCAATTTCCATAAAATCGGAAGTAGCTGTTTTAACAATTTTGTTACTTTTTACTGCGCCGGCAGTCTGAATGGCACCACCGAAAAGCAATAGTTTTTCCGTAAGTGTGGTTTTCCCGGCATCCGGATGGCTGATAATCCCAAACGTTCGTCTCTTATTTATTTCTACTTGCATTGTTATCAATAATTTACAGTCAACCGTCAACAGCGGCTTCGACCGTTTGGTAAAAAATAGAAGCTGGTTACGAAACCCCTGCCAACTGCAGGAAATTGCGTATCAAGGTGGAAAAACTTGTACTATTTGATAATAACAAGTTTTCGCTTAACCACTAGATTGTCGGTTTTAATGATGACCTGGTAACTCCCGGCTGCCGCAGCAGAAATATCTGCACTGCACCGTGTTTCACCGTTGCATTGCCTTCTCAGGATGAGGGTACCGGTCAGGTCGATCACCTGTATCTCACGGATTCGTTCACCGGCATTACCAGAAACAACTTCGAACACACCTTTTGCAGGGTTCGGATAAATCATCAGGTCGCCTGCGTTCAGTTCATCCAATCCGATGGTTGATTTTGCCTGGTTCACATTTACCGTCTGAACCGGAAGCCCGGGCACAGTAACGGAAAGCCTGGCTGTTCTCACTTCCGACGCCGTATTCTCTGTATAAGTTGCAACAATCGTCCCGTTCCCGCTGCCGCCCGCAGTGGCTGTGCACCAGGATGCATCACTCGCAACGGTCCAGTCGGTATTCGATGTCACAGTAAAGTTGGTGCTTCCAGCAGCATAGGCAACATCCTGCTTTACCGGAGTAACCTCCAGAACAGCCGGTGCTCCGGCTTGCGTCAGCGTGATATCGACCGTGCCACCACCTACGGCTGAAATAGTCATCGTTGCGACGCGTGGTATGAGTTCCATATTCTGTAAGAAGCTAACGTGCAAAGTGTCGTTCCCGGTGCCTGATGAAACTACGGTGATCCAAATGGCAGAGGTGATTACACTCCAATTTGCATTGGATCGGACAATATAGGGGGTATCTCCCGACAAATTAGTCACATTCTGGTTTGGAGGCGTTACACTGAGCCGGATCGGTACACCGGCCTGGGTAACTGTTACAGATTGAGACGGCAGTCCTGCCCCCGAAACGGTGACCAGCGCCACCCTTGATGTAGTTGAAGGGTTAGCTGTATAACTGGCGAAGATGGTGTCATTGCCTGTACCTGAGGAGGTTACCGTGCACCAGGTGGAGTCGCAGGTAACCGTCCAGTCGATGTTGGAAGTAACCTTGAATTGAGTTTCTCCGGAGCTGGTATCCACATTCTGGTTGGGCGGAGAAACAGAAAGCAGGGGAAGTTCTGTCGTGAAACTCAACGTGTCACCCAGGTAATTGCCTGAAGCAGTCACGCCTGTCAGCCTGAAAAAGTATTGTGTTCCGGCCGTCAGTCCGGAGAGAATTGCATTAACCGGAATGGGTGTGGTTCCTGAACCGGCTGGCAGGGTGGTGGTGCTGTTTCCAAAAGCCGTTGAGGTTCCCCAGTCGAAATGGTAACTGGTGGCAATCCCGTTGGGAGTGACTGATCCATTGACCTTTGCTGCCGTTACCATAATATTGGTTGCATCCAGTGTTGTTACCACAGGTATCATATTCGGGTCGAATCCATTGAGGGTATTTCCGCCGGTGTTTGTCGGATCCAGCCAGTCTTTCAGCCTCGTAGCCGGTGTTGTACCATAATCCCACGACATGGAAAACTTTCCGTAAAAATCCCAGAGCTGGCTTGAAGAACATGAGGAGGGTCCGCCGTGCAATTGACCCACTACTCTGTGCAACTGATCAAAAATGGGGGAACCGGATGAACCGCCTTCCGTAACCCCGTCACTCCAGTTCACTTTCCAGTGCGAATTGGCCGGGGTCCCACTCCATGTGTCGGAGGTATAGGGGGTGGCAGAGTAGGATATTTTCTTTATGTCGCCGGAAGGGTGATGGATCCCGGCACCAGAGGTAGCACCAACATCTTCCCTGTTCCAGCCGGCATAGTAAACGCCATAATTGACCGGGGGCACCGAATTCATCTGTACCAGGCAAAAATCAGAAGCGGAATTCCTGGCCTTCAGGGTCGCGCCGGAAACTGAGTTATAAGGTGGTGAGGAGGATGGGTTAGCGCACGTAGGACTTTCCCAGTTAAACCAGAATACCCACGTAGCCGGACTGCTGTAGCAATGGTTGGCGGTAAGTACGTAAGGGGTTCCATCCTGGCTGGTATTGTTAACCAGCGAACCGGAGCAAAAACCATTGCCGCCAGTTACAAGCATACATGCCGATCTCACCTGGTTTTCCCAGCCTGCAGCCTCCGGACATTTCACATTGTTGTTGCAGGAGCCCGATTGACCAAATGACTTGAGATAGTCAAAGGCATTCCTGTAACCATGCGTTACCCGGTTCAGGCGAAGCGCCCCGGTAAATGCGGCTTCTGCTGGTTCATAATACTCAATTACGATCTGTTCACCGGTCACCAGCGTCGTTGCAAAGACACTGTCGTCGCGGTTGTTTAAATCAGTGAAGGCCCCGATGACATCAGTCTTGTCCTGATTGTAAATGAAAAGAGTTGCACCGGAGGGCAGATAGAACCTGTCGAAGGCAAGGTTAATGGTAAAAGCTCCCGGACATCTGATTCCCAGCCGCCAAAGTTTACCGCCGTCTGGAAGAATGTCCCAAGTGCCAGAATTACCTGGATTTAAACTTACCGGGATATTTTCCCCAAACCGCCAGGGAACCTCCTTGGTTATGTTGTTGATTGAATCTTCGGCCAATAAACTTATAACATCTACAGCAGGCATCACGTTTGTGGCTACGTTGTTATCAAGGCCTTCCGGGTGCTGAAAACTGTAAGGAAGTCCGCCGCGGCTTACCTGTGAAAAGGAGTTCAGGCTGATTACCGATAAGGCAATCAACAGTGTAACAGTTAGTTTTTTCATGAGCGTCAGTGTCTGGTTAATTCAAACAAAGTTAAGCTTTTTATTCTATTCTACTGCGCTCAACTTTGTTGTAAGGACTCACCAGAAACCAATTCAGGAGCTGATGAAAGGGCTCCTCCTGAAACACCACACACTACAAAATATGAATATGCACCCTTACGCTGAAAATCACACGGCAGCCGGCATGACTGGCTGAAGGATGCTGAGGGGGCATTTCTGCCGTCCCAGGGTAGAAGCCTCCATTGATGGCACCCGGACTTGTGGGTCGTCCTTCTGCTCCCAACGGGGTTGTGGTTGCCACCACGTAGTTTCCCATATCCTCCCCCATCATCTGCATCTTCCAACCGAAAACCCGGGTGTAAAAGTCGGCCATACGCTGACGGTCATTCGCTGGCAGCTCAAAATGTACTACAGGATTCATTGGTTCCTTATCTCAATTTTTTAGATTCATGATAAAATTAACAATCGTTATTTATAATGTTTCTAAATTACGCTACATTTAATCAAATATTATGCGACCGTTGGAAATTAATTTCGAAACCTGACCCTGGCTCTAAAAAATGTTTCCATCCGCAGTTGAAATAAGGATTCCGTTTTAATGTACCTTTGCAAGTGCAAAATGAAAGTATTGGCCATCATATTTTCGGTCTACGTCCTGTTACTTACCGGAATTCCTTGTGTCGACAGACCATTCGACAAGTGCGCCTCTGCTGCTGATTGTTCAAATTCAACAAACGGCGGCGACCACGGACTTGACCATTGCTCCCCGTTTTGTGTCTGCAACTGCTGCGGAAACCATGTAGTTAACATGAACACGACCCTCATTCCGGAGGTATTCACCTGTCGCGGTGAACTGATGTACTGGGTTCCTGTCTCTATCAATTCCAACCCTGCTTACGCAATCTGGCAACCGCCGAAAATAGGCTAAGTCCCTTTCCCTTTTCCCACTTTTCTGTTTACGTACGTCACAGGCTGGTTTGTCGTCAATAACCTGCTAATGCGTATGTTCATCTAATTCATTGCCGTTATGACAGAACGAATCATCCATTTTTCGATAAAGAATAAATTTATTGTAAGCCTGTTCGTACTCGCTTTGGTAAGCTGGGGAATCTACTCCCTCACCAGACTTCCCATCGATGCGATCCCTGATATCACCAACAACCAGGTTCAGGTTATCTCCATCGCCCCCTCCCTTGCCGTACAGGAGGTTGAAAGCTTTATCACCGCTCCCATCGAAGTGGCCGTTGCCAGCATCCCCGATGTTATCGAGCTGAGGTCCATCTCACGTTTGGGCTTGTCGGTAGTAACCATAGTATTTAAAGACGAAGTCAACATTTACTGGGCGCGCCAGCAGATCGGAGAGCGGCTGAAGGAGGCCGAAGAAGCGATTCCCGGTGGACTGGCAAAAATTGAGATGGCTCCGGTGAGCACAGGCCTGGGTGAGATTTACCAATACCGTCTTGTTGTTGCCAAAGGGCTGGAGCAGAAATTCCCGCCCATGGAGTTACGGACGCTTCAGGACTGGATTGTTCGTCGCGAAATGCTGGGAACGCCGGGAGTGGCCGACATTAACAGCTATGGAGGATTTGTAAAGCAATACGAAATCGCAGTAAATCCCGAACGACTGAGAGGCATGAACCTCACCCTGACCGACATTTTCAAGGCACTGGAAATGAATAACGAGAACACAGGAAGCGCCTACATTGACAAGAAGCCGACCGCCTATTTCATCCGGGGCATCGGACTGGTAAAAACGCTGGAAGACATAGAAAAGATCATTGTTCGCACCAATTCAAACGGCATGCCCGTGCTGATCAGAGATGTGGCCAAGGTGCAGTTCGGCAATGCCACACGATACGGGGCTTTCGTGGTTGACACTTCCGAAGCCGTCGGCGGCGTTGTGATGATGCTCAAAGGAGCCAATGCACACGAAGTGATCGACAATGTCGAAACCAGGATCAAATCCATTCAGAAGTCGTTACCAAAAGGTGTAACCATTGAACCTTTTCTGAACAGGTCAGATCTGGTTGGCAGGGCTATCGGAACAGTCTCCAGAAACCTGCTCGAAGGAGCGCTGATCGTCATTTTCATCCTGGTCCTCCTGCTTGGGAACCTGAGGGCAGGACTTATCGTTGCCTCCGTAATACCCCTCTCCATGCTCTTTGCCATTTCCCTGATGAACATTTTTGGCGTCTCCGGCAACCTGATGAGCCTGGGGGCAATCGACTTCGGATTGATTGTTGACGGCGCGGTGATCATCGTTGAAAGCGTTGTTCACCGGATCTTTGCGAACCGGGATAAAGAACGCGGAAGTGGCCGTCTGACCCAGCAGCAGATGGACTTCCATGTGTTTGAATCGGCGAAACGGATGATGAGCTCAGCAACTTTTGGCCAGGTCATCATCCTGATCGTGTACCTGCCCATCATGGCGCTGGTTGGAATTGAAGGCAAAATGTTCCGCCCGATGGCCCAGGTGGTCACCTTCGCGATTCTGGGTGCAGCAATCCTGTCACTCACCTGGGTGCCAATGGCCTCGGCACTCTTCCTCAGCAAGGATACGAACCACAAACGGAACTTTTCCGACCGGATCATGGAGTGGTTTCAACGGGTTTTTGATCCCGCCATAAAATGGGTGTTACGTCATAAAACCGCAACCAGCTTCACTGCGACGGGCATTTTCATTGTAAGCCTGCTTATTTTCACACGCCTGGGAGGAGAATTCATCCCGCAACTGGAGGAGGGCGACCTAGCTTCGAGTGTGATCACCCTTCAGGGCGGATCGCTCACAAATACCGTGGAGTCTGTGATTAAAGCAAACAAGCTGCTCCTTGACAATTTCCCCGAGATCAAACATGCCGTATGCAAGATCGGGGCCGGGGAGATCCCAACCGACCCTACTCCGATGGAGACGGGCGACTATATCATCACCCTGAAAGATAAAAGCGAGTGGACATCCGCTAAAACCCGCGAGGAACTGGTGGCGAAGATGGAAGAAAAACTCATAACACTCGCAGGTGTCAAATTTGAATTTCAGCAACCCATACAAATGAGGTTTAACGAACTGATGACCGGGTCGAAGGCGGATATTGCCATCAAGCTTTTCGGTGACGATCTGCCTACGCTGGCAGAAAAAGCCACGGAAATTGAAAAGATCATCCAAAACATCGTCGGTGTAGCGGACATCAATGTTGAAAAAGTGACCGGTCTTGCCCAGGTGCAAGTTGATTTCAACCGCGACAGGCTTGCCCAGTACGGACTCTCCATCGCAGAGGTGAACCGTGTGCTGCGGGCCGCATTCGCCGGCAGCCAGGCAGGTGTAGTTTACGACGGAGAACAACGTTTTGCGCTGGTGGTTCGTCTCGACAAGGATTTCCGACAAAGCATCGAAGACGTCAGGAATCTTACCGTCCCCCTGCCCAACGGAGCCCAGCTGCCCCTCGATCTTGTAGCGGATATCTCGATCAGATCCGGACCGGCACAGGTATCGAGAGAGGATACCAAACGACGCATCACCGTTGGGTTTAACGTACGAAATCGCGACACCCAGGGGCTGGTGAAGGAGGTTTCAGAGAAGGTGGACAAAATGGTCACCCTTCCTCCGGGTTATTATATTTCCTACGGCGGGCAGTTTAAAAACCTCGAGGCCGCCAAGGCAAGACTTGCCATTGCTGTTCCGGTAGCCCTGCTGCTGATCTCTGTACTGCTGTTTTTTGCCTTCGGCTCATTCCGGCAAACACTGCTCATACTCACTGCTGTCCCCATGTCGGCCATCGGCGGAATTTTCGCCCTGTGGCTGCGCGGAATGCAATTCTCTATCTCTGCCGGGGTCGGATTTATCGCCCTTTTTGGAGTAGCTGTGCTAAACGGAATTGTGCTCATTTCCGAATTCAACCGTCTCGAAAAGGAGGGAATTTCCGATATCCATGACCGGATTTTAAAGGGACTGCAAACCAGACTTCGGCCTGTGATCATGACGGCTGCGGTGGCATCTCTCGGGTTTCTGCCAATGGCACTCTCCACTTCAGCCGGGGCTGAGGTTCAGAAACCTTTGGCCACCGTGGTGATCGGCGGACTGATCAGCGCCACCTTGCTGACCTTGCTGGTACTTCCTGTTTTCTACGTGATTTTCTCCGGGGGTAAAATCAAACGCAGAAAATCTCGCATCAGGGTGAAAACCATAACCGGACTGTTTCTCCTGTTAGTGATCTCGGCTTCCTGGAATCCGGTATCTGCACAAAACCACAAGACCCTCACCTGCCGTGAGGCTGTTCAGGCCGCTCTGGACAGCAACCCCGGCATTAGGTCGGCAGGCTATTCCACTGCCATCCAGGAGGCTCTGAAAGGGACTTCGTGGGATATTCCGAAGACCGTCATCGGAGGGCAATACGGACAAATAAACTCATACCGCAACGACAACAGTTTTGCCATTTCCCAGGGGGTTGAATTCCCATTGGTGTACGTTAACCGGAGCCGGCTTTCTGATGCAAATATCAGAAGTGCAGGGTGGCAGGTGAAAAGTACCCGGCTGGAAATTTCACGTCAGGTTAAAGAGGTTTACTGGCAGCTGGCCTATTTTTACTCCAGAAAATCGCTGCTTTCGTACCAGGACAGCCTGTATTCGGGTTTCATGCGCGGCGCCGAACTGAGGGCGCAAAACGGAGAAACGAACCGGCTGGAGATGATCACGGCCCGCACCCAGCGGATGGAGGTGATGAATCAGCTTCGCCAGGTCAGGGCAGACATCGTAATCTGCACCCGCAAGCTACAAACCCTGATGAACACGAAAAGTACTGCAAGGATCGCAGATACCGTGCTCACCGGCCTTGTGGCTGTTCCGGTCTTAGATACTTCAGCTCTGGCATCCAATCCTTCCCTTGGCTTTATCAGGCAACAGGTGGAAGTGGCCCGCCGCACTAAACAACTTGAAAAAAGCAGGATGTTGCCCGACCTGAACATCGGTTACTTCAGCCAGACGATGCTTGGCACCCAGGATGTTGACGGAGACCTCAGGACTTTTGGGGCGGGCGACCGGTTTACCGGAGTGCAGGCCGGGATCACCCTTCCGCTCTGGTTCGGACCCGGTATTTCAAGAACAAAAGCCGCAAGGATCCAGGAACAGCAATCGGAAACCGATGCAGAATACTACGCAGGTTCTCTTAAGAGCAGGGTTGAATCGCAGTTTGACGAACAGGCCAAATATTTGGCAAGCGTAGAGTATTACCAGCAACAGGCGCTTCCCGAAGCTGACATGATCATCGAACAGGCAAACCGCAGCTATAAAGCCGGCGCACTGGATTACCTTGAATTTGTGATCACGCTTGGCAAGGCGCTCGACATCAGGCAAAATTATCTGGATGCGCTGGCCAGCTATAACCAGGCTATAATAAATATTGAATTTCTGACAGGAAAAGAATTTTAACAACACACACACAATGAAAACAACAAATTTATTTCCAACTTCACTGCTGATCTCATTGACCCTCATCATCATCTCCTGCTCCGGAAGTAAAGAGCGCAAAGAGGTAACCACAATGGCGGAAGTTCTTCCAGCCGATGTCGTTGAAATGAGGGATGACCAGGTGAAACTGGCCGGCATTGAAACGGGCAACATTGAACTCAGGTCGCTCAGCGGAAACCTCAAAGTAAACGGATCGATTGATGTTGCACCGCAAAACCTGGCCACGGTTTGCATGCCATTTGGCGGCTTCATCAAAAGCACCACCCTGATGCCGGGAAACAAGGTAACGGAAGGACAGACACTGGCTATTATCGAAAACCAGGAGTTTGTCGATATTCAGCAAAACTACCTGGATGCGAAAAGCAAGCTTGAATTTGCAGAAGCTGAATATAAACGTCACACAGAGTTGTTCAAAGAGGATGTATATTCCAAGTCCAACCTGCAGAAGGTCACTTCCGACTATAAAAGTATGAAAGCCCAGGTTTCTGCGCTGGAACAAAAACTTACCATGATTGGCATTAAAGCTTCGTCACTTCACGAGGATGATATCAGCAGCTCCGTTGCCGTGGTCTCTCCCATTGCGGGTTACGTGAAAGCCGTAAACATCAATATTGGAAAATATGTGAGTCCGACCGATATCCTATTTGAAATCGTCAACAGCAACAAGCTCTACCTTGAGTTAACCTTGTTTGAAAAGGACGCGGATAAGGCAGCCATCGGACAGAAGATCAGGTTTTTTATAAACAATGAAACGGAAACGCATGAGGCTGTAATTTACCAGACCGGGAAGTCGGTGAATACTGACAGAACTTATAAAGTATATGCCAACATCATTGGTATTTGCAGGAATATCCTACCGGGAATGTATGTGAGCGCTGTCATTGAGGCAACCGCAAATCAGGTAAGATCAGTTCCTGCCCAGGCCATTGTCAGTTTCGATGACAAGGACTATATCTTCGTTTTTGATAAATCGAAGATGGAGAAAGGGAAGTCATTCAAGGAATACAGGATGGTAGCGGTTCAGAAGGGCATTACTGATGGCGGTTTTACCGAAATCAGATTGCCTGAAGGGTTCGATGCTGCCGGCACCAAGGTGGTCATAAAAGGAGCCTACAACCTGCTCTCGGCCAAGAAAAATGCCGGAGAGATGAGTTGCTAAGGCTGCCATAGCAGTGAGATGAATATTCTGCAGGAACATGAATCTGTTTCCGGCTTTAATATTGCGAACAAGCCAATCCTTTGCTCTAACTGTCATTCCGACAATGCACTGGGTATGCCCGGGACAGCATGGACTTCTCCATTTTCGCAGGCCATACACCAGAAACATGGCGAGTTTATCAACACCGGCAGCAACGGGTCCTCATGGATATACCCTTTGGGAATAGTACCGGCTTCCGGAAATATTCCAAGCGAAAACCGTTTGCTTCAGAATTACCCGAACCCAAGTACCTCATCAATGATAATTTGCAGCCGGGTGAGTATAAGACGGAATTTTACACATCAAGGGTAAAATCCAGGACCTATCTCTGTACGATGGTAGCAGAAGGGAAGAGTGAATTCGGAAAAATCATTGTTACAAACTAGACAAACCAGATATTATCCAGGGTTACCGGACTTATGTTAATTGTTTCCCATACCTTTATAGTGCCGGATTCCGGAACAATTAACATAAGGACTTACCGTGAGCACCGAGGGGACGATCACAGCCATTATTGTTGACGATGAGCTTCACGGCAGGGAAAACCTGAAGAAGATCATTGAGACCTATTGCCCGGAGGTTAAAATACTGGGATTGGCCGATTCTGTCGTGAAGGCTAGGGAACTTGTTGCACTCCTGAACCCTTGTGTTGTTTTCCTTGACATCAATATGCCTGTCCTTGACGGGTTCGACTTCCTCGATGAATATGATGACCGTAACTTTATGGTTGTCTTTGTGAGCGCTCATGAAGAGTTTGGTATCAATGCCGTGAAGGCAGGTGCTGCCGACTACCTGCTCAAGCCTGTGAATATTAAAGAGCTCAAGCAAACGGTTAAAAAGCTCCTCTCCATACAAAGCAAAGCAGTGAAACCTGCCCCCGTGCGTGATAACGACAAACTGATCATCCCTGCCACCCATGGGTTTACTGTTCTTATCATTGACGACATTATTCGTCTCGAAGCCGACGGGTGTTACACGACCCTCGTAATCCGTGAACAAAAAAATCTTATGGTCTCACGGACACTGAAAGATTTTGAGGAGGCACTTCCGACAGAAAATTTTTTCCGTATCCATAAGTCCCACCTGGTCAACCTGAAATATATTAAAGAATATTCCAGCCTCACCGGAAGCTTTGTCACCATGTCCGACGGCAGCCAGATTGAGATTTCACGGAGGAAAGCCCCTGATTTTATTCAAAAAATCAAATCAGTGCTGACCACCCTCTGAGATGCCTGTAAAATGTTACTTCTCCATAGTAGTCCTCCTTCTGACCATCAACAGGCTTACAGCTCAGAGGCCATCCTGTTATCACTATACAACAGCGGATGGACTCGCTTCATCGACAGTCTACAACATCATTCAGGATAAAAAGGGTTTAGTGTGGTTTGCCACCCTTAATGGCATAAGCAAGTTTGACGGAAAACATTTCACAACTTTCAGAACGGTTGATGGCCTGAATTCCAATTCGATCATCTCCCTTGCGGAAGGGATAAATGGAGAATTATTCATCGGGAATTATGAAAAGGGGATCAATATTTTAAAAAACGGAAAAATAGCAAACTACTGTAGTGAGATTGACGGCAGGAGTTTTGCCCTCTCTTATCTTTTGCCCGCATCAGCATCCAAAGGAGAACAGAAGCTTTATGCCTATCGCAGTCAGGGTGGCATAAACTCTATCATAGAAACCAGCCAGGGACGGCTGATCACGCACAGCATCAACCCTAGTCCTGTTCAGATTAACAGGTTGGCAAGACTGAAAAACGACGAAATTCTGGCATTGACCCCGACCGGGCTCTACAATTTCCACAATACCCGGCTGACAAAGAAACGGATAACCGGATTTCCGGACTGTTCAGTATTTTGCCTGGCAAATGGCAGGGACGGCAGTTATTTTATCGGCACCCGGGGAATGATATACAGGATCCGCAATGAAAAGGTGATCGGGAAATATAAGATAAGTGTGGCTGGCAATAATGATGTCTGTGCAATTTTGCCTGACAAAAACAACAATATATGGTTCTCGGTGATGAACAGCGGATTCTATTTTATTCGTGCAAACGCTACGGATATCGCTGAAATTGGCAGCAAACTCGGTCTGCAGGGTACACTGGTAAATAATTTCCTGGAAGACAATGAAGGAAATATCTGGGTGAGCACCTTCGGGAAAGGTGTTTTTTGTCTTAATCATCTTTACCTCAAAAGCTATAGCGAAAATGACGGATTGAGCAGCAACAGTGTCTATTCCATTGTCATGGAGAGATCGGGAAAACTGCTGATCGGAACCTTTAACGGTCTCAATATCCTGGATAACGGAAAACTGAACCACCTTGGAAGCCATTCGAATAAAACACTTACTGAATATATCTACAACATCAAGACGACAGGCAATGAATTTTACATTAGCGGTGCCTTTGGCGATGCAGGGGCTGAAGAGATAGATTATAAAGGGATAAAGCTTCATCTTTTTGACCGTCCTGCATTCTGTAAAACGAGTGGTGGCCTTTACCTGTCGGGCGGATCCGGAAATTATATCCTTGTTCAGAGAACCCTGAAATACGATTCTGCGGAAGCATCGATGCTCTTTCTTTTCAACGGGAAGCCAGCCACTAACCGCGTCAACGATATCTACGAGGACAGAAGGAAGAATATTTGGGTCGGAACCGGCCAGGGACTTTGCCGGATTACCAATCCTACCGGCCCCAGCCGGGAGTGGAAAAAGTCTTTTTTTCCTGCAGGTCCGGTTTTGAATGAAAGGATTAACTGCATCATGCAGGATAACAGGCTGACGATCTGGTTTGCAGGTGAAAAGGGAGTTGCCAGCTACGACCTGAGAAACGATTCAGTGAAAAATTACACGAAACTGGAGGGTTATGACCTCACATCTTCCACTTCAGTGGCTACGGATAAAAAAAACAGGATATGGATCGGGAACATAAAAGGGCTTTACCTGTTTGATGGCACCATGGTCAGGTTTCTTAACCGCCAAACAGGACTTCCTTCCGACGAGGTTCTTTCGCTCTGTTCGGACAGTATCAATAACCTGTTATATGTCGGCACCAGCAATGGGTTCTCGATTCTTGACATCAGCCAGTATGACAACTATCACCCCGCTTCCCCGGAGGCAAAGATAATGAGTATAAAGGCAGGCGACTCCTTGTACACGCGGTTTAACAACCTGGTTTTCGAGTCCGGACAACATGATGTTTTCATAGATATCAAGGCACTGTATTTCTCTTCGCCCGGTTCTGTGCAATATCAGTACAAATTTAATGATGATTGGGTCGGAACTGAATATGATTTTCTCAATTTCCTTGCCATGAAACCCGGGACCTACACGTTGCAGGTCAGGGCCCGGGCGCAGAACACCGGTTGGGGATCTGCATCCAGCGTGTCTTTCCGGATTCTTCCTACATTCAGAGAAACAATTTGGTTTGATCTTTTACTGATATCTTTAATCTTGTTGATTGCTGTATTTCTTGTTATCTGGCGCCTCCGCATCAATAATCTCAGGATCAGGAGGGAACTGGAACTGACTGAACGGTTTAATGAGCTGAAACACCAGGCATTGTCGGCCATGATGAATCCCCATTTTATCTCAAATTCCCTCAATTCGGTTCAATACCTCGTAAACAGCGGCAGGTATGAAGAGGCCAATGATTACATAGCCATGATCGCCAAACTGATGAGGAAAAACCTCGATACGGCAGGCAGCGGATTCATCCTTTTATCGGAAGAGATCAGCCGCCTGAAACTTTACCTCGACCTTGAAAAGCTGAGGTTCCAGGAGAGCTTTTCTTATGAGATCATAACCGGCGCTGACATTGACACAACCTCTATCCAGATACCCAACATGATTATCCAGCCTTTTGTGGAGAACTCACTCTGGCACGGGATTATCCATTCCGGAAATAGAGGGCTCCTCACAGTCTCCTTTGCCTTTGAGGAGGTTGATATTGATTCGCTCACCGGGAAATCCCTGATCATCAAGGTAACAGATAACGGGATCGGCATTAAAGAGGCCCGGAAGAACCGGAAGGAAGATCATAATTCAAAAGGGATTGCCATCATTGAGGAGCGACTCTGGCTGCTGAGCACAAGGATGAACCTGCCCCACCCCATCATGTTTGAAGACCTGGGCAGCGAGGACAGCGACTCGCAGGGAACGGAGGTAATTATTTCACTCCCTCCGCCGCTTTATAAAACCACTTTTCCCGGCCAGGGAACGCCCCCCAACCCTGCCGGCAAAACCGAATAACCTACCGTTTATTGAACGCAAACCACCGCATGCTTACCGGGTATTGTGGTCGCAGCGCTATGGTTGTAGGTTTGCCGAAACTTCAGGACTCTTCTTGAAATGAAAAAACTTTTATTAATTGTGGCCATACTCACCGCATTGCTCAATAGTTCTCACATCGGCCTGAATCACAAAGACTATAAGATCAGGTTAGAAGATTTTGAATGGAACCAGCAATTGGAAGGGCCCGGTGATATCTATATAAAGGGATCAAACTTTATTTATGGCCGCAACTATGACTCGACTTTTATCGAAATATCCTCTGTCAACGGCAGTTTTCTGGATACCTTAAAGCCTTATACTGTTGAGACTGAAAGAGATTGTCTGATTCTTGACAAGTCAAGCGTATTTGGAAACGGCTACTCATTGCATTTTGTTCCCGTTGACCAGGCTAAGTATGCGAAAATTACCTTAAAATCCTTCGACCGGCAATATCGCGGCGACGAGGAGACCTATTATCTCATCATTACTACACTCGCAAAGCAAGAGTTTATCATCCTGTTCAATCGCAGCCAGTTTTCCTCCATCAGCGATATTACCTACTTTAAAGAGGGAAAGTTTATCGTGACCTACGATGCAGAAGCGGAATACGAGGGGCATAAATATTCGAACAATGTAGGATTGTTTGACCTTGAGAAAATCATGAAAAAGTAACGGAATAATAACGCTATAACATTGTCGATAAACTGGATTGGCGGGATTTTAAGCACGGTCGTACTGGGTCTGCTTCTGTTGACCGGGTTGATCTTACAAAACCCGGTCCGCCTGCTGATTACAGGCAACAGGGCCATTGGGGTGGTCGTTGGAACGGATATATCTTCACGGCTTTCCGGCAATGCCGCAAAAACTCCCGTAAAAGCACTAACCGTTGAATTTTCCATCCCCACCGGGGATCGCATCCGGGTCAGCGGCCGCTCCTATTCTGACTCACCCCCGGTGCCTTTGGGCGAAGTGGTCACTGTGGCCTTCAGCCCGTCGAATCCCCGGAATGTGCAGTTGCTCCTGTGGAGTGAGTTCCCGCTTGGACCCGTTGGTTTTATATTGGGGTTTGTTGCAATTATCATAGCGATGTGGATGGCAGGTATTGTGATGTCTGGCGACACCAAAATGGATGATCCGTTTCGCCTGCTGCCAAAAGTTATTTCTTACTTTCACGGGAGCCCTAAGAACCTTAAAAAGCACGGAATTCCGGCCATTGCCACCATAATTGAAGTGAACATTGAAACCCATATGCTCCATTACCGCATCGACAAGGTGACCGCATTCCCTTCGGCAAAGTCGCACGATTTTATTTCGCTTGAAATTACGCTTCCAAACTGGAACCCGCCTAAAACCGGAGCAGAGATCAGAAAAGGGGATCAGTTTCGGGTTTACCTGGATTCGCTGAAACCCGATAAGAATTACTTCATAGATTTTAACGACAAATTGGGGAACGATCCGTTCATAAAATCAATGGATGAAGAGGAGGATGCCGATGTAACTGATGACCGCGATAATGAATCTGACAATGCCACTACCAAAATCCCTTCAACCCATTGACTGGAATGATTGTTCAGAACTCGGCGCCTCGTTGGGTCTTGATGAAGAATACCTTGACGGTTCTGGGTTTTGGAAGAAGTTTCAGGAATTCATAGCCATCCAGCAACAGTAACAGTATTATAAATGGAAAAAGTAACCCTCTTTTATTTAGAAAGGCCTGACATTAAAATATCGATGAAGATATACTTTAATGACAAGGACCAGTTGTACTTCGATGGTTATGATTGCGGGAAACGGGTTGATGATGTTTGGGGAGATTCTGATGATGAATATAACTATCTCATCGAGCCGGCCGAAGTCCAAAAATTCTATCCACTGTTTGGCTTACAGGATGGAGACAAATCTGCTCTCTTACAGGAAATTAAAACGCGGTTCGGGGTAAATAAGGCATACACCCTGCTGGGGGAATTTATGCAGTTACACAATATAGCTTTCAGCAGATTTTCCTATACCTGATACATCCAAAGTATGAAGAAAAAAACATTTGCAATAACAGCGCTGATCCTGATCAGTTGCAGTTTTGGATATGCACAGTCTCAACAAACTGAACAAAACATGAAAAAGAACAGCAGCCAGGAAGATCTTATTGTTGCTCTGGAAAAAAGAGTTGCAGATGCAGGCGATGAATATATTTCGCTTACAGTAGCGGAGTATGAACTGCTGCTTTCGCAACCTTTTGGGGATATTGAAGGATTCGAACCACTTACCACTGCCAGTGGTGGAATAAAAATCGGTTATGGATTTTCTGAAGGACCCAAAGTTTATAAAACTGACATACAAATCATTTTTCCGAATATTCCCAACATCAGTGAAGGAGAGGTGTTTGTCATTCTTGATCATGTGAAAGGCAACAATGGTCTGGACTACCTGGACCAGGAGAGCAATACGGAAATAAAGGCGGATGGCAGTTCCCCGGAGAGTGCTTTTACGGAACTTAAGCTTGACAGTCGGACAGCCGGTTCCAAATCGTACTGGTTTGGAAGCCGCTATGTCAATTTGAGGGATCCTTCCGACAGTATTACCGTGCGGGTTCTCGGGGCTCTCGGAGGCGATGTTGAACTCTCAGAAGTTTCAGGAAAAGTAGTTATGCAACTTCCTGTAAACATCACTGAACTTGATTTATCCAAAGCGGATATCGGTACGGAGAAATCTTTTGCAGGGGGATTGATTACCCTGAAAGAGGTCACGAACGAATATATCTCCTTTCAGTTTACTGGCGATCCAAAGATGATCTATTCAAATGATCCCTATGATAATGCTAATAATGTGTTAGAAATAACAGATGTGAGGGTCGAGGACGGGCTGCATAAATTGTACGCTGAAAACCCACAGTCATTGAAAATTTACGAGGCCGAAGTAATCAGGAAGGAGTACCCCTTCTCTTTTGGCACTGAGCGTCGTGATGCGCAGGAGAAGGCTACGCCTGCTGCACCGGCAGAAGTTGCTCCGGAAGCTCCGTCAGAAGTTGCTCCGGCAGCGCCCCTTGTCTATCTCAACACAAATGATCCGATCGCCACCGCCATCAGGGCACGCGCAATAAGCGATCTCCGGCAGTCAGTTACCAGAACAGACCCGGAGTCGGCTGAAAGCAAAACAATCACTGCACAAATTGAAGCCATGCCCAAAGAAAAACAAGATCAGTTGCAGGAAATATTTCTAAAATCAATCAATGACTATTTAACTCAGACCCGTTTCGATGTTACCGTTTTCAATTATGGAACCTTCATGATGCTTTTTAGCGATCTTGGGAAGATGGATTTGAAAAAGATAGGCATTGAGTATGATATTCGCGTTCAAAACCTCGGTGGTGATCAGTATGCAGCTGAGTTCTGGGAAGATTCCCGGGCACATGCAAAGGCGCTGGAAGGCAACCCGAATCCCGAAGATATAGAAGTTTTCAAGGAGCTTATCAGATTATCCAATGGTCAGAAATCAGTTACCCAAGAAGATGGAGCTACTACTACCAGTATGGTGTCATCACGATACACTAAAATGCTAGGCCTGCTCTATTCCCTTGAAAAAGATAGCTCACTTACCTTTCACGACCCGTTTCAGCCGATGATGGATTTTATCAGGCAGTGAAGCCAGCCCGCCGTTTAAACGAAATTTCCTACCGTTAAGTAAATGTCACCATCCGCATGATTGTTAGATATTGCGGCAACACGAACCTGGATGTATGTTTGTTCCGGGAATTATATTTCCCTTCCGAAAACTCTGAAATGCTAAAAAAAATTGCAAACCTGTTTTCCAAAAAACAACCCTCCCCCCTGCCGCTTTTGATCATTAAAAAAAATGCAGGGGATGAGAATGTGAAGGAGTACACTTCCGTGGACGAGGCAATAGCCGACCTGGAAAGTGATCCGAATGTTCCGGCCCATAAAATTGAAAAGCTGAGAATGTCGCTGAAAGAGGTGAAGAACAAGAGTACTATCAGGATCAGGAATGGTGAGATCGTCAAATAGTGAAACCGTAAAAAGAATAAAAAATGAAAACAAAAATTTTCCCGGGGTTACTCGCTTTCATGCTGCTCATCGGCACTGCATTGCAGGCACAGCCTGTTTTGACAAAAGGGATGGATGCTGTGGTCACCTTTTGTGGCTGGATGGATGCAACCCATCCTGGGACGGTCGCAGATGTTAAAATTGTGGGTAATCAGTTCGGCGCTCCCCACGGGGCCAACTGGGTGCCCCCGGTTAAAACCCCGGCAATAACCAACTGGACCCTGGATAAAATGGGACAGGTTTTCGGCATTGCCATCGACGATATCGGGAATGTTTTTTTCGCCTCTACAGCCATGTACTGGAACGGTGATGCCCAGCGGCTTGCCGATCCTACTCCTGGCATTTATGGTTCAGGTGGCAATGGTTATAATCTTTCTGGCGGTCCTGGGGGCGTCTACCGGGCAGATAAAGCGAACCTGAATACGATAACAGTTTTAACCAGCGCCATTCCCAATTCCGGCTATGGCATTGGAAATATTGCTTATGCCAAGACCATCAATAAGGTCTATGCCTCCAACCTGGAAGATGGTAAAATTTATTGCCTTGATCCCGTTACAGGAAATATTGACTTTGTATACGACCCTTTTCTTCCGGATGCCAGTGGTGCTCAGATAGCAGATTATGGCGAAAGGATCTTTGGTCTGGCTGTAAATTATGAACTGCTGCCCACCCAGACGAGACTATATTACGCTGTGTTGCTGAATGATCACCAATCAGTTATATGGTCGGTAAAACTAAACAACAACGGGTCGTTTGATGGCACGACCAATTCCCTGGAGATTAACCTGCCGGCTTCGACTCCACGTACCTTTATTTCCGACATCGCTTTCTCTTCACGTGGGGATATGCTTGTTGCAGAAAAGGGTAATCCACACACAGCTAATGTATTCCAGTATTTCGGACATCACAATGCCTGGAGCCTGCCCAAGTCATTATATATGGCCTCCTATGCTGGTAGCCTTGGCCCTGGCCATAACAGTGCCGGAGGCGTTGATTACGGGTACTCCACCAAATCAGCAGATACGACCAAAATGGAGTTCCATTGCGACACCATCATCTGGACACAGTCAAACGCCATTGCAGGACCCAGTGGTCCCTGGTTAGCCTATGGACTCCTGAGCCATCCTTTGAATGATTACCTCAATAATGCTACTTATCTAAGCGAGGCTTTCATTGTCAACTTAAGGGGAAATACAACCACAAATGGTCTAACACCAAAGGGAAGTTTCGGAGATGTGGAGTGTTATGACTGGGAGTGCCTGCCTTCACAAACCGAGATCTGCAGTAAAGTCAATGCAAGGGCCATAAGGTCAGCTGCTGCAACAGGAGGGTGCTGCTACACGATTGAAATTTCAAATTTGTACCGTCCGGATTACTTCTCAGCAATATCTGTCACATCCGACAACCTCTCTATTTCCAGTTCCACCAAGGATATTTCAAATACATGGTCAAACCTCACGGTGATATCAGCCAACCAGGTGGTTTTCACGAAACGGGTATTCAAAGACGGAGTACCGCTCGACACCCTGGGTATATACCAGCGGCTGGGTGAACTCTGTTTTACCGGCACAGGGCCCTCTCATATAAAGGTTGATTTCATCGGGAATCTCCCACAGCACGACACTGTTTGCAGTAAGATATTATTTATTGAAGGTTGTGTTCCTCCCACGCCCATCGACACATCCTGTGTTTCCCTTCTCGAACTGAAAGCCGAATGCGATTCCGGTTCAGTGAAGATGAAGTTCAGAATAAAAAACAATTCAGCCTTCACGATGCGCGGGCTGACGCTCTATTCGCAGAACCCGGATGTAAATCCATCACCCAGGTTCATTCCCATACCTGACCTCCGGCCCAACCAGACCTCCGGCTATATTGAAACCACCCTTGTCGTTTCCAACAATGCCGACAGTGTATGTTTCTTCTTTGCGGCGTGCGATCAGAATACCACCCCGGGCATCGCCGGCCCCTATCCTACCTGGTGTTGTATCGACAGCATTCTCTATTGTCTTGCAATACCCCACTGCGATCCCTGCGGCGGGATAAATTTCACTGCTGCACAGCAAGATCCTGTGAAATGCTGCTACAACCTCTCAGTTTCCGACAATTACTACAATGCAAACATCGGCTACATGGATTTTACCGGGAGCGGAGGTACCCAATTTGCCCTGTTCACGGGCTGGAGCATTGTTGGCAGTTCAAGCAGCAACCACATAAAAATAAAGGCTCCCGGGGGCGGGATCTCACCAGGGAATTATCCTGACTTTGCCTCCTTCTGCCTTACAGGGACCTCCTCCCCGCCTCATGCAGTTATAATCAGGAGTTATGACATTAAGGGAAAATACCTGTGCTCAGATACACTTTCTTTCCAGTGCGAGCTGGTGGAACCAACCTGCGCCAATGTCATCAACGATTCGCTCTATTGTTCGGGCGACAGGATCAGGTACACCTTTTCTGTTAAAAACAATGCCCCTTTCCCGCTCTGGCAGGTTGACTTTCATACCTCTGGTGTGACGCTGAACATAAACCATGTGCAACTCACCACACCTATTGCTCCCGGAAGCACAGGCGGACCATTTACTGTAGCCCTCGATTCTGTTGCAAAAAACCTTGACCGCTTCTGTATTTACCTGACAGGCCACAATGGCACTTACGATTCGATAGCAGGTCTGGCAGCCACTGAGTGTTGCACCGACTCCCTGGGGGTGATCTGCCTGCCGATGATAAAATGCGGGGGTTGTGATACAACGATCTGTTGCCAGTTTGAGAACATGACAATTCCCAACGGGATAACTCCCAATGAAGACGGAAAAAATGATGTTTTTGAAATCCTGAATGCAACCTGCTGCGATTTTATCTCTATCAAGGTATATAATCGCTGGGGAAACATTGAGTATCAAAACGATGATTACAAGAATGACTGGAAGGGTGTAAACAACGGCGGAAAAAAGCTGGTACAGGGCACCTATTTCATGCTCCTGGAACTTCCCGGCGGGAATAAGAAAGGGATTTATGTCGACATCCGGTATTAACGAAAATAAATTCTGAGAAATGAAAAAATTTATCATACTGGCAATCCTTTGTTCTTCACTTGTTGCCAAAGCCCAACAGGAACTGCAATACACACAGAATCAGTTTAACAGCCAGCTGGAGATCAACCCGGCCTACGCAGGTGCAAATGGCAATGCAAGTCTGAGTCTGAGGTACCGGAAACAATGGGCAGGCTA
This sequence comes from Bacteroidales bacterium, assembly GCA_025355465.1. Classification (GTDB taxonomy): domain Bacteria; phylum Bacteroidota; class Bacteroidia; order Bacteroidales; family FEN-979; genus JANXZO01. The sequence goes on from JANXZO010000060.1 coordinate 32,648, forward strand.
CACCGGTTCACCCTCAACGCTCAGTTTCAATGCCGAGAGCATTGTGATTAAAAAGCGTCTTGCTCTGGGTCTGACTGTCATAAGCGACCGCATCGGCATTACCCAAAGCACATCTGCCGATCTCAGCATCTCCTCTCACCTTCGTATCGGGGAGACAGGCACCCTGTCTGTCGGCTTAAAAATCGGCGTGAATCTGCTGCGGTCGGATTTCTCAAAACTGGAGAATGTCGATCCCACAGATCCTCTGTATACAACAGAAAACCGGACACTGCCTTATGTGGGGTTCGGAGTTTTATATTATACCCGGAAACTATACCTCGGGTTTGCAGTCCCACGCGTAGTGACCTTTGAGAGCGTAGCACCTCAGTCCACCATCACAAAACCTCATTTCTACCTGTATGGTGGATATCGCATAGTAATCAACGACGATATTGACCTCAGGCCTGCCCTGTTGGCCAAGTACGTTTCAGCCGCACCCTTTGAGGCAGATATTGCCCTGGATGTGTGGTATCGCAGAATGATCGGGATAGGTGTTTCCTACAGGACCAGTGATGCCGTAAACCTGATGATAAAGGGGCAATTCGGTCATTTCTATGTGGGTTACTCTTATGATATGACTGTCTCGGGGATGCGCAACTTTAATTCAGGGTCACATGAAATTTACCTGGGATTCAGATTTGGCAAGCAAGGCACTCCCGACAGAACAAACAGTAACGTAAATTTTTAAGACATTTATGAAGAATCTTATCCTTTTCCTGCTCCTCCTTTATGCCTTACCCCTATTGGCGCAGAAGTCACAGGCCGATAAAAAGTTTAAACTGTATGAATACAGTGAGGCCATTCCGCTTTACAAACAGTACCTGGAAAAATCCCCCGATGATTGGGAGGCAGCCAGGAACCTGGCCATTTGCTATAAGAACAATCATAACATATCAGGGGCCATTGAAGCCTACAGGACACTGATCAAACTTCCCAGGGCGGTGGAAGATGACTTATACGAGCTGGTTCAATTGCTTAGAATGAACGGGGACCTTATAGATGCAAAGCTTTATGCGGTTCAGTATCAGCAGAAAAACAGCGGGGCCAAAGCCCTGAACCTGATCACCTCCATTGATATGTATGGTGAGCTCATGGCGGGAAAAGATCGTTATGATATAATCAATAAAACGGACCAGTACAAACAATCCGTGTTCTCGCCTCACTATTATGGGAATGGACTGCTTGTAACAGCGGAGAAAACCGATGGGAGCAAATTCGGATGGACCGGGAGAGGATACACTAAGATATATCTAACCGGCTTTGATTGCAGTAAACTGGAACCCTTTGCACCTGAGGTCATGACAAAATACAATGATGGTCCTTTAACCATGTCGACAGACAATAAGACCATGTACCTGACATCAAATAACACTAAAATGCTGCAGGAGGAGGATGTAAGTACACGAAAACTGCAAATCACTGTGGCCTCGCTCAGTGAAGGCAAATGGTCACTGACCGGAGTGTTACCAGTCAACAGCATCGACTATAATGTTGCTCACCCGGCGCTGAGAAATGATGGAAACATGCTCGTATTTTCCTCTGACAAGCCAGGTGGTAAAGGCGGGATGGACCTCTATTATTGCACAAGGCAGGCTAAAAACAGCTGGTCTGAACCAGTTAATATCTCAGCCTTTAACACCGCTGAGAATGAGATATTTCCTTCATTTGATTCCGAGGACAACCTCACTTTTTCATCCTCAGGACTTCCCGGTTTGGGGGGACTTGACCTTTTTATTTCAAAAAATACCGGATGCACCTTCTCACCTCCGGTCAATTTAAAAGCACCTATCAATTCGAGTTACGATGATTTTTCACTGATCACCAACAATAACCTTGAAAGCGGATACATTTCCACCAACCGATTTGGTACTACGGAGACCTATGATATTGCATATTTTTCAAAAAAGATGGTAGTAAAACAGGTCAAGCCAGTCGTTAAAATAAGCGTTACAGATAAATATACCCATACCCCCCTGCCCTATGTTTCGGTGTCGGTAAAAGACGAAAAAGGAGGTATAGTTTTCCAGGGACTGACTGGCCCTGATGGGGTTCTAATTATTGAAGACCTTCCAGATGATAACTATCGGGTACAGGGAATATTAAACGATGTCACCACTACTATTACATCAATAAATAAAGAGGAATTTTCCAAGGAACTTATTGAGAAGAAAATAACCCACAACGACCCACGATTTACCTTATCGGGAATTGTTACTGATGCCATTACGGATAAGCCCGTGACCGGGGTAAAAGTTACCTGTGAAAACACGGTTCTGAACCACATGAATTCAAAAATAACAGCCGGCGACGGCAAGTTCTTCTTCCAGCTGGAGCAGGCGAGTGATTTTAAAGTAACAGGAGAACTCAAAGGGTGGTTAAGCAGTGAAGAAATAACCGCGACAACCAAAGGACTGGACCGTAGCAAAGACCTCTATGTTAAGATAAAACTGAAGATGCAGCAACCGTCGACCGGGGAGAAAATCAGGCTGGACAAGATCTATTACGATTATGACAAATGCGACATTAAGCCAATGGCTGCAAAGGAGTTGGACAGACTGGTCAAACTGATGAATGACTTTCCCGATATGAAGATCGAGCTATCCTCTCATACCGACAGCCGGGGCAGCGATACCTATAACCAGAAATTGTCGCAATGCAGGGCTGATGCGGCAGTAAAATATATTCTCGGGAAAGGTATATTAAACAGCAGGATCACAGCAGTTGGATACGGGGAATCGAGACTGGTCAACGGTTGTTCAAACGGCGTAAATTGCACCGAAACACAACACCAGAAGAATCGCAGAACGGAATTTGAGATCGTATCCTGTTCCTCATGCCCGGAAATAGCGAAGTAGCGAAATGGTGAAAAAGGCGGTACTTGCAGTTTTAGTTATCTATCTGGTTATATTCTGTTTAACCAGTTGTCGGCAGGTTAAAGTGAAAGATGATTACCTGATCCTTTTCAACGACACCATTAATAACGGATATGGTTATAAAGACCTGGCGGGGACAATCGTTATTGCCCCGGGGAAGTACCCGGTATGTTTTACAGATACATTCATGGCATATGGCGTTGTGGCGACGAATAAAAATGGGATTGTGGCAATAAACAGGCAGGAAAAGGTTCTTTACGAAGTATTTGCATTTGATAATGGCCCGGATGAGCCATCTGACGGGTTATTCAGGATTACTCAAAATCATAAGATCGGGTATGCGGATGCGGTTACAGGAGGCGTGATGATAGCGCCAAGGTTTTCGTGTGCCAACCCATTTATGAATGGAGTGGCCGAGGTTAGTGACACCTGCCTTACGCTAAAAGAGGGTGAACACTCCTCCTGGAAAAGCAATAACTGGTATTTTATTGACAAGTCCGGATCAAGAGTTGTCAATGCAGTCCGCCATTAATCAGCTGTCCGATCGCTCGCCAACAAACTGATGTTCCTTATTCTTAAACAGGACGTTAAAGGTTGTGAGTGATCCGTAAACGCGGGTGATATACTGCTGCATTTCGACCTTCTCTTCGTCGGAAAGTTTGCTGGCATTCAGTTTTTGTTCCAGTACTCGCACCCTGTCACGGATAATCACAATCTTATGAAAGAAGGCGTCCAATGGGATATCCTTCTCCTTCAGCCCGGCCTCGCCCGGAATCAACAGCATTTTGCCGCCGGTCCATTTTGCCCCCATATGCACAGTTTCCTGTATATCGCTGAAGCGCCGAAGGACCCGTATCAAACTCTTCTCCCATTTCTCATAGGTCATCAGATCATCAGGTGTCTCAACCGATTCAATCACTTCGAGACCTTCATATTCACGGGAGATCTGTCTGGTTCCATGTTCGATGAAAGTTATTTCATAAACATCAGAGCGGATCTGAACCACCACACCTTTTCCAAATTGGGGATGTTTGATCCGGGACCCCACACCCAACATAAATTCTGTCATAGTTTCCTTTAATTTACTTTAATCCGCGCCGTTTCAGCAACGGCTCAACCGATGGCTCCTGACCCCTGAATTTCCGGTACTGTATCATCCCCTCATCGTCACCCGATTCGGCCAGACAAAATTTCCTGAATTTCGCCGCAAGTTCCTTGTTATATATGTCACCTGATTCCTTGAAGGCATTGAAAGCATCTGCATCCAGCACAGCCGCCCAGATATAGACATAATAGCCGGCGGCATAACCGCCATCGAAAATGTGTGCAAAATAGGTTGTACGGTAGCGTGGAAGTATCTCGCTGATCAGGCCGATACTGTCCATGGCCTTTTTTTCAAAGGATGGGACCTGAACCACTGCCGGAGCTTTAAGGTCATGATAATCAAGATCAAGCAAGGAAGCTGCGAGGTATTCAATCGTTTCGAACCCTTGGTTGAAGAGTCCGCTTTTCTGTATCTTGTCGATCAGGGTCTGCGGTATGGCTTCTCCGGTTTTATAGTTTTTTGCATAGGCAAGCAAAACCTGTGGCTCACCTGCCCAGTTCTCCATCACCTGCGAAGGCAATTCAACATAATCCTGTGGAACAGTGCCGGCGGTGCGGTTATATTTTCCCTGCGTAAAAAGTCCGTGAAGCGCATGTCCGAATTCGTGAAAGAGGGTTGTCGTTTCATCCCAACTCAGCAACGAAGGGATGCCTGCAACTGGTTTGGTGAAGTTGCAAACCAGCGAAACTACCGGGTCGACACGTTTTCCATCTTCCCAGCCGGCCGACCTGAAATCAGTACACCATGCTCCTCCCCGTTTGCTGTCGCGTGGATAGTAGTCAAGATAAAGTATGCCGATATGCTTCCCGTCTGCTTCCTTTACTTCATAGGTTTCAACATCTTTCTGGTAGGTTGGAATAGTTAAACATTTAGTAAATGTAATACCATATAATTTATTGGCAACGAGAAACATGCCATCACGAACATTGTCAAGACTAAAGTAGGGCTTCAGTTCATTTTCATCGAGGTCATACTTCTCCTTCCGAACGATCTCGGCATAAAACCACCAGTCCCAAGGAGCAAGTTTAAATTTGGCACCGTCCCGATCGATAATCTTCTGCATCTCGGCAGCTTCCTTTTTCGCAACAGGCAAGGCAGCGGTCCATAATTTCATCAGGAAATCATTCACCGTGGCAGGGGTTTTGGCCATGTTGTCGTCGATCACATAAGCTGCATAGCTGGGATATCCCAAAAGATTAGCCTTCTCAGCACGCAGCTTGACGATTTTCTCAACAATGGCCTTGTTGTCAAATTTGTTGTCATTGTTACCACGCATAAAATAGCCCCTGTAGATCTTCTCCCGAAGTCCGCGGTTTTTGGCAAACTGGAGAAATGGGATCATGCTGGGTTTGGCCAGGGTAAAAACCCATTTCCCGGCCAGTCCCTTCTCTTTGGCAGTCTCTGCTGCACCATCAATTACCCCCTGCGGAAGTCCGTCCAAGTCGTTCTTATTGTCGATAACGAGCTTGAAATTCTCGTTGGTTTCAGCCAGCAGGTTCTCGCCGAAGTTAAGTGATTGCAAGGACAATTCCGTGTTCAGTTTGCGCAACTCCTCCTTCTTTTCAGGGGAGAGGTTGGCTCCCTGGCGTTCAAAATCGCGGAAGTATTTTTCGACCACCCTGATCTGTTGTTGATCAAGGCCCAGTTTCTGCCGGTTTTCATAAACGATTTTAATCCGCGCAAACAGCTTGTCATTCAGCATAATGTCATCGGCATGCTTCGACATCAGGGGACTGAGGCTACGCGCAATATTCTGGATTGACTTGTTGGTGTTTGCTTCATTGATATTGTAAAACACCTTGCCTACCCTGGTGAGCAGTTTCCCCGACTTGTCGAATGCAAGAATTGTATTTTCGAAATCAGGCGCCGCTGAATTTGAGGTGATCACCTCGATCTCTTCATTTTGCTGACGCATACCTTCCACAATGGCAGGCATGTAATCTGAAGTATCGATCTTGTCGAACGGTGGAACCTGGAACGGCGTGTCGTACTTGCTGAAGAACGGATTATCAGATTGTTTCTGGTTTTTGCAACCGATAAATAGCGATGTTGACATAAGGACAACAATGAATAGTGTTTTTTTCATGTTTTAGGAAGAGTTACGAATTAATCGGGATTTAAACAATAGGGCAAAGTTATCAGATAAGTTTGGAAAATCCATCCTCTGGTTGTAACCTTTTACCATTTCTGGTATCTAGTATAAATTTATGGACAGGTTTATCCTCGCTTTTATCGACAGGATCGCCTCATTTACCGAAAATTCTTCACCAGATGTCTGAAAAATCTAAGTACATGACAAAATTTTAATACAATTTACAAGATCGTTTATTGACAAGGGGTTCAGCAGTGCATGGGCCAAGAAGATCAACCCAAACTTAAACAAACTAAAGGCCTTGCGGCCATGTTTCTTGGTTTCGATTGGATGACCGTTATTGTTTTTATTGATGCCGACAAGATAAACCCAAATGAAAGCCACACATGCCAGGGCAAGCAGCTTTGATATTCGATCGGGATCCGTGAGATGCGTATCTTCAAAATTAAACCCACTGGATTTTAGGGACCGAAAATAACGTTTCCACCTGCCATCTGTCTTTATATTTGGCTAATGCCAGAGGGTCAAATCTGTACGATGCGACAATAACGAATTCTATTTTGTTTTCACGGTTTATAACCTTCATCGCTGAAAGGTAAACCCATTGACCATCAATACAAACAATTTTGCGGTAATGATGAACGGTATTCAAAGGCAAGCTGTTAAACAACCAAGCGGATTTTGTTGGGCCTTTTCCGGGAACATCCACCCAAAGATTTTCGCGAATACGGATATAAAACGATATTCGGGTTTTGATCAAATCCCTGAACCATTCGTCTCCAATGAACTCCCGGTCTGCCAGGAAAGAATCGATACAGTCCTCGCCAAACAAATCAATGAAACGATGAACAATGGCTATGCGTTCCAAGGTGTTGGAATTGCCTCTTTTGTTCAACATAGTCCACATGATCGGAATCGCAACACCCTGATAAGCAATGCTTATCATCAAGATATTGATATTCGCTTTCCCATACTTCCAATTGGTACGGTCAAAGCACAGACGATATGGTGGTTTTTCGGGCAACAAACTGAATATTATTTTGGCAATCAAATTTGTATCAACAATGAAATCAGCAAACAAGTCCTAACAATAGGGGGCCAAACCAGTTTGGAGACAGTGCAACCTTGAACCGACTGTAATAATAATGAACATTAGCCGTTTTCTCAAATAATAAAAATCAGTAAACATGAAACAGACAATATTATCAATCTGCTTGTTGGCAGTTTCAACATTTCTTTTCGCAGGCACACCACCCGAGGCAGTTACTAAAGCGTTCAAACATAAATTTCCGACAGCGACCAGTGTAAAGCGGGGCAAAGAAAACGCAACCGAGTGGGAAGCAAATGTTGTAGTCGGCCACACAGGCGAATCGGCAAACTTTTCTGCTGACGGACAATGGATGGAAACGGAAATTGAAATTACTGTTTCAGAACTTCCGGAAAAAGTTGTTGCGGCAATTAAGAAAGCATATCCTAACGCAACGATTGCTGGCGGTGACAAAATTGAAAATGCAAAGTCAGAAACATTTTACGAGGCAGACCTCAAGACAGGTTTGAAAACTAAAGAAGTTGTTTACAAAGCAGACGGCACATTCGTAAAGTAATTTTCTTTTGGATGACAACTGAACAACTAAACAAGGTTGCCAAAATCACTATGATATTTTGGCTCATGAAGATTGTCGCCACAACACTTGGCGAGACGCTTGGCGATTTTATTTCCATGACTTTGAATCTTGGTTATACAGTTGGCATTGCCATTACACTTGCTTTCTTTTTTGTTGTGTTGCTTACACAACTTTCGGTAAAAAAATATGTGCCTGTTATTTATTGGTTAGTCATTATCGGCACGACAACTTTAGGCACAGAAATTTCCGACTACATTGACAGAACACTGCATCTTGGCTACACAGCTGGAAGCATTTTGCTTGTGAGTTGTTTAATGCTGACATTGTTTTTGTGGTTTCGCAAATACAAGAACCTTGAAGTCTTTCCAATCACAGAAAAGCAGAAAGAAATTTATTACTGGACAGCAATTCTTTTCTCCAATAGTCTGGGAACTGCTTTCGGAGATTTTCTTGGCGAATACTTCGGCATGAGTTATTTACAAGGTGCTTTCGTAACAGGAGGAGTAATTTTTGTTGTGGTGTTGCTTCACTATGTCACAAAAATTAATCGCATCGTTTTGTTTTGGGTTGCTTTTATTTTCACACGACCATTCGGTGCAACCTTTGGGGACTTCCTTACAAAACCAACTGATAATGGAGGTTTACATCTTGGCACGTTGAACTCTTCACTCGTTTCGGTTTGCGTTATGACAGTTTTACTTTTCATTGCACACCGACAGCAATCGCTTAAATCCCAGCCTGCTGCACCAGCATGAAGCTGTGGTTGGTATTCCTGAAGTGGTTGTAAATCAAAATGTTTTTTAGTTCTGAAGGGATGATGTCATTCATGTTGATTATCCCGGGATAGACTTGCCGCTTTAGGATATTGGCAGCAGTGTATAGGCCAAAGCCCGTGGCGGTGTGATATTCACCGCACAGATGCTTGTACCAGCCATGGGCAGTAGCCGGAAAAAGTGAATCCGCAACACGTACATATTGCGGGTCCTGAGCTGGATCACCATTTATGCCCAGCAGGAAAACATCAATGTCGGCGGGAGTAAGACCGTTTTTCTCGAGAAAACGGGGCACAAACAGGGACGTATCAAAATCGTGGTTCTGGCTGAACTGGTTGGATACATCGGTCAGTTGTGCATAAACGTTGGGACCGGGTTCTTTTCCCAGGAGGAAATAGGCAGATCCCTCTCCGGCCAGGGCGCCAGGAGCCATGTTCCCGCGGAGTTTGAGGTTATTTGCCGGTTCCATTTTCCACATACCGATGCGTCGTGTGATCGCCAGGTGGTTCAGCGTCATCTCGTCGATTGCGCCGGCGAGCACGTTGGCGGCCATTTTTTCCTCTATCTGCATCAGTGCGTCCAGCAGTCCGCTCTCAAAAGAGAAAGTACGGTGAACATAGGTGGCATTGTATCCGTGGCAACGAAGGTTGATGGCAATCTGCGAACTGATGGTGTTATAGGTGGACTGTATAAAAGGTGTGGGATTCAGAAACTTCTCCTCCCTGGTAAGCTCTCCCAAAATCTTTTCAGTGTCCTCGACACTTCCCAATCCGGTACCCGTAATAATAGCGTCAGGATTATCGCACGATCCATCGCTCATCGTGCTTTCGGCGTCATGCAGATTTCTCCTGGCATCCTGTATGCACAGCTTCGCCGAAGTTATGCCCATCTTTATCAGCCTGCTCATTCGACGGCCCAGGACAGGATCAATATATCCTCTGTAAACAGGTTCGATACATTTCAGGTAATCCTCAGTATATTCCATCACCTCCGACAGAAACTCGTTGGTCTCAGCAGTTTTCTGCGGCGAGATGATACCTATTCCGTTGATGTAAGCCATTTTAATGTGGTAATGTGGTAATGTGGTAATGTGGTCTTCACTTTCTGAAAATTAGCGACGTATCATTTCCCCCGAAACCAAACGAATTGGTCATGACGATGTTAACCGGGATCCCCGTGAGCAGTTTCTCAACAGGGGAGAAGCTGAGTCCGGTGATGCGTTCACTGAAGTTCAGGTTGGGCCAAACGACGTTGTGCTGCAGACACATGATGGAAAGTATAGATTCCATGGAACCGGCGGCACTGGTGGTATGTCCGGTAAAGGGTTTGGTTGAACTTACCATCGGTACGTTGTCTCCAAATAATCTTTCTATTGCGTTACCTTCGGCTATGTCGTTGTTGTCGGTCCCTGTTCCATGGGCATTGATATAATCGATGGCAGCAGGTTCGAGTCCGCTCACCTTGAGCGCCTCTTTCATGGCAAGAAATGCTCCCACACCATCGGGGGAGGAGGCGGTTTGATGGAAAGCCTCGCAGGCATTACCCCAGCCAATCAGTTCGCAAATGGCTTTGTTCCCGGTAATGGCAACAGAATCTTCGGATTCGAGTACGAGGTAGGCTGCTCCTTCGCCCAGGTTGATCCCGGCACGGTGTTCATCGAAGGGTTTGCAGTGTTTCTTGTCCAGTATTTTCAAGGCATTGAAGCCATTGAGATGAAACTTTGTAAGCGATTCGCAACCTCCGGCGAGCACGCGATCAAGGCGGCCGGTCCGGATCATACGGGCCCCCAGCATCAGGGCATTGGCGGCCGAGGAGCAGGCCGTACTCAGGGTAGTGACAAAATCACCTACCTTTAGGTGTGCGGCAATCTTTTCAGTACTGTCGGCACAATCGTAAGCGTCAATGTAAATATTGCGGGTATCGTTGGTCAGGAAATCGTTGTAGTATTTTTCGCATTGATCCATCCCGCCTACGGTGGTGGCAGATATCAACCCGGTCCTGAGTTCGGAATGGTGATTTAAGCGTGCCTGTTGGTGAGCCTCGGCAGCAGCAATCAATCCGAGAAGTGCATTTCGCGAATACCCTTCCTGACAAGGAATTCCTGCAAGGGTGAAGAGCTCTTCATGGGTATGGGGAACCTCTCCGGCAGGGATCTCATCCTTCAACAGGGTATCCACATGCTGCAGTCTGCCGATTCCATGGCGGGTGCTGAGCAGTGCCGTCAGATTCTCCTGAACATTATCTCCAATACACGATATGAGTCCCAGTCCGGTAATGAAGATCCGCTGCGGCATTCGGATTTATTTTTTATGCTCGGTGATGTATTCAGCCATGGTACGGATCGAATGGAATATCTTTTTCCCGTCTTTGGGGTCCTCAATCTTAATTCCGTAATTTTTTTCCAGCAGCACGATCAGCTCAAGCGCATCAATGGAATCCAGTCCCAGTCCTTCCCCGAACAGTGGTGCATCGGGATTGATATCATCGATAGATACATCTTCCAGGTTAAGCTGTTCTACAACTTCTTTCTTCAGTTTGTTGATTAATTCTTCCATAATAAAATCAGGTCAGTTATGTTCAAATAATTCTTTCATTTTTGTAACGTTGAAGGCAATTGGGGCAAAAGATGCCGTATCATGAGCCCTGCCGTCCTTTTCAACAAGCATTACCAGCGCATTGAATTTATTTCCCATCATTTCAACCCATCCGCATAGGCAGGCTTCCATCCGGTTATTTTCAAAATGTTCATGAACAATGTTGAAAATCATCTGGGGGTCGAATGATTCCGAAACAAGAAATGCGTTCTCCCCTTTAATCTTATGTTTGATACAAACCTCGCCAATCACGATGTTCGGCAGGGTGTAAACGAATACTGAAGGACTTGGAAAGTAATTCGAACGGTCGCAGATTGTTTCATGATGTGCAACGTCAGTATCCAGGCTTGAACTGGAATTCGAAAAAATAATTCCCACAGCTTCACTGGCATAACCCGCAATCGTTCTTGCCTTCAGAACAAGGTCGGTAGCGAGGAACCCAAGTTTACTGACAGAATCCATCTTGTAAAACTTGGGATAATTAATCTGTTCCTGTTTGTAGACCGTTTTGATAAAGTCAGCAAAATTAATAAAATTTCCCTGAAAAAAGAGAAGATTGTCGTTAACAATCACCTTGTTCTCATGGATGTGGCAAAAGGATGTGACCGTTAACTCCATGTTATAGTTTCTGATATATGGCAGCAGCATTACAACCTCCGAAACCTGATGCCGTTTTCAGACATGTAGTCAGTTTTGCACGGCGGTTCCGGTCAATCACGTTAACAGGTGTTGTTACGCCTCGGGTTTCAAACCCGGCAGAGCGGATCAGAAAATCTTCCCGGAGTGAGTGGATTGCGGCTACCGATTCAATAATCCCGGCTGCACCAAGCGTATGTCCCCAGTAGCCTTTGTAACTGTTCAACGGTACATCGGCAAGGTGACTGAGGCCAATTGCTTTCGACTCCATCTCATCGTTGAACGGGGTGGCGGTTCCGTGTGCCGAAATATAATGAATGTCGGTTGGTGATAGTCCTGCTTCGCTGATGGACTGATTTATGGCGGCGCTCAGCTCTTCTCCTGTTCTCGACGGACCGGAAATGTGGTTAGCGTCGTTGCTGATGGAAGTACCTGCTACGATAATGTTAATTTGCTCCGGCGCCGGTTCAGCTGAAAGAACCATCGTACCGCACCCTTCACCCAGCGACAGGCCGGTCCGGTTCAGGTCGAAGGGTTTGCAGGGCTCAGGGCTCAGGGCCTGAAAGGACTGGAATCCCGAGATGACGAATTCGGTGGCGATATCACCACCGGTAACGATCGCCTGATCGTATAATCCTGCCTGAATTAACCTTTTGGCCATGGTGATGGCCACGACGCCGGAAATACAGGCATTGGAGATGACCATCGGGGTGTTTTGCATACCGAAGTAAGTGCCTAAGGTCCGTGCCAGTTCCCAAAGGTAAAGGCGCCGGTGGTTGAAAGCGGTTCGGTTTCTTTCTTCGAGCAGGTCGATATTTCCTTTGGTGGTAGACAGGATGAAAAGAACCCGTTTGCCCCTGGGATCAACACCGGAGCTGGTCACGGCATCATGCATGGAGAGGATGATGAGTTTTTCCAGGCGGGTGTAAGCAGCGGCCGGCCGGTCGTGGTTTTGCGAATCCATGAACCGGGTGGCGCGTGAAGTTATTTCCTGGGTGTCTATCCTGGATATGGTAACCGGTGCAGGAGACAGGATAGGATCTTCATGAACCCTGATCCCGGAAATATTGTTTTTCAGGTTGACAAAATTCTCGCCGGTAGTAAATCCGAGAGAAGAGATGATATTGTCGGCAACCACATATACCGGTCGTTTCTGTTGAAGCATGGTCAAACCCCCCAGTGTTTTTTCCATCCGGTGAAGAATTCCGGCAAGGTCAGCAGCAACTCAGCAGCCGGAGTGAGAAATACCTGGATCGTTGAACCTGTGCAGGCGACTTCCATATCCTGCTTGCGGTAAATGGTGTATTCAAACACAATCTTGGCTGCTTGAGTAGGCACGAAGCGGGTTTCAACAATAGCAGTATCGCCGTATTCCAGAGGCCGTTTGTAATCGCAGTTTATCTTTACCAGCGGGATCATCACATCGTGTTTGTAAACGTCGAGATAACCCAGGCTATATTTCAATCCGAACGATTCACGGCCGTCTTCAAAATATTTGAGGTAGTTACCGTGCCATACGATACGCATGGAATCAACTTCGCTGAACCTGACAATAATCTCTTTGCGATCGGTAAGAATGGTACTCATGAACCTATGTGTGGATTAGTTTTCCGGTAGATGGCTGCAACAGTCGTGGTCACAATAAAAAAGACCAGAAGTTTAAATACCTGCGGAAGAATATCCGCCACCTCGCCGTCGCGCAGGAAAATGGTAAGAAACCCTTCATGTGCCCAGTTGAGCGGCGATAATGCGGCAACCTTCACCATGGCATGGGGAAAGAAGTAAATGGGTACCCACAACCCTCCGATGGCAGCCAGGATAACGATGGAGACGGATCCGAAGGCAGAAGCCTGCTGGTGGGTGTTAGCCAGGGTTCCGATCATAATCCCATAGCCCAGGGCGGCCATGCTTGATGCAAGGGCCATGATGGTCAGTGAAAAATAGTGGTTGCTCAGACTCAGGGCAGGCAGCGAAAACAACGGAAGCAGGTAAATCCCGGCAAGGACCATAAAAATGAACTGTACAAAACAGACAATCAGGTACACACCAACTTTCGACATGAACACTGTAAAGTACGACACCGGCAGTGTGTAAAGCCTGATCACGCTTCCCTCTTCGCGTTCCTTGATCATGCTGCTCGACAGGGGAATTACAATGAAGAACATGGCAAATATGGCCCACGAGGGGACATTGTGTTGTGTGGAGGTGGCAATCACAGGTTCCTTCTCTCCCGACGGATATTCTTCCGTGAAATAGACGGTCTCCCTGAACTCCTTGAAACTGGAGAGGTACTGTGGAAACAACTTCTTGAGTTCGTCATTGAAGGTCTGAAAGATCATGTTGGATTCGATTTTCAGACTGTACTCCTTCATGGAACTCAGGAAGGCAGCCTTGAAGGTTCCCTTAATGGCCGGGTCGAAATAGATGATGATGTTCACAGAGTCCTTGTTTTCCATGCCGAAGAAAGGGTTTCCCACCGGCATCATGATACCCGACATGATCTGGGTTATCATCATCTGAACCTTGCGTTCGATTTTTTTGGATGCACCTTTCGGGATAATGACACCGATCTGGTATTCGCCGGTCCTTACCTTTTCACGGGCAGTTTCACGCGTCAGGGAATCGGCATTTAGCTTTTTGAGTACGACAAACATTCTGGAATCATCCAGCCCTTTTTCAATCAGTGCAGGAAGATTACCGGTATCTTCATTTACAAAAAGCACGTGAATTTTAGGTTCCTTGGCTACGGCATTCCAGCCAAACTCCTGAACCAAGGAGAGAATGACCAGCATGACCATGGGCATCAAAAAAAGCAGGATGATCCCGGGTACGTCGCGAACAAGTACAATCCACTCCTTCCGAAAGGCAGAGAAAAATTTAAACATATCAGTCCCTCAATTCTTTACCCGTAAGATGGATAAATATATTTTCAAGATTTTTAAACTCAGGATGTTCCGCAACCAGTTCCTTGGGATTGCCCAACGAAATAATGCTGCCGCGATCGATGATGGCCACGCGTGAACAGAGGTTTTCAGCCTCTTCCATATAATGCGATGTATAGATGATCGTAGTCCCCTTTTTATTGATCAGCTTAAGGTAATTCAGGATTTCGAGACGCGACTGCACATCAATGCCTACTGTTGGCTCATCCAAAAAGATAACTTTGGGGTCATGCAAAAGTCCGGCGATCAGGTTCACCCTGCGTTTCATGCCACCAGAAAATCGTGCAACCATCTTACCTGCGTGCCGTTCGAGACCAAATTCGGTAAGGTAGTCATCGATTTTATTTTTCAGCACTTTGCCTCGAAGTCCGTACATGTTACCAAAAAATGTAAGGTTTTCTCTTGCTGTAAGGGTAGGGTAGAGGGCAATATCCTGGGGCACAACACCAATGATCTGTTTTATTTTCCTGATATCTGCATGAATATCAAGACCATTGATCGTTACACTTCCTTTTGTTGGCGGAAAGAGACCACAGAGGATGGAAATGGTGGTGGTTTTACCCGCCCCGTTCGGACCCAGGAGTCCAAAAATCTCATTCTTGTTGATGTCGAGGGAGATCGAGTTAATCGCCGGCTCATCCGCGCCTTTGTATCGCTTGGTTAGCTCCCTGATTTCAATAATTGGGCGATCTGGCATCTATAGTTTTATTTTTTCGAGTTTACGGAAAACCATCTCCTCGCTTGCAGCGATCTCAAGCATCATGTCGCCCAGATGGCCATAATCCTCGGTTGGTTTAGCGCGGTTCTTGCAATTTCGTGCTCCGGCATAGGTGAATTCTCTCCATTTGTTGGCTGTTTTGCCCATCAGGTCTGCCGCTTCAAGGATGCCATCATGGTTGTAAATCTCACCTGCCTCTTTCAGGAATGATCCGTAGATAAAGCGGAAGCCGGCACCGCCGGTACCGAAATCTTCGGCCATTCTGAGTACCTGTCCGAGATAGAACGAGGCTTTTTCATTGCCATGTTTCTTGGGCCATTTTTTCATATCCCTGGCCATCCAGCGAATACCTTTTACACCGATGAGCGGAAACGGTATCCCAATCATCTCTTTGACAGTTTTCTTTATTGCGATGGCGATGGCGGGTTTCAGATCAATCTCCTGAGCAACTTTGCCATGGATCCAATACATCTTGCCTTCAGGGGCAAACGGACCCTTGGCATAACGAACGCGAACAAGGTCGTCGTAACTGATCACCTGGGGAAGCTCCATTACCGTATCACTGACATGGTAATTGTTACCTTCCTTTCCGAAAACCACCAGGTTATGCATGTTGTAATGCATCCGGTATTCGGGTGGGAAAAACGTAAGTTGAAAAACACCTACCTGCAATCCTGTAGGCAGTCCGTTTTCCAGGTTACGATCGAGGGCGTCCATGGCCTGCCCGGGGTCTTTGATTTTTTTTACCACCGTGTGGTCAATCCCCAGGTAGGTGGTCGATCTTTTAAAAACGGTGTTTGGCAGATTTCTGAATGACATCATCGGGGCATACTGGACTTTGAGAAAGGGAATATAACTGAAATATAATCCGTTCCCGAGGCCAAATGCCATGGGTTCCGAGATGTCGAGGCCGTTGAATTTAAAAAGATTTGAGGTGGCTCCGCTTTCACAGTGTCCTGCCTGACTGTGAGTATAATTAATGATGGTTGTTTTTGATTCCATGGGATTTACGTTGATTATTCAACTTTTTTAAGCTGTTCAATGCTGATGTTGAAAGCCTTTGCATACTTCCCAAGCGTATTGTTGCTGAGCCGTTTAAAAGCATTCGGCCGGAAGTGCCATTTTACACGCAACAGGGAGATGCCTGCTACCATTGAGAGTCCGAGTGGATCAAGCAGGTTTTTCTCCATGTAAAATACAACCGGACTTGCCTTTCCGGCCAACACCCGCTGACGGGCATCTTCAATTCGTTCTTTGAACAGGTCCCATGCCTGCTCAAGGATCACACGGTCGGCCTCTCCATGGAAACCAACTGCCTTTTCAAATTTCCCTCCGGTATAGGAGGAGTATAACATTTCACGGTACTTTCCGTAGTCTTTATTCTTGTAAACCGGATTCTGACTCTCTTCCATGACTCAACGGTTTTAATTTTTACATGGTCTTATTAAGGACCTGCGAAGGTAAAGAAAATTTGACAGCCGGAACGTGAAATATTTCACCCTTTGATGGTAGCCAGCTTTTTGAAGATCTTCTGCTCATTGTCGGCGCATACCAGCAGCATGTCGGCGAGGTAGTCATATGACTCCTCAGGCTTGCCTCTCTTTTTACAATTGCGTGAACCTTTGTATGAAAATTCGCGCCATTTGTTCGCGTTTTCTCCCATTTCGAACGACAGCTCGCGAAGCCATTCCTGTTTCAGAACATCAGCGGCCTCGTTCAGGAAGGCACCGTAAATAAACCGGAATCCTGCTCCGGCGGTACCCACCTCTTCTTCCATGCGAAGAACCTGGCCAAGATAGTAAGAGGCCTTCTCCGGTCCCAGTTTCTTTTCCCATTTACGCATCGATTTGGCGAGGTATCTGATCCCCTTGACCCCGATCAGCGGAAACGGGACACCTACCATGTTGTTCGCAGTTTTGCGTATTCCCTTGATGATGCCCGGACGCAGATCGATATTTTTCGGAACATACGTTGGATAATACATCCGTCCTTCCGGAGCAAACACCCCTTTGGCATAGCGAACACGCACCAGGTCGTCGTAGGTAATTTCAACCAGCCGGTCCATCAGGGTGTCACTGATAAAATAGATGCCGTTCTCATGGCCATAAACAACCATGTTGTGCATGTTGTAATGCATGCGGTATTCCGGCGGAAAAAACGGCAGATGAAAGGTACCTACCTGCAAACCGACCGGGATGCCCTGATCGAGCACCTCATTCAGCTTGTCCATCGAATCTTTAGGGTTGCGGAATTTGTGAACCTGGGTCTTAATTCCCAACTGCTTCGTTGCCCGTTCAAAAACCTGCCCCGGCCACACCCTGAATGAGGTGGTGGGAGCATGCTGCATCTTCAGAAAGGGAAGGTAGCTGAAAAAAAGCCCGGCCCCGATACCGAAGGCCATCGGTTCACTGATGTCAAACTTATGATGGTGCAACAGGTTGGAAGTTACGCCACTCTCGCAATGTCCGGCCTGCCGGTGTTCAAATTCAATTTTTGCCATTTTAACGGGGTATGTGATTAGTTTTTTATAAAGTCAAGACTTGTCAGCTGTTCTACGGTTATTCCAAATATGTCGGCATATTTTTTCAGAGTCGGCTGACTTAATTTCTTAAAAACACCGGGTTTCAGGTGCCGTCTCACGCGCCATGCCCCGATCTCCATGTAGGCAGCAAGCATGGGTACCTCAAGCAGTCGTTTCTCCATGAAAAAGGCCACGGGGCTTTGTATCCCTGCAAGAACCCGCTGCCGAACCTCTTGGAGCCGCTCATCAGCTGCATCCCAGCTTTGCTTAATAATGACCTGGTTACTGCTGTTCTGATAATCGTTGGCACGGGTATAGCCCTTTTCCTTGTCGAAATGGTAGAATATCTCCCGGTTATAAGTATAGTATTTCTCCTCTTGTGGTGCTCCTTCCGGAGGTGTCTGTTCTGTTTTGCCCATAATTTGCTGGTTTATTACGTTACCGGTTTGTTAATCCTGTTTTATTAAAAAGATCTTTAATTCACATTCAGCGATGACCGCCCCGTCAAGGAATATTTTTCCCTGCACGACGGTTGCGTCAAAAACTTCATGCTCTACAGTAACAGCCGTGGTAATTTCCTGTCCGACCCTGGGAAATGAATGTATCTTCAACCCCCGGATGCCACCGATGAACCCCAGTGGAGGTGCACCTTCCTGATTTCCAGGTTTTGAGCCTACGCCAGCTGCGGCAGTCTGGGCCATGTTCTCGATCAGCCCGGGTTCGCGAAACTCCCCGTTTTCACAAAATACATTGTCTTCCCGTATGAGGAATCTGGTGACGGTGGTTCTGTCTGCTACCTCAACCAGACGGTCCACCATGACCATGGGCGGTTTCTGGGGTATTTTTATGTCTTCAAATGATGCCATAATGATCCTTTGCGGTTTCGCTGCCGTAGTCGGTTCATCGCCGTGGCAACATCTTCATTGGCAAAAACCCATCTGCGGCCTGTCTGATCTGCGCGCGCTTTCAGGGTTTCATAATTGATATCAGGGGCAATATAATATACCGGTTCCAGCAGGTTTTCACCGGGATTAAGGTAACCCTGCTCAATAGCCAGCTTATGCAACACCGTTCCCGGATAGATACGCATTCCCACAAATGGAAAGAACACGGTATTTTCTATACGTTTGGAGTTTTCGAAACTCTCGTTGATGGTGGATTCGGTTTCGCCGTAACCACCAATGATCATGAAATGACAGAAATAGATGTTCGCCTGGTTGCAATAGTCAGAAACCCGCACCACTTCATCAACGTCGAAATGTTTGCCGTAATTTTTAAGGGTGGTATCTGAAAGCGATTCCGTGCCGAATTCAATGTGGGTAAGTCCGGCGGCAGCATATAATTTCAGCTCGTCGAGGGTAAGGTTGTGTGGCGAAAAATAAGCGCCCCATTTGATCGGCAGTTTCGCAGCGATCATCTTCTCGGCCAGACGTTCGTTAAAGTGGTTGCTGATGTTGAATACCGAGTCGGTGAAAAAAAGGTAGTCGATGTGGTATTTATGGTATAGTTCGGTCAGGGTGTTGATGATCCCGTCCGGATCCAGGGTACGAACATAGTGGCCTTCGATGAGCGGATATGTACAATAGATGCAGTTGTATGGGCAGCCGCGTTTGGTCTGCACATTCACCATTCCGGCTTTAGCCCAGTAAAATTCGATCAGATTTGGGTCGAAACTCAGATCGGGTGTCTTCAGGAAGGTGTGTCGCTCATTGATGACCACCTTGTCGCCGTCACGAAAAACGAGGCCAGGGATGGAAAGGTCGGCCTTGCCTTTATCGAGACTGATAAAAAGCTGGTGCAGGCTCTCTTCCCCTTCTCCCTGAACGCCAAAGTCGGGACTTAATAATTCGTAAAGCTCCCTGGGGTAGATCGAAAAGGCAGAGCCTCCGATGATGAGCGGAGTGGAGACGGAATCGCGAATGGTGTCGGTGATCGCTTTATAACCATGGATGAAACTCTCCTGGGTGTAAAAATTCACATCATCGATGTTGCGTAGCGAAAGCGCCGTATAATCAGGCTGAAAATCAAGCAGGTATTGTCTGAAGGATTCCGGCGTGTTGTTGTTGAAGTCGAAAATCCTGATATCGTAGTGGGGCAATCTGTTCTGAAGGTAGGTAAACAGGTATGAAACGCCGAGCGGATATACCGGGTAGGGGTTGGTATACCTGTTAGCAGAGACAAAAAGCAGTTTTTTTGGTTCCATGTCAGTTTGCCGGTTCAGGGGTTATGTGAAGCGGTTCGGGACGGCTCCAGAAATCATAGTAATTGAACCACTGCAGGGGATACCGGGCAACCATCTCTTCCAGTTTTTCAACATAGATCTTTACCGCTTTGCCCAGATTGAGTTCGCGTTGCAGAAGGTTTCGCGAATATTCGATTTGCATGAGCGGGGTTGCATAAAAATGATAATGGGTGCGACTCTCTTTAAGCGCAAAGACGTACGAAACAGGCACTTTGAATTTTGCGGCCATGTTTACCGGCCCGATCGGGAACGCCGCAGCTTTGCCCAGAAAATTAACATTTACCGTTTTGTTCCCTTCAATGTAGCGGTCGCCGTGCATGGCTATGATCTCCTTGTTTGCCAACGCCTCCTTTATCTCAAGAAGATGTGAATAATTATCCCGGATCACAATGAAATTCACGTTGCGGTTGGTCATCACATCCGAGAGATAACCTTTAATACGCTGGTGTTCTGCATCGAAAAGGATGATGTTGATCTTGCGGTCGAGACGGTTCAGCAACTGTCCGGCAATTTCCCAGTTCCCGATATGCGCACTGATCAGCAATCCCCCGTTCTCCATCTGACGCAGAAACTCTTCGCCTTCGAAATCGAAGGTAAATCTTGCCTGGAAACCCGATAGCATGGCAATTTTGTCGAGCAGGATCTGACCGAAAATGTAATAGTTATGGTAGATACTTAACAACGACTTACCAAGGCTGTATCTCAACATTTTATGGAAATAATCATAAATTGCCCTGAATGCGTTACCGGAAGCGAAGATGAAATAAATGACCACAAAGGAGAGCAGAAAGTAGGCGAAGGAGATCCCCAGGTAGCGCAGTGTCCAGACAAATATCTTATAGCCAAGAACCCCTCCGCGGGTTTTTCCCTTCCACGACATAAGGGATTAATTAGAATGTACACGATTGATTATGTAGTTGTAAAAATCCTCAAGGGTCTTTACCTCCGACATCTCCTCTGCTTTCATTTTAAAGCCAAAATTATG
This sequence comes from Bacteroidales bacterium, assembly GCA_025355465.1. Taxonomy (GTDB): domain Bacteria; phylum Bacteroidota; class Bacteroidia; order Bacteroidales; family FEN-979; genus JANXZO01. The sequence continues at coordinate 53,793 of JANXZO010000060.1, forward strand.
CTCGATGATCACAAACAGGTCGACAAAATCCAAACTGTCGATGCCAAGATCCTTCTTTAATTCTGCCGAAGGTTTCAGCGCCTCCTCATCTATTTCTATCTCATCTACCAGGAGCAGATTGATCTTCCTGATGATCTCATCATTTTGCATCATTCGATTCCGTTAACTGGATGCAAAAATAGCGTTTTTTTTAAGATATCAAGGCACCCATGTTACCCATCGCTTACCTGTACATTTCAGGAGACAGTCAGACCGCAGGGAGGGTAGTTTAAACTTTACGGATGATCAGGGAGGAGTTCGTTCCGCCGAAACCGAAGGAGTTGGACAGGAATGAACGTATTTCGGCCGGGGTCGTTTTTGTGGCAATGTTAAGACTGGCGGTAGAATCGTCGGGATTGTCGAGGTTTATATTTGGCGCCACGAATGAGTGATTCATCATGATGGTTGAATAGACCACCTCGCTGGCACCGCCCATCCACATTTCGTGACCGGTCATTGATTTCGTACTGCTGATAAGCGGGTGATCGGCACCAAACACGGTGATGATCGATTTGGCTTCGTTGCTGTCGCCCAGCGGAGTAGAGGTTGCATGGGCATTGATATAATCGATCTGCGAAGATGGAATACCGGCATCCTTGATGGCTTTCTGCATGGCCCGTACCGGACCTTCCACATTGGGCATCGAAATGTGTTCGCCATTCGACGAAAACCCGTAGCCGATAACTTCACCGTAAATCTTCGCTCCGCGTTTTATGGCCGACTCATAACTTTCGAGGATGATCGTTGAAGCTCCTCCACTGGGAACGAGACCGTCGCGGTCGCGGTCGAACGGCCGGGAGGCCCTGGCCGGATCTGATTCGCGGGTGGAGAAGGCATTCAGTGCATCGAAGCTGGCCATCGACTCCGGGTTTATCTCCTGGGCACCACCGCAGATTATGATATCCTGGAGCCCTTGCTTGATAAGCAGGTAGCCGATGCCGATGGCATGAGAGCCGCTTGCACAGGCGCCACTCAGCGTAAAGTTTACACCCTTGAGGCGAAAAATTACCGAGAGGTTCATGGAGACGGTGGAATTCATCGACTGGAAAATATATCCTGAGCCGATCATCATAGTGTCCTTTTTCTCGCGGAGGATGTCGACCGATTCCACCACGGGGACAGCCGAACTGTCATTACCGTAAAGGATGCCAACTTCGTTGCTGTCGAGGTATGACTGATCAAGACCGGCGGTATTCAGCGCTTCGAGGGTGGCTATGTAGGCATACTCACCCTGAACCGGCAGTCCGACGCGCATCCTGCGATCCAGAACGCCTTTAAGGACGGGGCGATCCACCATGCCGGTAAGGGCAGAACGGAAACCGAGATCTTTCCTATGTGGATCAAAAATGATCCCTGACTTCCCGGAAAAAAGCGACTCCCTGACCTCCGTGAGGTTCTTCCCGATCACGGAATAGATGCCCATACCTGTTATTACAACGCGCATAGAACCTTTCTATGTGTAAAGTCCGCCATTAACGCTGATGACGGTGCCGGTAACATACGATGCTTTTTCTGAAGCCAGGAAAGCGACGGCTTCGGCAACCTCTTCCGGATTTCCGAATCTTCCCATGGGGATCATGGCTTTGAGCTGTGACTCATCAAGATCCCGGGTCATGTCGGTCCGGATAAAACCTGGCGCCACGGCATTCACAGTCACATTCTTTTTGGCTACTTCCTGTGCCATGGCCTTGGTGGCACCGATGATGCCGGCTTTCGCAGCCGAATAGTTAGCCTGGCCGGGGAGTCCCTTGAGACCTGACAAAGAAACAACATTGATAATCCGTCCAAAACGTTTCAGCAACATATCCTTGATGAGAAACCTGGTTACATAAAGAAAACTGTTCAGGTTGGTGTTCAGGACATCCTGCCACTCCTCGTTTTTCATCCACATCAGCAGCGCATCCTTGCGGATTCCGGCGTTGTTGACCAGGATGGCGATGTAAGCCCCTTCGTTCCTGGCAAGCCACCCGCCGATCGCCGTTTCAACCTGCTCCTGCACCGAAACGTCAAATTGCATGATCTCTCCGTCTGAACCTTTCTCACGCACCATCTCCAGCGTCTTCAGCGCCTCCTCCTGATTGGTGTTGAAGTTGATCAGGATGTGGAAGCCCATCTCGGCCAATCTGACCGAGACAGCCCGGCCGATTCCGCGCGATCCACCTGTAACCAGTGCATATTTCATATCAGTCGGCTAAGGGAAATTTGGGTTTGTTTTCAATGATGTATTTCTCGATATTCCGGATATCCTGGTATTTTGTGGTGTCGTCAGAGAATTTAGGGACGATTTTACGGAGGTGCTCAAATTTCAGCCGTGAACAGGTCGAAAGTTTCGGCTTGAACTTCAGGTAATCGATGGCCTGCAGGATGGTGATCATATGGATGGCCATCACGTGATAGGTGTTGTCGATCACCCGTTTCGTCAGGAGCGCTGCATTCGTGCCCATGCTCACAATATCCTGGTTGTCATTATTGTTGGTGATGCTGTGGATGTACATCGGGAAGGAGAGGGTTTGGTTTTCGGCCACATTGCTTACCGCTGTGAACTGCACGCCTTGCATACCCAGGTTGAATCCAAGTTTCCCGAGGTTGACAAACGGAGGCAATATCTGGTTCAGTTTGTCATTCATCAGGTAATTGAGTTGCCGTTCAGCCAGCATGGACAGCTTGGTGATGGCGATCTTCAGCTTGTCCATTTCCAGTGCTACATAATCGCCATGGAAATTACCACCGTGATATACGTTTTTGGAATCAGAATCGATGATGGGATTGTCGTTGGTGGAGTTCACCTCATTCACGAGCACCCGTTCGGCATTGAGGATCGTTTCCAATACCGGGCCCAGGACTTGCGGTACGCAACGGAGCGAGTAATATTCCTGTACCTTCTGGGTAAAAATTTCGACCTGCTCTGTTTTACCGTTGTAGAGATGATCTGCACGCCGGCGGATAAGTTTGGAGTCTTTCAGGATGCTACGCATAATTCCGGCAACCTGGTTCTGACCCGGGTGACACTTTACTTTATTCAGCCCGTCGGAAAAATGGTCGTCATAAGATTCAACAATCTCATTGATCATCGAGGAAGCCAGAATACACCAGTCGAAAAGGTTCTTTGCATGAACAATGTTGATCATGCCGATGCCGGTCATGGCAGAAGTGCCGTTGATGAGCGAAAGTCCTTCCCGGATATGCATCCTGATCGGCTTAAGACCCTCCTGGGCAAATACTTTTTCGGTTGGCTGAAGTTTTCCTTTGTAAAACACCTCGCCTTCTCCAATGAGGTTGAGCGCAAGGTGTGCCAGTTGCACAAGGTCGCCGCTGGCCCCAACACCGCCATGTTCGGGAATAAATGGGTTGATATCACGATTGATCAGCTCTTTCAGCAGTAAAACCACCTCCGGATGGATCCCCGATTTGGCTTGCATCAGGGTGTTCAACCTGGCCATCATGGTGGCTTTTGCATGCATTTCGGAGAGCGGACTGCCACACCCTGAACTATGACTCCGGATCAGGTTATACTGAAGCTGATTTTCGTTGGAATGGCTTATCTTGTATTGAGCCATGGGGCCAAGGCCGGTATTGATGCCATAGATAACCTTGCCTTTGGCAAACTCTTTGAGGAATTCGTAGTTTACCTTAACTTTTTTTACTGCTTTTGCATCAAGTTCAATTTTCTCTCCAAGAAACAGTATCTTATAAAAATCCTCCGCTGTAATCTTCTGTTCGCCCACGCTGATCATCGTTCTGTGTTGTTTCACTCCAGGTATTTTTCTTTCATGGAATTAAGTTTGCAAAGGTAAAAAGTTTTTTGATTCACCCTGTCTTAACCGAACCAAATAAACGGATAATGAATAGTTCTTTGTGAAAATTAAAAATTGTTGTATTTTTGCACTCCGAATTGGCTCTGTAGCTCAACTGAATAGAGAATCTGACTACGGATCAGAAGGTTACAGGTTTGAATCCTGTCAGAGTCACCACCAAAAAAGCCACCTGCAGGTAAAATGCAGGTGGCTTTTTTTGTACTTTTGTGGTTACTTTATCAGAGAAAGAAACCTGGCACCAGAGTTTATTACTTTAAAAGTTTCCTTCCTTTTTCGGTCAGGCGATATTTTTGATACGGACTTTGGGGTTTATCCGGTATGGTCCTCTCGATAAGACCTCTATCGATCAATGGCTTTATATTGGTTTTGAAATTCAGCGTTTGGTTTTCCAATCCAAGAAATTCGAATAACTCACTCCTTGTTTTTTCTGTTACCAGATAATCAATGATGTCGAGTATCTTAGTATTCGTAACGAAATAATATGTACATTTGTAGAAATACAAAATGTATGCAAACAGATAACCTAATTCAGCTGAAGTATAAAAAAATACTTCCTTTTTTAAATGAGAGACAAACCAGAATCGTTTTAGCTGCTGACGCAG
>JANXZO010000026.1 GCA_025355465.1 Bacteroidales bacterium
CCCTTCGGCATGCAGGTCGAAGCCCTGTGCCACACCAGCGGCATCGACCTTACAAATAACTACCTGTACAATGGGAAAGAAATTCAGCCCGACTATGATCTGCAATGGTATGATTACGGCGCCAGGTTCTATGACCCGCAACTCGGTAGATGGCATAGCGTGGATCCGGCTGCAGAAGTGAATCGAAGATGGAGCCCATACCGATATGCATATGATAATCCGCTTAGATTTATTGATCCTGATGGGTGTTTTGAAATAGACAAGCAAACCGCAAAGAAAAATCCAGAATTGGCTAAATATCTAAAGAATCTTGTTAGCCAATGGAATAATCAAAGCCAGGATTTTAAGGGTGCTTTTAAGGAAACCAGTGGTTTAAGTGAGAAGGCAATTGTTAGCATGTTAACATATGGGCAGGGACCTAAATTGGAAGTAGCCGAACTAGACAAAGAGAAGAATAAAGTCAATGGAAATACTACTGTTGAAAAAGATGCCTCAAATGGGAAACTATCTAATGCTAATGATGGCAAAGGTTTAATTAAGTTAGATAATGATGTCGTTGACATGATGGAAAATGCCAAAACATCTGGAGATAAGCAAGTTGGTAAAATAATGATTGAATCAACTTTGTTTCACGAAGGCACTCATTTTGGTAATCTAAAAACAAGTGGGACAACCGACGGAAAATTTCCAGAATCTGGGAAAGCCTTTGAAATAAAAGCTTATGGTCAAGATATCAATCGGTCAATGGTTAAGAGTTATTGGGAATCAAAACAACTTAAACCCTTAATACCACTTCCTGCTACCATAAAATAGTTATACAATATGAAGCGTTACATAACTACCGTGATACTTTTAATATTTACATTTATTGCATTCGCGCAAGAGAAAAAAGTCGATGTCGTGATAAAAGGTTTTTTTATATATCATGACAGTTTGAGTTTCTATATTGAAATAGAGAATGTCAGTAATCAAGTGATCACTATTTATAAACCTGAGACAGAAGATATTTGTCGTAATATTTTAAAAATAAGATTCATTGATTTGGATAATAGTGTAGTTTCCGTATTATTCCCATGTAGATATATAATTGATTTAGATCGCATTATATTAGATTGTCACAACAGTGTATATCTGAATCACAATGAAAGGTTTGGTAAAAAATTTAATTTTAGTGCGACCAAAATATCACCTTTTCTTGTGAAGGGGAAATCATATAAGATTTCTGTAGAACTCAATTTAAAGGAAGTAAATTTTGAAACAGATTTGAAGAATATTTACAAGGATGATATCAAATCAGATGAACTCGAATTTTTATATTAAAAAGGCTCAATCTCAGGATATTTTTTTTCGAACACCTCTCCTTCATTTTGGTGTTTGAGTTGATGAATATGATTATTCCAACTTTTAATATATCAATGAAAACAACCAACGCCAGGCAATACCTGGCGTTGGTTGTTCAGCCCCCACCCAACCTCCCCCACACGGGGGAGGAGTATGGGTTTAGAATGGGAGGGCGGAGGTATTTGTTGAACTAAAAATTCCAAAAATCGGAATACTTTCTTGCGCCTTTTTTACCAGCAAGGTCGTCTGCTAATAAACTATTTTTGATTTCCAATTCTATCAGGAACTTTGAACTTTTTTACTTTGATTCAAACCATTTTAATCTGGTCATATGACAGTTAAATTACAAGGCGTTTGCATTATTGCTATTATAATCCTGCAGTTTCTCAATCTGAATTCAGTAAATGCAGACGGTACTCCGGACCAAACATATCACCCGAAGGTTATCCCGCCCGCCCCCTCGGTCAGTTCCCTTGGAAAATACGGCAATGTCCCCGTGAACTTATCAACCGGCGCAGCAAATGTTACAATCCCCTTATTCGAATTAAAATGCAAAAGTGCTACTGTTCCCATTGGTTTGTCTTATTCTTCGAATGGGATTAAGGTGGATGCTGTTGCTTCGTGGGTCGGTATGGAATGGTCACTCAACGCAGGAGGTGTAATTTCGAGAACTGTAAGAGGGGGTCCGGATGAGACGTCTCATTGCGAACTTCCTTACGGACTTGAGAATTACAGCCCTAGTACAGTTGATTTTCTTCTTTACCATTGGGATAATACAACCGATACTGAGCCTGACATTTTTCATTATAATTTTGATGGATATTCGGGCAAGTTTATCATTGATGTTGAAGACCAAATGAAGATTTATACAATCCCTCACAACAATCTTAAAATTGACATTGTATATCCTCAGAGTACAACAGATGCGATATTCTCGTTCATCATCAGAACGCCTGACGGCAACAAATATACCTTTGGTGAAAATTATTGCGACACTACCTCAAAACCACGGGAATGCAATTATCGCACCTATAGCAGGGGGATGAAAACCGCCTGGCATTTAACGAAAATTGAATATCCAACAGGTGAGAAAATACAATTCTTTTATAAAACCCGATTCATACACTACTACTCAGGAATTTCCCAGACAATCAAAAAACTCACCTCATGGTCTTGTCTTGACAATTCCTGTCCGGGTGACGAAATGTACACCTGCACGCAATATTTATCAACCAAAACCTGCCATCTTGAAAAAATCATCACTTCTTCAGGTGATTCCGTTGTGTTTTTTTCGACTGGTGGCAGGCTTGATTCTGATGAACTGAAATTAGATAGTATTAAGTCCTTCAATTCGAAGAAAGAGTTTATTAAAGGTATTTGTTTCAATTACGATTTCCACAAAGCCCAGGGAGTTACGCAAAATAATGTGTCCGGATTTTATAATAATAACGGTGATCTGAAATATAGAATGTTTCTGACAAAGCTGGAAATCGGTGCTGGTGTGATGGCCGGGAATCAAATGTACCAATTTGATTATTATAATCCAACATCGCTCCCCGGTAGATTATCCTTCGCCCAGGATCACTGGGGATACTATAATGCCGAAAATAATTTTGATTTTGTAGTTGTGCCCGAATATCTTTCGAACCATCCGGATTTCATGAATATCAGGTGCAACAGAGAACCGAACCCAGGCAAAGCTGAAGCAGGTTTGTTGAAACAAATCACCTATCCAACAAAAGGCACAAGCGCTTTTGAATACGAGCAAAATACTTATGCTGGAAATGAACTTGTATATCCCCCTCTCGTTTCTGTTTCATTGGATGTTATAGGGCAGGAATGTTACGACCCTGATACATTATTCGAATCTTTTACAGTTCCATTTTCCCAGGACCAAATTGTTAACGCCACTTTAATGTTTGACTCTACAGAATTTTGTGGATTTATGAAAAACCGTCATATCGGAAAAATTTCAATATATGACAATACAGCCTCGACATATCTCGTCACACAACGAACAGTACATTTGGGCCATCCATTGTCAATCCCGGTTACATATGATTCAGGACATGTGTACACTATTAGAATTATTGCCCATGGGGCTGGCACTGAAACAAGTTTTAGTACAGGTTATTATCTTACAAAACCCTATACTCAATTAGTGAATAAATATTCTGGCGGGATGCGAATCAAACGGATTATTGATTTCGATTGCTTTTCAGGTAAGACCAACAATACACGTTATTATTACGGAGATTGTTTAAATTTAAATGTTTCCTCCGGTGTGACAACATCATTACCAAGGTATAATTCTTCCAATATCATGAAACTGCAGTGCGGAGAAGAAGCGATACTTGATGAGTGTCGGTATATGACTCTGCACTCCAGTAGTGTCAATGACCTTTATGGCGCTAATGGTAACTCTATAATGTACAGTAGTGTTGTGAAATCCTTTGGCGAAAATTTTGAATATGGCGGAGAGGCAAACACATTTCTTATTGACACAGATGATCCCGGGATGATACTCACATGGAGCTACAATGATATTATCGGATCAACTCAAAATAATACTAGCTGGAATAACGGTCGACTTGATCGACAATTGGTGTTTCGTTACAACAACAGCGAAATAATTCCAATCAGCCAAATCTCAAATTCCTACCGTGATGATTCAAGGCGAGATACTACACTTTATGGTTATGTGTTTAGAAAATGTTATAGTCCTCTTATGTCAGCTTCAGGTACAACTTATACATGCTCCGAAAAGGATGTAAATAAAAAAAGAATCGAGTGTACCACAAATCATAACCATAATTGGTACTTAGGTGGCCCAGAAGCAACTTGTATCGCCTGGGGCGCTAATAATCATATTGTTGCAAACCAATGCGAGTATGTTGGTCAGATATTACCCGTTTACACAGCCTTGGACAATTACGATGGGTTTAGATATGAAATATATATCAAATGGAACTATTTAGAATCCACTAAAAAACAAACATTCTCATTTTCAGGTCAGGATTCGATCACCGAAACTACGTATTATAAGTATTTTAACCCCATTCATGCACTCCCAAACCTGACAAAATTAATTGATAGCAGGGGAGATACGATCAAAAATATTACATATTACCCTTTAGATTATTCTATATCCGGAATCTCGACAAATTTTCAATCTCTGGTCGACAGTAGTATCATAGGCGTTCCAATTGACCAAAGACAATATGTTAACGCTAATTTAACGAGCGGTCAAACTACAAAGTATAATGGATTTGGCCAACCTGTTGAAGTTTATCAGGCAAAAAATGAACTTGGGTCAAATCTCAGTTTTAATAGGGACAACCCGTATTCTTATGGTGTTAAGGAAGCGGATATAGTCTATTCAAATGAGACTCATAATATAAAGCAATATCAACAAGTAAATAATATTCCAATGGTCTATTTATGGGCTTATCATCATTGTTATCCGATTGCTGAAATTGCCGGAGCAACCTATTCTGATGTCGAAGCTTTGCTGGCAAAAGGAAACTTTCCAATAAATAATCTGCAGGAATCCTACGACGATACATATATTACGAATGCAACTAACTATGTGCGGACAAATATCGGCTCTGCTATGGTTGTGTCATACACATATAAGCCACAGGTCGGGATGACCTCTAAAACTGATGCCGCTGGTATTAAAACTACCTATGAATACGATTCAATGGGTCGACTGTCGGTTGTAAAAGATGCCCAGTCCAATATTGTGAAGAAATACGATTATCATTACGCCAGCCAGAATAATTAGTCTAAAACAAGGAAAAATACCTGGCGCAACACATTAAAATAAAGATTGTCTTTCAAAGGTTACCTTTTCTTGCGTATCTTTGAAGCAATATTAATTGTTGCCTCCATGATCAATGTTTTCGTTATCGACGACCATCCTGCAATTATCAGCGGAGTTGAATTTATGCTTTCTGATGAGGAGGATGGCGTTAAATTTGTCGGTTCGGCCGAAAACATGTCCGACGCACTAAAACAGCTTCCCTCAGTTCCGGTGGATGTGATCCTGCTTGATCTTATCATCGGATCGGCCTGCCCGGTTGAGAATATTACTCAACTTAGGAATTCTTGCCCTAAAAAACCAATCCTGGTGTTTTCGGCAGATGACTCCAGCTATTCGAAATACAAAATGTTCAAGGCCGGAGCCAATGCGTATTTAAGTAAATGCTCCCAAAACGAAACCATTATATCGGTTATTAAAAAAGTTGCTGATGGATCTGTTTTGCTGACCGGCGAGATGACAGAGATATTGAATCAATTTAAGGAATTCGAGCATTCAGACTCTTTCAGTATGGAGGAACTGGAAATTTGCAATGCATTCGCCCACGGTAAATCACTGAAAGAGATTGCAACACATCGTGGAAAATCTGTTTCGATGGTAGAAAAAATCCTCACCCGGTTGCGCGAAAGGACGGGCGCCTGTTCCAGCGCCGACCTCATTCGTATCTTGATCATGAGGAATCTGATATCCTCTTCCAATTGAGTTTTCCCACCAAAATCAATTCATTGCTTCTACCCACCCCCAGCCCCTTCCTGCCGGCAGGGAGGAGAGAATTGCTTATCTTTGCCGGATGAGTTTCGATCTCCTCAAAGATCTCCGGCGCAAGGATCACAAACCCCGTTTCGGGGCACTCGACATATTGAAATATATCGGTCCCGGAATGCTGGTTACCGTCGGTTTCATCGACCCGGGCAACTGGGCCTCAAACATCGCGGCCGGTTCGGGTTACGGTTATACGCTGCTTTGGATGGTAACGCTGTCAACCATCATGCTCATCATCCTGCAGCACAATGTGGCACACCTCGGAATTGCTACGGGTTTGTGTCTTTCCGAAGCAGCTACCCGGTATACGCCCCGGTGGGTTTCAAAGAGCGTATTGCTCTCGGCGATGGGAGCCTCCGTGTCCACCTCGCTGGCAGAGATCCTGGGCGCTGCCATTGCCCTCAACATGCTCTTTAACATCCCCATCCCGGCCGGAGCGCTGATGACCTTTGCCTTCGTGGCCATCATGCTGCTCACGAACTCATACCAGAAGATCGAGAAGATCATCATTGCCTTTGTATCCATCATCGGGCTCTCTTTCCTTTACGAACTCACGCTGGTGGATATCGACTGGGTTGCCGCGGGCATCGGCTGGGTGAAACCTTCCATCCCCGAAGGTTCCATCGTGGTGGTGATGAGCGTGCTTGGCGCGGTGGTCATGCCCCACAACCTCTTCCTCCATTCGGAGGTTATCCAGAGCCGGCAGTGGAACCTGGAGGATGAGTCTGTGATTAAACGGCAACTGAAGTTTGAATTCGTCGATACCTTTCTTGCGATGGTCGTCGGATGGGCGATCAACAGCGCCATCATCCTGCTTGCCGCGACCAGTTTTTTCTCAAACCACATCCAGGTAGGCGCGTTACAACAGGCCGAAAGCATACTCCGCCCGTTGCTTGGGAGCAGTGCATCCATCGTGTTTGCCGTAGCCCTGCTCTTTGCCGGCGTTGCTTCCACCATTACCTCCGGCATGGCGGGGGGGTCTATCTTTGCAGGACTCTACGGAGAACCTTACGATATCAGGGACAGCCACTCACGCCTCGGGGTATTGGCATCCCTTGTGCTGGCCCTCCTGATCATTTTTCTGATACGCAACCCATACCACGGACTGATCATCTCCCAGATGGTGCTCAGCATCCAGTTGCCCTTTACCATCGGACTGCAGATTTACCTTACCTCTTCGCGTAAAGTGATGGGTAAATATGTCAACGAATCCTTTACGAAGTTCATGCTTCTTTTCATCGGTGCCGTCGTCGTGTGGTTGAACCTGAAGTTGCTGCTCAGTATCTTTTGAAATTCTTACCTTTGCAGTCCTGTCGGACAAGGCAGCTACTCCCGATGAAAAAAATGAAATCCTTTTCCAAGACGTTCCTGAAGATCCTGGTTGGTTTTTTCGTGGTGGTACTGCTTTACCAGCTGATCCTTTATTTCGCTGCTCCGGTTTATGATTTTCCGGCTCCTCAGCCATTTTCGGGCGACAGCATCTATAATCCTTACCAGGGGATGGACAGCACCCACTGGAGAAAGGCAAATTTCCATTACCATGCCCGTGCGTGGCTTGGCCTCACCAGTGGCCGTCACAACACCTACGAAGCCTTTTACAATACCTACAAGGCGCTCGGCTATGATGCTCCGCAGATCTCAAATTACCAGTCGATCGATACCCATTACAAAGATTCGTCATTCTATATCCCGGTTTACGAACATGGCTTCGGCGTAAGGAAGAAGCACCAGATGCTGATCGGAGCCCGGAAGGTGCTCTGGTTAGACTACTCCCTCGTGCAAAATCTGAGTCACAAGCAGCATATTATTAACCTGCTCCGGCCGGATAACGAAATTGTGGCCATTGCCCATCCCGACTGGGAAAAGGGTTATTCGCTAAGGGATATGGAATATCTGGGCAACTACGACCTGGTGGAGGCGCTTGACCAGAACTGGCGGTCCATTCCGCACTGGGATGCAGCCCTGTCGGCCGGAAAGCCGGTGTTCCTGCTGGCCGACGATGATGCCCATGATATTGCCAACCCGTACGAAATTCAACGGATATGCACCTACATTAACACCCCGGTGGTTTGTGGCGATTCAATGGTTAAAGCCTTGCGCGAAGGCAAAGCTTTCGGGGCTGAAATTTACATGGGCGACTGGGAGAACTTCACGACCAAGGCCAGGAATGCACGAAAAATTCCGGTGGTAAATTCCGTGTTGCTGAAAGGCGATACGCTGAAGATTTCCGTAAGCGGCAAACCCTATAAGATCAATTTTATCGGACAGAACGGAAAGTCAAAGAAGATCACGCGCTTTGCAAACCAGGCATGGTACAAATTTCAGCCCGGCGACACCTACATCCGTACCGAGATCACTTTTATGATCTATTTTGATTATCCTCACGTAGGCCCGGGAACCATCTTTTACCTGAATCCGGTATTCCGGTATAATGGGGAAAAACCGGTAAATCACCTTACCGCGGAAGAGAATTTCGCGCGCACCTGGATCCTGCGGATCCTTGGTTTCGGTTCTATTATTGCCCTTTTTGCATTCGGTTGGCAATTCAGGCGAAAACAAAAGAAATAACGGCATTCAAATCTTCGGAGGTTCATGGCTTCAAACCGCAAAATATACCTGGCACTCGGGATCCTACTACTTCTTTCGCTGGGGATCCGGGCTTTTGTTGCGGGTTTCATTGAACTGGGGAACGATGAGGTCTATTACTGGACCTATGCCAAATTTCCCGCCCTGAGCCATTTCGATCATCCTCCGATGGTGGGGTGGGTGATCCAGTTTTTTACCTTCAACCTCCGGTTCGACAGTGAATTCTTCCTCCGGCTGGGATCGGTATTCTTTGGCACGCTGAGTACGGGAATGATGTTCCTGATCGGTACCCGGATCAAAAACCAGCTCACCGGACTTTACGCCGCCTTGCTCTACACCGCCTCATTTTATGGATTTATCCTCAGCGGAACCTTTATTCTGCCTGATGCGCCGCAGGTTTTTTTCTGGCTTGTAACCATGTACTGTTTGCTGAATTCTCTCCCCGAACGGGAGATCACCAGGGAGGGGCGCAACTGGATGTTCTTTGCCGGGGTGGCGGCAGGATTGGCATTGCTGTCGAAGTACCATTCGGTGTTTCTTCCGGGCGGCGCCTTTATGTATGCCCTGCTATACAACCGCAAGTGGTTTACGGTTAAGGAGACCTATGGCGCATTCCTGATTGCGCTGCTTTTTACCCTTCCGGTGGTTTTCTGGAACATCGAAAACAACTATATCAGCTTTACTTTCCATGAGAACCGGGTTGGCATTACCGGTTCCGGAATTCAGATCCAGTATTTTTTAACCGAGGTTGTGGGTCAGATCTTTTATAACAACCCTGTCAACGTGGTCATCATCATCATTGCGCTGGCAGCCCTGGCGGGCCGGGGAAATTTCCTCGATGCCTCTTACCGCCGGCTGATCCTCTGGTTAAGTCTGCCCCTGGTGCTGGTTTTTCTCGGCTTCTCCCTTTTTCGCAGCACGCTGCCCCACTGGACGGGTCCAGGTTATCTCGGACTCATCCTGGTGGCCGCTTCTTACCTTTCGGAACCGGGGCGCAGGGCTTCACGGCTGCGGCTTATCCCGTTACCGGTTGCGTTTTCCATTATTTTCCTCCTGTCGATCGTGATTGTCGGCACGGGGCAGATACGTTACGGATGGATCCCGCTCAAGCGGTGGAAAATGGATGATGTGTCGCTGGATATGGTTGGCTGGAAGCAACTCGGGGATAAATTTGCCACGATGGTCCGCTGGGATGAGGAACATTACCTTATTGATCCCGGTTCACCGCTGATAACATTCCGCTGGTTTCCTGCCGCTAATTTCGATTATTACCTGGCCCGGAAGATCGACCGGAAGGTCTATGCACTAGGAACTCTGGAACGGATTCACAAATATTTCTGGATCAACCGGGAACGGGGAAATCTGAAACAAGGCGGTGATGCCTATTACATTGCACTCAGCGACGATTACGAAGATCCTTTGGCGCTTTACGGTAAAATGTTTGAGATGATCCTTCCTTCGGATACCATTTGTATTACCCGGGGCAGGGATACTGTAAGAAAAGCCTTTGTTTACCGGCTCATCTATCTGAAGCAGGATATGGTTTTCAATCCGGCCGACACGCTGGCACCTGAAGCCGGTATGACACAGGACACCCTGAAATTTTTTATCAAACAGATCCGCGCCAACCCGCAATGGCTGGAGATTCTTCAGAAAAAGGCCAGTCTGCAAGGCAAAACACTCGAAGAGATGATCCGGCTCGATGCCCTGAAAATGAAGCAGCAGTCGACAGACCTGTTAAAAATGCCGGACACGCTGGGCTATCATGAACAGGGAAAGTAACTGATTTAACCACTCAAGCGTCACACCTAGCTGGTCAAATTCCCGTTCATTTCGGTCCGGTCATCTTTTTCGGATCCACGATGCGGGTGAACTCCTCGTCGGTAAGCAGCCCAAGCGCCAGGGTAGATTCCCGCAGGGTGAGGTTCTCCTTGTGGGCTTTTTTGGCGATCTTTGCTGCATTTTCGTAACCGATGTGCGGGTTGAGTGAGGTGACCAGCATCAGGGAGTTTTCGAGATTTTTATTGATGGCCGCCATGTTGGGTTCGATCCCGATGGCACAGTTGTCGTTGAAGGAGACGCAGGCATCTCCGATCAAACGGGCCGATAACAGCACATTGGAGATGATGAGCGGTTTGAAGACATTGAGCTGAAAATGGCCGCTGATGCCGCCGATATTGACCGCCACATCGTTGCCGAGAACCTGGGCGCACACCATGGTCATGGCTTCCGGCTGGGTGGGGTTGACCTTTCCCGGCATGATGCTGGAACCTGGTTCGTTTTCGGGAAGCATCAGTTCGCCGATACCGCAACGGGGACCGGAAGCCAGCAAACGGATGTTGGAGGCGATGTGCATCAGGCTTACCGCAAGCGTCTTGAGGGCTCCATGCGTCTCCACCATGGAATCATGCGATGAGAGCGCCTCAAATTTATTGGGGGCGGTAACGAATGGCAATCCGGTGAGTTCAGCGATTTTCTTCGCCACCAGCACATCATATCCCTTCGGAGCGTTGAGACCGGTTCCTACGGCGGTGCCGCCCAGCGCAAGTTCGGCAAGGTGGGGGAGGGTGTTGGTAAGGGCTTTCACGCCATGTTCAATCTGCGATACATAACCCGAGAATTCCTGTCCGAGGGTGAGGGGTGTGGCATCCATGAGATGGGTGCGGCCGGTCTTCACGATCTCATTAAATCCTTCAGATTTCTTTGCCAGCGTGGCTTTTAAAAGTTCAGCCCCGGGAATGGTCGTCTTCACAACCATCGAATAGGCGGCAATGCTCATGGCTGCAGGAAAGGTATCGTTCGAGGATTGCGATTTGTTCACATCGTCGTTGGGATGGATCACGGTTTTCCCTTCACCGCCCAGCTCTCCGCCATGGATCACATGGGCACGGTTGGCAATCACTTCGTTGAGGTTCATATTGGTTTGCGTACCCGAACCGGTTTGCCAGATCACAAGCGGAAACTGGTCGTCGAGCTTGCCCTCGAGGATCTCGTCACACACCTTCACAATGAGGTCCTTCTTTTCTGCAGGCAGCACCCCGAGATCGGCGTTGACCATGGCGGCTGCCTTTTTCAGGATGGCCATGCCGCGGATCACCTCTTTGGGCATGGAGCCCGGCTCCCCGATTTTGAAGTTGGTCAGCGACCGTTGTGTCTGGGCTCCCCAGTATTTGTCCATGGCTACTTCGATAGGGCCCATGGTGTCTTTTTCGATGCGGGTTTTCATGATATTTATGTTTTTATGGTTGTGGCAATTTATTTGTTCAGCAACGTTTCAATCTCTTCCGCCGGATCCCCCACTACCGCCTTGTACTTCGCTTCTACAATCGGCCGCCGGATAAGCCTGGGATTCTGTAACATGATCTTTATCAGCTCGTGCTCCTCGAACTTCTTCCCTTTCAGGTTCTTTTTAAAATAATCTTCCTGGGTCCGCAGGAGTTCAGCAGGTTTGCAATTAAGTTTTATCAGCAGTTTTTCGACCTGCTTCTCGGTGAGCGGAGTTTTCAGGTACTCAACAATATTGAAATCTACCCCCCGCTCTTTCAAAAACTGCAGCCCGGCCCGCGATTTTTTGCAGGCAGGATTATGATAAATGTTAAGTTTGTTCACCATTTCACCATTTCACCATTTCACCATTTTTTCAAGAGTTCCCATACTCCATGAGGTACGCCTTGATAAACTCCGTGAGGTCGCCATCGAGCACGCTTTGGGTATCGCTGGTTTCGACACCAGTACGCAGGTCCTTCACCAATTTGTATGGATGGAGAACATAGTTCCGGATCTGGCTTCCCCATTCGATCTTTTTCTTGCCACTTTCGATCACCGCAATTTTTTCCCGTTTTTTCCTGAGTTCGATCTCATAAAGCTGCGACTTCAGCAGTTTCAGCGCCTTCTCCCGGTTCTGGCCCTGCGAGCGGGTCTCCTGGCATTCGATCACAATGCCGGTGGGTTCATGTTTCAGCCTGACGGCCGTTTCTACTTTATTCACATTCTGACCACCCGGACCACTGCTGCGGAAGGTATCCCATGAGATGTCTGACGGATTGATCTCGATCACGATTTCGTCGTTGATGATGGGATAGGCGTAAACGGAGGCAAAAGAGGTGTGGCGTTTGTGGTTGGCATCGAAAGGGGAGAGTCGCACCAGCCGGTGCACTCCGTTTTCACCTTTCAGGTAGCCATAGGCATAGTCGCCTTCAAACTCGAGTGTTACCGATTTGATTCCGGCCACATCGCCCTCCTGGAAGTCGACCTCTTTGATTTTGTACCGGCTGCGTTCGCCATATCGCATGTACATGCGCATGAGCATCTGCGCCCAGTCCTGGCTTTCCGTTCCCCCGGCTCCGGAGTTGATCTGAACGATGGCCCCCAGTTTGTCCTCCTCCCCGCTGAGCATGTTGCGGAACTCAAGTTCTTCAACCTTTTCGAGGGTGGTTTTGTAATTTAATTCGAGATCCTGTTCGGCGCCTTCCCCCTGGAGATAGAACTCCCAGATGATCATCAGGTCGTCGAAACCCGACATCGCTTCACCGTAGGTATCGGTCCAAGCTTTTTTGTCGCGGATGGCACGCAGGGCTGATTCGGCCGTTTTGGGGTTGTTCCAGAAATCGGGAGCCTTGGTCAGCTCCTCTTCTTCGTGTATGATTATCAGCTTTTTATCGATGTCAAAGATGCCTCCTCAAGGCATCAAGCCTTGTCTTCAGGTCTTTTAAATGCTCCTGAGCTATCATGGTTAAATTTTCATGTCATTTATAGTGTCAAGCACGCGGTCAAACTCATAACCCTTGCTAACCACAAAGTTGATGATTTTATCCCGGATAATCATGTTATTCTCTACTTTTATTTCCGGCTTTTTTTTCAGGATCAGCACGCGGATGGCTTCATTGTACGCCTCATCACTGATCTCCGTGGAGAATGCCTGGCTGATGTATTTCTCAGGAATACCCCGGGCGGTGAGTTCATACCGGATTTTCAGGCGGCCCCATTTGCTGATTCGGAATTTGCCTCTTACAAAAAACCTGGAATAGCGCTCCTCGTCGAGAAATTTCTCCTCCTGCAACTTACGCACAATCCCGCCAATTTTGCCCGCCGGCACCTTGAGTTTGCGAAGTTTCAGCACCACATCGCGGCTGCACCGCTCCTGGTAGGCACAAAACCGTTCCATCTGCAATAGGCAGGCGGCTTCATCGGTTTTATTTGTTCCATCAACGGCCAACTGTGGTGATTTGTTCGTTACAAAGTTAACAAATCAGCTCCTGAAAATCGAAATGATTTTAGTACATGTTGGATAATTATTACATTTGAAGTAGTTATGCCAACTACATCACAATGAAAAAGCCACTGCTTCTGTTCCTTATTTTATGCCTCATTTCAATATTCGGACAGGCCCAGAAAAAATCTGCAACCGACAGTCTCCTCCTGCTTATCAACGCCGCCAAACAGGATGACACAACAAAGGTACTGAGGATGCTGGATTGTGCCCGTTTTTTTATTCCCGGAAACTTGGATTCGGCTGAAATAATGGGACTTAAAGCCTTGAAGATATCGGAGAAGATTAATTTTCCTTATGGTATTATCCGGGGCTATAACACAATTGCCACGCTGAAATGGCGGAAAAATGATATTGCCGGGGCAAAGAAAAACTTTTTCAAAGCCTGGGAACTGGCGAACAAATATCATCATGTTGCCAATCTTGTGCTGGTGGGAGATAACTTAGGTGTTTTCTATAACTCTTTCGGTCAGCTTGACAGTGCGGAGTACTTCTACTTTAAAGCGCTGGAGGCCGGAGAAAATGACAAAAGCGTAAAGCACTATACCAAAACGCTCTCCGATCTGGCGTCAAACTACACTTCGAAAGGTGATTATATCAAGGCAATTCAATACCTGATTGAGGCAAAAAAGCTGAATTCGATCACGGGTGATAAAGTAAACCAGGTAGTCAATAACATTGTGCTTGGAAACATTTACCTTGGCATGCGCGACTTCGACAAGGCCATCGCGGTTTTCCGTGAGGCTACAACGTTGAACGATTCATTGCAGAATCTTGATTTTAGAATTGCCATTTTGCAGAATACCGGATTGCTCTATAATCAGGTGAAAAACATTCCGGATTCTGCGCGTTACTACCTCAACATGGCCAGAGCGGAAGCACAAAAAAACAACCGCCTCGACAGTTATTTTACGAGCATGATCAATCTTGGGAATGTTGAGGTTGCAGAAAAAAAATACAAAAAGGCTCTGGAATATTATCTACCCGCCTATGAATCCCCCGTTTTGGCAGGGAAAGAATATGAGCGCACCGCGGTATTGGTTAACCTTGGTACCGTTTATTACAATCTGGGAGATATTGTAAAAGGGGAGAAATTTGCAAAAGAGGGTGCAGACCTGGCGAAGAAGGGGGGATACCGGGTCTTTGAACAGTCGGCTCTGATTGTTTTGTCGGGAATCGCAGCGGAGCGAAATAATTTCAAACTGGCTTACAATTATCTCAGTCAGGCTGGTAATCTGAAAGACTCCATCTGGAATGACAACATGCGCGACAAGGTAGCCGAAGCAACATTCAGGCTGGCTTTGAAACAGGCGGAGAGTGAAAATGCGCTACTCCTTAAGGATGTCCAGATTAACAAACAAACAGTTTACATACAATGGTTTATTGTTGGAGGAACAGGGGTTGTTCTTGTCCTCGCAATAATTCTCATGTTCGTGGTCATCCGCAACAGCAAGAAGCAAAAGTTTTTAAACGAAACCCTTGATGTGAAAAACAAGCAGCTCCAGGAGCTGAATGTTACCAAAGACAAGTTTATTACCATCATCGCCCACGACCTGAAGAGTCCGTTTAATGCGTTGCTTGGATTTCTTACTGAGTTGGATGAGAATTACCTTGATTATGATGAGAAAACCAGGCATGATATCATCCACAAGTTAAAAAAGAGCAGTTACAGTACTTTCAACCTGTTGATCAACCTGCTCGACTGGTCGCAATCGCAACAGGGTAAGTTTGTCAGTACGCCCAAAGATTTCGGGCTGAGCACGGTGCTGGAGGAGGTTGTAACGGTTCTGTCAACACGGGCAGTCCATAAGAAACAAACCATCTCGACCGATTTTGATGGAAACCTGGTTGTTCATTCCGATCCGCAGATGGTGAAATCGATCCTGATCAACCTCATCAACAATGCCATCAAATTCACCCCGGTTGGTGGAAGGATCATCATTTCGGCCATTCTGGAGAATGGATCGCTTATCATTTCCGTTGAGGATTCCGGCATCGGGATCCCTGCCGGGGAGATCAACAACCTTTTCAGGCTTGATTCGCGGTTCAAACGGCAGGGAACTGAACAGGAGCCCGGTACCGGTCTAGGATTGGTGATGTGCTCCGAGTACGTTTCGATGATCGGCGGAACAATAAAAGTGACCAGCGAAGAGGGGAAAGGCAGCAAGTTTCAAGTCACCATTCCCGGAAATCGCCGGTCACCATCGAAGGACTGATCAAAAACCGTCAGCTTATTTTGCCAGGGTAAATTCTGCGTTGATGTTAATGACAACGTCTTTGCCAACCACGGCACCCCCGGTTTCAATAAGCGAGTTCCATTTCAGACCAAATCCAAGGCGATCGATGGTGGTGGTGGCCTTGAAACCAGCTTTTGTATTTCCGTAAGGATCTTTCACAGTGCCGCCGTAAACAACCGCAAACTTCACCCGTTTGGTAATGTTGCGAATAGTAAGATCGCCGGTGAGTTCGTATTTGTTGCCAGAGATTTTCTTCATGGAAACGCTTTTAAAGGTCATTTTCGGAAACTTCTCTGCGTTGAAAAAATCGTCTGATTTAAGGTGATTGTCGCGCATGTCGTTGTCGGTGGTGATGCTGGCAACATCAACGGTAAAATCAATCTTCGCATCGGTAAAGTCGGGTTTCGAAGCAGTCATGCTCCCTGCAAAGGTTTTGAAATGGCCATCCACTTCCGAAATCACCATGTGGGTGGCGGTGAATTTTACATTTGTATGGTTTGGATCAAGGTTCCATGTTGCCTGGGCATTGCTTTTGCTGCCGAAGGAGATCACGATTAAGATAGCTATGATAATTCTGATTGTGGTTTTCATTGTTTTTGAGTTTAGGTTATTGATTAATTGATTTTGATTGAAGTCATTGAAATGGAACCATACACAAGATGGTCATTGAACAGTGTGATGGATTCATGCTCTTCCCTCAGTGCCAGTGCATAAAGCAGGGGAAGGAAGTGTTCCGGGGTGGGAACCGAACGCTGGATTTCGGCGCCCAGGGTATGATAGGAAATCAGCGACCGGTGATCATTACCCAGGATTAAATTCTTTATTTTTTCATTGGCTTCGAGCGCCCACTCATGACCTCCGGCCGGGTTGTGCCAGTTGATTGTGCGGAGGTTGTGTACGATGTTGCCGCTTCCCATCACAAGGACCCCGCGGCGCCGTAATCCTGCGAGTTGTTTTGCCAGATTGTAATGACCCTCCGGCGACAGCGTATGGTCGAGGCTGAGCTGGATCACCGGAATATCGGCATTTGGGAACATATGTTTCAGCACACTCCAGCAGCCATGGTCGAGGCCCCAGTTGTGGTCGGGCTCCGCAAGGAAGGGGAGTAGCTGTTCCCGGGTTTCAAGTGCAACCTGCGGACTCCCCGGGGCCGGGTACTGAACCTGGTAAAGCGCATCGGGAAAACCGGAGAAATCATGAATGGTGCGGGGTTTTGGCATCGCGGTTACCTGTGTGCTACGGGTTTCCCAATGTGCGGAGATGCAAAGGATGGCGCCCGGTGTCGGAATGGAAGCGCCGGCCGACTGCCAGCCGGCTGTGAATTCATTGCTTTCAAGGGCGTTCATCGGGCTCCCGTGACCAATAAAAAACACCGGCATCAGCGTGGCTGGTCTGGCGCTCGTTGGTTGCAGGTTAAGGTCGTTCAGGTTCATGTGTTTTTCCTCTCGTTGTTTGACGATGCAAAATTGCAACAACCTTGTGATGCAGTGGTTACACTAATCAGAAATAGGGTGGTACTTTTAGGAAAGGGTGTTTTGCAGGGCGAGACGGAAATCGGTGGGTGTCAGCCCTGTCTTTTTACTGAAAACCCTGGTGAAATAGGATTTTTCATTATATCCCAGTGCATACCCGATCTCCGAAATGTTCATGGATGAACCGAGCAGCAGGCGGCGTGCCTCAACCAGTTTCCGGGTTTCAATGATCTCCGACACGCTTTTACCAAATACCTTGTGGGTGACCAGGTTCAGGTTGCGTACCGAGGTGTTGAGTTTGTCTGCATAAAATCCGACGCCCACGGCACGGGTGTAGTTGTCTTCAAGGATCCGGAGAAAGTTACGGGCTGCGATCTGCTGCGGTATTCGCGACTCCCGGTCGGAAGGCAGCCGGTGGGTTCCCTCGGCTTCGAGCTTTGCCAGCAGGGCGGAAAGCAGGTGCCGGTATATTCCCGGGACTCCCGGATTGTGTTCATATTCATGCTGCATCAGCTCACAAAGGATCCCGATTTGTTGTCTGCAACTGCCGGGATCAAAGGAAAAGTTGATCTGGTCGAGGTAGTTAGAGAAAAAGTGGAAGTTGCTTTCGCTGATGAAATCGTTCCTGTAGCGGATGCACCAGCCGCGGGTTTCGCGATCGGGCCTGAATTCATGAACCTGCCCCTGGGCAACATAAACCACTACCGGGGCTTGTATGGTCTCTTCGTAAAAGTCGATGTAGTGGGCAGGAGTACCACGGACGATGATGAGCAACTCCTCGTATTCATGCCGGTGCGGTCGCGTGGTTTCGCTAAGGATATCTTCCACCACCTTCCCGGTAATCTCAAACATGTGGAACGGCTTCTCCATGGTTATCTGACGGTTAATTCAAATACAACGGCAGGTTCTTTGGCAAAGTCATGCTGCTGTTTGCCGGTCAGGGTGATGGCAAGTCCTCCGGGCGCCGGGCTGCATCTGATCTTCTTCTTCGTGGCCAGCAGGGAACAGGTAACCGACCCCTGTAATTCAGTTTTTACATTAATTTTTTCCGGAAGCGCTGTTTTATCTTTCCCGGGAAGGTAAATTGCGTAGATGGTATTTGATCCTTTGGCAGTGTAGGCCAGGTTTCCCTCCCGGAACGGCGCCACGGGTCGGGTGCCGTAGATGGCTTCGCTGTTTGATTTCAGCCAGGCTCCCATCTCCTCCAGCCGCTGATAAACCTGCGGGTCGAATTCTCCGGATCCATCCGGACCAAATCCAAGCAGCAGGTTGCCCCCTTTGGCAACAATATTTACCAGAAGCTGAATCAGTTCCCGGGAAGGTTTATAGCTGTCGTTGGGTACCCAGCCCCAGGCATTGCCCATGGTGATGCAACTCTCCCAGGGGACAGTAAGCGCCTTTTCGGGAGTTTTCTGTTCGGGGGTGAGATAATCTTCATAAGGCCCCTGCACCCAGCGGTCCACGATGAGCATACCGGGCTGGCTGTGTCTGGCACGGGCAGCGATTTTCGGCATGTCGATACTCAGGTCGTATGGATATTTGCAGAACTCCTCCACATGTTTGTTGATGCTTGATTTGGGCATAACCCAGCAGCCATCAAGCCACAGGATATCAAGTTTACCATAATCAGTGGTGATCTCGTTCAGCTGGTTCCGGGTATAGTCGATAAAATTTTGCCACCGGTCGGGATGTTTTGAGATGTCGTAGTTGGGGTTGCGGTCTTTGGGCGGATAGTAGGGCCACCAGAAATAGGGCGAACTCCAGTCGGGCTTCGAGAAATAGGCGCCGACTGCCAGCCCTTCCCTGCGGCAGGCATTGAACACTTCCAGGGCAACATTGGCTTTCGGGTCCGATGAAAACGGGCAGCTTGTTCCGGTGATCTTAAAATCCGTGAATTTACTGTCGTACATGCAAAAACCGTCGTGGTGTTTCATGGTGTAGATCACATACTTTGCCCCCGACCCTTTAATTGCCTTCGCCCATTTCAGGGGTTCAAAGTTCACCGGATTGAGATGGGTTATGGTGTTTCTGTATCGCGAAGCAAATGCGAAGTAATCGTCGTCAGGGCGGGTGCACCAATCTTCCGGGCAAAGTGCCCATGACTCCACAATACCCAACTGGCTGTAGAGTCCCATGTGAATGATTACGCCGAATTTGTAACCCTGCCACCGCTTCAGGTTCTGCAAAACACTGGTATCCGTTGGCCAGATGTAGGTGTCGGCCTGAGATTGACTGCGGGTCGGGGTTGTCCATAAGAATGTCGATGAAATGACCCACAGGGTGATGATCAGGGTCATCATGTTTCTGTGGATCCTGAGATTTCTGTTGATCATTGAAGTCTTTGGTATCATTGCATCCTCCTTGCAAATTCCCGTGCTGTTTCAAGTTCCTCCTCCGAAGGATGTCCGACAGTGGCCGGCTGCATGCCACCAAATTGGCGAACCTCTTCGAATTCCGAAGCAAGAAAACGTTCGGCGGCATCGGCGGAGAGTTCACCCCGGCAGTGAAAGAAACCCACCAGGTTAGCTTCCGCGGCCGCCGCCTTGCACTTCCCGAGCCAACCGGCGAGAAAGTCTTCCTGGCCTGGCTCTTCCCATGAGGCATGGGTGACAAACAGGGCCATGTTCTTACCGGCAGCGTGCGCTTTGAGGAACATCCTTACTTTTCTCGGGGCGCCGAATTGCATGATCGGGAAGCCAAAGAAGATCAGGTCATACCCGTCGAGCGTGGACAATTCACCAAAAGGCAGGATCACCTTCTCTCCGGTAATTTCACCATGGATTGCTTCAGCGATCTTGCGCGTGTTGCCGGTTTCCGAATAATAGGTTACCAGGGTTCTCATGCATCATTTTTGTTTTTCAAACACATCCACTTCACGGAAATAGTAGGGTCCGTGCGGGGAATCTTCGCTAACCCATAAGAGGTAACGATACTGTTTTGATTTGTCCTTCATGGGTTTGATGGTGAAAAGGATCTTGCTGTTTCCCCAGGTATCCTGTGGTGGCGCTGTAAGCAGGTATGACCATCCCGATGCCCTGGGATCTCCTTTCACATTGGGAGCCGATTCGCCGGCAGCGCCCCAGAGGGAGAAAGATTGAATGCCGCGCCGTGTATCCTGAACTGAGAAGATATGGATACTGTCAAGTTCTATCTCATTCTGAAGATCCATCAGGATTCGTCCTTCGCCGGCTTCCGACCAGAAATCGGCAGCGGAGTCGCCGGGAAGAAGGTCGAACATGCCATCGTTCAGGGCCGATATGTTCATGCCGTCTGAAATACCCCGGAGGTTTGTGTCGGCATTGGAATAAAAGTACCTGGCGGTGACTCCATTGGGCATGTGCAGATCGGCATAGTCTTTCATGGTGAGCCGGGCAGGGAGGTCGGTGAGCTTTCCTTTCCTGGTCACGGTAAGCAATGCAGCGGGCGCCATGGACTCGTCAACATAGCTTTTAGGAAGGTTCAGACTCATGGCTGGCCGCGAATTAAAGTCATCGTAGAGCGGCTGGACCGGCCTCGACGGATCAAAATACTGGTTCGCCGCAGTGATGGCAAAAATCTTTATCGCTTCATTGTCGGGAAGCTGAAGTGTGCCCGAGGCCTGGTTTGCATCCAGGGCATATTTGAATACATAGGCATACTGGTAAGGAATATTCACGGTATCGTGGTGAAGGTGGGTGGTATAAAACGCCACCTCATTGCGTTTGATGAATCCTTTTCGCAACCCTTTTATGCGTCCGAGTTTATCCCAGCTACGGTTGTCAAACTGTCCGATATTTCCCTGGTAACCCTGGATCCTGAGCGTTGTTTTCTGGCTGCCGGCCTTGAATATACCCGATGTGTCGGTAAGAGCTGCGGCAAGAATATATAGGTGGTTGTAATTGCCGGTTTTAGGCAGCATAATCTTCTGCCCTTTGCAGGTCAGTACATTATTTTGTCCGTCGGCAGTGGGCCCGAATTTGAAGTCAACACCGTCAACGGTAAGTCGAACCGGTAACTGTTCGGCCGGAATACTCAGTCCGTGGCCATCAAACCCGCCGTTTTTCTTTAGCTTTTCGGTGCTCACCACATCCTGATCGAAAACCAACGGAAGTTCCATGCTTGACGGAGGTTCGAGCTTGTCGGCCGGGGCTTCCAGCTGAAGTGCAAAGGAGCGTATGGCATATTTAGCGAAATCCACCACCAGTTTTCCGTTCTTTACCAATGCATCACCCGTTCTCCGCTCCTGTCCGTCAACTTCGAAGGCGCTGGTGATTTTTGCGGCCAGACCCACTTCCACGTTGGAGATATCTTTCCCGAAAAGTTCCTGAAGACGAACGATTACCATGGTGTTGTTCTCCGACTTTTTGATGGCGCGGATATCGACCTGAGGAGAGGATACCTGCGCAAAGGAGAAGGTTTTCCCGAGGAACCCCGGATGCTGGTTCACCTGAAAGGCACGCAGGGGCTGATTCAGGCTCCGGGCTTGCCATTCGGTGAGTGCGGCACGCCAGTCGCCCTTGTGTGGGAAAATACCATAGGTAGCTTCATGAATTCCCCAATCCTGCGTTGCCTGGTCGTGGTAGAAGTTGGTGATGGGCGTGAAAAGGAGAGTCAGGCGCAGGGTTTTGTCGTTTGGTTTATCGGATCCAAATTTGCAATCTTCAAGAATGCTGACCCCGAAGTTCCCCGATTTATCGGTCAGGTCGAACCATTCACGGGAGGGGACCTCAAACTTTTTCTCGGTATTATTTTCTCTGGTTGCCGTTCCCAGGCCGAGATTATAGGTTGCAACGGGGTTGGAGGCCGTGAGCGGAAATGAGGCTTTAAGGCTTACTCCGCGACTTTGCCAGTTGATCTTGTGGCTGACCCGCACACCTTCCTTTCCCGCATAAAGCTGAATATACTGAACAAAGGTTGAATTCCTGGCGGTGCGTTCGATTTTGAAGGTGGCACGGAGTGGACCATTCTCAACAAGGGTGATCAGGGCAGGTCCGTCAACATACCCTGCCGGAGGATTCTTCCGGTCTTTCCAGTCCATGTTCCAGGCTGGCCAGTAAGTTGGATGCTCTTTCTGGAACTCGAGGCGGGCGGGTCCGGATAGTAATTCCTTTCCGAGTTTTTTATCGAGGATACTGGAAATGTCGCCTCCGGAGTTGATGGTCAGTTTCAGAAATTCGTTGTCGAGTATATTTTTCCCGGCCGAGAGACTCGTTTTATAGATTCCGGGTTGTTTGGAAGACTGAACATCGTAAATGGCAACGCCAAGCGACGGAAGGATAGCCATGAAGAGGATATGTGCCGATGTTTTGGTTGTGGAGAGCAGCTGAACGGGGACCTCTTTGCCGGAAGCATCGAAAATTTTCAGGTATTCGGGAGTCCCGTCGGGAAATAATACCTCTGCCTCCACAGGGTCAGTCCTCGGGATAGACAGCGGATTGTAAACCGCCACCGCCACTCCGGTAACACGGGTATCCATAGCCCTGATAACGGCACCTGCCGAGCTCTCCAGGATGGCTGCGAATTGGTTCAGGCCGAGCACTTCGTCGTTCCAGGCATATTCGTAAGCTTTGGGAATACAGGTGCCGGGAAGGATGTCGTGCATCTGACTTCCAAGCACCAGCCACCATGCGTTGTTGATGCGCTGGGATGGATATTTGATACCGCCAAGCCAGTCTGCCATTACCGCAACCGGTTCGGCTGCCAGGGCCAGTTGTTCGTTCTTCCGGTTCCACCGTTTCATGTAGGCCTGCGAGGTGAGCGAACCGGCAGAGTGCTGGGTGAGGAGAAGATCTCCGCTGTAGCTTGGCAGCTTCGATCTCTGTTCGTCGGTCAGGTCGCGGAAGAGTTGATCGGAGGAGGAGAGGTAAACATTGAAACGGCTGTCGGGATGTCCAAGGCTGCCCACGGCATTCTTTATATCCTCCTCACGCGGAGCGCCGCCAACGTCGCCAACGCCATAATACCGGTAGTCGGCCAAAACACCGTGATTTTCTCCGATCCGCTTTGCCCAGTAAGCAGAGGTGTCGAGTCTGGGCTGAACACGGCCGTTGTAATCTGTGGCATTGAGGGCAGCTACCAGCCCTTTCCCATCCGGGCCGATCCAGTTTCCGATGTTAAATGGAATCCCGTTGGCCGAGCCCCATTCCAGCTTCTGGGTTGAGAAGCCTTTCACTCCGGCATGTGCCAGAGCCGAGGGCAGGTTGGCCTGAAACCCGAAGCAGTCGGGGAGCAGGAAGTCGACGCTCTCTTTGCTGAATTCACTACGGAAATAGGCGTTACCATAGAGAACCTGGCGGATCACCGATTCGGGAGAAGGGATATTGGCATCACACTCATCTACTGAGGAACCACCTACAAACCAGCGACCCTGGGTTATATATTTCTTTAACTTTTCGTACCTGTCAGGATAATATTCCTTCATCATTTTGTACCGGCGGGCTCCGGAAAAGGTAAAAGTATAGGGTTTATATTTTTCGAAGAGCCTGAAATTCTCATCCAGGGTGTTCTTAAGGAAATCGTTGATGGTCTCTTCGTAATCCCAGCGCCACTCCGTGTCGAGATGCGCATAACCGACGGTATATAGCACAGGTTCGCGGGAAAGGTCGTAGCGGGGTGTACCGGGTTTGGCCGTTTCGGTTTGTGCGGAGGCAATGCAGGCGAGGAACAGGAGAAGGGAGGTCCCTGTCAGAAATTTGGCAAACTTCATGGGTTATGGAATTTAACCCGTAAAAATAGATATTTATTTAATTCCGCAAAAACCTGTACTTTTGTAGTTCAACCAACAGAGATACGATATCATGAAAAAATTTGCATTTATCCTGCTCGTGGGCACCATCCTTGCCTCGTGTACCGGAAATAAGGATGAATATACCATAAAAGGTACCGTGAAAGGCGCCGATAGCGGCATGATCTACCTGCAGAAATTTGATGCTGACCAGTGGCTCAAGATCGACAGCAGCAAACTCGACAAGGGGACGTTTTCCTTCAAGGGAACAATAAAGCAGCCCGAGATGTGGTACCTGAGCATGCAGGCAAAGCAGATTTTTGTTCCGGTGTTTGTGGAAAAGGCAAAAATTGACATCATGATCTACGCCGACAGCAGTGATAAATCAGTGGTTACAGGATCGCCAACCCACGATATTTTCAAGCAGTATCTCGCTTCCAACGATGAGATCAACAGAAAAATGGACGGCATAAACAAGGCGTGGAAAACAGCCCGGGAGTCGAACGATACCGTTGCCATGAAACTGAACGATTCGCTCTCCACCGTGTTGGAAAAATCGATGAAAACCCTGCTCGTCGATTTCGTAAAGGCCAACCCCAAAACGGTGGTTTCCCCCTACCTCATCATGCGCAACAGCTGGCAATTCGAACTTCCCGAGCTGACGGAGATTTATGCCACTTTTGATACCAGCCTGGATGCTTCTTCCTATGCCGTGGCACTGAAGAAACGTATCGATATTCTTAAAAGTGTTGACATCGGCCAGATTGCGCCTGATTTCACCATGAACGACAGTCTTGGGAAGCCGGTATCACTCTCCTCCCTGAAGGGCAAGGTGTTGCTGGTTGATTTCTGGGCATCCTGGTGCGGCCCGTGCCGTGCTGAAAATCCCAATGTGGTAAAAGCTTACCAGGCCTATAACAAAAAAGGGTTCGACATTCTAGGGGTTTCGTTCGACAAAGACCGCACAAAATGGGTCAAGGCGACCAAAGACGATAAACTTACCTGGAACCACGTGTCCGATCTCGCCGGCTGGGGTAATACGGCTGGCAAGCTGTATGGAGTTAACTCCATACCCGCCAATGTACTGCTCGACAAAGATCAGAAGATCATTGGCAGGAATCTTCGCGGCGAGGCGCTGATGCTCAAACTTGCAGAAGTTCTCGGTCCGGCGGAGACACCCAAAAAGAAAACGGCTAAAAAATAATCCGGGATGAGAAGATCCCTTGTTGTCATCCTGTTTTTTCTGACAGGGTTCACCCAGGCACAGCATACCCTTGAGGGCAGTGTGAAGGGACTGGGCGTGAAACGGGTCTACCTCATGAGCCTTTACGGCGAAAAGGCGCCCGTGATAGATTCCGCCTTCAGCGATTCAACCGGACATTTCCGCTTTGCCCTTGCCGCTTCCAGGTTACCCGGAGTTTATCGTTTTCAGTGGAGCAAAGAGGGACTGATCGATGTGATCTGGAACCGCGAAAACGTAGCCTTTACAACCACGAATGCAAACCCTGAAGACAGCCTGGTATTTTTGTCATCCCCGGAGAACAGGATCAACCTGGAGTATGCCCGCCTCGACCGGACCAACCAGTCGAAGCTGGAACTGCTGATGCCGGTTGTTGACTACTACCCTGTGAGGGACCGGTTTTACCTGACAGCCGTTCAGGAGATGGAGAAGATTCAGAACAACCAGACGCATTACCTGGATTCACTGATAAAGCAATATCCCGACTATTACGCCGTGCGGATGGCCGGGGTTTACCGCACCCCTTTCCTGCCTGCCACCCTGAGCAAAGAGGAGCGGGTAAAATACCTCAAACAGCATTACTTCGACAAGGTTGATTTTTCCGATACCGCACTGCTTCACAGTCTGGTCTTTGCCAACAAAGCCATCTCCTACCTGGCGCTCTACAGCAATAACCGGCTTCCGCAGAAGCAGCTGCAAACGGAGTTCATCAAAGCTGTAACCATCATGCTCAGTGCCGCTTCGGTAAATCCTGAGGTTTATAAATATCTGCTCGATTACCTCGTCGGAGGATTCGATAAATACCATTTCGACGATGTCATTGAATACATCGCAGAGAATTTTCAGGATCCCTTCTCCTGCGAAGACCAGCAACGTAAAACAGCCTTACAGAAAAAACTAGAGACCTTCAAGAAGATCGCCGTGGGGAAAACGGCGCCGGAGATTGAAGCCACCGACAGCAAGGCAAAACCGTTCAGGTTGTCGGCGGTCAAGTCGGAATACACCCTGCTGGTATTCTGGTCAACCGCCTGTCAGCATTGTACCGATATGATGCCAAAGCTGAAAGCTGTTTATGAGCAGCAGAAACCAAAAAAATACGAGGTTGTGGCAGTTTCCGTTGATACCAGCAGGAGCAGCTGGACAGGCTATCTCGGCACGGAAAAGCTGAACTGGATCAATGTTTCTGATCTCAAAGGGTTTGCCGGTAAGGTTGCGGATGATTATAACATCTACGCCACGCCCACCATATTTCTCCTCGACCGGGAAAAAAAGATCCTTGCAAAACCCATCTCCATGCGTGAACTGGAGCAGGTGCTCCGCGATCAGAAATTACTGTGATTCGCTAACAGATCAGCCACCAGCTTCGGTAATCCGACACCGGATTTTTCTCTGATTATCTGTAGATTGTAAACCATATATTCCGGACTTGCATTCGGGTCGACCAGATATTTTGGCACCCTTGCCGGAACATGCTGAAGCAATCCGGCGGCCGGATACACTTTCAATGAAGTACCAACCACCAGGAGAATGTCGGCATTTCCTGCCAGGGTTACTGCCGGAACAATATTCGGGACGGCCTCGCCGAACCAGACGATGTGCGGCCGGAGTTGAGATCCTTTTTCGCAGCAATCACCTTGTTTCAGTTCCCATCCGTGCAGATCATAAACCAGGGAAGGATCGGCCGTACTCCTCACCTTTTTTAGTTCCCCATGAAGGTGTAACACCCTTGTGGATCCGGCCCGTTCGTGAAGATCATCGACGTTCTGGGTAATGATCAGCACTTCGAAGCGGGACTCCAGGGCTACAAGCGCCTTGTGGCCGGCATTGGGTTCCACTTCGAGCAGCTGTTTGCGCCGCTGGTTGTAAAATTCAAGCACCAGTTCCGGATCACGCTCCCAGGCTTCGGGCGTAGCCACATCTTCAATCCGGTGGTTGTGCCACAGTCCGTCTGCATCCCGGAAGGTCTGCAGACCGCTTTCGGCGCTTATTCCGGCACCGGATAAGACCACGATATTTTTCATGTTCGCCAATTGGCCTGTTGTGGGTTTCAGGGTCAAAAATAGTGTAAAAACCCGAGTTTTTTTTAACTTTGCACTTTTTTACGCAGTCCCCTGAATATTTAACATTTACTAACAACCAAGCGGTTTTCATGTACGAATTCATCAAAGGAAAACTGGTGGAGCGGAATCCGGCCTACGCCATTATCGAGACCGGTGGGATCGGCTACATTCTCAACATCTCCCTGCATACCTATTCGGAGCTCAGGGAAGATGACAACTGTATGCTTTTCACCCACCTGGTGGTAAAGGAGGACGATATGCAGCTCTTCGGTTTTTCGTCCAGCGACGAGCGGGAACTTTTCCGGCAGCTGATCAGCGTTTCCGGTGTGGGAGTAAACACCGCCCGCATCATTTTATCATCCCTGTCACCCCACGATGTTACCGCTGCCATTGCGGAAGGTAACGCACCGCTCCTGCAAAGTGTCAAGGGAATCGGGGCAAAGACTGCTCAGCGCATCATCATCGACCTCAAGGATAAGGTTTCCCGTGAATTATTTCCTCACCTAAAAGTCGGCTTCCAGCACAATACAAAGAAAGAAGAAGCGTTATCAGGATTGATCATTCTGGGATTTCCCAAGATGATTGCTGATAAAGCATTGGTTAAAATCATCGAAGCGGAAGGCACCGGCCTGTCAGTTGAGCAATTGATCAAACACGCCCTTAAAATCTTATGAGCAGTGGTTGTTCAATTCGTGTGTTTACCTCGTTGAAACATTAGAAGAATCGGATCCTGGTGAAGTATTATACAAAGGTCGCAGCATATTTTCTTGTCACCCTGGCTGTTTTTTTCATTGCCCGGATGCCGGCTGCTGCGCAGAGCGATACCACCCGTCTGAAGTATCCGTTCGGCGATGATGCCAACCTCCCCGGAACCGGACACGAGAGCAAACTCTATCTCAAGAATCCGTCAAACCTTAAAACCAGCATTGAATACGACCCGCTGACAAAGCAGTATTACTACAGCTACAAGATCGGCGACATGATGTACAGGGTTCCGACTACGCTCACTTTTGATGAGTACCAGAGTCAGGACATGGAAACCATGATCAACAACTACTGGAAGGAGCGGGCGAATGCTGCCAGCATGGACAATGCCAAAGGATTCATCCCAAAGATTGTGATCCCGGGCAAGGTGTTTGAGACCATCTTTGGGAACAATACCGTGGATATTCGTCCGCAGGGTTCTGCCGAGATCAATTTCGGCATTGTTTCAAACCGCCGGGATGACCCGATGCTCAATACCAACCAGCGAAGGCAGACCAACTTCGACTTTAGCGAAAAGATCCAGATGAATGTGATCGCCAAGATCGGCGACAAAATCGAATTCAAAGTCAATTATAACACGGAAGCCACTTTCGATTTTGAAAACAAGTTAAAACTTAAATACGAAGGTAAAGAGGATGATATCATTCAGCTGATCGAAGCCGGGGATGTAAGTTTACCACTTACCACCACGCTGATCCGCGGAACCCAGAGCCTTTTCGGGATCAAAGCCAAGCTCCGGTTCGGCCGGGTGACCGTTACCGCGCTTTATTCGCAGCAGAAGAGTGAAAGCAAGAACATCACGGTGCAGGGAAATGCGCAAACCACCAAGTTCCGGATCAGGGCCGATGAATATGAAGAGAATAAACATTTCTTTATAGCACAGACTTTCCGCGGGAGATATAAGGATGCGTTAAAAAAACTGCCTACCGTTACCTCCAACATTAACATCCTTAAGATCGAGGTATGGGTGACCAACATCGGTGCCGCCGTTACCGAAAACCGTAACATCGTGGCCTTCATGGACCTGGGTGAAAGTGAACCCTACAACCCCTTGTTCACCGGAGACCCCGCCCGGCGCGACCCCAGAAACAGCTCAAACAACCTTTACCAGGTCATCATGCCTACCCCTGCCGATACGGCCAAAGTGCGCAATATCAACACGGTAACCGATTACCTCAAAGGTCCTAAGTTTGGATTGATCTCGGGGCAGGATTTCGAAAAGGTGGAGAGTGCCCGCAAGCTGCTGCCCTCCGAGTACACCTTCAATGCAAAAGTGGGTTTTGTTTCGTTAAATACCGCGCTCAATCCCGATCAGACGCTGGCCGTTGCCTATCAGTATCAGGTGGTTGGCGACACTGCCGTGTACCAGGTAGGAGAGTTCTCCGATCAGGGGATAACGACTCCCAAGAGTCTGATCGTTAAGTTGTTGAAGAGCACTTCGCTGAACACCAAAATACCGCTTTGGAACCTCATGATGAAAAACGTTTATGCATTGGGAGCATACCAGCTGCAATCGAGCGACTTCACCATGAACATCCTTTACTCCGGCAACGCCAACGGGGTTCCCACTGCCTACATCTCCGAAGGCCGGATCAAGGGGGTTCCGTTGCTTCGCGTACTCAACTTCGACAACCTCAACCAGCAGTTCAATCCTCCGCCCGACGGCATGTTCGACTTCATCGACAATGCCACCACGCAGGGAGGAACCATACAGGCCTCGAACGGGCGTATATTCTTCACTGTGCTGGAGCCCTTCGGAAAGGACCTGCGCGATTCGATCCGGGATCCGAATAACATCAAGGCCTCGGAGGCACTGGCCGATAAATACTGCTTCGATTCGCTCTATACCATGACGAAATCGATGGCGCGCCAGTATCCCGACAAGAACAAATTCGTACTCGACGGATTCTATAAGTCGTCTGCAGGTTCCGAAATATCGCTGAATGCACTCAATGTTCCTGCCGGATCAGTGCGGGTGACAGCCGGCGGTGTTCAGCTTCAGGAGAATGTTGATTACACCGTGGATTATACACTGGGCCGGGTACGTATCATCAATGAGGGCATTTTGAATTCGGGTACCCCGATCAACATTTCGCTGGAAAGCAATGAGATGTTCAATGTGCAAACCAAACGCCTGATGGGGGCCCACGTCGACTACAAGATCAACAAGGATTTTGTGATTGGCGCCACCATCCTGAACCTGAATGAGCGACCTCTTACGCAGCATGTGAACTACGGCGACGAGCCCATCTCCAATACCGTTTGGGGGATGAACCTCACCTACCGCACACAATCGCGGCTGATTACACGGTTTATTGATGCCCTCCCTTTCATTTCCACCAAAGCACCGTCGAACATAGCCGTAGATGCTGAATTCGCACAATTTATCCCGGGTCACTCACGGGCCATCGGAGCCGCAGGAACCACCTATATCGATGATTTTGAAGGAGCGAAATCGACCATCGACCTGAAGAATATCGGCAACTGGTTCATGGCCAGCACCCCGCAAAACCAGGTTACGCCCGATATGTTCCCGGAGGCCGCCCCCGGTACCCGGCTGATGTATGGTTTTAACCGCTCGCGGTTAGCCTGGTATATCATCGACCCGCTGTTTTATGATAAGAATACCTCCCTCATCCCGCCCAATGTTTCAAACCAGGAGCTTTCGAAACAGTATGTACGCCAGGTATGGGAAACCGAAATCTTCCCGAATAAGCAGCCCCTGAACGGCGTCCCCGTCAACCTGGCGGTACTCAACATGGCCTACTATCCGGCTGAACGCGGTCCTTACAATTACGACACGCACCCAACCCAGTTTTCAAAAGGTCTCAGTGCCGATGGCACCCTGGCAATGCCTGAAACACGCTGGGGAGGTGTCATGCGGAAAATTGAGACCTCCGATTTCGATGCTACCAACATCCAGTACATAGAGTTCTGGATGATGGATCCGTTTGTTGATGACTCCTTAAACACGGGTCAGCTATATTTTAACCTGGGGGACATCTCGGAGGATATTCTGCGCGACGGCCGGAAAAGTTATGAAAACGGACTTCCCGTAAATGGCATTGTCACCGGAGTGGATACAACAGACTGGGGACGGGTACCACAGCTCCAGGCACTGGTGGATGCCTTCGACAATGATCCGGCTTCGAGACCTTTTCAGGATGTTGGTTACGACGGTCTCAGCGACAAAGATGAGGTATCATTTTTCGATACAAGCTATGTTTCCAAGGTCCGCACGCTCTTTGGCCCTACATCACAGGCCTATAAAAACGCATCAACCGACCCGTCATCGGATAACTACCATTACTTCCGGGGATCGGATTACGACAACAACCCCGATTTCAGCAATGTGCTTAACCGCTATAAAATGTTCAATGGTCCGGAAGGAAACTCGCCCACCACCGAACAATCGCCGCAGAATTATCCGACCCTGGCCACCACCCTCCCCAACATCGAGGATATCAACAAAGACAACACCCTCAGCGAAACAGAGCGGTATTACCAGTATGTGGTAAACCTGAGCCGGGATAAAATGAAGGCCGGAAGCAACTACATCACGAATGTTTACCGAGCAACCGACATCCCATTGGCCGACGGAACCCGGGGATCCGTGAAGTGGTATCAGTTCAAAATACCCATCCGTACGCCTGATAAGGTGATCGGAAACATCAACGACTTTACCTCCATTCGATTTATGAGGATGTTCTTCAAGAATTTTGAAAGGCCCGTCGTCTGTCGTTTTGCCACCATGGAACTGACCCGCGGAGAATGGCGGAAATACAATTACAGTCTGCTTTCACCCGGCGAATATATCCCCGATGATCTCCAGAACGGTACCCAGTTCGACATCGCCACGGTAAGCCTTGAGGAAAACGGAAGCAAACAGCCGATCCCGTATGTCATTCCCCCGGGAATTCAGCGCGAAACAAACTGGGGGTCAACAAACATGCAGAAGCTGAATGAACAGTCCATGTCGTTTAAAGTCTGCAACCTGGTGGATGGTGATGCAAGAGCTGCCTACAAGACCTCGGAATTCGATTTCAGGCAGTTCAAACGCCTGAACATGTTTGTTCATGCGGAGCAATCCATCCGTACGCAAAATCTGAAGGCAGGCGACCTGACCGTATTTATGCGGATCGGTTCCGACTTCACGGATAACTATTACGAATATGAGATCCCGCTCAATTTTACCGCCTGGGGAACACGGGCAGATAATCCTGAGGCAATATGGCCCGATGCCAATGCTTTCGACGTAGAGCTCGACAAACTGGTTCAGGTTAAATACGACCGGCTTGTGGCCATGCAGGAGCAGGGGTTACAACTGTCGGCAAGCATGCCATTTTCAGAATTCGATGGCAAAAACAAGATCACCATTGTGGGATCGCCTACCATCAGCGATGTGCGGGCGATCATGATCGGGGTCAGAAATCCCAAGAAGGCACAAATCTCACCTGATGATGACGGACAGGCAAAATGCGCAGAGATCTGGGTGGATGAACTGCGGCTCACCGACTTCAACAAAAAAGGCGGTTGGGCTGCCACTGCCCGCGTGGCCGTTGACCTCGCCGATCTTGGCAGAATTCAGCTGACCGGAAGTTACAGCAGTGCTGGGTTCGGGGCCATTGAGCAGAAGCAGACCCAGCGGCTCATGGAGTCGATCGTTAATTTCGGGTTTGACACCGACCTGGAACTTGGAAAGTTTTTTCCGGCAAAAACGGGTATCCGGATCCCCATGCATTTCGACTACTCCATGGTGCAGAACAGTCCGCTGTACGATCCGCTCAATCCCGACCTCTACCTGTCGGATGTGCTGAACGCCTTCGATACGAAGCAGGAAAAGGATTCAATCAGGTCGCTCACCCAGACTTACACCCAGCGTAAGAACTTTAACCTTATGAACGTACGGAAGGAGCGAACGAATGACAAGAAACCCAAAATTTACGATATCGAGAACTTCAACATCAGTTATTCCTATTCTGAGACCTATCATCGCGATCCGGATATTGAGTATGACCTGAAGAAGAAATATTCCGGGGGGATCGGTTACACCTATGCCGCCCTTCCCAAAAACGTTCAGCCTTTCCAGCGTTCGAGGGCGCTCGGAAAGTCGAAGGCCTTTGCCCTGATCAAGGATTTCAACTTCTACTACCTGCCGAAATCGTTTACTTTCCGTACCGACATGAACCGGGAGTTCAACCAGCGCAAATTCAGGAACAAGAGCCGGGCGATTGTCCCCATGGAGACATTTTATATTAAGCGATGGGACTGGACCCGGTTGTACGACCTGAAATATGATTTCTCAAAATCGCTGAAATTCACCTTGCTCGCCAATTCCAATGCTTTTGTAAATGAACCGCCCGGAGTCATCGACCGCTCAAACCGCGACCAGGTGTGGAGCCAGATTTTCTCCTTCGGAACGATAAGTACCTATTCGCAGACATTCACGGTTACCTGGGAATTACCGTTCGCAAAGATTCCGATCCTTGATTTTATCTCACTCAATGCAGGGTACCAGGCTATGTACCGCTGGAATGCGAGTCCGTTGTCGATCCAGCCCCAGTTCGGGAACTCCATCGAAAACAGCAACAATAAGGTTCTGAACGGAAACCTGAACTTCGTTACGCTTTACAATAAAATCCCTTACCTGAAAAAGATAAACCAGGGCAATACCGGGAATCAGCGAAACAAGGGTCCGGAACCGATCAGGGCTGCTGGCCCCAAAGATAAGAACCTGGCAAAACAGGATAGCCTGAAGGCAGAAAAGCCCAAGGTCAACATCGGTAAAATCCTGCTGGATGGCACCCTGAGGATCCTGATGGGTGTGCGTACCGCCAAATTTACCTACACCCAGGGCAATGGCATCCTGCTTCCTGGTTTTAACCCCGAACCCAATGCCCTGGGGAATGACTGGGGAACGAATGCTCCCGGACTGGGGTTCGTGTTCGGCGACCAGTCTGACATCCGCCCAAAGGCGGTCGACAGAGGCTGGCTTACCCTCGATACCAACCTCAACAACCCATACCTTACCAAGTATACCGAGAACCTGAATATCAACATCAGCGTTGAGCCCATTAAAGATCTGCGCATTGAGCTGACCATGACCCGGATGTATTCAAGAAATCACCAGGAGTACTTCCGTGCCGACCGCTACGGTAATTTCCCAACCTCCCCCATGTCGGCGATGGATGGAGGTAATTTCAGTATGTCGTGCATCATCATCGGCACCTCCTTTGCCGGTGAAACTGACGGACGATCGGTCACCTTTGAAACAATGAAGCAAAACCGGGAGGTAATTGCAGCGAGGTTTGCGGCCATCAATCCCAATTCCAAGGGGATCAATGATTCTACAGGGTATCCTGTAGGTTACGGACCCACCAGCCAGGATGTGCTTGCTACCGCGTTCCTGGCTGCCTATAAAGGGCAGGATCCGGCAAAGATCGGGCTCACCTCTTTTCCATCGATTCCCTTACCCAACTGGCGTATTCAATATGACGGACTGGCCAAACTGAAGATCTTCAAAACGTGGCTTCGTACGCTGACCCTTACCCATGCCTACCTTTCCACGTACAGCATCGGATCTTACCATTCGAATATCCGCTATGGTGAACGGGACGGAATGCCTTACATTACCAACGATGCCGGGAATTTTATTCCGCAATCAGAATTTATGGTGGTCTCCATCACTGAACAGTTTAACCCGCTGATCAAAGTCGACCTCGGATTTGCAAACAGTTTGCTGGCCAACGTGGAGATGCGCCGGGCGCGGAATATCGCATTTTCATTTGCCAACAATCAGCTCACCGAGATCAGCAGCAACGAATTCATTATCGGCCTTGGCTATCGCTTTAAGGGAATCCGGCTTAACTTCTCCGGACTTTTCGGGGGCGGGAAGAAGGCCAAAACCAACAGCGACCTCAACCTCAAACTGGACTTCTCCCTGCGTCAGAATAAAACGGTCCTGCGGCGTATCGACCAGGATGTAAACCAGATATCCACCGGTCAGCAGGTGATGTCGCTCAACTTCTCGGCCGACTATAACCTGAGTGCCCGCTTCAATGTGCGTTTTTATTTCGACAAGGTGATCAACTCTCCGTTTGTTTCCAACCAATACCGTACATCCAACACCAAAGGCGGACTGGCTCTGAGGTTTACCCTGTCGCAGTAAACATGTGAACAAATCAGCTCCGGCAACATTGCCGGATTGAAAAAAGATGTAATTTTGAAAAAACATTAAAACAGCAACTGTTATGAACGTTCCTGCAAATCTCAAGTACACGAAGGACCATGAATGGCTGAAAGTTGAAGGCGAACACGCCTGGATCGGCATTACCGACCATGCCCAGCATGAGTTAGGGGATATAGTTTTTATTGAAGTCGAAACTGTTGGAGAGATCCTCGGAAAACATGAGTCGTTCGGTACCATTGAGGCCGTTAAGACCGTGTCCGACATCTTTATGCCTGTTGGAGGAGAGGTGCTGGAATTCAACGAAGCACTCACCACCAAGCCTGAGATCATCAACCAGGATCCATACGACAAAGGCTGGATCATCAAGATCAAGGTTTCCGATGCCGGAGAAATTGCCGAGCTGCTCGATGCAACACAATACGAGGAGCTTATTAACGCCTGATGGCGAAAACCCCCGGTAACCACGTGCGACTGGCAGGATTTTTTAAATACAATCTCTGGGGCATTCTTTGGGGGCTCCTCATTGTTTTGCTTACCGTCCTGCCGGGAAAAGTCTTTCCGCGTCTTCCCTCGTTTATGGACCTGCTCCAGCCTGATAAGTTGGTGCATGTCTTTATTTTTGCCGTCTACTTCTTTCTTCAGGCTCGCGGTTTCCTGCTGCAGAATAGCTTCCGTGCCTTACAGAAAAATGCAGGCGTAATCACCCTGATCATTGGCCTGTCACTCGGCGCAGCCACTGAAATCATCCAGGAACTCTGGGTTCCCATGCGACATGGCGACATCTATGATTTTATCTCCGATGTTGTCGGATGTCTGATCGGATGGGGTGGCTACAGATATTTTGCCAGCATCCGGAAAGAACGGTCTGATCTGACTTGATCCTTACCTGATCATCACCTTCCCCGCATTCACCTTCCCCGGTGTAACGACCTTTACCAATAATATCTGCGGTGTTACCGATACAGGAATGATGGTCATTGGTCCGGGCTGAAGGATTGTCATTTTCACGAGTTTTCCCAGAAGGTCATATATATAAACGTTACCCTGGGATGTGGATTGGTTTTCGCGGGTGATAAAAATCTGGTTTTGCCATGCATAAATCCGGATTCCCTGTTCCGAGTTGTTTCCGTCGATCCCCTGGGCAGCGTTGAAGTGAAGGGCAAACCTTTCTGTCACGTTGTCCGGATCGTACTGAAACGGGTAACGCGGGTTGAGGGTCAGGTCTTGAGTTTGGCCGGTTTGCTTATCCTCCAGGAAAACATGCGTTCCTGCTTCAAAGCTCCCTGTACCGGATGCCGTGATGGAAAAGGTGCCCGTATCCCCGCATTTGAACCCCAGCGGCACTACCTGGTTTTCTCCGGTGCGGGGCAGGATGTTAATGGCAGCCACCTCGTCGGGCAGTATGCTGTATAACTGGGGCGCCGCGCTGATTCCAAAAAGTTTATAGGCATCATACTGCCAGTCGAATTCCGGCGTGCTGCCCTGCCTGAACCACACCATGGTCCGGTCCTCGTAACCATTTCCTTCCGCCACAAGCGAAAGCTGGTCCTGCACCGCCAGCGTGTCTTTGTAAAACGATTGGTTATTATTCACCCGGGCGGCATTGGTCACGCCAATCGAGCCCGTCGTCCAGTTGTTGATATCCTGTGTCACATGCACGAAAAAGCCCTGCATTGCCGGGATATATTTTGTGGCTGCAGTGCCGGCATTGAGGTCGCGGTTCCAGGTTACATACTGCGAGCCATTCCAGAGGTAGGCAGTGGGATCCACATGGGTGAGGGTCCAGCCGGCCGAGGTCCAGTCGGTGGCGCTCGGGTAGGGGTTCCCGGCCAGTGTCCAGCCGGCATAGGTGGCGCCGATGGTGCGGGTGAGGGACAAAGTTTTCGTCCCGGTGTTTAGTACGCCGGTAAATATTTTGGTGGCGGTGCTGGTGGCTACCGGACTCCAGACTGCCCATCCTGTTACCGAAGGCAAATGGACCGTCAGCAGCTGGATATAGGCGCCCCAGCCGGCATCGGGGTCGGAGAGAGGACGCATATCGGCCTCGTTGGAGGTGCGCAGGTAGTCGTTGAGGAACGTTCCGGAAACGGCGTCGGATATGGGGGCTGAGACATAGTGCCACGTATCCTGCGAAAGGTAACGCTGAACGGTAGCCGTTCCTGTTCCGGCGATACCATTGTCGATGAGGGAGCCTGTGCCGGTGTTATTGCTTACGATCAGAATGTTGTTGCCATTCATGGTGATGGTGCCGCCAACCGTGAGGTCTTTGCCCGGGTTGATGGTAAGCAGCCCGTTGCTGCCGAAAACAAGGTTGTTGCAGGTAGCCCCGTTGTTGTTGATCACCGGGAGGAAAGCGCGGGAAGGAATCCAGATGTTCGTTGTACCAGTCGGCAGTGTTGAATTATCCCAGTTGGAGGCGGTGTTCCAGTCGCTGGGGGCGCCGGAGCTCCCGCCGATCCAGAGGCCGGAGACCGAAACCACAATGTCGTCGATGGCCCAGTAGTATCCGTTGGAACCGGTATAGTTCCATTTGAACTTCACCTGGTTCTGCCCGGCTACGGCCGCGATCACCTGGTTAAAGGCAGCCGGGTTGGCAGTGGTGGAAGTCCATTGCTGGATCTGCGTCCAACTGGTGCCGTTATTTATACTGTAAGACAGGGTGGCGGAGGAGCCGGCGGATGCC
Organism: Bacteroidales bacterium; assembly: GCA_025355465.1. Lineage (GTDB taxonomy): Bacteria > Bacteroidota > Bacteroidia > Bacteroidales > FEN-979 > JANXZO01. Next base: position 38,131 of record JANXZO010000026.1, read on the forward strand.
CGGAAATAGTGGTTGAATTTCAGGTATACCCCGGAATAGAGCGACAGGTCCAGCGTGGGGGTGATGAGGTCGGCATTCTGAGAATTCGCCGCTCCGTATGTGTTGCTGTTGAGGTAGGCGTAGTAGTTCGTGAGCGATGGATTGTTGGCTCCGTTGCTGTTGATGTTCCCGAACTGCCACACCTCTCCGTTCCCCTGGTGGTCGCTTTGCGTCCAGCAGCCGGGGATCGCATATGCGGTGAAGGATTCGCTGAATGGGGGACCGTACGATCCGCAGGAGGTGGTGAAGGTCACCTCGTTCCCGTAAGCGGTTCCCGTGGAATTGGTAGCGTAGGCCCTGAGGTGATAAAAGGTACCCGGCGTGAGAAAGGTTATATTGCTGCTGAACGTCCCTGTACCCGCGCCATCAGTGGTATGCATGTCGGAAGTTGTCGGACCGGCCGCGGAGCTCCAGCATACGCCACGCGCTGTTACTGTTGCTCCACCATCAGCAGAGACCGTTCCACCGGTGGTGGCCGTGGTACTGGTGATGGCGCTGGCAGCGGTTGTTGTCAGGGTGGATCCCCCGGCCATAAAGGTGAGGTCGGTTCCGTTGGTGGTTCCTTCGCTGTTGCTCCCCACCACCCGGAAGTGGTAGGTGGTGCCGGCAGTCAGTCCCGTGATTGCGGCTGTTGAGGCCACATTCGATGAACCTGAACCGGCCGAAACGGTGGCCGTTGAATTGCCGTAACTTGTTGTTGTTCCCCACTCAAAATGGGAGGTGGTGGATAATCCTTCCGGGTTGACAGTGCCATTCAGCGTGGACCCCGTGAGCGTGATTGATGAGGCGGCAGCAGTGGCGGCAGCCGGCGTTCCCGATATCTTGAAAGAGGCGATTTTCGTTGCCCAGGGCCAGGTTCCTCCATAGGTGCCGATATACTCCTGGGTGGTCCAGAAAGTCTGGTTGTCGACCGGGTCGATATTCATGGCTGTATAATCTCCCCAGCGTGAAGCCCCTGAAATGGATGCCGTCCCGGCCTGGATCACCCCTTCCGCGACGTTCATGGTATTCAGCGGATCACCCGCCTTCCTCCCTGTGTAATAGATAGAGGGAAAGGTGGTTGAACTGGACACAGAATAGGCCATGCCGATATCCCCGTTGGCATTCATGGCGATGCTGGCCATCCAGCGCCAGAGCCCGTCGTTCGGGGCATAGGTCGATTGCTGGTACATCGAAAAGGTGGAGCCGGTTTTCCGGTATTCATACCAGCGGATCCCCGATTTGCTGTTGGCGGAGATACTGTGGCAGGTCACGAAGGTCTCATAGCTGCCGAAATTCCGGTACTGGTTCCGGAACATGAGCCGGTCGCCCAGCCCGTCGACCAGCTGTGAGGTGCCTGCCTGGGGGATTGTCGCAAGGCCGATACCGGAATAGCTGGTTACCGGCAGGGCTGTCACAAAGGTGAAGGTACTGCTGGCCGGGGTGGTCCAATCGGTATGCAGCGCCCAGAGGCGCAATTCAGCCCCGGAGATAAATGCGAAATAGTTGGATGTTCCCGTGGGGGGGAGGGTCCCGTCGCAATCGGAGGGTAGCATGGAATAGCAGGCAGCACCGCTTCCCGACCCACTTCCGCCGAGGGTTTCCGTTTTAAAATAGATCATGCTGGCGGTCGGATCACCAGTAAGCATTTTTGTCCGCTCCATCACACAGCTGCCCCCGCCCACAAAAGGCGTTCCGGCAGTATTGGTATTAAACCGGTTGATGGCCATATAATAGCCATCCTGCCATACCCCCAATTTTGGATAATCGGGCATATAATCGAACTCGAAAGCGTAACGGTAATAGCTTCCGGTCGGGTCGCCGGTGGTGGAGACCGCGATCAGTTCATATTCTGTTTTGGGCGTCCCGGGACAATCGATGGCAAACTGGCTGATGATCCAGCGGTCGGCATTTTCGTCGTAGAGAACAATGGCATCGCCGTTGTTGTGACCATACCAGTTTCCGTTAAAACCTGTCCAGATGGTCGAGGTGGGTACCGGTCCATAAAGGGAGGTGCCGCCCTTGCTGAAGATCTCCAGCGAAACATTCACCACCTCCACGTAATGGTTCGGACCCACATCCCCGGCAGGATCCGGGGGAGTATAGCGGCTGGGGGCATTGGCCGCGTTGGTGATACCGGCAAAATTGGCGATGGGGGCCGACATGGCGGCATCACCCGGTTTTGTATAATTGATCTGCAGGACGTTGTCAATCCCGGTGCCGTGATAGGGCGGCCTGAACTTGTTGGGAACCTCGTTCTCTTCCCCCTCCTCCTTTTCACGATCGGATTCACTTCTCACCGCCGGCTTCATGTCGCGCAACGGGATGGAGACATCGAACCCCGCGGCGTGCTGCACGACGGGAGCCTGGGCATGCCCGCTGATTGCGGCGAACAGCGGCAGAACGAGAAGAAGAACAATACTTGGAAACGTATATTTTTTCATGGTTTACGTGCTTAAATAAAACCTCATTGAACCTAGTGCAGGCAATTAGGCACAAAAATACTTAAATAAATTTGAGTTTGTTCTGTTATTTAGAAAAATTATGAATAGTTAAAAAAAGAAGGGAATAATTTACGATCTACGATTTACGATTTACGAAAAAAGATAGCGAGGTAGCGAAATAGCGAAAAATAAAAATTTCTTCGTGGTCTTCTTTTTACTTCGTGACCTTCGTGTAATTTTAAAAAGACACAGGGTCACAAGGTGAAATAATTTTCAAATTTTCAAATTTTCAAATTTTCAAATTCTTTTTTTTTGTTAAAACTTGTTAAAAATCAGCCAAATGTTTGGTTGATTCGAATTTATCATAAATTTGAGTAAAGAATTTCCCAGTCAATTAATGAGATTGCAACGAATGACTTATAAAAGCCAACCGGGATATCTGTCCTTGTTAGAATCCTTTCACATCAGTTCGCGGAAAATAAACCGATATATCTTCCTTCAGGAGTTAACCATGTTCAGAAACCAAACCATTTCCTTATGAAAAAGTTTTTACTTTTTACAATCGCATTATTGTTAAACTGTATTGCCTTCAGTCAGAACATCTTTAATGACGGATTTGAAGCAGGAAACACAGATCAGTCAACAACAATCTTAGGGTGGACGCAAATAACAGGTCCTACTTACACAAGTTATTCCTGGACTGCAAACTCCTCATTAACGACATATAATCGTTCCCCACGAACAGGATTATGGGATGCGTTTTTGCATTATTCAGGAGAATCCTGGCTGTTCAGGCAAGTAACCCTGACATCAGGAACTGCATATCAGTTTTCTGTCTGGGCCAGGCAAGATGGAGCGACGCTTACGGATGCAACGGTAGAATTAAAGTATGGAACTGCAGCATCTATTGCCGGAATGACAAATTTGATTACTGCCGCGACTGGCGTCGGGAGTTCCTATGTGCAGGTAAAAGGTACTTTTACACCTGCATCTTCCGGAACTTTTTATGTTGCCATTCATGGAAATATAAATTCCACCCCCTGGTATCTTACGATTGATGATGTTTCACTCGATGTTGCCGCAGCTCCGAATGCTCCACCGATCTCATTTACTGCTTCTTCAGTATCACAAACAGGGATGACCATCGGATGGACCGACAATTCTACCAATGAAACCTCATTTCGTGTATATCGTTCCACAGATAATATAACTTTTACTCAAGTGGGTAGTGATATTCCATCCACCTCAACAGCGACAACAGGGACACTTTATTCTCAACCACAAACCGGATTAGTTGCTGGAGTTACATATTATTATCGAGTTGTATCAACACTAATTCTTGAATCTACTTACCTTACGGGAAATCAGGCCACCTTGCCATTAGTCCCTCTGACTGGTGTTAAAACTATTGATCCTGCCGGAAGCGGGCCCAACAATTATTTTACATTTACCGCTGCAATTACTGATCTAAATACTAACGGTACGGCTGCCGGCGGAGTGACTTTTAATGTTGCCTCTGCCACATATACAGAGAACCCACCTGCCATAACTGCAACCGGTACCATTGCCAACCAAATTATTTTTCAAAAAGGCGGGGTTGGCGCAAATCCTATTTTAGCTGCAACCGGAGGAGCCGGAACAAGTGATTTCGGGTTTTGTTTTTCTGGTAGCGACTATATCACATTCGACGGAATTGATGTAACAGCAACAGGTGCCACACTTGAATATGGTTACCTGATAAGAAACGGTTCAGCAACCGATGGGGCACAGTATAATACGATTAAAAATGCCAGGATAACTTTGAACCGTACCAACCTTCTAACAGTTGGTGTCATGCAATCCTCCAGCAGCTCGTATGGAGGCGGTGTAACACCTACGGCCAACAGCGGAAACAATTCCTACAACAAGTACTATAACCTAACCATCGAGAATTCTTATTCCGGAATATGGTTATATAGTTATACTTTAACCTATTATGACCTTGGGAATGAAATCGGAACTACCGGAACGGGATCAACAACCATCGGCGCTTCCACTGCCAACGACATCGGGAACGGGTCAAGTACTGTGTATGGAATTTATGCTTATTATCAGACCGGATTGAAAGTATTCAATACCGAGATCAGGAACCTGACAGGCACGAGCACGTCCTATGTATATGGACTTTATTCATACTACGATCAGGGTAATTCGCTCTTTTTCAATAATAAGATTCATGACATTTCGACTACAAATACGACAACAAGCCCGAGGTTGTATGGCATGTACGTTTATTATCCCACGCTTACCACAAATGTGTATAACAATGTGGTTTATGGTTTTTCGCATGCATTATCTGCAGCCAGCGCTACAATGATAGTCTATGGTATCAATATAACCGGAACGACAACGGCCAATGTTTACTACAACACCGTTAGGATGAATTTATCGGCAAACGTAACAAATACGGCATTCTATAACGCGATAACGAATGGCACTGTTAAAAATAATATCTTCTCAAACTTCTCCACAGCAGGAGCCACATCCAAAAGATATAGTTTCTATGCCTCATCAAATCCTGTCAGCACCTCAAATAACATTTTATATATTGATGGTGCTGGGACCAACAATTTCGTAGGATACGGTGTTGCAGCCGACAGGGCCTCTTTGAATATTTTTGCGGCAGTCATAAGTCCTGCAGCTCCCTCTTACGGGTTTTTAGGCGGCAGTTGCAATGCGGATCCCAACTTTACGGGGACCACGGATCTCACTTTTGCAGGATCCACACCTGCACGCTACAGCGGAACGCCGATTGCAGGGATAACAACGGATTTTGCCGGAACTACCAGGGGTCTTACCCGTCCGACTATCGGCGCCTATGAAACGACCCAGCCTTTGAATGACAAATCGGCCCCGGTTTTTTCCAATATATCTGTGACAAACGGGATCACTCCTGTTGTCAGTATAACATTGAATGACAACAGCAATTCCGCACTTAATTCGACAATCCGCCTGTGGTACCGGCTTTCCACCAGTGTTGGCGCTTTTACAGCGCTCGATGCTGACGCCAAACCTGTAGGTGCAATGAACGGAACCTATACCTGGAATACTTCAGTTGCTGCATTGCCGCAAGGAGTTTATCAGTTCTATATTGCAGCCAGGGATGATCAGGGAGCCGGATTGGGTATTTTCACCTATCCGATGTGGGCTACAACCTGGTTGGGTTGGGCGGCCGGCGACCCTCCCAATTTCGTTGCTAATCCTGACGCAGCAGCCAATACAAGTACTTTTGTAAAACAGGCGAATCTAGTTGCAGGATCCTATGAAGTAGGCGATGACCAGCCGGTATTGAAAAAACTTACAGATGTTGCAGCTCAGCTTAACTCATCTATCCTTCAGGGAAATGTTACCTATGAGCTGAATTCTACCTATGATGGTACCACCGGTGAACTATTTCCTGTTGTGTTCAATCAGTACACCACGAGCGGAGGGAACTGGACCGTCACAATTCGTGTCAAGGGGGGAGTTTCTGCTCGTACTACTTCAGGAAACATTGCAAATCAATTGATCCGACTCGACGGCGCTGACAATATTACCTTCGATGGTAGGGCCGGCGGCACAGGTTCAACCATTGCCTGGAATATTAAAAATACAAATGTAGGGGGATATGCCATCCTGCTGTTTAACGATGCTCAATCAAATACGATTCAGTATTGTGATGTGGTTGCCGTAAATCCTGCCAACCCCGTAATCTTTATCGGTGGAACCACGGGTGCCAATGGGAACGATAACAATATGTTTTTGAATTGTAATATTCATGATGACGGTACAAATTACCCGATCTATGGCATTGCATCCCAGGGTACCACTACTACTCTGAATACATGGAACAGCGGAATAACCGTTTCAAACTGCAATATTTATAACTACTATTTGAATGGTGGAAGCGCAGTGGGTATATATCTGGCCGCAGGTTCTACCTCCTGGACAGTTACAGGTAACAGTTTCTATGAGACTGCAACAAAGACTCCGACTACTGCAGCCGGCTTTACGGGGATCCTAATGGGATCAGGCGATGGTCATACGGTTTCAGGTAATTACGTCGGTGGTTCCGGCCCATTATGTGCCGGAATGTTGACATTTAGCGGTACAACTGTTGCCAATTATGTCTATGGAATCCGGTTTGGAACAATGCTCCTGAGCAATGCGAATTCGGTTCAGGGAAATACTGTTAGTAATATTAGTCTGGGCACAAACCCAGCTGGGGCAGGAACAATTTTATTTGATGGGATACTGATTTCATCAGGCATTGTCAATGTTGGTAATATTACTCCTAACACAGTCGGGTCAGGCTCTGCAACAGGCTCAATTGTAGTTGCTTTAGGTGCCGGGGCCTTTACATCGAATGTGCTTGGGATTGATTTTCGTAGTCCGACTGGACTTATTCAAAATAATATTGTTGGAGGTATCACCTTATCTGGTACAACAACATCAGCTGCCACCATTGCAGGAATATATTTCCCGCCGACACTGGCTGGTGATGTAACAATATCCGGAAATACTATTGGCAGCGCAACAACGGCCAATAGTATTCAGGCAGTTTCAGCTGCAAACCCGCCAGTTTCGATTTATGGGATTTATTCTCTGCCACAAGGTGGGTACGGCAATGTTACAATGACTAACAATGTAGTGGCAAATATTAGCAACAGCTCTACCAATGCTTCTTCATTAATTTGTGGTATCGGGAGTGCAAACTCATATGCACCAACCATCATTTCACAGAATACTGTTCGTGATTTGCTCAGTACCGCACCAAATACTGGGACCACCGCAACCGCATCAATTATCGGCTTGTACTCTTCAAATGCATTTGCCGGACAGATGGTCAGGCAAAATTCATTTTTCAATTTCACCAACTCAACAGCAACAGCCGCTGCCGTTATTACAGGTATCTATTATATAGGCCCAACAACAGGAACAAATTCAATAGAACGTAATTTGATCCACAGTTTCTCCCTGTCTTCAACCTCAGCAACCGCAACCTTAAATGGTATTTATAATGCTGGAGGATTAACCACTCTGAAAAACAATATGATTCGCCTTGGGATTACCTCAGCCGGTGCAAGTCTTACATCCGTCAGCCAGATCAACGGCATTTATGAGAACAGCGGGATAAATAATTACTATAATAATAGTGTCTATGTTGGCGGTACTGGTGTTGTAGGTACAACTGGGAGCACTTATTGTTTTTACAGCACTGTTACAACGAGCCCGAGAAATATTGTTGATAATATTTTCTTCAATGCACGTTCAGGAGGGGCAACGGGAAAGCATTATGCGATTCGTGTTGCAGGTACCGGTGTAAACCCTGCAGGACTTACCAGCAACTATAACCTTTTATTTGCCAATGGAGCTACTGGCGGCACCTTAGGATATTATAATGCCGATATGTTGACAATAGCTGCCTGGAAGGCCGCCACCGGTCAGGACATGGCCAGTGGAAATGGTGATCCCAATTTTATAAATGCCACCGGGACAAGTGCGTTGGTTGACCTGCATGTTCAAAACCCGACTCCGATCGAGGCAGCAGGGATAGCTCTTTCTTCTGTGACTGATGACTATGACGGGCAGACAAGGAGTTCATTAACCCCTCCGGATGTAGGAGCTGATGCCGGGAATTTTACACTCGGCGCCGATGTTTTTGGTCCGAACATTACCTTCACGCCGCTGGGAAATGGTGGAACAGCCAACAGGGTTGTAAGCAACTTTGCTACCATTACCGATAATGTAGGTGTCGCAGCCGGTGCAAATGTACCCAGGCTCTACTATAAAAAATCGACCGATAACAATGCCTTTGTTGGCAACACGAGTGCCGACAATGGATGGAAGTATGTTCTGGCAAGCAATACAACGAGCCCTTACAGTTTCACGATCGATTATTCGATAATTAATGGAGGTTCTGTATCACCAACAAACATTATCCAGTATTTTGTTGTTGCCCAGGATGCAGCCAATAACCTTAGTTCCAATCTTCAGGGTGCAACTGCCAGCGGTAATCCGCCTGTCACCTTGATCAACGGAGCACCTGCATCCCCGAATTCGTTTGTGATCGCATCGTATATCCTTTGGGGAACAGTTACTGTTCCAGGCACTTATCCTACATTGACGGGAACCGGAGGGCTTTTTGAGGCGATTAACAATGGTATTATTGTAGGTAATATTACAGCGAATATTACCGCAAACCTTACCGAACCCGGAACTGTTGCGCTGAACCAGTTTAATGAATCTCCGGTCAACTCAAATTTCACACTGACCATCCAGCCTGACGGAACAACTGAACGACTGATCTCGGGAGCTGTAGCAAACGGAATGATCAGGCTTGACGGAGCGGACAGGGTTTTCATTGACGGACGCTACAATTACGCTGGCCGGTATCTCAGGTTCCGCAACACGAATACTTCAAATCCGACCTTTACGTTCCTGAATGATGCCACGAACAACACCATCAGGAACTGCTACATTGAAGGCGCAAACACTTCTACGGGTGTAGTTTTATTCAGTACGACAACCGGATCTGTTGGGAACAGCAATAATGCAATCATTTCAAATATTATAAGGGACCGGAGTGATGCTGCCGGGGTTCCATATATATTACTCTACTCTGCCGGTACTTCCGGTAAAGAGAACACCTCCCTTACAATTGATGGGAATGAGTTTTTCAACTTTACCAATTATGGGATCTACTTCACAACTGGTACCGGAGACGGTATGAACATCTCAAACAACAGCATATATCAAACAGCTTCTCGAGCTAGTACTTTTTATGGGATAAATATCTCAGCTGGCAACGGTCATACCATTTCCGGAAACAGTTTTGGAGGATCAAATGCTTCAAGAACCGGTGCTGCAACTCAAACAACAGGAGCGTATGGAATGTATGGTATTTATCTCTCCGTAGGAATGGTTACACCGACTTCTGTTCAGGGGAACTTGCTATCAAATTTCGGTTCGACAGGATCAGGCGTTGGTTCAAATGTTTATGGTTTGTATATTGCAGTTGGCAATGTTAATGTTGGTACTGTCACTGGGAATACATTCGGCGGCGGAGCATTACCATCAGATACGATCAGGAATGGCTATGACAATGGTATTATATATTCAGTTACCACTGGTTATGTCAATGTCGAAAATAATGTAATCGGGAATGTTGCATACTATAATGCCGGTGGAGTTGGGACTTGTGGCATGTACTTCAGCGCAGGCATCCTAAGTGTTAAAAATAATATTATCAGAGACCTTAAATCCAACTCAACAGGTACAGGCTATTTATATTTGCCTGTTGGTTTATATTTAAGTACTACTGCTCCATCCAACATTGAAGGTAATACAATCTTTAATATTACTAACTCCAATCCCAATTCCGGTGCATACACCTGTGTTGGCCTTATTTGTGCTGGAGCATGGACAAATGCTACAATTCAGAAGAATAATATTTATAATATTAAAGCAATTGGGACAGGAACGTCAACCAGTTCTCCCCAGGTATATGGAATGTATATCAGTGCTGGCAATGCTTCATACAATAATAATCTTGTATCCATCGGACTGGGAACGAATGGAGAGTCAAGGCTGTACGGCATTCAGGATGCATCACCAGGGTTTAACAATTACTACTTTAACTCTATTAATATATACGGTACAGGTGCAGGTAGTAACTCAAGCTATGCCTTCCTGAAATCAACAACATCAACTATAAATCTGAAGAACAACATCCTCAATAATGCTAGAACAGGAGGATCCATCAAGTCCTATGCAATTGGAGCTTTAAGTACAACCGGGGTCGGATCCAACTATAATGATCTCTATTCTGCAAGCGGCCCCCTTGGATTATGGGGCGCTGCTGATCAGGCAAATATTGCAGCATGGCAATCGGCAAGTTTTGCGGATGCCACATCCTACTCGGTAAATCCGAGCTTCTTTTCTAACACAAATCTCCACACATGCCAGTCGGTACTGAATGGCGCTGGGATCACAATTCCGGGAATAACCACAGACTATGCCGGTGTTACGAGAGGAAATCCTCCGGATATCGGTGCCTATGAATTTTCTGTACCTGTTCCAACAATTACCGGGGGAACTACGTTTTGCCAGAATTCAACGGGGAATGTATATACGACCGAAAGCGGGATGGCCGGGTATGCATGGACAGTAACCGGGGGTACTATTACTTCCGGCGGAACAAGCTCAGACAATACCGCGACAGTAACCTGGACCACTGCCGGTGCGCAAAGTGTCAGCGTCAACTATTTTAATGCAAATGGATGCGCTGCACCTACGCCAACTGTTAAGAACGTGACTGTCGACCCTGCCTCTGTTGGCGGCTCCATTGCCGGCGGCACCAATGTTTGCACGGGCACCAACAGCACCCTGCTTACACTTTCGGGATATACGGGAACCATTACCAAGTGGCAGTCGTCTGTCGACAACTGGGTAACTCCGGTTGACATCGCAAATACCACGACCACCTACACAGCCACCAACCTCACCACCACCACCAAATACCGGGCGGTGATCACCAGCGGGGTATGCTCTTCGGCCAATTCGGCGGATGCAACAGTAGCTGTTGATCCTGTGTCAGTGGGCGGTTCCATTGCAGGTTCAGCCACGGTATGCTCGGGCACCAACAGCACCTTGCTTACGCTGTCGGGTTATACGGGATCGATCGTGAAATGGCAGAAATCAACCGACAACTGGGTCACCCCGGTGGATATCGGAAACACGGTTGCCACCTACACTGTGACAAATATTAGCACCACCACGAAATACAGGGCGGTGATTCAGAGCGGGGCCTGCTCCTCAACCAATTCGGCAGATGCTACTGTAACTGTTGACCCGGTTTCGGTGGGCGGCTCCATTGCCGGTTCCGCCACCGTGTGTGCCGGTGCCAACAGCACCCTGCTCACACTTTCGGGTTATACCGGAAATATCGTGAAATGGCAGAAATCGACCGACAACTGGGTCACCCCGGTTGATATCGTAAATACCACCACGACCTATACGGCCACCAACCTGGCAGTTACCACGAAGTACCGCGCTGTGATCCAGAGCGGGGTTTGCTCAACAGCCAACTCCGGCGATGGAACTGTTACCGTGAACCCGTTGCCTGTTCCGACAGTTTCCGGTCCTGCCACCTGCATCAGCGGAACCTCGGGGAATGTTTACACCACGGAAGCCGGCATGACCGGTTACACCTGGGGAATCTCCGGCGGTGGTACGATCGATGCCGGACAGGGAACCAACAGCATCTCGGTTACCTGGAATGCTGCAGGAGCCCAGTTGGTAAGCGTGACCTATACGAACGGGAACAGTTGTTCGGCTGCAACCCCCACGATTTATCCTGTCAACGTAACTTCACTCCCGGGACCTGCAGGTCCGATCACCGGTACTGCAACCGTTTGCCAGGGTCAGAGCAGCGTTGCCTATTCGGTTGCTGCTGTTGTGAATGCCACAACCTACGTCTGGACACTGCCCACCGGGGCAACCATTGCGACCGGAACAGGAACCAACTCCATCACGGTGAACTATTCCGGCACCGCCTCATCGGGCAATATGTCGGTTTACGGATCGAACGGACTGGGCGACGGAACCCCGTCACCGAACTACGCAGTTACCGTGAAGACCATGCCGACACCGACCATTTCGGGTCCGGCCACGATCTGTGCTGGCACTGCAGGTAATGTTTACACCACGGAAGCCGGGATGACAGCTTACACATGGACGGTCTCAGCCGGTGGCACCATCACCGCCGGGGCAGGAACCAATTCCATTACGGTAACCTGGAGCACGGCCGGCGCACAGACAGTGTCAGCCAACTACAACAATGCCAACGGATGTCCTGCTGCAACAGCCACGATAAAGAATATTACCGTGAACGCCCTTCCGGTTCCGACCATCACCGGTCCGGCAACAGCATGTGCCGCCTCTGCAGGTAATGTATATACCACACAGGCAGGCATGACAGGTTACACCTGGTCGGTTTCGGCCGGTGGCACCATCACCGCCGGTGCAGGTACCAACTCCGTTACCGTCACATGGAACACCGCCGGTGCGCAGACTGTCAGCGTGAACTATACCAATGCCAACAGCTGTACCGCTGCCTCTGCCACAGTTTACAATGTTACGGTCAATGCACTCCCGGTTCCGACCATCACCGGCCCGGCTTCGGTTTGCGCCACAACAACCGGAAATGTTTACACCACGCAGGCCGGCATGACCGGTTATGTCTGGGCGGTCTCCGCCGGTGGAACAGTCACTGCAGGTGCCGGCACCAATGCCATCACGGTAACCTGGAACACGGCAGGTGCGCAAACAGTCAGCGTGAACTATACCAACGCCAGCAACTGTGCAGCCACTTCAGCGACAGTATACAATGTTACCGTGAATGCACTTCCGGTTCCGACAATTACCGGTCCGGCGTCTGTATGTGCCGGTTCAACCGGTAATGTCTATACAACGCAGGCCGGGATGACCGGTTATACCTGGGTTGTTTCGGCTGGCGGAACGATCACTGCCGGATCGGGAACCAATGCCATCACCGTGACCTGGAGCACTGCCGGTGCCAAGACCGTTACGGTTAACTATACCAATGCAAGCAGTTGTACCGCGGCTTCGGCCACAGTTTATAACGTAACGGTCAACACACTTCCGGTCCCCACAATAACAGGTCCCGCCTCGGTATGCGTTACCTCAACTGGCAATGTCTACACCACCCAGGCAGCGATGACAGGCTATACCTGGACCGTCTCAGCCGGTGGTACGATCACCGCTGGTGCGGGTACCAATGCCATTACAGTTACATGGACCACTGCCGGTGCTCAGACCGTGAGCGTGAACTATACCAACGCCAGCAGTTGTACGGCTGCATCCGCAACGGTTTACAACGTGACGGTGAATGCACTTCCTGTTCCGGCCATTACCGGGCCGGCCACGGTTTGTGTTGCAACGGCGGGTAATGTATATACCACCCAGGCATCGATGACCGGCTACACCTGGACTGTTTCAGCCGGGGGTACGATTACTGCCGGTGCAGGGACCAACGCCATAACCGTGACTTGGAATACCTTCGGCGCGCAGAGCGTCAGTGTGAACTATACGAATGCAAGCAGTTGTACTGCGGCTTCTGCCACAGTTTATGCTGTGACGGTCAATACCCGCCCGGTACCCACAATCACGGGACCGGCAACGGTCTGCTCGGGTATCACAGGCAGTCTCTACACCACCCAGGCCGGTATGACAGGGTATACCTGGACCGTTTCGGCAGGGGGTACGATTACAGCCGGTGCCGGAACCAACGCCATCACTGTAACCTGGACCACGGCCGGTGCGCAGAGCGTTACCGTGAACTACAACAACGCCTCTGGGTGTAATGCAACCACGCCTACGTCGTTTGCCGTAACTGTAAATGCCACCCCGGTACCCACCATCACGGGCCCGGCAGCAGCCTGTCTCAACTCGGTGGGTAACATCTATTCGACACAGGCTGGTATGACAGGCTATACCTGGACCATCTCAGCCGGTGGAACCATCACGGCAGGTGCCGGAACCAGTGCCATCACGGTAACCTGGAATAGTGTCGGCGCCCAGACCGTTTCGGTGAACTACACCAACGGATCGGGCTGTACAGGAGCAGCACCCACGGTTTACAACGTAACTGTGAACGGACTGGCAGCACCCACGATTACAGGATCCAATAATCTTTGCGTCAATTCGGGGTATTACAACTATACTACCGAAGCAGGCATGGTTGGTTATACATGGACGGTAAGCGCAGGCGGAACCATCACCTGGGGAGCCGGTACCAACCAGATCCAGGTAGTGTGGAACACGGCAGGCGCTCAGTCGGTAAGTGTCATCTATTCGAACGCTTCGGGATGTACGCCGGTTGCCCCCACGGTACTGGCGGTTACTGTCAACCCGATGCCGGGCGCAGCAGGAAATATCACAGGAACCGCAGCAGTTTGCGGCGGGGCCCAGGGTGTAGCCTACTCAGTGGCACCTGTACCCAATGCTGCCAACTATGTATGGAATCTCCCGGCCGGTGCGACCATTGCAACAGGCTTCAACAGCAACAACATCACGGTTAACTTTGCTGCCAACGCCTCTTCGGGCAACATCACCGCCCAGGGGAACAACCTCTGCGGCAATGGTGCACCATCACCCCCGTTTGCCGTTACTGTTACCGCACTTCCGGGTGCCGCCGGAACCATCACGGGCCAGGCTGCAGTATGCCAGGGCACTACCGGTGTGGTCTATTCGGTGGGTACGATCGCCAACGCAACCAGCTATACCTGGACAGTACCAACCGGTGCTACCATTGTCAGCGGTGCTACAACCAACAGCATCACGGTCAATTTCGGCCTCACTGCCACCTCCGGTAACGTTACTGTTCTCGGTACCAACTCCTGCGGCAGCGGAACCGTTTCACCACCATTCGCTGTAACCGTCAATGTTAAACCTGCTACACCTGTTGTGACGGCATCGAACGACACCCTCACCAGCAGCATTGCTACAGGAAACCAGTGGTACTTCTCCGCCACCCAGACCGGAACCGGGGCCATCATCCCCGGCGCAACAGGTCAGACGCATGTGGCAACACAGACCGGCTGGTACTGGAGCGTGGTTACCCTTAACGGGTGCAGCTCCGATCCATCCAACCGCGAATATGTTGTGATGGTGGGCGAAGAGGAGTTGCAGGCGGGTACCTTCAACATCTACCCCGTTCCCAACGACGGCCGCTTTACTGTTTCAATTACAACACCCCAGGAGAAGAGATTCACCATCCTTGTTTACAATAAGCTCGGACAGATGATCTATGAACTGAAAGATGTTGTGGTTACTGGTGAATTCAGGCAGCTGGTCGACCTCCGCCCCACACCCAACGGAGTCTACACGGTGCTCTTCCAGAATGATGAACACAAAGTCGTGAGGAAGGTGCTGGTAAATAAATAGCGAAATAGCGAGGTAGCGAAATAGCGAAAATGCAGCAGGGGCAACCGGTTCGGTTGCCCCTGCTGTTTTTACCGGTTGCCCCTATTTCGTTTTCTGAAAGTGTTCATAAACGATCTTCCCCTTCGCCTTGCCCACCACTTCCTGGATGGCTTCGAGGGTAGCGAGTTTGATGTTCTTCACCGATTTGAATTTCCAGAGGAGCTTTTGGTTGAGGGAGTAGCCCACGCCGACGATCTCCATAAGCTGGGGCGACATGGCCGCCTTTTCACGGCGCCGGCGGTGGTGGGTGATGCCGAACCGGTGGGCTTCGTCGCGCATCTGCTGGATGATGCGGAGGGTTTCTGACTTCTTGTCGAGGTACATCGGAAGAGGATCATTGGGGTAGTAGATCTCCTCCAGCTTCTTCGCAATACCGATGATGGTGATTTTACCGCGAAGGTCAAGTTTTTCAAGACTGCCAAGGGCGGAGCTGAGCTGTCCTTTGCCGCCATCCACCACAATAAGCTGCGGCAATGGTTTCTCCTCATCGAGCAGCCTCCGGTAGCGCCGGTAGATAACCTCCTCCATCGAAGCAAAGTCGTCGGGCCCCTCCACGGTTTTAATGTTGAAATGACGGTATTGGCTCTTGTCGGGCTTGCCGTTCCGGAAGCAGACCATAGCTGCCACCGGATTCGTTCCCTGGATGTTGGAGTTGTCGAAACATTCGATGTGGACCGGCTCCTCGGTCATCCGGAGATCTTTCATCATGGTTTCCATAAGCCGTCTCACCTTGTGTTCGGGATCCACCTGTTCCTTCTGTTTCTCCCGCTCCATCTGGTAATACTTTACATTGCGTTCGGAAAGGTCAAGCAGCTTCTTTTTATCCCCGATCTTCGGAACGGTAAATATTACTCCGGGAATGGCAAATTCGGGCAGAAAGGGAAGGATGATTTCCGGCGAACGGCTCTCAAACCGCTGTCGGATCTCTGTAACGGCGAGGGTAAGCAACTCACCGGGGGTTTCGTCCAGTTTCTTGATGAGCTCAATCGTGTGCACCTGGATGATGGCGCCGTTCATCACCTTCATAAAGTTGACATAGGCATGAAGTCCTTCTGCTGAGATCGAAAATACATCCACATCATTGATCGACGGGTTCACAATGGTCGATTTGCTTTGGTATTTATCAAGCAGGGCAAGTTTTTCCTTTACCAGATGGGCTTTCTCGAACTCGAGGTTACCGGCATATTCCATCATCAGCTCCTTCAGCTGTTTTGCAACCATGGTGATGTTCCCCTTTACGATTTCACGGATCCCGACGATGGAACGGTCGTAATCTTCAACACTCTGCAGTCCGACACATGGCCCCTTGCAATTACCCAAATGGAATTCGAGGCAAACCCTGAATTTTCCGGCCCTGATGTTCTTTTCGGTGAGGTTAAGACTGCAGTTACGCAGGGGAAAGAGCTGTCGGGTAAGGTCCATCAGCGTGTGCATGAGCCGTACATTGGCATACGGACCGAAATACTGAGATCCGTCGCGGGTCACAAACCGGGTATGAAAGACCCGTGGAAAGGGTTCGTTTTTTATGCAGATCCAGGGGAAGGTCTTGTCGTCTTTGAGCGCCACGTTATAATGCGGCAGGTATTTCTTGATGAGGTTGTTCTCGAGCAGCAAGGCATCCTGTTCGGTCTCCACAACGATTACCTTGATGTCGGCGATCTTACGCACCAGCATCTGCACTTTTCCGCTGATGGAGTTGATCTTGGCGAAGTAGGAACTCACCCGTTTTCGCAGATCCTTCGCCTTCCCCACATAGATTATTTTTCCCTTATCGTCAAAATATTGATACACTCCCGGCTTGTGCGGCAGATTCCGTACGATGGATTCAAGATGGGAGAAATATTTGTCGAGGGAGCCAGCCATGTCACATTCCGTTGTCGAACTCGAATTTCGCCTCTTTGGCCTTTTTTCCGTTGGTTCCCAGGTTAAAGACAAAGCCGACATAGATCACCCTGGCATCGCGCCGGCGTACCGATTCCTGGATCAGCACCGGCGTACTTACCGTGCTTTTATAGGATTGGGTGTTGAAGAGATCGGAAACAGTGGCAAGCAGTGATAATTTTTTCTTCCATAGATCCTGACGGAAACCCAGGTTCACCACCCAGGTTGGCAACCGGTATCCCTGTGGGGTAAGGACTTCCGACCGGTATTGTCCGAAAACCTGGAAGAGTGTGGTCTTTGTGATGTTGAAGGAGGCATTTACCTTGGCGTTCCAGGAAAAGGTCGACTTATCGCCACTGTAACCGATGTTGGAGGCATCGATCACACTGTAAAAGCCGGAGGCGCTGAAATTCAGGTTCATGATCTTGCCCACCGTCCACGATCCGCTCAGGTCGATACCCGCCGATTGATCTTTGGCCAGGTTCTCGATGGTGGTTTTGAGCAGGGTATCATTCACACTTGTGGTCACCCGGGTATATCCGTTTGCCATGTAGCGATAGAACAGGGTGGGGATGAAGGTGAAATTTTCGGGGCGGAAACAGTAACCGAATTCGAACGAGTGGATGTCCTCGGGTTTCAGGTTAGGATTGCCCACGTAAATATTCCTCGGGTCGCGGTATTCCGGAACGGGGTTCATGTCCTCTCCGTCGGGTCGGTTCACCCGCCGGCTGTAATTCAGTTGCCACTCATTTTTTCCCGAGGCCAGGGCAAGATGCACCGTGGGGTAGAGTGCAAAATAGTTGCTTCTTGTCAGGGTGTCGAGGGTGATGAAATCCAGCTTAACCGTGGTCTCTTCGGCACGCAACCCCACCATCATCGTGAATTTCTTCCAGGTACTGGTGAGGGTGCCATACAATGCGTAAACGGTTTGATTTGACTTGAAATGGTTGGTAGCCGTAGTGTCGTTTACCCATTTGCCGGTTTCGGGATCGAGGTGATCTACAACCTGGTCGCGGTCTGCAATCTGTACTATTTGCTGATAGCCGGTTTCCAGGCTTGCATCTTTCCAGAGGGGCCGGGAATAGTTCAACGAGATGTTAAGCTCCTTGTTGGTGTTGTTGCCCTGCGTGTGGTCCTGTCCCTGGGGATAGGCCGGCAGCGTATAGTCGTTGGTCCAGTAATCATCCTCCTTTTCCGTTTCCTGCTGGTATTCTGCATCCGCCCGAAAGATGTGCTCATCCTCCCGATTGAAAACGTGTTCATAAAAAGCAGTCAGCCCGCCGCTTTGTTCTCCCTCTTTTCCGTTTAAGGTACGAACATACTGCTCATGGGGTTGTAAAGCATTGTCCTTATACAGGTTCTCATCGGTGTTGGACCGTCTGTTTTCGCGGTAGTTGTAGGTTCCGGAGATACCGGCTACATCCTTGTCGCCCATGCTCCAGTCGGTGCCCAGTTGCCCGAGGTGCGATAACGAACGCGAGCTGCCTGATGAGGTCTGCTCCAGGTAAGTGGATAGCTTTTTAACCGTATCAATGGTTTGCGAATTCAGCGTTCCGCTTCTGAAGCGGTAATCCTGCCTGAACCCGTAACTTCCGAATAGATTTACTTTCCCCGAATTATAGTTGGCCTGCAGGTTGGTATTGAACCGGCTGTTGTTGCCGGCATTGGCGCCGAGAACAGTGTTGAATCCCGCTTTCCGTTCTTTTTTGAGGATGATGTTGATGATCCCCCCTGTACCGTCGGGGCGGTATTTGGCAGATGGATTGGTGATGACCTCGATTTTTTCTACGAGCGAGGCGGGCATCTGCTCCAGGTTGGCAGCGCTGGTCATCACCGAAGGCCTGCCATTGATCAGGATGGTTACGCTGCCGGAGCCCCGGAGGCTGATGTTGCCGTCGATGTCCACGGAGATGGAGGGAATGGTCTGCAACATCTCCGATACCGTTCCGGTTTGCGCCCGGATATCGGTCTGCACGTTGAAGATCTTCCGGTCGATCTTGTTGATCATCATGCTGCGCTCTGCGGTGATGTTCACCTCCTGCATGGAAATGGCAGAGGTGGCGATAAATAGTTCCCCCAGGTCTGCCCGGGGATGTTTTTTGGAGACCACCACAGGTTTGGATCTTTGTTTTTCATACCCAATGAAGCTGTAGTCGAGAAAATATACGCCAAAGGGGAGGTTGGTCAGACAAAACCTCCCTGCACTGTCGGTTACCACTCCTGAAACCATCTGTTTGGTAACAGTGTCGATGAGCACAATGTTGGCATACTCCACCGGTTGTTTGTTCTCCTTGTCGGTGATCTTCCCGGAGACCTGTCCGGGGGTTCGGCTTTGTGAATAAACGAAGGTGCTGAGCGATAACAGCAGCAGGGTGAGCAATACAAGTCGGTACATGGAATTCAGGAAGTTCAGACAGCAAAGGTAATCCAATTTTGCTACCGTTCGGGCTTCATGCCATCCCATCCCTGGGCGGTAAGCGGCACAACATGTCCGTCGGGGGTGATCATGTTTTTGCCCTGGCTGGCAGCCGTCATGTGGCCGATGATGGAGATGCCTGAAATATCCTTCACTTTATCGTAATCTTTCTGACTTATTGTGAAGAGGAGCTCATAATCCTCTCCTCCGCTCAACGCGGCGACCACAGGGATGATGTTGAATTCCAGGGCCAGTTCGCGGGTCTGTTCATCGATAGGGATCTTCGCCTCGAAAAGGTTGCACCCCAGGTTGCTCTGTTTGCAGATATGGAGGAGGTCTGACGAGAGACCATCGGAGATGTCGATCATAGCGGTGGGTTTGAGCCCTGTTCCAACCATCATGTTACGGATGTCGGTACGTGCTTCGGGCCGCAGCTGACGGCCGATTTGATAATCGAAGCCGGAGAGTTCGGGTTGCATGGCCGGATTGGCCTTGAACACGGATTTTTCCCGTTCAAGCAGCAGCAGCCCCATGTAGGCACTTCCCAGGTCGCCGGTAACACACAGGAGATCGCCTTCCTGCGCCCCGCTGCGGTAAACTTCATCGCCCTTGTTCACCGTTCCGAGAATGGTCAGAGAAAGCATAAGCCCCGTGGTACTTGTGCTGGTATCACCACCCACCAGGTCGACTTTATACTTGTCGCAGGCAAGCCTTATTCCGGCGTAAATTTCGTCGATTGCCTCGGCCGAAAACCGGCTTGATAACGCAATGGATACTGTTACCTGAGCAGGGATTCCATTCATGGCGGCAATGTCGGACACGTTAACCACCACCGCTTTGTAGCCCAGGTGCATTAAGGGCATGTAAGTAAGGTCGAAATGAATACCTTCAATCAGCAGGTCGGTGGATACAAGCAAAACCTTTTCTCCCATGTCGATAACGGCAGCATCATCGCCAACGCCCTTCAGCGTTTCGGGGTGAAAGCGCTTTACCTCCCTGGTGAGCCGCTCGATCAATCCGAATTCGCCAAGTTCTGCAAGGGATGTCAGCCGCTGTTTCGCTGGTTCCGGTCGGGTCTCTTTTTTCTCAAACATAGGGAAACAAATAAGGTGTAAGTCAACGCTGACCTGTTTTTCGAACGCGCAAATTTACGATTTAAATCAAATCGCTTTCTGAGGGCAACTCATATCAACCTCCCGATTTCGTGCAATTTTTTTTGTATCTTCCGATTATATGCTATTTTTACAATTGCTAATTTCATTTTTATGGCCAATGTTTCCGTCATCAATGTACTTGCCATCGATGATATGCCGGACAACCTGGTTACGCTGCAGGCAGTGCTCCGGAACGCAATCAGGGAAGTCAACATCATCACCACGCAGAATGGATCAAAAGGGATTGAATTGGCGAAAAGCGAAAACCCGGATGTGATCCTTCTTGATATCATCATGCCGGTGCTGGATGGACTGGCCGTTTGCAGACTGCTTAAAAATGATGAAGCCACCCGGCACATCCCGGTCATCATGATCACGGCGCAGAATACCAACCACGACTTGCGGCAAAGCGCTCTCGACGCCGGGGCCGACGGATTTCTGACCAAACCGCTCGATGATGTTGAGTTGGTGGCCCAGCTCAAAGTCATGGTGAAAATTAAAAAGGCATGGTCCGTCGAACATGATGAAAAGGTGCATCTTTCCTCGTTGGTTCTGGAGCGCACAAAGGCCATCGAAAGCGAACTCGAAGAGCGGCGCAAAGCGGAGGCGGAACTCCAGAAAGCCAACCTCAGGTTAAATCAAACGCAATCGGCTACACTGAATCTGCTGGGCGACCTGAAGCGTGAAATGGAGGTGAGAAAACAATATGAAACGGAACTTGTCAAGGCCAAGGAGAAGGCCGAAGAGAGCGACCGCCTCAAATCGGCATTTCTTGCCAACATGTCGCACGAGGTTCGTACCCCGATGAACGGAATTATCGGCTTTTCGGGCCTGCTCTCCGACCCCGACCTGGACGATGCAGAACGTAACCGCTATATCAAAATTATCAACGACAATTGTCAGCAGCTTTTGCACATTGTAAGCGATATCATCGACATCTCGAAAATTGAGGCGGGCATGGTTGAGGTCGAAACTGCCGATTTTTGTCTGAATGATCTGATGGACTCACTGCTGGAAAATTACCAGCCCAAGGCAGCTGCAAAAGGCCTTAAACTGACCCTGCAGAAAGGCCTGGTGTGCGAAGCATGCAGCATCAACGGCGACCAGTCCAAATTGCGGCAGATACTTGAAAACCTGTTAACGAATGCATTGAAATTCACGGAAAAAGGCGCGATAAGTTTTGGTTACCAAAAGATCAGAAACGACCTGCATTTTTTTGTGCACGACAGTGGTATCGGCATCGCACCGGAGCACCAGGCGGCCATCTTCAACCGCTTCTGGCAGGTTGAAACCGGTCTGGCACGCCAATTTGGAGGCACAGGACTGGGACTCTCCATCTCAAAAGCTTACATCAGCTCCATGGAGGGCGACATTCATGTGGAATCAGAACCCGGGAAAGGAGCACATTTTCATTTCAACATTCCCTACAGACAATCCGGCAGTTTACTCAAAGCAACCCTTACCGAGCCATCAATCCCGTTTGACCTGACCAGGAAATGTATTCTCGTGGTGGAAGATGAGGAGTATAACTTCGAATTTCTTGAGATCCTCCTGAGCAGACTGGGTGTTAAGTTCCTTCATGCATGGAACGGAAGTCAGGCCCTTGAGCTCTTCAGGGAACATCCTGAAATTGACCTGGTGCTGATGGATTTCAAACTTCCTGATATTTCTGGTCAGGAGATAACCGGAAGGCTGCTCGATCTGCGTCCCGGAACACCGGTGATCGCTACCACGGCATATGCCATGTCGGGCGACCGTGAAAAGGCTATCCAGTCGGGATGTGTGGACTACCTCTCCAAACCAATTAAAGCCGAAGAACTCACCTCAACGCTTAGAAAGCATTTGATCTGACCGCGATTCTGCCGGAAAGATCCTTTGCTCGTTCTTCTTCGGAATCCTTCCGGATATTCCATAATAAGGGTTCGAAAATGCCTAATCAGGTATCGCAATACTTAAATAATTTGTATCTTTGCATTACAATTTGTCAGTACCCTTGCCATGGCAGGAAAAATGACTAGATTTGTTCTAAATTAACCGTTAATGGAATCCGACAGCAATAAAATCATTGACGAGGTAACCCGGGGTGATTACAAGTACGGCTTTGTCACGGAAATTGAGACAGAATTTGCCCCCATCGGGCTCTGTGAAGATACGATCCGGTATATCTCCGACAAGAAACGCGAACCCGGATTTATGCTGGAGTTCCGGCTAAAAGCCTATCGTCACTGGCTAACCATGAAGCAACCCGATTGGGCGCATCTTTCCATCGATCCGATCAATTTTCAGGATATTATCTTTTATGCAGCGCCCAAGAAGAAAAAGGATCTCTCCAGCCTCGATGAGGTTGACCCTGAATTGCTGGCCACCTTCAACAAGCTCGGGATTTCGCTCGATGAACAGAAAAAGCTCTCCGGCGTTGCTGTGGATGCGGTCATCGACAGTGTTTCCGTGAAAACGACCTTTACGGAGACCCTGGCAAAGTACGGAATTATCTTCTGCTCTTTCAGCGAAGCCGTTCAAAACCATCCCGACCTGGTGAAACAGTACATGGGTTCGGTAGTTCCTTATACCGACAACTATTTTGCAGCCCTCAATTCGGCGGTGTTCAGCGATGGGTCCTTCTGCTTTATACCCAAAGGCGTTCACTGCCCGGTGGAACTTTCGACCTATTTCCGCATCAATGCAGCCAATACGGGCCAGTTTGAGCGCACGCTGATTGTAGCTGAGGAGGGAGCCTATGTGAGTTACATGGAAGGATGTACAGCTCCGCAACGCGACGAAAACCAGCTGCATGCAGCCATTGTGGAGATCGTTGCCATGAAGGACGCTTCCGTTAAATATTCGACCGTGCAGAACTGGTATCCCGGCGACAAAAACGGTGTGGGCGGGATTTACAATTTCGTGACCAAACGCGGTATCTGCAAGGGAAGCAACTCCAAGATCAGCTGGACACAGGTGGAGACCGGTTCAGCCATCACCTGGAAATATCCCAGTTGCATCCTGATGGGCGACAACTCGGTGGGGGAGTTCTACTCGGTAGCTGTCACCAACAATCAACAGCAGGCCGACACCGGCACCAAGATGATGCACCTCGGTAAAAACACAAAAAGCACCATTGTCTCCAAGGGTATATCTGCCGGGAAGAGCCAGAACTCCTACCGCGGACTGGTGCGTGTTTCAAAGAATGCCACCAATTCCAGAAACTACAGTCAGTGCGACTCCCTTCTGCTCGGTTCCCTCTGCGGAGCGCATACATGGCCCTATATCCAGGTGGAGAACAAATCTTCCATCGTGGAGCACGAAGCCACAACCTCGAAGATCTCCGAAGACCAGCTGTTTTACTGCCAGCAGCGCGGCATCGACATGGAGAGCGCCATCGGCCTCATCGTGAACGGCTATGCCAAAGAGGTGCTTCGCCAGCTGCCCATGGAGTTTGCCGTAGAAGCACAGAAACTGCTCTCCATTTCACTGGAGGGAAGTGTGGGTTGATGTGGTAATGTGGTAATGTGGTAATGTGGTAATGTGGTAATGTGGTAATATGGTAATGTGGTAATATGGTAATGTGGTAATGTGGTGATGCAATAGAAAGAATAAGGGTTTTCAATTTTCAATTTTCAATTTCCAAGTATGTTACTGAGTATTCAAAACCTGCACGCCTCCATCAACGGGAAAGAGATCCTGAAGGGGGTGAACCTCGAAGTGAACAAGGGTGAGGTCCATGCCATCATGGGACCCAATGGCACCGGAAAAAGTACCCTGGCCTCGGTTATTGCCGGCCGGGAGGTGTTTGATGTCACGGCCGGGGAGATCCTTTTCAAAGGGACGAACCTGCAAAAACTTTCGGTGGAAGAACGTGCCCGTGAAGGAATCTTTCTCGGGTTCCAGTATCCGGTTGAGATCCCTGGGGTGAGTATCACCAACTTCATGCGCACCGCCGTTAATGAAATACGCAAATACAAAGGGCTCGACCCCCTCTCAGGCGGGGAGTTCATCCGTTTTATGGAGGAGCGGAAGAAACTTGTTGAGATCACCTCGAATCTCACAAACCGTTCGGTAAACGAAGGATTTTCGGGCGGTGAGAAGAAAAAGAACGAGATCTTCCAGATGGCGATGCTCGAACCTGCACTGGCCATCCTCGACGAAACCGACTCGGGCCTCGATATCGATGCGCTGCGTATTGTCGCCAACGGCGTGAACAAGCTCCGCCGCCCCGATAACGCGTTTGTGGTAATCACCCATTACCAGCGGCTGCTCGACTATATCATTCCCGATTTTGTGCATGTGCTCTTCCAGGGAAGGATCGTGAAATCCGGCGGAAAAGATCTCGCGCTGGAGTTGGAGGAGAAGGGTTATGACTGGATTAAAAAAGAACAGGAGGCCTGAACATGCGTACTTCTGTTACAGAGACCATAACCGCCGGGCGGATGGTGCAGCTTTTCAGCCGGCACCGGCAGCAGATTGTATCGTGCGATACACCGGGCATGTCCACCCTGCGCGACCAGGCGTTGGAATCCTTCCTGAAGCTGGGTTTTCCAAACACGAAAATGGAGGCTTGGAGGCAGACAGACCTTACCGAATGCCTTGCCCGTGGCTATGATTATCCTGTTGAACGGATGCCGGAAGAGGATACCCAGAAGGTCTTCCGCTGCAATATTCCCCATCTCGACACGGCCATCATCGGACAGCTTAACGGCTGGTATGTATCCAAAGATGTTCCCCTGATGGAACTTGGGAACGGGATCATCATGGGAAGCCTGGCCGAGGCAAAGAAAAAATATCCGGAACTGGTTGAGCAATATTACGGCACGGTGGCCGACAGCACCAGCGAGGCATTTACCGCACTCAACACAGCTTTTGCGCAGGACGGGGTGTTCATTTACGTTCCCGACAATGTGCAGAGCCCGAAGCCGGTGCAGCTTATCAATGTGATCCAGCACGACGAGAATCTCTTCCTGCAGTCGCGCAACCTGATCGTTGTCGGCAAAAATGCCCGTCTTTCGCTGGTTCACTGCGACGACTCATACAACCACCAGGCGAGCTTTTCGAATATTGTTTCGGAGATAGTTATCGGCGACAACGCCTTTATGGATCACTACAAGCTCCAGAACCTGAACAACAGTTCCACCCTGATTACCACCACCTGTTTCCGGCTTGGAGCCGCAGCCAGCCTGGAATCGCATTACCTGTCGCTCAACGGAGGGTTGCTGCGCAATAACATCAGGCTCCATTTCAACGGTCCGCATGGAATTGCCAACATATATGGCATTTATCTCATGGACGGGAAACAACACATCGATAACCAGGTATTCATCGACCATGCCCATCCGCACTGCACCAGCAATGAGATGTTCAAAGGTATCCTCGATGAGCACGCCCGGGGAGTGTTCAACGGCCATGTGCTGGTTCGCAAAGACGCCATCAAAACCGATGCCCGGCAGAGCAACCGGAACATCCTTCTCACCGATACGGCGAAGGTCAACTCCAAGCCTTTCCTCGAGATCTACAACGATGACGTAAAATGCTCCCACGGCTCCACCACCGGCCAACTCGACAACGAGGCGATGTTTTACCTGCGTCAGCGCGGCATCGGTGAAGACAGCGCCCGGATGCTGCTGATGTTTGCCTTTGCCGACGAGGTCGTGGGTAAGATTGCCATCCCGCAACTCAGGCAACGCATCGAAGACATGATCAAGAAACGCCTTCAGGGTGAGCTCCAGATCTGCGAAGCCTGCGTGCTTCACTGCAGCACCCCGGAGCAGCCGGTAGAATTTTACATTGATCTTAGCAAGATTTGATATTCATGAAAAGGTGTGGTCCGCTGGTTTTATTCCTGGCTGTGGCCCTGGGTGCCTTAGGCCAGGATATACCCGCATCAAAAACAACAGAAACGGCTGAGCTCTATCCTGAAAAAATCGCGGAGGACCTGTGGGGAGATAAAGTCGGGCTGGGAAAAGCCTTGAATTCCCAAACCGTTACCCTCGTTCCGTTTTCCACATCCAATTGCGGGTATTGCCTTGTCGACGGCTATTACGGAGAGCAGAATTACATCCTGGCCAACGAAAAGCAGGGAGGGATATCCTACCATCAATGCCTGTTCAATCCGCAGCTCGATATCTGTGCTTTTCAGAAGCACTTCGGTTGGGAATCTGCGGTGCTCACCTACCCGCCGTCACTTCACCGGTTCCACGACGACGGCTTTCCTGCACTGCTGGCCTTCAAAGGTGGAAAACAGGTACTCAAGGATTTTTACAATTATGCCCTCTTCGATACACTGAAACAAATTTTGTGGGATTCGAACACCCGACTGATCCCGACCGGGAACCTCCACATGGCCGAACGGTTTATTTACGAAAATGAGCGAATGGCAGCGGTGATGGTCTTTCCCCGCGGAGCAGATGTCGATTCTGCTTCCATCAGGTTCGGCGTGAAAACCAATTCATTCATTTGCAGAAACATCGATGAGCTCTTGCCCGCGGATCTTAAAAAACATCTGTACTTCGCAGGAAACTTCTCCTTTGCAGAACTCAATGATTTTTTTTCCGGCAGGGAGATCCCGTTTAAACTCGTGAAAGACGAGATTTTGTTGGGCGACTATGCCTTTTCCTTCGACTCCACCGGAATTTACGCTTGCTTTCCAAATCCCATAAACCGCGAAAAGTTCATCATCTTCGATATTGCCCACGGAAACAAGCGGATGGCACAGGCCAACTTCCTTGATTTTATGTTTTACAGCGGAACAAACAGGGAGGAGTTTAAGCGACTTGCCTATGGTCATTTCGATAAATCCGATCCGCTGAAATGGAAACCTGAGCCAAAGTTTTTATTCAGCGACAGCAACCTTCACCAATACTGCAAAACCACCTGTCCACTCCCTTTGAAGCCTAAACCCGAACGTGACCTGGATGAATCGCTGCCGGTTGCATTCACCCCCTTCAAAACAGTGTTTGGGAAGGGATGGACCATGGGCAATAACCGCTGTCGCTTTCCGGCCATCATCACCCGTGAAGGTGTCGGGACCTGGGTAACCTGGGAGGAGTCGGGCAACATCCTCCTCTCTAACATGGAGCAGAAAAAGCCCCGGATTCATTACATCGAAAACGACAAAACCGACAGTTACAATCCCTGTGTGGCCATTGCCGGTCGACGTGTCTGGGTTTTCTGGCTTAACAACCGCGATGGCTACTACCGGGTTTATGGCCGTTACCTCGAAAACAATTCACTCTCTGATGAAATACTGATCTCTGCAACCGGACCTGCCGACGCTGTCACGCTTACCGGAGCCTCTTCCGGGAATAACATCACCGTTGCCTGGAGCGAATGGAAGGCCAATTTCCGCTTCCTGAAGATGCGTTCCGTCAATGAAGGAACAATGGAAGATATCAGGGAAATCAAACCTGTTCCTTCACGCTATACCAGCAACTATACCAACACCTGGTACCCCTCCCTCTGCCTGGGTTCTGCCGGTAAGGTTTTCGGCGCCTGGAACCAGCACTACCCCGGTACTTTCTGTATTTGCGGAGGGGATATTGCCGGAGATCCGCAACCCATCACGCATGCCGCCGAAAAAATGGAAGACTGGGAAATAGGCGGTTATCCCTCCATTTGCATCGATTCGTCACAATGGCTTCATGCAGTGTGGGAATCGAACGGCTGGGAGGTTTACTGGAACAATAAACCACAGCAAATCCGCTATGCGCGGTTCAACGACAAGCTGAAAAGGTGGAGCCTTGGTGAAAATGTTTCAGGAAACACGCTCATGCTGAACCAGACTCCTGTAGTTGTGACCGACCGGTACGACAACCCGGCTGTGATCTGGAGCGGCCGTGATACTGCTGAAAATAAAACCTGGAAGATATATATTTCACTTAAAATGTTAGGGGGATGGTCCGACCCGATTTGTTTATCGGAAGAGGGCGTAACGGCCCGTCATCCCAAAGCCGCTTACAACAGCAAACGGGATGAACTCTGGGTATCATGGCATGCCGGTGAAGGAGATGATATGAAAACCCGGGTGCTGAAGCTCAGGGTCAGGGATATCGTGAAGATGGTGAATTCCCGGATCCGGTAGCTAATTTATTTGGGGTAACTTTGCTCTCCGCATCTTTGCGTTGAAAAAAATGAAACAGGAACAATGATTTAACAATTAATGATGTCGAATTTTCCGGTAGATAAAATACGGTCCGATTTTCCGATCCTGGCTCAGCAGGTCTACAAACGCCCCCTGATCTATTTCGATAACGCTGCTTCCACACAGAAGCCCCGGCAGGTGATCGATGCGATACGTCACTATTACGAATACGACAACTGCAACATCCACCGCGGTGTACATTACCTCAGCGTGAAGGCCACCGAGGCCTACGAGGAGGTGCGGCGCGATGTACGTGAATTTGTAAACGCAAAAAGTACCCGTGAGATCATCTTCACCAAAGGAGCTACGGAATCGCTCAACCTGGTGGCCTGCAGCTTTGGCAGGCGCTATGTTCAGCCCGGCGACGAGGTGATAACCACCATCATGGAACACCATTCGAACTTTGTTCCCTGGCAGCAGATGTGCTTCGAACGCGGCGCGAAGTTTCGTGTTGCCGGCATCAATGCGGCAGGCGAACTTGATGTTGACGGGCTGAAGGCCCAGGTGAACGAAAAAACACGGCTCATCGCCCTTACCCATGTATCGAATGTGCTGGGTACCATCAACCCCATCCGGGAGATCATTGCCTTTGCCCATGCGCATAACGTACCGGTGCTTATTGATGGCGCCCAGGGTGTTTCGCACCTGCCGGTGGATGTGCAGGAGCTGGATTGTGATTTCTACTGTTTCTCCGGACACAAGATGTACGCTCCGATGGGAATCGGCGTGCTTTACGGCAAGGAGGCATTGCTTGAAGAGCTGCCACCATACCAGATGGGCGGCGAAATGATCAAAGATGTGTTCGTTGACCATACTACATTCAACGAACTGCCGTTTAAGTTTGAGGCGGGAACACCCAACGTGGAGGGGGTGATGGGACTGGGAGCCGCTATCCGTTACCTGAAGAACATCGGTATGGAAAATATTGCAGCCTACGAAGCGGATCTGCTGAAATATGCCACCGTGAAGATGTCGGAAATAGAAGGCATCCGGATGATCGGCACGGCAAAGCATAAAGCCAGCCTCGTGTCGTTCCTCCTTGGAAAGATTCATCCTTATGATGCAGGGACCATCATCGACAAACTTGGTATCGCCGTGCGCACCGGTCACCACTGTGCCATGCCGCTCATCGAACTCCTGCAGATTCCCGGAACGGTGCGCGCTTCGTTTGCATTTTACAACACCGAAGCCGAGATCGATCAGCTTGTCGCCGCCATCCTCCGGGTGAAAAAGATGTTCGAATAATCGTATAATCTCATTTTCAGATACCCATGTTGATTTCGGAAATAGAAGAACAGATCGTCAGTGAGTTTTCGGCCTTCGATGACTGGCTCGACAAGTACGACATGATCGTGGAGATGGGCAAGTCGCTGCCGCTCATCGATCCGCAGTATAAAACCGATCAGTTCATCATTTCCGGCTGCCAGTCGAAAGTTTGGCTTCATGCAGCGCTGAAGGATGGAAAGGTCCACTTTACCGCCGACAGTGACGCCATCATCACCAAAGGCATCGTGAGTTTGCTGTTACGCGTGCTTTCGGAGCAATCGCCGGACGATATTATCAGTGCCAGCCTCGGCTTTGTCGACCGTATCGGTTTGAAGGAGCACCTTTCTCCCACCCGAAGCAACGGATTGACCAGCATGATCAAACAGATGAAGCTTTACGCACTGGTCTTCAAAACAAAAATGAATCAGAAAAATTAATGGTAACCCTTCACCCCCATGACAAAACAAGCGCATCCCCTCGAACATAAAGTGATTGCAGCACTAAGGTCGGTGTTCGACCCTGAAATACCGGTGAATATTTATGACCTCGGACTGATCTACAACCTTCAGATCAACGACGAAACCAATGATGTGTATGTGATGATGACACTGACTACACCCAATTGTCCGGTGGCTGAAGACATGCCCGGCCAGGTTCAGAATAGCATTCAGCTGGTGGAAGGAGTTGGCAAGGTAACCGTAGAACTTACCTTCGAACCTCCCTGGGACAAGGATATGCTGAGCGAATCGGCGTTGCTTGAATTGGGTCTTCTGTAATTTCGTAAATTTGCACCCGCGAACTCAACTTACTTCATGACCCCGGAAACCGCATCGATACTGAACCGCATCAACCTACCCGCCGATCTCAGGCAGCTGAAAATAGAGGAACTTCCGCAGTTATGCGATGAGATCAGGGCATTCATCATAGATATCCTGTCGAAAAATCCCGGACATCTCGGTGCCAGCCTGGGTGCCGTTGAACTGGCCGTGGCGCTTCATTATGTTTACGATACGCCCAACGATAAGGTGATCTGGGATGTAGGCCATCAGGCGTATGCGCACAAAATTCTGACCGGCCGCAAAGACCGGTTTCATACCATTCGCACCTACAAAGGGCTAAGCGGTTTCCCCAGGATGGAGGAGAGCGAATTCGATACGTTTGGCGTAGGACATTCGTCAACCTCCATCTCCGCTGCACTGGGCATGGGTGTCGCTGCCAAGCTGGGCGGACTGAAGGAGCGCAGCCATGTTGCCGTGATCGGCGACGGTGCCATGACCGGCGGAATGGCCATGGAGGCACTCAACAATGCAGGGGTCTCCAACGCCAACCTGCTGGTGATCCTCAACGACAACCAGATCGCCATCGACAAAAACGTGGGAGCCATCAAGGATTATCTCGCCGACATCGTTACCTCGAAAACCTACAACAGAGTGCGCGACAAGGTATGGTTCCTCATGGGCGGCGGAACCAAATACGGCAAGAACTCCCGGGCCATCGTAAAACAGCTCGGAAATGCCGTGAAAACTACTTTACTGAAAAGCGGCAACCTTTTTGAAGCATTCAACCTTCGCTATTTTGGACCGGTGGATGGCAACGATGTAGTTCGGTTGGTGAAACTTCTTACCGACATGAAAGGCATTCGCGGTCCCAAACTGCTGCACATTCACACCGTAAAGGGCAAAGGATTCGAAAAGGCCGAGAAAGACCAGACGGTATATCATGCTCCGGGAACCTTCGATAAAACTACCGGAACCATCAAGGAGGACAAATGCCAGGGGCTGGCTCCAAAATACCAGACCGTTTTCGGTCGTACCATCATCGAACTGGCCGAAGCCAACCCGAAAATCGTAGGGATCACGCCGGCCATGTCCACCGGTTGCTCCCTGAACCTCATGATGGCCAAAATGCCGGAACGAACCTTCGATGTAGGCATTGCCGAACAGCATGCAGTAACCTTCAGCGCCGGACTGGCAGCCTCAGGCATGGTTCCGTTCTGCAACATCTACTCCAGCTTCATGCAAAGGGCCTATGACCAGATCATCCACGATGTGGCGCTGCAGCAGTTGCAGGTAGTGTTCTGTCTCGATCGCGGAGGATTGGTTGGTGAGGACGGCGCCACACACCACGGAAGCTACGACCTGGTGTACTTGCGCTGCATACCAAACATGGTGGTTTGCGCCCCGATGAATGAGCAGGAGCTGCGAAACATGATGTTCACAGCCCAGCAGGATGGGGTGGGCCCTTTTGCCATCCGCTACCCGAAAGGCCGCGGCGTGATGCCGCACTGGAAAACGCCGCTGCAGGCGCTGGAGATCGGCAAGGGACAGATGATACGCGACGGGGAGGAGGGAGCCATCATCACCCTTGGCCATGTAGGGAACTTTGCCGTACAAGCCTGCGAAGAGCTGGCACAGGCCGGACACTCATTTGCCCATTACGATCTCAGGTTCCTTAAACCGCTCGATGAAGCCTTACTCCACGAGGTTTTAAAAAAGCACAACCGGATTATTACCGTGGAGGATGGCGCCATCAAAGGTGGCATGGGAAGCGCCATTCTCGAATTTATAGCCGACCACGGATATCACGCTTCTGTAAAACGCCTCGGCATCCCCGACCGCTTTGTGGAACAGGGAGCTGTTGAAGAACTTCACCGCGAATGCGGCTTCGATGCCGAAGGGATTAAACAGGCCCTGCGTTCTTTTTGTTCTCCACCGTCTTCAACCCAACATAAGCACCCGAGCTGATGCCCATCAGCCCCAGCAAACTTTCATCGAGTTGCGGGATCTGCTGTTTTGCAATTACACTCGTCACAAAAATGATCCCCAGGATGATGGTCCACAGGAACATCTGGCAACGGTGCACACTGTAACCGTGTTCGTCGGAGAGGATATCCCTGAGGAAGCCATGCGACTGAAGGTTGGGAACTCCTGCGATCCCCGACCGTATGTCGATCAGCCTGGAACCAGCCGCAGTGCTTACGCTGATGGAGAGCAAAATAAGGGTGGAACCGGTAATCGGACTTACCTCTTCGGTGGCGATCCAGATGTAAATGAACGAAGCCGCAACAACAATGGTCCAGAACGACAATTGCGTAAGTGCAAGGCTGAATATGCTCACTGAATTGCCTGCCCTGATCAGGTTGGTACGCGCCGCCAGAATGATAAAACTTCCGAAAATGGTGACAATCAGCACCAGGGCCGAAAACAACGCCCACCGGCTGATGTATTTCAGTTCGAACAGGCCCGCCGACGGGTCGATCGGCAATACTGTGCCGTTGCGGAATCCGGCGCTGATATACACAGGCAGCTTCGACCAGAGATAGTTGAATTCCGGGTAAAATTTCATCAGGTATTTTGAATGGCGGTTAAGATGAAAGACCAGCCGGTTTTTGCTCCGGTCGATGTTCATTACCGTGATGTCGCGCATGGCATTGCCGTTGATGTAAAGAATTACCCCTGACATGCTGTCGCCCGTTGCGGTTTTCAACGAATCCCGGTAGGCGATGAGCGCTTCAAGGTTACTAACCTGCACATAAAGATAATCTCCATAAACTGCCGTACTGCCGGGCCTGCTTTTCAGCATCGAACCGACCTTTACTACCCTGGGCAGCGGCTGAAGACGGAAACTCCCTGCCGTGGACTCAATGTTGGGGTTCAATTGCCTGTTGATGGCTGTAACCTGGCTGCTGATCGCCTTAAGCAGCGAGTCGGTACCCTCTTTCTGGCCGTGGCTGTTCAACGTAGCGCCGGCGATAAGGAAAAAAGTAATGACAATTCGGATATGGTTTTTTTGTATCATGGGCTGTCAGATTTAAGAATTTGAGGACCAAATTACGACGAAAACCAAAAAAATGTTTTCACGGAAGAAAAATAGTTGAAACGAAGGCGGCAGAAGAACGAACCTTATCGCACCAGGGTAAAGGTTCCGCTGCTCTTTTGAGTCTCACCGGGGTTGTCGATGAACTCGTAATCGGCCAGGTAGGTGTAGGTCCCCGGCGGACTGTATTCTCCTTTCGACAAGCCGTTCCACCCCTGACTGATGTCGGAGGTTTCGAAAACTTCGGCCCCCCAGCGGTCGAAAACAACCATGTGAAACCTCAGAATGCTTATTCCCACCGGCTGATAGAGATCATTCAGTCCGTCGTTGTTGGGGGTGAACGCATTGGGAAACCAGAGCTTACCCGGACAATTCGCGATAGTTATGGTATCGCCGGCCATACAGTTGTCGACCACCACATGAACCCAGTAGATACCGGGCTGGGTTACGTTGTATAGAGAGTCTCCGGAACCATCCTGCCAGGTATATGACGAGGCATACCGGGTGGTGGCCTTTAGCAGGATCTCCCCGCCGGGACAGAGGATCGTATCCCGGCCGAGGTAAATGTTAACCTCCGGTTTTACCGTAAGATTTGTGTTGATGATGCTGTCGCACCCTCCCATGGTTTGAAGTGTGTCGTGATACAGGCCCGATTTCGTTTGCCAGTTGCCCCCGGCGAAGTATCGTTGTCCAAAACAGATAATCGTATCTTTCGCAATTTCAATGGGTTGTGAAACGCTTACCATCACGGTGTCGCTGGCGGTACAACCCCAGCGATTGGTTACGTCCAGGAAATATTTTCCGGCGGCGCTCACCCTGATGGAGGTGTCGATGGAGCCGGTGTTCCAAAGGTATGTTGTATAGACCGAATCGGCTGCAAGAACCACAGACCCGCCGTCGCAAATATGTTTATCTCCTCCTAACGAGACCTGCATAACCGGTCTTACCACAATAGGTCTGCACCCCGCCTGAGAACCCTGGCCCGCTCCGGTCCCGGTATAGGATACAATGATGTTGTAATTTCCCGGGTAACGGTAGTAGTAGGGTGGAGGGTTGCGTAAGGTTGAACCGGGAACTGAGGAGGCTGTACAAACAGGAAAATATAGAACAGAAAGGGAGGAGTTTCCGGAGTTGGTAACGGCGGCAAACAGCGTGTCGCCCACCCGGCGAAGGGACGAAATACCGAAAGGCTGGTTAAGGTTGCCGGTACTGCCCAGCGCTACCGGGGTGATCGTACCTTCAGCGCCGCCATCAAATACAAACTGGATCAGTTGATCTCCTGTGGGAACGTGGTTTACTGCAAGTCCGTCAACATTATAACAATCGCTGGTAAGGGTAATTCCCGAACCGGAATTCAACAATCCACCCGGATTTCCGAGGTTGGTGCCGGCCGGATTATCGTTGATCAGGGAGGCGCCGAAATCAAGCCGGGTTATCGAGTTGCTTGTTTCATTGATGATAAACATATACCAGTTGCCGTTTTCCTTTATCAGACTGAGTCCTGCAGGTCCGCTGAGTTGCCCCCGGTTCCCGAAATTCAACAGCGCCGGAGGAGCCTGCAACCCATTGGAGAAAAGCAGCCGGTACACTGAATTACCCGTAGAGTCTGTGCCGAAACCGATCCAGTCGGACCCCTCATGCACCATCTTCAGATCGGATGAACCGGATACGCTCGGATAGGGAAAATCGGGCATGATCTGTGGGTCGCCCGTTTTAATGTTCGGTCCGAAATTCAGTCTCACCAGGCTGCTGCCATTCACCATAAATCCGAACCAGTTTGCACTCATGTTGTCCAGCACCACCTGTATTCCTTTGATCTTCTTCGTAAGGACACCCATGCCGCTCCAGCTTTTCGTGGCAACCGGCTGGTTATAAAAAGAGCTGCCATGGAAGTTTCGGGTAACCGAAGAATCGCCGGCCGAGGTGATGAATGAGAAGCAGTCGGGGCCCTCGGTAACCAGCGTCACATATTTCGGATCATGAAGCGATGCCGATGGATTTCCGAAATTTTTTCCGGCTGGCGGTTCGGAAGCATTCCCCGAGCAGAAACCCCAGTAAAAATTGGCTCCCGAAATGAACGAATTCATGGATACCGTTACAGGCTGTCCGACACATACGGTATCAGGGGAGATAAACTGGGCAGACAAAGCTGTAGAGATCAGCCACAGTAAAAAGACAGCGGTATTTCGAAACCAGGCTTGCACGGGTTAATAGCTCGACAACGCAGGCATTTTATAGTCGTATTGCTTGTTGGTCATCAGTTTGAGCATGAAATCTGCCACATCAGCCCGTGGGATGGTACGCGAGGTGGGATTCCCGTCATTCACCTTGTAGGCACCGGTTTTCGGGGCGTCGGTAAGTCCGACCGGGCGAAGGATAACCCATTCCGCCTTATTTTGCCGTACAACCTCCGCCTGCCTTCGCTTATCCGCAAAGACATGGCCCAGAAACAGTGGCATGATCACCTTCCCGAACCAGAATCCGCCGTCGTTGCCGAGGATCCCTGCCGAAGACATGCAGATGAACCGTTTTACCCCCGTTTCTTCCATCGCCCTGAGGATATTGCCGGTCCCTTGGGAGAGGATGGTGTTGGGACGGTTGCCTGCCACTCCCAGCGCGCAAAGCACTGCATCCTGTCCCGCTACGGCCATCCGCACGGTCTCTATATCCGTAACATCACCCACCACCACGTGGAGGTTTTTATGCTGAATGGTCACGCGGGATGCCTGCCGGGCAAAGGCAGTCACATAATGACCCTGATTGAGCGCCTGATATACGATCAGGATACCGGTCTTTCCGCTGGCACCAAACACGACAAGTCTCATCGCTCTTATTTTTTACGAAGGTACAAAAAAACAGGATGTGATCATCCTTCAGGAGCAGTAGGCGGTAGAAAAACCATCCTCCTTGCCGGAATCTTTCAAAAATGAGTTTACCTTTTGCCGATCTCCCGATTAAGTAATCCCGGATATTCTGCAATTGAACAAAACCGGCATACAATCATCAACTCAGAAAATATTTAATCTGATAAATTCCTTCACTATGACCGAGATCGGAGTAAAAACCGAAGTGATCAGCGGAAGATCGCTGATATGCCTGTACTTTCAATATGACCCTGTAATAGTGAGCCGGTTAAAAAATATTGACGGAAGTCACTGGCATTCAGGATTGCGGTGCTGGGTAACCGACAACACAGATGAGAACAGGAAGAAATTGAAATCAATATTTCGAAAGGATACCACCTGTTTTTTGTATTCTGTACAGGACCGCATAAAAATGAAGACGGGTTCAGAGAGGCCGGTTTCGCTATTGGCGAATCTTGATGAGACTGACATAGAAAAGATCGAACAATTCAGGCGGTGGATGTCATTCCGAAGGTACAGTGTGTCAACAATCCGGACCTACACTGAGATGGTCCAGGTTTTTCTAAGGTTCATCAAACCCGAAAATGCCGGTTGGCCGCTGGGCGATAACATACAGCGATTTACCAATGAATACATCATTCCTAACAGTTTAAGTTATTCCTATCAGAATCAGCTTGTGAATGCATTGAAATTGTTTTACAGGGAGATCATGCGGCAGGAGGTGGCCAGGATGCAGTTGCAACGGCCGAGGCAGGTCTATAAATTGCCCAATGTTTTGAATAAGAATGAGGTGAAGAGGCTTCTTCAGGGCATCAGGAACATCAAGCACCGGGCGATGCTGAGTACAGTATATGGTTGCGGTTTACGGCGGGGCGAGTTGCTGAATCTGAAGCCACAAGACATAGACCGGGAGCGTGGGCTGCTTGTGGTAAGGCTGGGGAAGGGCAATAAGGACCGTGTTGTTCCGATTTCGGACAAGAACATATTATTGCTGGAGGATTATTATCGGCAGTACAGACCCGTAACCTGGTTATTCGAGGGGATAAAAAAGGGGGAGCAATACGATGAACGCAGTTTACAGCAGGTATTAAAAAAGGCAATTGGTGTTGCCGGAATCAAAAAACCAGTAACTTTACACTGGTTAAGGCATAGTTATGCTACACATTTGCATGAGTCGGGAGTTGATATCCGGTATATTCAGGAAATTCTGGGTCATAAAAGCACCCGGACCACTGAGATTTACACGCATGTCAGTAACCGAAGCATCCAGCTTATCAGGAGTCCGCTGGACGACCTTTAATGCAGTTAATAACCCCGTAAATAACACAAACAATAACACGCAACCCGCTAACGCCTATTTCCACTCCGTTGACAAACAAACAGGACAAACCGAACGGGTGTTACAAGTAAGTTATGTGTGAGTTGAAAAAATTACTACTATGAAAGAACATTTTAGAGGAAAATTGATATATTATTTTGGCGGATTAGTAATATTAATTATTATTCTGTTTGAAGCACGTGGAAAAGGAGACTTTAATATTTTTATTTCCGCTTCAAGAGATTTATTGTTGGGAAAAAATATCTATCAAATTCAATATAACGAATGGTATCATTATTATTACGATATTTTATTTGCATTAATTCTGACTCCTTTTACATATTTATCTTTATATGTTGTGAATGTAATTTGGCTTATCCTAAATGTATTTTTTGTATATCGTATATGGAAAATTCTTATAGACTGGCTTCCCTTATCAATATTGAGGAAAAACAATAAAATACTTTTTATTATTTTATCATTTGTTTTTATACTTAGTTTTTTACGTGATAATTTTCATCTTGCCCAAGTAACGATATTTATATTATATTTAACTTTAGAAGGGTTATATTTTATAAGTAATCATAGAATTATTGCAGGAAGTATTCTCATAGCACTTGGTATTAATATCAAACTTTTACCAATCGTAGTCTTACCATATTTAATTTATAGAAAAGAGTGGAAATCGACACTTTATATAATAGGTTTTATCATTGTATTTCTTTTCTTGCCAATTATTTTTATTGGATATGATTATAACAAGCTACTTTTAATTGAAAGATGGCATTTAATTAATCCGATGAATCAGGCGCATATACTTGACACATCGGAAAGAAGTTTCCATTCTTTAACAACTCTTTTAGCAACATTATTAGTTAAAGATTGTGGCGATTGGCATGCATTAACTCTTAAGAGAAATATTGCTGATATTTCTATTGAAAATTTGAATATTGTTATTAACATTGTTAGAGGAGCATTAATATTATTTACTTTGTATTTTTTAAAAACAAAACCATTTAAAAAGACAACTATAAAACTTCAAAAGTTATATGAAACTAGTTATTTATGCTTAATCATACCGCTAATCTTTCCACATCAACAGCATTATGCCTTTTTCTTTATTTTCCCAGCATCTACATATTTAATATTTTATTTCATATATTTATTTTTTAATAAAAAAGATTATAAAACGACTAAATATTATAACGTAAAAAAAATCACTTTAATTGTATTTATAAGTCTGGTTTACTTTTTAACAAATAGTCATTTTATTTTGGGAGCTTTTAATAATTTCTACGATCATTATAAAACCTTAACATATGGAGTGCTCATATTATTGATATTATTAGCTGTTTGCAATCCTGTCAAATTATTAACGGATGAACAACCCACACATAACAGCGTGTAGCTTCAATTGCCGAGACAGTGAGAGTTTTAGCGATTTCGCATTTAATAAACTTATGTGTAACTTGACAGAAAATTGCCATGAAATCGGCAACTGAAAGCTACACGCAAACCGTTAGTGTGCAGCGCTAAAAATTTATATAAAGGGGTTCTTTGAGACTTTGAAGTGAGAAAATCTGGTAAACTTTAAACAGCGCCGGCATTTCGGTTGGTTTTTTCTTTGATCTATAGGGTTCATTTATTACAAGCGC